>NZ_JBSFVE010000001.1:0-291412 GCF_053592165.1 Streptodolium elevatio
CCGGCACCGGCACCGGCACCGGTGCCGGTGCCGGTGCCGACCGAGTCTCCGGGCCGCGGGAACCTCCCCCGCATCGGCCGCACTTCCACCCTTCGCGACCGGAAGCCGACGTTCCCGGCTTCATCCCTGTCACCTGGGGCGATCCGTCAGTAAAGTGACGCCCGGTATCGCCGTCGGGGACATGAGTCGGGGGACTTGTCATGGCCGATCAACCACCGCCCGGGCACGCTCCCGAGCCCACCGGGCCGCCCGCGCCGGAGCCGACCGGCGTGGCACCGACGGGCGCCGCGCCGACGCGCCCGGGGACGCCCGGCACGCCCGCGACCCCGTCCCCCGCTCCCGGCGTGAACCCGTACCCGACGGATCCCCGGTACCTGCCGGGCATCGATCCCGCCCGGGCCGGCAAATACACCGTCCAGTCCGGGCTGTTGCTCCCGGCCGCGTCCCGCGCCGACGGCTGTGCGGACAGCCTGCTGGCGCTGAGCGCGGGACTCGCACAGGGCGCCCCCGCAGGCATGGCCGGATTCCGGACGGCGACTCAGGCGGGGTCCCTGGCCGACTCCTGGTCCCGCGAACTGGCCCTGGTCTCCGAGGCCGCACGGCAGTGCGCCACGAAGATCCGTACGACGACGAACGCGTACTTGGAAGCCGAGGCACGCAATGCCGGCAATCTGCGCTGAGGCAACTGATCCGGCAGGCACGACAGGCACAGCGGGTACGACCGGCACTACAGGCACAGCGGGCACGACAGGCACGACACGCACACGTCACGGTGGGGTGACACGCGGGGGGATACGCGGATGGTCACATACGACGCTCTGAAGGACGCACGGTTCGACTCGCTCCGGTCGCACGCCGACACGTGGGGCCGGACCATGAACCAACTCGACATCGTGGTACGCGACTTCGAACTCGGCGTCTGCGGCGCGACGGAGCATGCCGGGTGGAAGGGCGACGCCGCGGGCCTCGCCAACCCCGAACTCGAGGACGCCCTGCGGCGGATCCGCATCGCCGCCCTCGAGGCCCGCGCCGTCGCCGCCGAACTCGACTTCGCCGTCGAGGCGTTGAGCGACTGCCAGTACCGCCTGTTCGCCGAGGTGCACACCGCGTTGACGAGCGGGGTGACGATCACGGGCAACGGCGCGGGCGGATTCACCGTCACCGAGACCCGGCCGCCCACCGCCCTGCGCGACGATCTGGAACTGTCCTCCGTACAGTCGATGCTCGACGGGTACGCCCAGCGCGTCCAAGGCATCCTCGACGACGCCGCCGCGGCCGACACGCTCCATGCCGCCCTGCTCGCCAAGCTCGCCGCCGGGGAGGTGGCACGCGGCGACGACGCCGCGCTCAAGCACGCGAAGCAGGACCTCGAGAGCGTCTTCGGCAGCATGTCGCCGCAGCAGACCGGGGCCTGGTGGGCCCAGATGACCGAGGCGGAGCGGCAGGCGTTCCTCGTCGACTACCCGTACGAGGTGGGCGCGATGGACGGCGTACCGGCGACCGTGCGCAATCAGGCGAACCAGACCGCGCTGAACTCCCGGCTCGCCGACCTGGGTCCGCTCGTCACCGGGGGCACGGCCACCGCGGCCGAACGCAAGGAGTGGGAGAACCTCCAGAAGATCAACCAGGTGATGGCGGGCAACGTGGAACGCCGTCCCGAAGAGCAGCTGATGCTGCTGAAGTTCGGCACCCGGACGCGGGACGGAGAGGTGGTCATCTCCGTGGGCAACCCCGACACCGCGAAGAACACCGCGATCACCGTGCCGGGCGTCAACACCACGGTCGCCGGCAAACTCACCGAGCAGGTGGAGCGGGCCACCAACCTCCAGCGTGTCGCCGACCGGGTCACGCCGGGTGTGCCGGGCGACGCCGCGGTCATCGTGTGGCTCGACTACGACTCCCCCGAACTCTCGCTCACGGCCGGTTCGTTGTCCTCGGGCGCCGGCCCCGGCCGGGCGCAGGAGGGAGCCGGACGGCTGGACCGCTTCGTGGACGGCACCCGGGTCACCGGGCCCAAGGACCAGCACCTGACCGTGGGCGGGCACAGCTACGGCACGTCCGTCGTCGCGTACGCGGCCCGCGACGGCGACGGACTCGACGCCGACGAACTCGTGTTCGTAGGCAGTCCCGGCGTCCAGGTCGACCACGCCTCCGACCTCAACTTCGACCCGAACCGGGTCTGGGTGGGAATCGCCCCGGACGATTGGGAGGCGCCCGCGTCCAGCTTCCTGCACGGCACGTTGCCCACCGACGACGATTTCGGCGCGCACCGCTTCGCCGCGAACGACGGCGGCCATTTCAGCTACTGGGACATGCGCTCGGAGTACGAGGGCGACACGAGCATCCAGAGTCAGGCCGACATCATGATGGGCAGGACCCCGTAAGTGACCGTGCCGCCGCTCGGAGTCCCGACCGTCACCCTCGCCCGCACCCGCGAAGACGGCTACCAGCTCCTGCGGATGTTCGTACTGGCGTCCGGCGCCGAGGAGTCGGACGGCGCGCTCGACATCTTGCCGGGGCCGTGCGGGGGCGAGATGGACCCCCGGGAGCGTGCCGAGGGCTACTATCGCGTGCTCGTGCTGGGCGGCTTCCGGGCCCTCGGCGACAACCAGCACGGCGCCTTCGCCGGCATGCACGACTTCGTGCGGCGCAACCGGTTCCGGGTCCGCCGCTACCGGAACCCCGAGGCGGCCGCGTACCGTCCGGACGCGGTCGGCCAGTGGGAGCTGAAGGGGGTCGTGGACGACCGGGACGGCTTCGCGTTCTCCGTCTTCACCGTGCGGCCGCAGACGCATGTCGCGGTCTGGATCACCAGCTCCTGCCGCCGCACTCCCGACCGCGACGAGCCCGACGGGCCGTTCACCCTGCCGTCGCTGGTCCCGCACGTACCGTCGAACGCGCCCGTCTGGGCGCCGCGTCCGTGGGATGCGGCCCGGCTCGGGGACGCCGCCGCGTCGTCTGTGCTGCCGGTGCCCCCGGCGCCGCCTGGGTCGCCTGGGTCGCCTCGGCTACCTGGGCCGCCCGGGCAACCGGACGCACGGCGCGCCGCGCCGACCCTGCGAGCGCCCGATGCCGGCACGATCGAACGCATCCGCGACCTCCTCGGCTGAGCGACGGGAACCCGTCAAGGGATACGCGAGGGTCCCTGACCGGCCGCAAGCTCGCCGATGATCCATACGCTCGGGGTCCGCCACGACGAAGGAAGCAGGTCCATGACCGTCCGAACCCGACGTACGCGTGCCTCGGTGCTCGTGCTCCCGGCTCTCATGCTCGGGGGCTTTCTGTCCGCCGGTGCCGCCCAGGCCGCGCCCGCCGCACCGTCCACACCTGCCGCGCCGGTCGCGCCCTCGGCCGCGGAGGCCGGGCCGCCGCCGAAGATGGAACTGGTGCTGGACCTGTCCGGTTCGATGAAGGAGAACGACGCGGGCGGTCAGACCCGCCTCGCGGCCGCCAAGCAGGCGGTGGGCCGCATCATCGACACCGCACCTGCCGACGCCGCCCTCGGACTGCGCGTCTACGGCGCCACCTACGCGGGCGAGAACAAACCCGAAGGTTGCGCGGACACCCAGCAGTTGTTCCCGGTCAAGACCATGGACGCCGCCGCGCGTACCGCCGCGAAGCAGCGCGTGGCCGGGATGAACGCGGTCGGCTTCACCCCCATCGGGGTGTCCCTGCGCGAAGCGGCCAAGGACGTCGGCACCGACGGCAAGCGCCGCATCGTGCTGGTCTCCGACGGCGAGGACACCTGCGCACCCCCGCCGCCCTGCGACGTGGCCCGCGAACTCAAGGCCCAGGGCATCGACCTGGCCGTCGACGTCGTCGGCTTCAAGACCAGCGGCGCCGCCCGCGACCAGCTCAAGTGCATCGCCCAGGTGTCCGGGGGCGAGTACGCGGACGCGGCCGACGCCGACGCGCTCACCGCCAACCTGAGCACCCTGTTCCGCCGTGCCTGGACGACGTACAACGCCACCGGGATTCCGGTGCAGGCCTCGACCACCAACTGCGCCGAGGCACCGCTGATCGGGCCCGGGCAGTACCTCGACGCCGTCACCACGGGCGGCAAGCAGTACTACCGCGTCAAGAAGACACCCGACCAGATCCTCCAGGTGAGCGCCACGGTCGCGCTGACGCCGTCGATCCAGCACTCGAACATCGAGATCGACGCCGGGCCCATGACCCCGACGGGCGACCCGCGCGGGTGGATGCGCGCCTTCAGCCAGAGCACCGGATGGGCGAACGTGCTGTCCGTCGGCGGCCGGACCGAGGCTCCCAAGCCCGGCTCCACCCCCGACTCGGTGCCCGGCGACGAGGGCTGCGTGATGATCGAGAACCACGTGACCGACCCGACGGAGAAGCGCTTCCCGCTCGAACTCCAGATCGGCCTCGCGGACGCCGACCTCGCCAAGAGCGCCGGCAAGTCCGTGGCCGCGCCGACCCCCAAAACCGGTGCGGACGCGACCGGCGGCTTCTCCTTCAACAGCGCCACCCCGATCGGCGCCGGTACGCACAAGCAGAGCATCGCCGTCGGCGAGTGGCCGATCTGGCGCGTCGACCTCAAGGCCGGGCAGCGCCTGACCGTCAAGGCCGGGGCGCAGATCCCCGCGGACCTGCCGTACTCGCCCAACTCCGGGCTCGGCGTCCTGCTGTTCAACCCGCAGCGCGACAGCGTGGGCTGCTCCACCAGCCGGGGCGCGATCGAGCTGATCGGCTCACGCACCGGCCGCGTCGAAAAGGTGTGCGACACCTGGGAGATCGCCAAGCCGAACGACACGAGCGTCCAGAACGCCGGGTTCAGCGAGCCGGGCACGTACTACATCGCGCTGGGCCTCGGCTCGCTGCCCGAAGAGGCGCTGGGCGCGGTGATCCCGGTCGACCTGACCGTGGCCGTCGACGGCACGCCGCGCACCGAGCCCCGGCTCGTCTTCGACTTCGGCGGTACGCCGGCGTCGACCGGGACCGGGAACGGTGCCGCGGCCACCGGCGGTGACGGCAGCGCGGCCGGCGCGTCCCGGCCCGGCCAGACACCGGGGGCGAACGGCGCCGAACTGGCCGGCGAGCCGACGTCGGCGGCACGGGACGACAAGTCCACCGCGGAGGAACTCGCGCTGCCCGTCGGTATCGCGGCCGCCGTACTGCTGCTCGCGGGCGTCGGCTACTACGGTCTGCGACGGCGCTGATCGATGGTCGTGTCGTGCCTGTCGTGCCTGTCGTGCCTGTCGTGTGGGCCGTGCCTGTCGTGCGTGAAGCGCTTCACGCACGGCACGCACGGCAGGACCGGCACGACCGGCAGGTCACGAGGGATACGCGAGGGTCCCTAGTGCTGTCTGCCGCGCCGCATGATCCCTACGATCGTGGCTCCGCGGAGTTTGCGGCATGGGAGCGACGACAAGGAGCCGGAGTCCATGACCATCCGAACACGACGCTCGCGCGCCGCCGTGCTCGCAATACCCGTGCTCATGCTCGTCGGAATCCTGCCCGCGTCCTCCGCATCGGCCGAACCGGAGGACTACCGGGGCAAGAGCTACCAGACCTCGGGAACACCCGTGAAAGGCTCGACGGTCGACTGCAAGGACGCGCCGGTCGTGACGCCCGGCCAGTACGTGGACAGCCTGCCCGGTGAGAAGGATCTCTACTACCGCGTGAAGAAGGCCCCCGGCCAGCTCCTCCAGGTCAGCACGACGGTCGTGCTGGCACACCGCTTCACCCGAAGCTCCAGCATCGAGGTGTTCGCCGGACCGATGCCGGCCGACACCAAGCCGGAGGGCTGGCTGCGCTCGTTCGCCACGGTGGTCGGTTGGGCGAACGTCCTTTCCACGGGTGCCCGGAGCGAAGTCCAGGACCCGGACGACGACCCCCGTCCGCTGCCGCCCGACGACATGGGCTGCATCAGGATCAACAACCGCATCAGCGCCAAGGACGACCCGGCGTTCCCCGTCGAACTGCTGATCGGCCTCGCCGACGGCGACCCCGCGAAGGCGGCCGTACCGCAGGCGCCGCAGCAGGTGCGTACCGGAGCCGACGCGGTGGGCGGCTCCTCGTTCCAGAACGCGACGCCGATCGCCCCCGGCACGTACCGGCAGAACCTCACGGTCGGCGAGTTCCCGATGTGGCGCGTCGACGTGCGGCCGGGACAGCGCCTGTCGATCAAGGGCGGTGTCGAGACGCCCGGGGACTTCCCGTACGCCACCACGATGGCGTTCACCGTCGCGACGTTCAACGAGATGCGGAAGGAGACGATCTGCGCCACCGACTCCTCCGGCCGCATCCAGCTCTTCGACCGCCTGAAGGGCCGCTTCGAAGTGTCGTGCGGGCCCTGGGAGATCGCCGACCCCGAGGAGATCCGGAGCAACAACTTCGAGTACGCCACCCCCGGGACCTACTACATCCAGCTCGCCGTCGCCGAGCCCGCCGAGAGCGCCGTCGGGCGCGTCGTCCCCATCGACATGGTCGTCGGCGTCGAGGGTACGCCGCGCGCCGAACCCGCCCCGGTCTTCGACTTCGGCGGCGCTTCGGTGCCGCCCGGGAGCGGTGCGGCGCAGTCGGCGAACGGGACCGGCAACGCGCCCACGACGGGCGGGACCGGGGGGACCGGCGGGTCCGGCGCCCCCGGCAACGGGTCGCAGCAGCCGGGCACGCAGGGCGGGAAAGGCACGGAAGGCGCGTCGGGCACGGCGGAGTTGCCGGGTGAGTCGACGTCCGCAGACGGCGGCTCGGACGACTCCTCGGCGCGGAAGCTGGCACTGCCGATCGGCATCGTCATGGGCGTCGCGCTGCTCGGCGGCGTCGGCTACTACGGCCTGCGGCGCCGCTGAACTCACCGGCTCACCGGGCCGGCACATCGAACGAACGCGTGAACGGACGCGTGAAACGACGCGCCGGAACACCACCGCGACGCGGGCACCGAGAACCACGACGAAGGAAATGGAGCCATGAACACCAGAAACCGTCGCATGCGGGCCACGGCGCTCGCCGTACCGGCCCTCGTGCTCGGCGGGCTCCTGCCCTCCGCCACCAGTGCCCACGCGGCGCCGGCCGAGGGCGAACCCCCACCGAAGATCGAACTGGTGCTGGACCTGTCCGGTTCGATGAAGGAGAACGACGCGGGCGGCCAGACCCGCCTCGCCGCCGCCAAGCAGGCGGTGGGCCGCATCATCGACACCGCGCCGGAGAGCGCGCAGTTGGGCCTGCGGGTGTACGGGGCCACGTACAGCGGCCAGGACAAGGGCCCGGGCTGCGCGGACACCCAGCAGCTCTTTCCGGTCAAGACCATGGACGCCGCCGCGCGCACCGACGCGAAGCAGCGCGTCGCCGCCATGAACGCCGTGGGCTTCACGCCCATCGGCGTCGCGTTGCGCGAGGCGGCCAAGGACGTCGGTACGAACGGCAAACGCCGCATCGTGCTGGTCTCCGACGGCGAGGACACCTGTGCTCCCCCGCCGCCCTGCGACGTGGCCCGCGAACTCAAGGCCCAGGGCATAGACCTGGCCGTCGACGCGGTCGGCTTCAAGACCAGCGGCGCCGCCCGCGACCAACTCAAGTGCATCGCCCAGGTGAGCGGCGGGTCGTATGCCGACGCGGACAACGCCGACGCGCTCACCACGAACCTGAGCACGCTCTTCCGCAAGGCGTGGACGACGTACCAGGCGACCGGCACGCCCATCAAGGGCTCGATCGAGGGCTGCGCCGACGCGCCGATGATCACGCCGGGGCAGTACCTGGACAACCTCACCGGCGGGCGCGATGTGTACTACCAGGTCAAGAAACGTCCGGACCAGCTCCTCCAGGTCTCCGCGACGGCCGTCGCGGAGGAGGGCTACGGGCGCGGCGCCGGTCTGACGGTGCAGGCCGGGACCGTCGGCAGCGGGGACCCGGACGACTGGCTGCGGCAGTACGAGCAGTCGGTGGGCTGGGCGAACGTGATCACCGCGGGCGCGCGCAGCAAGCCGGACGACAAGGGCACGCCGCCGCCGAACGACATCGGCTGCATCATGATCGAGAACAAGGTCACCGATGCGGGCGACATGCCGATGCCCCTCGAACTGCTGGTCGGTATCGCGGAGACGAAGAGCGGCGGGGCCACGGCGAAGGACGTCCCGGTGAAGACCGGGCCCGACGCGGTGGGCGGCTTCTCGTTCAACAGCGCGACGCCGATCGGGCCGGGGACGTACAAGCAGAGCATCGCGGTCGGCGAGGCGCCGTTCTGGCGCGTGGACCTGAAGGCCGGGCAGCAGCTCACGGTCAAGGCGGGCGTCGACATCCCGCACGACTTCCCCAACAGCATCACGGCGGGGTGGAGCGTGAAGATCTTCAACGCCACCCGCAACCCGACGACGTGCGACTCCAAGGACTCCAGCGTCGTCAAGCTGATCCAGCGCGAGAAGGGCCGCTTCGAGCGGACGTGCGGGCCTTGGCAGATCGCCCGTCCGGAGGACGCCGGCAGCTTCGACCCGAACGGGTACGCCGTGCCCGGCACCTATTACATCCAACTCCAGGTCGCCGAGCCCCCGGAGGAGGGCATGGGCCTGGTCGTGCCGATCGACCTGAGCATCGAGGTCGGCGGTACGCCGCGTCCCGGCACCGACCCGGTCTTCGCGTTCGACGGCGAGACCGCGGGCGCCGCGGCGACCGGCGGCAGCCAGGGCCAGGCCGCGACCGGCGGCCAGGCGACCGGGAACTCCGGCCAGAACGGCAAGGAGCAGACCGGCAAGGGCGGCGAGAGCGTCGACCTGCCCGGCAAGTCCGCGTCGGCCGAGGACGACGATTCGACGGCGAGCAAGATCGCGCTGCCGGTCGGCATCGTCCTGGGCGTCGCCCTGCTCGGCGGCGTCGGCTACTACGGCCTACGACGACGATGAGCCGGTAGCGGCGGCACACTCGAACACACGCAGCACCGCCCCGACCCGCGTGATCACCCGGACTGCGGCCGAGGATCACTCGTTCAGCGCAACGGCAGTCCGTCGGCGACGCCTTCGCCGTCCGCCGGGACGGCGATGAGTCCGAGTTCCGCCGGAGTCGCCAGCAGCGCGTGGGCGGGCATCACCCGAACGGTGTAGCCGAACGGACCCGTTCGGTCCAAGGCGAGCGACCCCTCGTAGAACCAGCGGCCGTGCTCGTCGCGGCGTACCGGCTTGAGCGGGGCCACCGCCCCGTCCACGATCGCGTCGGCGCCGTCGACCCGGCCGTGCACGACCTGCACCTCGACGTCCGAGGGGCGCAGGTCGCCCAGGCTCACGAACACCCGCAGGTCGAGCGTGTTGCCGACCTCGGGGGCGTCTCCTATCCCGCCGGACTCGACGTGGTCCACGCGGACCTGCGGCCACGCACCGCGGACCTCGGCCTTCCAGGCCGCCAGGGTCTTCGCCCCGACCAGTTCGTCGGCCGCCATGGAACGGGCGCCGAGCGCGGCCGGCGCGTACAGGCTGTCGACGTAGTCCTTGACCATGCGCGACGCGAGGACCTTCGGGCCCAGCGACACCAGGGTGTGGCGGACCATTTCGAGCCACCGGCTCGGCAGTCCGTCCGGCCCCCGGTCGTAGAACCGGGCCGCCACGTTGTGCTCGACCAGGTCGTAGAGGGCGTTGGCCTCCAGGTCGTCGCGGCGGTCCGGGTCCTCGACGCCGTCGGCGGTGGGGATGGCCCAGCCGTTCGAGCCGTCGTACCACTCGTCCCACCAGCCGTCGAGGATCGACAGGTTGAGGCACCCGTTGAGCGCGGCCTTCATGCCCGACGTGCCGCACGCCTCCAGCGGGCGCAGCGGGTTGTTGAGCCAGACGTCGCAACCCGGGTAGAGGTGCTGCGCCATGGCGATGTCGTAGTCGGGCAGGAAGACGATGCGGTGGCGCACGTCCTCCTGGTCGGAGAACTTCACCAGCTCCTGGACGAGCCGCTTGCCGCCCTCGTCGGCCGGGTGCGCCTTGCCCGCGACGACGATCTGGATCGGGCGGGTGGGGTGCAGCAGCAGGCCGCGCAGGCGCTCCTTGTCGCGCAGCATGAGGGTGAGGCGCTTGTACGACGGCACGCGCCGGGCGAACCCGATGGTCAGCACGTCGGGGTCCAACGCGTGCTCGGTCCAGCCGAGTTCCGCGTCGCCGGCGCCGCGCAGGCGCCACGAGTCGCGCAGCCGTACGCGGGCCTCGGTGACCAGCTTCGCCCGCAGCGTGCGCCGCAGGTCCCACACGGCCTGGGCCGGGATCTGCTCGATCGCGGTCCAGCCGTGCGCCTCCTCGGTCAGCTCCGGGCCGATCTCGCGGGCCGCCAGCTCGAGGACGTCGCGGTCCACCCAGGTGGGGGCGTGCACGCCGTTGGTGATCGACCCGATGGGCACCTCGGCGGGGTCGAATCCCGGCCACAGTCCCGCGAACATGCCCTGGCTGACGTGCCCGTGCAGTTCGCTGACGCCGTTGGCGCGCTGGGCCAGCCGCAGGCCCATGACGGCCATGTTGAACACGCCCGGCTCGCCGCCCGGGAACGTCTCGGCGCCCAGCGCGAGCACCCGCTCGACGGGTACGCCGGGGGCTTCGTTGTCGCCGCCGAAGTGCCGGGCGATCAGCTCGCGGTCGAAGCGGTCGATGCCCGCCGGTACCGGGGTGTGGGTGGTGAACACCGTCCCGGCGCGGACCGCTTCGAGGGCGGCGTCGAAGTCGAGGCCGCTGCTTTCGTGGTACTCGCGGATGCGCTCGACGCCCAGGAACCCGGCGTGGCCCTCGTTGGTGTGGAAGACCTCGGGCTGGGGGTGGCCGGTGAGCGCGCAGAACTCGCGGACGGCGCGGACGCCGCCGATGCCGAGCAGCATTTCCTGGTGCAGGCGGTGCTCGCTGGTGCCGCCGTACAGCCGGTCGGTCACCTCGCGCTCGAAGGGCTCGTTCTCCTCGATGTCGGAGTCGAGCAGCAGCAGCGGGACGCGTCCGACCTGCGCCTTCCAGATGCGGGCGTGCAGTTCGCGGCCGCCGGGCAGGCCGATGAGGATGCGGGCCGGCGTACCGTCCGGGTGCCGGACCAGCGTGAGCGGGAGTTCGTTGGGGTCGAGCAGCGGGTAGCGCTCCTGCTGCCAGCCGTCGCGCGACAGCGACTGCCGGAAGTAGCCGTGCCGGTAGAGCAGACCGACGCCGATGATCGGGACGCCGAGGTCGCTCGCGGCCTTGAGGTGGTCCCCGGCCAGGATGCCGAGGCCGCCGGAGTACTGCGGCAGGGCCGCGGTGATGCCGAACTCGGGGGAGAAATAGGCGATCGCGGCGGGGGCGCCGTCGGGGGCGCTGCCCGGCTCGGGCAGCGACTGGTACCAGCGGGCACCGGTCAGGTAGTCGTTGAGATCCCCCGCCGCGACCGTCAGTCGGGCCAGGAATCTGCGGTCCTCGGCGAGCGCGGCGAGCTTGTCGGTCGGCACCGCGCCGAGCAGGCGGACGGGATCCTGGCCGACTGCGGCCCAGGTCTCCGGGTCGATGGACTCGAACAGGTCACGGGTTTCCGCGTGCCAGGACCAGCGGAGGTTCATCGCCAGCTGGCCGAGGGGCTCCAGTGGAGCGGGCAGAACCGTGCGCACGGTGAAACGGCGGATTGCTCTCACAGCCACCAGACCCTAGCCGGAACCCGGCATGACTTGCGACAGTGGATGCGTGGTGTTTGCAGGGATGGCAAGATCTTGCAGAAAGTGCCGACAACTGAACCAGCCGCAGGCCCAGCGGACGGTATCCATGCGGTAATTGCGCCGTTTGGACCGTGCCCCGCCTGCCGTCGTGATCGTTGAACGAGCGCGTCCCTCGCCCACCTCTTCGCGGGTGAGATCACGTGTCGCAATCGCCGTTACCGGGCAGTCGAGCAGGAGCGTGGGCATGGGCAGTGCGGCCAGGAAGCGTCCGGGTGCGCCGGTCCGATCCCCTCGGAAGACGACCGCGGCCGCACCCGCGAAGAAGCCGGGCGCGACCCGAGCCGCCGCTGCCACGGCCCACGCACCCGCCGTTCCCCACGCAGCAGGACCGGAGCCGATGATCGGTCGCATCCCCATCCTCGACGTCCAGCCCCTCGTCGACTGCGGCACGCGCCCCGCGCGCTGTGTCGCGGGCGAGTCCTTCGAGATCACCGCGACGGTGTTCCGCGAAGGACACGACGCCCTCGGCGTGAACCTCGTGCTCCGCGATCGCCGCGGACGCCAGGGCCCGTACCTGCCGATGAGGCAGGGCGCGCCCGGCACCGACAGATGGCACGCGGAGATCACTCCGCCGTCGGAGGGCATGTGGTCGTACGCGGTCGAGGCGTGGAGCGATCCGATCGGCACCTGGCGGCACGCCGCCGAGATCAAGGTGCCGGCCGGGATGGACGTCGAGCTCATGCTCGAGGAGGGCGCGCTGCTGCTGGAGCGCGCCGCCGAGGGCGTGCCCAAGCGCGCCGGCCGGGCGCCGGTGCTGGACGCGGTCGACGTGCTCCGCGACACCGGGAAGGAGCCGGAGGTACGCCTCGCCGCGGCCCTGGCCCCCTCGGTGACCGCCGCGCTGGCCGCCCACCCGCTGCGCGAACTGGTGACCTCCAGCCCCCGGTTCCCGCTCCAGGTCGAGCGGCAGCGCGCGCTGTTCGGCTCGTGGTACGAGTTCTTCCCGCGCTCGGAGGGCGCCGAGGTCGACCCCGCGGGCGTCCTGCCGCCCCGCTCCGGGACCTTCCGCACCGCGATGGAGCGCCTGCCCTCGATCGCCGCGATGGGCTTCGACGTCGTGTACCTGCCGCCGATTCACCCGATCGGCACGGCGTACCGCAAGGGGCCCAACAACACGCTGGAGGCCGGGCCGCACGACCCCGGGTCGCCGTGGGCGATCGGCTCGCCGGAGGGCGGCCACGACGCCGTGCACCCCGACCTGGGCACCATCGAGGACTTCGACGCGTTCGTGGCGCGGGCCCGCGAACTGCGTCTGGAGGTCGCGCTCGACTTCGCGCTCCAGGTCTCGCCGGACCACCCGTGGGTCGAGAAGCACCCCGAGTGGTTCACCCGAAGGGCTGACGGATCGATCGCCTATGCGGAGAACCCGCCGAAGAAGTACCAGGACATCTACCCGGTCAACTTCGACGAGGACTTCCAGGGCATCGTGCGCGAGACGCTGCGGGTGCTGCGCTTCTGGATGAAGCACGGCGTGCGGATCTTCCGCGTCGACAACCCGCACACCAAGCCGGTGGTCTTCTGGGAGAAGGTCATCGCCGAGGTCAACGGGCGCGACCCCGACGTGATCTTCCTGGCCGAGGCGTTCACCCGGCCGGCGATGATGCACACGCTGGCGAAGATCGGGTTCCAGCAGTCCTACACGTACTTCACCTGGCGTACCGGCAAGGACGAGCTCCAGGAGTACCTGACCGAGCTGTCCGGCGACGCTGCGGCGTACATGCGACCCAACTTCTTCGTCAACACGCCGGACATCCTGCACGCGTCACTCCAGTACGGCGGGCCGGCGGCCTTCAAGATCCGGGCCGCGCTGGCCGCCACGCTGTCCCCGACCTGGGGCGTGTACGCGGGGTTCGAACTGTTCGAGCACGTCGCGGTGGCGCCGGGGAGCGAGGAGTACCTCGACTCCGAGAAGTACCAGTACCGCCCGCGGGACTGGGCGGCGGCGGAGCGCGAGGGGCGGTCGCTGTCGCCGTACCTGACGATTCTTAACCGGGTGCGCCGACACCATCCGTCGCTGCAACATCTGCGAAACCTCAGATTCCATCACACCGACAACGATGCGGTGATGGCCTTCTCCAAGCGCACCCGAACGGGTGCTGCGGACGATCTCGTGGTGGTCGTGGTGAACCTCGACCCCCACGCGATCCACGAGGCCACCGTGTCCTTGGACATGCCTTCCCTCGGCATGGACTGGCAGGACACGTTCCCGGTGCACGACGAGTTCACCGGGGCGAGTTACCGCTGGGGTCAGCACAACTATGTGCGCCTCGACCCGGCACTCGAACCCGCGCATCTCTTCTCGGTCCGGAGGAACAACCCGTGATCGTCAATGAACCCATCTCCGACACTTTTGACGACACACCCCGCAGCCGCCGCGACCCGCTGTGGTTCAAGCGCGCGGTCTTCTACGAGGTCCTGGTCCGCTCGTTCCAGGACAGCAACGGCGACGGCTGCGGCGACCTGAAGGGTCTGACGGCCAAGCTCGACTACCTGCAATGGCTGGGTGTCGACTGCCTGTGGCTGCCGCCGTTCTTCGCGTCGCCGCTGCGCGACGGCGGCTACGACGTCGCCGACTACACGGCGGTGCTGCCGGAGTTCGGGGACCTGGCCGACTTCGTCGAGTTCGTCGACGCGGCGCACAAGCGCGGCATGCGGGTCGTCATCGACTTCGTCATGAACCACACCAGCGACCAGCACATGTGGTTCCAGGAGTCGCGCAACAACCCCGACGGGCCGTACGGCGACTACTACGTCTGGGCCGACGACGACAAGCAGTACGGCGACGCCCGCATCATCTTCGTGGACACCGAGACGTCCAACTGGACGTACGACCCGGTCCGCAAGCAGTACTTCTGGCACCGCTTCTTCAGCCACCAGCCGGACCTGAACTACGAGAACCCGCGCGTCCAGGAGGAAATGCTCGCAGGCCTGCGGTTCTGGCTCGACCTGGGCATCGACGGCTTCCGGCTCGACGCGGTCCCGTACCTCTTCGCCGAAGAGGGCACGAACTGCGAGAACCTGCCGGCCACCCACGAGTTCCTCAAGCGGGTGCGCAAGGAGATCGACGACAAGTACCCCGACACGGTGCTGCTCGCCGAGGCCAACCAGTGGCCGGAGGACGTCGTCGACTACTTCGGCGACGGCGACGAGTGCCACATGGCGTTCCACTTCCCCGTCATGCCGCGCATTTTCATGGCCGTGCGCCGCGAATCGCGCTACCCGGTCTCAGAGATCCTGGCCGGCACGCCGTCGATCCCGCTCAACTGCCAGTGGGGCATCTTCCTGCGCAACCACGACGAGCTGACGCTCGAGATGGTGACGGACGAAGAGCGCGACTACATGTACGCGGAGTACGCCAAGGACCCGCGCATGCGCGCCAACGTCGGCATCCGCCGCCGCCTCGCGCCGCTCCTGGACAACGACCGCAACCAGATCGAGCTGTTCACCGCGCTGCTGCTGTCGCTGCCGGGCTCGCCCGTCCTGTATTACGGCGACGAGATCGGCATGGGCGACAACATCTGGCTCGGCGACCGCGACGGCGTGCGTACGCCCATGCAGTGGACGCCCGACCGCAACGCCGGGTTCTCCGCGTGCGATCCGGGCCGCCTCTACCTGCCGACCATCATGGACCCGGTCTACGGCTACCAGGTCACCAACGTCGAGGCCCAGATGAGCAGCGCGTCCTCGCTGCTGCACTGGACCCGCCGGATGATCGAGGTCCGCAAGCAGAACCCGGCCTTCGGGCTGGGCGTCTACAACGAACTGTCCTCGTCCAACCCGTCGGTTCTCGCGTTCCTGCGCGAGTACGAGGACGACATCGTGCTGTGCGTCCACAACTTCTCCCGGTTCGCCCAGCCGACCGAGCTCGACCTGCGCCAGTTCGAGACATACCAGCCCGTCGAGCTGCTCGGCGGGGTGACTTTCCCGGCAATCGGCGAACTTCCGTATCTCTTGACGCTGGCGGGGCACGGTTTCTACTGGTTCCGACTCACCCGGGGAGCGCGAACGCTGTGACAGAGTCCACCCGACCCCATGACCTGCGCGGTATTCCGGTGGATGCCGTCTGCGGACAGCTGCTGCCCTGGCTGCCGCGGCAGAGATGGTTCGCCGGCAAGGGCCGGACGATCCGAGGGGTCCGGGTGGTCTCCGCGGTCGAGGTGGTCCGGGGCGATCCGGCGATGTTCCACGTCGTGCTCGCCGTCGAGCACGAGGAGGCGGCCGGGCACCCGGCCGCCGTCGACCACTACCAACTCCTCCTCGGCGTGCGCCGGTGGCGCATCGACCGGCTCGACTACGCGACGATCGGCCGGGTGCGCGGGGGCACGCACGACGGCACGGTGCTCTACGACGCCGCCCACGACAGCGAGTTGTCGCGGTGGCTGCTGGAACGGTTCGCCGACGCGGCGGTCGACCGGCCCACCGCGGCCGGGCCGCTGGTCTTCCACCGGTACGCCGACCGCCCGCCGCGCACCCGGCTCGCCGGTCTGGTGGTCGGCGCCGAGCAGTCCAACACCTCGATCGTCTTCGGCGACGACGTCATCATGAAGCTGTTCCGCAGGCTCACCCCCGGGGTCAACCCGGACCTGGAGCTCTGCCTCGCCCTCGCGGACGCCGGCTCCCGGCGCATCCCGCAGCCGGTCGCCTGGTTCGAGTCCGAGTTCGGCGGCGAGACCACGACCCTCGGCCTGCTCCAGGAGTACCTGCGCACCGGCACCGACGGCTGGGAACTGGCCAAGACCTCGGTCCGCGACCTGTACGCCGACCAGGACCTGCACGGCATCGGCTCGGCGGACGCGCTGCGCGCCCACGAGGTCGGCGGCGACTTCGCCGGGGAGTCCTTCCGGCTCGGCGTGGCCACCGCCGAGGTGCACGCGGACCTGGCCCGTACGCTGCCCACCGAGACCGCCGGCGAGGAGCAGCTCGCGGCCCTCGCCGAGCAGATGAGCCGCCGCCTGGACTCAGCGACGGAGGTCGTGGCCGACCTCGCGCCGTTCGCGGACCGGCTGCGCGACGCGTACCGCGACCTGGCGCGCCTGGGCCGCGAGGACCACCCGGTGCCGCTGCAGCGCATCCACGGCGACTTCCACCTCGGCCAGGTCATGCGCACCGCCACCCGGTGGGTGCTCATCGACTTCGAGGGCGAGCCGGCCCAGCCGCTGGTCGAACGGCGGGCGCTGCACTCGCCGCTGCGCGACGTCGCGGCGATGCTGCGCTCCTTCGACTACGCCGCGCGTCACCTGCTCGCCGAGCGCCGCGCGGGCGGCGCCGGGAGCCCCGCGCCGCACCTGGTGCGCCGGGCCGAGGAGTGGGCGATGCGCAACCGCGACGCCTTCTGCGCCGGGTACGCCAAGGCCGGTGCGGTCGACCCGCGCGCCGAACCGGTGCTGCTGCGCGCCTTCGAGACCGACAAGGCGGTCTACGAGGTCGTGTACGAGTCCGGAAACCGCCCCACGTGGCTCCCTGTCCCGATGTCCGCGATCCGTCGTCTCGCCGACCGGGCGCCCCAGCCGCACTGAGCCGTGCGGGACGTTCCCGCCCACCCCTGGAGGTCAACAACGTGACGCCCACTCACCTGGTGGACCCCGTGGAATCCGTCCTCACCGACGTCGTGCCCGCCGCGGTGCCGCCCCCGGTCGATCCCGCCGAGCTGCGGCGCGTGCTGGACGCCGCGCACCACGACCCGCACTCCGTCCTGGGCCCCCATCCGGGGGCGGGCGGGGTCGACGGCGTCGTGCTGCGGGTGCTGCGCCCGTGGGCCGAGCGCGTGGTCGTCGTCGCGGAGGAGCGGCGGTACGAGCTGACGCACGAGGCCGACGGCCTGTTCTCCGGCGTGCTGCCGGGCGAGAAGGTGCCGGACTACCGGCTGGAGGTGACGTACGAGGGCACCGTGCTGGTGACCGACGACCCGTACCGCTTCCTGCCCACGCTCGGCGAGTTCGACCTGCATCTGATCAGCGAGGGCCGGCACGAGAAGCTGTGGACGGTGCTCGGCGCGCACGTGCAGGCGTACGAGACCCGAGGCGAGACGATCACCGGCACGTCCTTCGCGGTGTGGGCGCCCAACGCGCAGGGCGTGCGCCTGGTCGGTGACTTCAACTACTGGGACGGCACCGCGCACCCGATGCGGTCGCTCGGATCGTCGGGCGTGTGGGAGCTGTTCGTGCCCGACGTGGGCGACGGCGCGAAGTACAAGTACGAGATCATGGGCCGCGACGGGCATCTGCGGCAGAAGGCCGACCCGATGGCGTTCGCGACCGAGGTCCCGCCGCAGACGGCCTCGGTGGTGAACACCTCGTGGTACGCCTGGGGCGACGAGGAGTGGATGGCGGCCCGGGCCGGGCGCGAGCACCACGCGCTGCCGATGAGCGTGTACGAGGTGCACCTCGGGTCGTGGCGACCGGGTTTGTCGTACCGCGAGGTTGCCGAGCAACTCCCGGCCTACGTGAAGGACATGGGCTTCACACACGTGGAGTTTCTGCCGGTGGCGGAGCACCCGTTCGGCGGCTCGTGGGGCTACCAGGTCACCTCCTACTACGCCCCCACGTCCCGTTTCGGCTCCCCCGACGACTTCCGGCACCTGGTGGACGCGCTGCACCGGGCCGGGATCGGCGTCATCGTCGACTGGGTGCCCGCGCACTTCCCCAAGGACGACTGGGCCCTCGCGCGCTTCGACGGCACGCCGCTGTACGAGCACCCGGATCCGCGGCGCGGCGAACACCCGGACTGGGGAACGCTCGTCTTCGACTACGGCCGCCACGAGGTGCGCAACTTCCTCGTCGCGAACGCGGTGTTCTGGTGCGAGGAGTTCCACATCGACGGCCTGCGCGTCGACGCGGTCGCCTCGATGCTGTACCTCGACTACTCGCGCGAGGGCGGCGACTGGGCGCCCAACGCCGAGGGCGGGCGCGAGAACTGGGACGCCGTGGCCTTCCTCCAGGAGATGAACGCGACGGTGTACCGGCGGGCGCCGGGCATCGTCACGATCGCCGAGGAGTCCACCGCGTGGGACGGCGTGACGCGCGCGACGTCGCACGGCGGCCTGGGATTCGGCCTGAAATGGAACATGGGGTGGATGCACGACTCGCTGGAGTACATCCAGAAGGAGCCGATCCACCGCCAGTACCACCACAACGACATCACCTTCTCGCTGATGTACGCGTGGAGCGAGAACTACGTGCTGCCGATCAGCCACGACGAGGTCGTGCACGGCAAGAAGTCGCTGCTGCACAAGATGCCGGGCGACCGGTGGCAGCAGATGGCCAACACGCGGGCGTACCTGGGCTTCATGTGGTCCCATCCCGGCAAGCAACTGCTCTACATGGGAACCGAGTTCGCGCAGGACGCCGAGTGGTCGGAGGCGCACGGGCTGGACTGGTGGCTGCTCGACCACGCGGAACACCAGGGCGTGCAGCGCCTGGTCCGGGACCTCAACGGGATCTACCGCGACTCGCCGGCGCTGTGGGCGCGCGACACCACGCCGGACGGCTTCACGTGGATCGACGGCGGGAACGCGGCGGACAACGTGCTGTCCTTCATCCGGCACGGCGCGAACGGCGAACTCCTGGTCGCGGTCTGCAACTTCTCGCCGCTGGTACGGCAGGACTTCGGCGTGCGCCTGCCCTCGGCGGGCGTGTGGACCGAAGTGCTCAACACCGACGCCGACGTCTACGGCGGCGGCAACGTCCGCAACGAGGGCGAGATCCGGACGGACGAGTCCGGCTGGGCGAACCTCACGCTGCCGCCACTCGCCACCATTTGGTTGAACCCCCGGTAACAGCCGCCGCCTTTTCGGTTTTCCGTCGGTTTTCTCCAATACGCCAGTGCCCGGCCACCGCGACGGTGGCCGGGCACACGTCGTTCCGAGGCCGAGAAGTGCGGCCGTGAAGTTCCGAAGGGAATCCATGCGCACGCGATCAACCGTCCCGAGCCGCCGCGTACTTCCCCGCAGGCTGGCGACCGCCGCGGCGGCGGTCGCGCTGGCCGCCGCGGGGCTCGCATGGCCGTCCCCCGCGGCCGCGGCCCCGACGCCGCCGACCCTGCCCGCACCGGTCTCGCACGGCATCACGGCGGGCCAACTCGTACCGGTGGCCGGCTCCGCGCCGCTCTACGACGTCACGCTGACCACGGACGCGATCTACAAGCGCGTCGACCCGGCGCAGCCCACCGTCACGCCGCTGCGCCCGTCGATCAAGGTCCGCATCCTGCTGCCGACCAACTACCAGACGAACCCGGCTACTCCGTACAAGACGCTGTACCTGCTGCACGGCGGCAACGGCGACTTCGACGACTGGTCCACGCAGGGCGACGTCGCCTCGATCACCGCGGCGGCGGGCTTCAACCAGATCGTGGTGATGCCGGAGGGCGGCAACGCGGGCTGGTACAGCAACTGGGTGACCGGGACCAACGGCAACATCGCGCCGCAGTGGGAGAACTTCCACATGCAGCAGCTGGTGCCGTGGATCGACGCGAACTTCAACACAACCGGGACCAAAGCCGGGCGGTACATCGCGGGCCTGTCCATGGGCGGCTACGGCGCGCTGCGGTACGCGGGCCGCTACAACAACCTGTTCTCCGCGGCGGCGGGCTTCTCCCCCGGCACCAACATCGAGATGCCGTGGGCGCAGTCGCTCATCCACGGCTCGGTGGTGCAGGTGCCGCTCGCGCCCACCGCGCCGGGTGCGTTCATCGGCCTATACAGCGCGAGTACGCCGAACCTGGCCCAGTACCAGTACCCGCTGGGCTGGCTTTGGGGCCCGCACCAGGTGTTCGGCCCGACCGAGCAATGGGACGCGCAGAACCCGGTGAAGCTGGCGACGGCCGAGAAGTACAACCCGTACACCAAGCTGGCCCTGTACTCCGGAACCGACCAGGGTGACGGCGCGATCCACGGCTCTGTCGTGGACATGCACAACAACCTCAAGGCCAAGGGCGTGTACCCGCGCGTGTGCACCGGATCCGGCGACCACACCTGGCCGTTCTGGAAGAACGACCTCGCCGACTTCTTGCGGTACGTGCAGGGCCAGACACCCGCCACCTGCACGACGAACCCGGGCTGGACCCTCAAGCCCTGAGCCGGTCCGACCCACCCGTACAAAACCGGCGCCGCCACCCGGCGGGCCCGGACCGAGGGATGCGGTCCGGGCCCGCCGCCGTGACTTGTGGTCCGTGCCCGTCCCGGCGTCGAGCGCAAACACGTGGTCGTGGGGTGGTCAGGCGGTTCGTGAGCCGCTCTGCGCGGGCCGGGGCGCCGACTTCTGGCAGGCCGCGGTGATGTTGCGGGCCATGCCGTCGAATACCGCGGCGTGGAACGGGGCGACGCTCCACCAATAGAGGTGACCGCTCAGGCCGTGCGGGTGGAACAGGGCGCGCTGGTGGTAGCGCGTCGAGCCGTCCTCGCCGGTGTCGACGGCGAGTTCGAGCCAGGCCAGGCCGGGCAGCCGCATCTCGGCGCGCAGGCGCAGGAGTTCGCCGGGCTGGATCTCCTCGACGCGCCAGAAGTCGAGCGAGTCCCCGACCCGGAGGTGCGCGGCGTCGCGGCGGCCGCGGCGCAGGCCGACGCCGCCCACGAGGCGGTCCAGCCAGCCGCGTACCGCCCAGGCGAGCGGGAAGGAGTACCAGCCGTTCTCACCGCCGATGCCTTCGATCACGCGCCACAGTTCGGCGGGTGACGCGTCGACGTCGCGTTCGCGCACGTCGGTGTAGAGGCTGCCGCCCGCCCAGTCCGGGTCGGTGGGCAGGGGGTCGCTGGGTGCGCCGGGGACGCCGGCCGACGACCAGCGGGTGGCCACATCGGCCTCCCGTACGCGGCGCAGCGCCAGTTCGAGGGAGTCGAGGAAGCCGATCGGGCCGCCGGGGAGGTCGGGCACGTAGCGTTCGATGTCCCTTTCCCGGCAGACCACTTCGTGGCGGAGCGACTCGGTGAGCGGGCGGGCCAGCGCGCCGGGGACGGGTGTCACGAGGCCGACCCAGTGGCTGGAAAGCCTCGGGGTCAGCACGGGGACGGACAGGATCAGCCGGTCGGGCAGGCCGGCGACCTTCGCGTAGCCGTGCATCATCTGGCGGTACGTCAGGACGTCCGGGCCGCCGATGTCGAACGTGCGGTTCACGTCCTCGGGCAGCCCCGCGGCGCCGACCAGGCAGCGCAACACGTCGCGTACCGCGACCGGTTGGATCCGGGTGTCGACCCAGCGCGGCGTCACCATGACCGGCAGCCGCTCGGTGAGGTAGCGCAGCATCTCGAAGGACGCAGACCCGGAGCCGATCACCACGGCGGCGCGCAGCACCGCGGTCGGCACGCCGGACGCGAGCAGAATGCGGCCGACCTCGGTGCGCGAGCGCAGGTGGGGCGAGAGTTCGCGTTCAGGGACGCCTTCCGGGGTCAGGCCGCCGAGGTAGACGATGCGGCGTACCCCCGCGGCCTTGGCCTCGCGCGCGAACAGCCGGGCCGCCTCGCGATCGGCCCTCTCGAAGTCCCGGCCGCCGCCGAGGCCGTGCACGAGGTAGTAGGCGACGTCGACCCCGTCGAAGGCTCCGGACAGCGACGCCGCGTCGGTCACGTCCCCCTTGCGGATGTCGACCCGGCTGGCCCAGGGGTGGTCGCGGAGCTTGTCGGGGGTGCGGGCGAGGCAGCGTACGGCGTAGCCGGTGCCGAGCAGTTCGGGGACCAACCGTCCGCCGATGTACCCGGTGGCGCCGGTGACCAGGCAGACGGGCGCGGCGCCCGAGAGGGACGGGGCCGTGCGGGATTGCGCCGTACCTGGCTGCGCCGCGCCGGATCGTGCCGTACGGCCTTCCGAGGTGTGGGCCGTGCGGGACGCGCGTTCGGATCCGGGTTTCTCCGCGGTCGGCGCCGGGGCTGTGTCGGGGTCGTGCATGGCGTACTCCGGCGGGTTCCCGCGGTTCCGGCCGCCGACCGGTCCCAAATCGAGGGGCCGGGGCGCGGGCGCGGACGCGGACTGGGGCGTGGTCGCGGGCGGGGTCGGGGAACGACGGGCGGCAGGGTCGGCCGGGCGCGGGGCCGCCTGTCGGTGCAGCGTGGGTGCGACGTCATCCAGCGCCCGTGTCCGGTTCTCTCAGGGTGCCACGCCGGGCGCGCTCGGCGGGGGACGCGGACCATTCGGCGGTTCCCGGTGTCCGGGGCGCTCCCGTGCCGTGCGGAGGCTCGTGCGTCGTGGCGGCGAGTCGGGCGCGGGCCGCCACCCGCGCCCGCTCGCGGGCTTCCTCCTCTCGTGCGGCGACGTCGGGATGCCGGGCACGCCAGTAGGGATTGTCGTGGGGCAGGCCCCCGCTGACTCGGCCGTACAGCCCAAAGGTGAGCACCATCAGGCCGACCAGGAAGCTGAAGATCACATTGGGCATGCGGAACGCCAAAATGTTGGCGTCCTTGCCGAGCAGGGCAAGGTTGACGAAGCCGCTGAGCACGAAGAGCGTGCCGACCACGATGTTCACGGTCGAGGCGGCGTTGCCGCCGACGACCGCCCCGGCGACGAGCACCAGGCCCACCACCACGGAGATCGTGCTGAGCGCGCCATTGGTGCCCAGGCCCGCGATCTCGTCGCCGTTCGTGTCGAAGAACGACAACTGGTCGGCGAAACCGAGGGCGCCGAAGACGAGCAGCACCAAGCCGGTGAAGCCCGCACCGAACCGGTACACCTGACCGAGCCGATGGTCGACGGGCATTTCCTCGGAAAGCTTCATGGGACCCTCCTGCACAAGGCATGGTGTCCGGAACGGCATCCCCTGCGTCTCAGGGTCCTCCGAGCTACGGTGGATGCAAGTTGCATCGATCGTGCATCGGTTCCGCGGCCGTCCCCGCCCCCGGCGCACCGCATCCGATTGGCGTAGGACATGTCCGAACTCCCCCGCGACGGGGCTCCGGCCGACGCGTCCGACCCCGAGGGCGACGCCTCGGACCCGGCCTCGTTCACCGCGGGCGCCGTCGCGCGCCGCCTCGGCGTCGCCGTCACGACACTGCGGAGCTGGGACCGCCGGTACGGCGTGGGCGCGAGCCGCGTCAGCTCCGGCGGCCACCGCCGCTACACCCCGGCGGACCTGGCCCGGCTGGAACGCATGTGCGCTCTGGTCGCCGAGGGCATGCCGCTCGCCGACGCGGCACGCATCGCCGACCGTGCGGCGGCCTCGGCGCGGCGCGGCGACACCGGTGACACCGGCGACACACCGCGGCGCGGCGGTGGCGAGACCCTGCCGGTCCGAGGCGCGGGCCGGGCGGGGCAGGGCCTCGCGCGTGCCGCGATGCGACTGGACGCGGACACCGTACGGGCGCTGCTGGAAAGGAACTTCGCGACGAAGGGCATCGTCGACGGCTGGGAGGACCTGGCTCGGCCGGTGCTCTTCGGTATGGGGCGCAAATGGGAGCGCGGCACGGACGCCGTCGCGGTGGACAAGTACGTGGAGGTCGAACACCTGCTGTCCCAGTGCGTGTCGGCCGCGCTGCACCGCGTCCGCCCGCCTTCCGCGGCCGATCCGCGCCCGACGCCGCACGGCCGCGGGGCACTGCTCGCGTGCGCGGAGTCCGAGCTGCACACGCTGCCGTTGGAGGCGTTGTCCGCGGCGCTGGCCGAACGGAGTGTCCCCGTACGCATGTTCGGCGCCGCCCTCCCCGACGCCGCCCTCCTGCGCGCGGTCCACCGCACCACCCCCGCCGCGGTCGTCCTGTGGTCGCAGACCCCCGAGACAGCCGCCCCGCACACCCTCGCCGCGCTCCGCCGGGCCCCCGGCGTCACGGTCTACGCCGCCGGCCCCGGCTGGGCCAATTCCGCGCGTCCGCCGGGGATTTCCGTCCTGCAGTCCCTCCCCGAGGCGGTCACCCTGCTGACCCGCACCTGCTGAGTATGCCGCCACGGGAACGGCGAATCGGCGGCCCCGTGTGCGGGGCCGCCGATCCTTGGGGGGTGGCGGGTCTTGGGAGCGGGTCTTGGGGTCGTCGGGTCAGGACGCTTTCTCGGAGCGCATGGTGAGGTCGGGGATCACCAACGTCGCACCCGTCTGGCCGGCTTGCCGGACGGTGACGTCGGTGAAAAACGCGACCGGCACGTTGAGCGGGGGCGGACTGGTCGGCGTGAACTCGATGGGGATCAGGCCGAACAGGTTGCCCTTGAGGCTCTCCGTGTAGAAGGTCACCGTGCCGTCCTTCATGTACGACTTGACGTTGTCGACCGAGAACACGTGGATGCGGTTGCCCTTGCCGTCCACCGGCGACGTCATGTCGAGGTTCCAGATGTCGACGCCACCGCTGACCTCGAACTTGAGGACCGGCTTGGTCTTCCCGGAGCCCGTCCGGACGTCGACGACGCCCTTGTAGTCCATGCCGGCCATGGCGAGGAGGCTGGTCTTGAGGATCCACGGCTCGTCGGGGAGCACCGGCTCCCCCGGAGCCGCGGGGGCCGCGTCGAGCGGGACCTGCTCGGGGCAGGGGTACGGCGCCTTGCTGCCGGTGGGCGCGGGGGCCGTCGTGGCAGTAGGTGTGGGCGTGGCAGTGGCCGGTGCCGTTGCCGTTGCCGTTGCCGTCGACGGCTTCGCGCCGGTGGTCGGAGCCGTCTTGGACTCGGTCGTCGCGGGCGCCGCCTTGGGTGTCGCGGGAGAGCTCGCGGGGGCCTTGGCCGCCGTCGGCGGAACCTGCGCCACGGGCGGCAAGGCCGGGGCGTTCGGCGGCGGTGCCGGATCGGCCGCGGCCGCCGGGGGCGCCGCCGCGGGTGGCGGTGTGGACGCTCCCGGGGGTCGGAGGAACGGCGGTACGAGTTGCCGCAACGGGTCGAGCAGCGGGTCCAGGAGCGGGCCCAGCAGACCACCCGGCTGCTGCGTCGTCGCGGCCGGAGCGGGGGTGTTCGGCGCCGGAGGCGCCACAGGTGCCGCGGGCGGTACGGCACCCGCGGTGGTCGGCGCCGCCGCGGGCGCCTTGGCGGCGGTCCCGGGTGCGGGCGAACCGGCCGCCGGGGGCGTCGACTTGGCGGTCGGCGAGGGAGTGGCCGGCGAGCCGGTGGGCGGTGCCGCCTTCGCGATGGGCGTACCCGACGTCGGCGAAGGCGCGCCCGTCGCCGAAGCCGAAGCCGATGCCGTGACTGTAGCCGTGGCCGTGCTCGTGGCGGACGGGCTCGCGCTCACGCACGGTCCGTCCGCGAACGGGTTGGGCGGCAGCGGCTCGCTCGGCCCGGCCATGGGGAGGAGCGCCGCGACGAGCGCCACGGCCGGAAACCCGGCGATGGCACCGAACTTCGCGACGCCGCCCAAAGTCCGGGCGGAGGCGTCCAGTGCGTCGGGAGAGTGGGGGTCGGGAGAGTGGGCGTCAGGAGTGCTGCCGGGCCGGCTGGTCGCCGACCCGGCCGACGGTTCCCCCAGGCCTGCACCACCTGGTGCCGCCGCATCGTCAGGCGCGGTGAACGCGCCGGGGCCCTCCCGCGATTCCTCGGCTTCAGACGGACCGGCGCCGGTGGCCCCGTCGGCGTCTTCCGCCGGGACCCCGCCCTCGTCCTCGTCGTACGACCACGCCAGCGCCAGCGAGCCGCCGATCGTGACCGAGAGCAGACCCATGAAGAATCCGCCGAGGTTCGAGGTGACGAACGATATGAACCCGCAGACCAGCGCGGTCACACCCGCGTAGATCCGGAACTGCGGCTGGAACCACACCATCAGGCCCATCAGGATGAGCACGCAGCCGATGACCGCCGCCGCGGCCCCCGCTATCGTGCTCATCGCCACGCTCACGTCGCCGACCTGCAGCGTGGCGTACGGGAAGTAGAGGATCGGCAGAGCACCGAGCAGGATGAAGAACCCGGCCCAGAAGGGGCGCCCGCGGCGCCATTCGGCGATGCGCCGCCGCTCCTGCTTGAACGGGCCCCGCAGCCGCTTCTCGCGGCCCGATTGCGGCCGCTCCGCCTCGGACTTCCCGGGCTCGTGTGGCTTGCTAGTACTCACGAAGGGCTCCAGAGGGGACGCCTGGTACGAACAGTCGTCGCGGGGACGACGGAGGGCGCGCGGTGGGCCCGGCCCGCGTGGACCGGACCCGCCGCGGCCTGAACTCGACTAGAAACACTCTTTGTTGTCGAAGTTGACGCCGATGTCGAGGTCGGGCAGCCGGAACGTCGCCGCGCTCACCGCGTAGACGGTCTGGCGGGCGTTCACCACCGTGACCTTGTCGACCTGCTGGGCGAACCCGCCCGGCGGACGCGGGCCCATGTCCGGGCCGCGCAGGGATCCGTCGGCGTTCTTCGTCTGCGCCGCGTCGACACCGATGTCCACGCCCTCGAAGGTGGCGTTGCCGGTCATCTGCGCCAGGTCGGCGATCATGTCGTCCGCGCTCGCGCTGCCGGACTTGATGACCATCACCACGGCGTCCTTGCCGCCGATCGAGAACGGCAGCGGCACGCGGACAGACTGGCAGAGCTTGTCGAACGTCGCGCTCTTGAAGCCGGACAGAATGATCGGCTTGGAGTTCGGCCCGACCTTCTGCGTGAGCCCGCCGTACTGGACGACGTCCTCGGCGACCATCTTGTCCGCGCTGACCTTGAACGCGGTGCCCGAGATCGCGAACGACATCGGGACCGCGCCGTTCGCGGCGGCGGCGGTGAGACCGGAGATGATCACCACGCCGGGGACAAGTGCCACACCGAAACGCTTCCAACGCGTGCGGCCGGCCTTGGACTTGGCCATGGTCCTCCTCAGGGACAGGTTCCGCGCATGCGCTGCCGGGGGTGGCGTGTCTGGGCGCATGCCGGACGCAAAGGACGACAACTGAGGGCCCGCGAGGGGCCCGGCGGTCGCACCTGTCCGGGAGGACGGGCACGGACCTGGATGGGGATTCGAGGCCCACCGCGTTGGCCGCGTGACCCCCGGCCGGCTGTCGGGGCGCGCGCAAATGGACCGAGCGGGCCGATCGTCGCCGACTGTGGGCTGCGGCACAAGAGTCTTGTTACCGACAAGTAGCGGCATGGCGCGGCTTCTCGCCACGCATTGCCTCGACAGGTGTTACCTGGAGTAATACCGAGGGGAAATGGCCGGGGTATATTGCCCAATTTGCTGCGGTTCTCGACGACGTCCGGCACACCCACGGCAACCGCTCGCGACGTCAGTCAAAGCTTTGTAAAGAACCAGGTGGACGGGCTCGGAACCGGAGGAAAACAAAAGCCCCGCCGCCCTCCGGAATCCACGCGGAGGGCGGCGGGACCTTGCCTCGGTCGACGCGACCGGGTGACGACAAACCGCCCCTCGGGCCGGGCGGCGAAGCGCCGTGTCGGCGGATCAGGCGCGCGTACCGGGGTCGGGCCAGGAGCCTGACTCGGCACCGCACTTGAGTGATCGTCGGAACAGGGACTTCGGAACGGGCCTCGGGACGGGCCTCGGAACCGGCTCCGGGGCGGGTGTCCGAACGCGCGTCGAAACGCGCGTCGGACCGCACGTCAGCGCGGGCCCGCCCGGACCGGCGTCGGACGGGGCGTCAGAACAGCACGCTGGTGAGCGCCGCGCGGGCCTTCACCACGCGCGGGTCGTCGAGCCCGATGACGTCGAACAGGCCGAGCAGGTGCACCCGCGCCTTGTTGCGGTCGTCCCCCGCGGTCCGGCGTACCGTCTCGACCAGGCGCCCGAAGGCGTCCTCGACGTTGCCGCCGGACAGGTCCACGTCGGCCGCCAGCGTCTGCGCGTCGACGTCGGTGGGGCGCTCCGCGGCGTTGCGGCGCACCTCGTCGACGTCCACGTCCTTGGTACGCAGGATCAGCTCCACCTGCGCCAGCGCGAGCTTCGCCTCGGTGTGCGCCGGGTAGTCCGAGATCACGTTGCGGTACGCCTGCGCCGCACCCGCGAAGTCCCCCGCGTCCAGCGCCGACTCCGCCGCGGCCAGCAGCGGGTCGCCCGCGGGCTCGGCGTCCTCGTCCGCCTCGCCCTGCGGTGCCGCGGCACCCGGCGCGCCGGGCAGGCCGGTGAGGCCGAACCGCTGCTCGCCGACCGCGACGAGCTGGTCGAGGATCTGCCGA
Source organism: Streptodolium elevatio (assembly GCF_053592165.1). Taxonomy (NCBI): domain Bacteria; kingdom Bacillati; phylum Actinomycetota; class Actinomycetes; order Kitasatosporales; family Streptomycetaceae; genus Streptodolium; species Streptodolium elevatio. The sequence continues at coordinate 28,630 of NZ_JBSFVE010000001.1, forward strand.
AGCTGCTCCTCCTGCGGAGCGGCCCGGTCGAACATCGGGGCGAGCTGCCCCGCGATGACCGCGACGGCCGCCGGCAGGCCCTGCACCTGGGCCTGCACGACCAGCTCCTGGGCGAGCTGCGGAGTCGCGTCGATGTCCAGGCGGGCGAGCACGAAGCGGCCCGCGAACTCGGCGGCGAGCCGGTCGAAGACCTCGCCGAGCTCGACACTGTGCGGCGAGCGCTGCGAGGAGAACTCCAGCACCACCGGAGCCTGCTGGGACAGCGCGAGAACCGAGTCGAAGTTCTCCTCGGTGAGATCGACGACGAATCCCCCTGCGGCGTCGGCCGCGCCGTCCGCGCCGGCCTGCGGCGCGCTCGCCGCCCGGGCCGCCCGCTGCGCGGCGGCCTCGGACGCCGCCTTGACCGCGCCGAGGTCGACGACCCCGCGCATCGACATGTTTCGTGGCTGCATGCGCCTATCTTCCCCCGAGCGACACCCGCGCGGTGCACGGGTCGGCCCCGTCCACCCCGCGGATGTACCGTCCTGGGCCGCCCGGGCACCGCCCCGCGGGCGTGCGGGGCCGTATGAGAGGGGGCGCGGGACCTTCGTACCGACGTCGGGCGCTCGAATCCCCATCCAGGCACCGTTATTCGCTACGACCCGTAGCGTAACGGGAAAACGCCGGGCGACCGCAAGAGGGTTCCCGGTGAAATCAAGCCCCTCGGCCGTGTGAGTTGAGTCACCGCCAGGTTGCCGGACGGGACATTAGGGTCGTGCCGAACCCGTCCGCCTCGATCCTGCCGAGGTCCCGCTGAGCGAGAACGAAAACGCCGCGGCGTCCCGCAAGGGCCGCCCCCGGAGTTCGACGGCGGACGACGCGATCCTCGGCGCGACCCGGGCCCTGCTCGCGGAACGCGGCTGGGCCACCCTCACGGTCGGGGACGTCGCGGTACGCGCGGGCGTGGCCAAGACCACGCTCTACCGCCGCTGGGCGTCCAAGAACGAACTGGTGACCGCCGCCGTCGCCGACATGCTCGGCACCCTGGAGCTGCCCGAGGACGGCGACCTGCGGTCCGATCTCGACTCCGTGGTCCGGCAGTTCGCCCAACTGCTGGCGCGTCCCGAGATGTCGAGCGCGCTCATGGGGCTGATCGCCGACTCGACCCGGGACCCGGAACTGCGCCGCCGGGTGCGCGAGGCCATCGTCGAACCGCAGAAGCGGCTCGTCGTCGAAGGCCGCGCGCGGGCGCGGGCCCGCGGCGAGGTCGGCGTGGCCGACGCGATCGACGTGGACCTGGTCTTCGACGTGATCGCCGGCACGGTCGTGCACCACATGCTGGTCAGCGCGGAACCCGCGGCCGAGGAATGGGTCGGCCGCTTCGTCGCGTTCGTGACCGCGGGCCTGGTCGGCTGCGCGCCCGGGGGTTGAGAATTCCTCCCTTGGCCGGGGGGGTCGAGCACTCCTCCCCCGGTCGTGCCGCGCAGCCGAATCCGGGTCGTTCAGGCGGCCGACGGGGCCACGGGGGCGGTGAAGATACGGTCCTTCATCTTCGCCTCGAAGACGAACGGGCCGAACGGCAGCACCGAGGCGAGGAAGGCCAGCCCGGTGGTCTTGCCGTCCCAGCCGAACTTGGTGCGCATGTCGAACATGAGCAGGACGTACGCCACGAACAGCAGGCCGTGGATGATGCCGAGCGGCATGACGAGGTTGATGTCCGAGACACGGCTGAGCACGGACCCGAGCAGCAGCAGCGCCAGGAACGACACGCCTTCGCAGCGGGAGACCAGCAGGAACCGAAATACGGGGTTGGACAGCATCAGTTCACTTTCCGGAACGACAAAACCAGCGGGGCGGGGGGCAAGGAGCGCGGGTCAGGCGGCCTGGAGCGGCTCGCCGATCCGCCCGCTCTCCTGGACGGCCCGGGCGACCTTGCGTTCCGCGACGAACGACGCGAACGGCAGCGTGCCGGCCAGCATGACCAGCAGGATCCGCTCGATCCGCCACTTCATCTTCCAGCCGAGGTCGAAGGCCGTGACGAGGTAGATCATGTAGAGCACACCGTGGGCCTGGCTGACGTAGAAGGTGATGTCCTCACCCTTGTCGAAGCCGTACTTGAACACCATGCACAGGCACAGCAGCAGCAGCCAGCACCCGGTGATGTACGCCATCACGCGGAAACGGGTCAGGACAGCAGGCTTCACGGCGACACACCCTCATTCGCTTCGCCGCCCGGCACACGGGCGGCATCCGCAGCATTCACTAGCGCGCAAGCAGACTACGTCGCGCCCTGGGCGGTCTCCGAATCGGCCCCCCGCCCGACGACCTCGCGGAAGCTCTCGTCGGGGTCCGCGGTGATGCCGTCCGGCGAATCCGGCACGACGTCGGCGGCCGGTTCCGACTCCTTGAAGTCACCGGCGTCGACGCGCAGCGGGAGCAGCATGCGGAAGATGTCCGCGCAGGCGTCGGCGTCGTAGACGCCGAGGCCGAAGTCCCGGGCGACCAGGTCCGCGGTGGCGCGTTCGACGACGTCGCGGCCTTTGTCGGTGATGGTGGCGAGCGTCCCGCGGCCGTCGCGCGGGTTCGGGCGGCGGGCGACCAGTTCCGCCTTCTCCAGGCGGTCGATGGTGTTCGTCACACTTGTCGGGTGCACCATCAGTCGCTCGCCGATCTTGGAGAGCGGGAGCGCGCCGCTGCGGCTGAAGGTGAGCAGCACCAGGGCCTCGTAGCGGGCGAAGGTCAGGCCGTACGGTTTGAGCACCGTGTCGGCCTCGGCGAGGAGGATCTGCTGGGCCCGCATGATCGAGGTGATCGCGGCCATCGGCGGACACGCGCCCCAGCGTTCCTCCCACGACTGGGCGGCGCGGGCGATGGGATCGAAGGGGAGGTTCAGCGGCTTGGGCACTGCGGCAGCGTAGCCTCCGCGGCTACCCGCAAGTACGGTGCGACCACGTGCTGAACACCCGCGGGGTTCGGCGGCCGTCGGTGGTATGACACGCAAAGGATATTTATTGAATGTTCAACAGAACGCGGTACCATGGTCGACATGACCACTGAGGAGCCTCGCTGGCTGAGCGATGAGGAACAGCAGATGTGGCGGGCCTCCCTGGGCGTGCTCAATCTGCTCCCCGTCTTCCTGGAGCGCGACCTCCAGCAGAAGCACGGGCTGACCCTGCACGACTACGAGATTCTCGTGCGCCTTTCCGAGGCGCCCGAGCGCCGCATAAGGATGACGGAGCTCGCGGGCCTGAGCCATCAGTCCAAGAGCCGCCTCTCGCACCAGATGACCCGCATGGAGAACGCGGGGCTGGTCGTACGCGAAAGCTGCGACTCCGACCGGCGCGGGCAGTGGGCGGTGCTCACCGAGGCGGGCTGGGACCGGCTCGTCAAGGCGGCCCCGGACCACGTCGAGAGCGTGCGGCGGCATTACGTCGACCTGCTCACCGACGAGCAAAAGCAAGTGCTCGGGGCGGCGTTCGAGACGGTGATGCTGCACCTGCACACGGACGGCGGCACGGCCGCCTGCCCGTCGCTGTCGGGCATCAGCGCGTCGGCGAAGAAGACAGCGGGGGCGTCGGCGGCAGCAGCGAAGGACGCGTGACGAGCGCCGAGGACGCCGTGAGCCCGCAGGCCGTGCGTGCGGTGCCGCCAGAGGAGCCCTTGGGGCCCTGAAGAGCCCTGAGGCGCCAGAGGAGGCGCTGTAGGCCCTCCTCGGCGTTCTGCGGCTGGTGGGCCCCGCCGTGAGCCGCGCCGCGCCCGAGTCGGCGACTGGAACCCGGCGGCACTCGGCAGCCGGGTCGAGGGGGCTGGGGGCATCGGCGCGGGAGGGTTCCAGCAGCCGGCGTGCGCTGTACGGCAGTTCAGGGCGCGGGCTCGGCTCCCGGGTCGCGCAGCAGGCCCGCGATGAGTTCGTCGGCTGCCGCGTACGGGTCCAGCGATCCGTCGGCCACCCGCCCCGCCAGCGCGTCCGCCCGCCGGCCGCCCGTGGGGCCCGCCATGCGGTCGCGCAGCGCGGCGAGGGCGATGGCCTCGACCTCGGCCCGCACCCGGCGCTGCCGCCGGACGTCCAGCGTGCCGTTGGCCGCCATCCACGCCCGGTGCTTTTCCAGCGCCTCGACGACCTCGTCCAGGCCCTCGCCGCGCGACGCGACGGTCTTGAGGATCGGCGGACGCCACGAGTCGGGATCGCGCGAAGGCCCCAGCGAGAGCATGTGGTTCAGCTCGCGAGCGGTGGTCTGCGCGCCGTCGCGGTCGGCCTTGTTGACCACGTAGACGTCGCCGATCTCCAGAATCCCCGCCTTCGCCGCCTGGATCCCGTCGCCCATCCCGGGGGCGAGCAGGACCACCGTGGTGTCGGCGGCCGACGCCACCTCGACCTCCGATTGCCCCACGCCCACGGTCTCGACGATGACGACGTCGCACCCGGCCGCGTCGAGCACGCGCAGCGCCTGCGGCGTCGCCCAGGCGAGGCCGCCGAGATGGCCCCGGGAGGCCATCGAGCGGATGAAGACGTCGGGGTCGGTCGCGTGGTCCTGCATGCGGATCCGGTCACCGAGCAGCGCACCGCCGGAGAACGGCGACGACGGGTCCACCGCGAGCACGCCGACACGCTTGCCGAGCACGCGGTACGCCGACACGAGCGCCGACGTCGAGGTGGACTTGCCGACGCCGGGCGGGCCGGTGAGGCCCACGACGTACGCCTGCCCGGTGTGCGGCGCCAGCGCCGCCATCACCTCGCGCAGCAGCGGGGACGCGTCCTCGACGAGCGAGATGAGCCGCGCCACCGCCCGGGGTTGCCCCGCGAGGGCCTGCGCGACAAGCTCCGCGACGTCCGTACGCCGGGCCACCGAGACTCCTTCGGCCGAGATCGAGCGGATCGGTCTGCCTTCCCGACCGACCCAGTACCCGCGTTCGCGGGCGGCCACCGCACGGAAGTCCCCCGTGCGGTGGCCGCCCGCGCCCGGATCAGCTCTTCGGCACCGTCAGGATCAGGGCGTCGCCCTGGCCGCCGCCGCCGCACAGGGCGGCGGCGCCCGTGCCGCCGCCGCGGCGCTTGAGTTCCAGCGCCAGGTGCAGCACCACGCGGGCGCCCGACATGCCGATCGGGTGGCCCAGCGCGATCGCGCCGCCGTTGACGTTGACGTTGTCGCTGGTGACGCCGAGGTCGCGCATCGACTGGATGCCGACCGACGCGAAGGCCTCGTTGATCTCGATCAGGTCGAGGTCGGAGACCTCCAGGCCCTGCTTGCCGAGCGCGTTCCGGATCGCGTTGGAGGGCTGCGACTGGAGCGAGTTGTCCGGTCCCGCGACGTTGCCGTGCGCGCCGATCTCGGCGAGCCACTCGATGCCGAGCTCCTCGGCCTTCGCCTTCGACATGACCACGACCGCGCACGCGCCGTCGGAGATCTGCGAGGCCGAACCGGCGGTGATGGTCCCGTCCTTGGTGAACGCCGGGCGCAGCTTGGCGAGCGACTCCGCGGTGGTGTCCGCGCGCACGCCCTCGTCCGTCGTGAACTGGATCGGGTCGCCCTTGCGCTGCGGAACGGCCACCGGGACGATCTCGTCGTCGTAGAGGCCGTTCTTCTGCGCGGCCGCCGCGCGCTGGTGCGAGAGGGCCGAGAAGGCGTCCTGCTCCTCGCGCGAGATGCCCAGCTTGGCGTTGTGGTGCTCGGTCGACTCGCCCATCGGGATGTTGTCGAACACGTCGGTGAGACCGTCGTACGCCATGGCGTCGAGCATCTCGATCGCGCCGTACTTGAAGCCCTCGCGCGACTTCGGCAGCAGGTGCGGGGCGCCGGTCATCGACTCCATGCCGCCCGCGACCACGATGTCGAACTCGCCCGCGCGGATGAGCTGGTCGGCGAGCGCGATGGCGTCGAGGCCGGAGAGGCACACCTTGTTGATCGTCAGCGAGGGGACGTTCATCGGGATGCCGCCCTTGACCGCGGCCTGGCGGGCCGGCATCTGGCCGGCGCCGGCCTGCAGCACCTGGCCGAGGATCACGTACTGCACCTGGTCGCCGGTGACGCCGGCGCGCTCCAGTGCGGCCTTGATCACGATGCCGCCGAGGTCGGTGGCGGAGAAGCCCTTGAGCGAGCCGAGCAGACGGCCCATCGGGGTCCGCGCCCCGGCGACAATGACAGAACCGGCCATGACAGTGGCCTCCTAAGAAGGTGAGCCCTGATGAGGAAACTTGCGAGGGGCAAATTGCAGGGGGCAAATTGCGAGGGTGTGGGCGGAAACATACCGGCCGCCAGGTCATGGTCGGCAGGGGTCCCGGTGTGATGGAACGCACGACCCGCCCGGGAGACCGGATGCGGTCTCATTCATAGTGTCGCTCTAGTGTCGCTTCGACATTCAGGGTACCTACCGAGAGGTAACCCGCCAGACCCGGGAGGGCAACGTGCTCACGCGTATCGACCACATCGGCATCGCCTGCCGCAACCTCGACGAGACCGTGGAGTTCTACCGCGCGACCTACGGCTTCGAGGTCTTCCACACCGAGGTCAACGAGGAGCAGGGCGTCCGCGAGGCCATGCTCAAGATCAACGAGACGGACGACGGCGGCGCGTCCTACCTCCAGTTGCTCGAGCCGATCCGCGAGGACTCCACGGTCGCCAAGTGGCTCGAGAAGAACGGCGAGGGCGTGCACCACATCGCCTTCGGCACGGCGGATGTGGACGGCGAGGCCGACGCGATCCGCGGCAAGGGCGTCAGAGTCCTGTACGACGAGCCGCGCCGTGGTTCCATGGGCTCGCGCATCACGTTCCTGCACCCCAAGGACTGCCACGGCGTGCTGACCGAGCTCGTCACCTCGGCGCCGGCCGACGCCGAGCACTGACCACGCGCCGCCGCCGGTCCGCGACAACCCTCCGCGCACCGCACGGCGGCTGACAGAACGTCAACTCGGGGGCGGGATTCCTACGGGCCCGCCCCTTGGCACACCCCGGTCGCGCCCCTTACGTTACCGGTGGGTAATTTTCGGCCGGGCACGGCCGACCGACAAACCCTCACACTCCCAACGCCGACCCTGGAGGCCGACGATGAAGGAGATCCTCGACGCCATCCTCGCTGGGGACACCCCGCAGGAAGCGTACGAAGCCCTTCCCCTGCCCGAGTCGTACCGCGCCGTCACCGTCCACAAGGACGAAGAGACGATGTTCGACGGACTCGAGTCCCGCGAGAAGGACCCGCGCCAGGCGCTGCACATCGAAGACGTCGCGCTGCCCGAGCTGGGTCCGGGCGAGGCGCTCGTCGCGGTGATGGCCTCGGCCATCAACTACAACACCGTGTGGACCTCGATCTTCGAGCCGGTCTCGACCTTCCGCTTCCTCGAGCGGTACGGCCGGACCTCCCCGCTCACCAAGCGCCACGACCTGCCGTACCACGTGGTCGGCTCGGACCTGGCCGGCGTCGTGCTGCGCACCGGTCCCGGCGTGAACGCCTGGAAGCCGGGCGCCGAGGTCGTCGCGCACTGCCTCTCCGTGGAGCTGGAGAGCCCGGACGGGCACAGCGACACGATGCTCGACCCCGAGCAGCGCATCTGGGGCTTCGAGACCAACTTCGGCGGCCTGGCGCACATCGCCCTGGTCAAGAGCAACCAGCTCATGCCGAAGCCGGCCCACCTCACGTGGGAGGAGGCCGCGTCCCCGGGCCTGGTCAACTCCACCGCGTACCGCCAGCTCGTATCGCGCAACGGCGCCGGCATGAAGCAGGGCGACAACGTGCTGATCTGGGGCGCCTCCGGCGGCCTCGGCTCGTACGCCACGCAGTTCGTCCTCAACGGCGGCGCCACCCCGATCTGCGTCGTCTCCTCCGAGGACAAGGCGCAGATCTGCCGCGACATGGGCGCCGAGCTGGTCATCGACCGCCGGGCCGAGGACTTCAAGTTCTGGAAGGACGAGCGCACCCAGGACCCGAAGGAGTGGAACCGCTTCGGCAAGCTCATCCGCGAGCTGACCGGCGGCGAGGACGTGGACATCGTCTTCGAGCACCCGGGCCGCGAGACCTTCGGCGCCTCGGTGTACGTCACCCGCAAGGGCGGCACCATCGTGACCTGCGCGTCCACGTCGGGCTTCGTGCACGAGTACGACAACCGATACCTGTGGATGAACCTCAAGCGCATCGTCGGCTCGCACTTCGCGAACTACCGCGAGTCGTGGGAGGCCAACCGCCTGATCGCCCAGGGCAAGATCCACCCGACGCTGTCCCGCAGCTACTCGATGGACCAGGTCGGCCAGGCCGCGTACGACGTGCACCGCAACCTGCACCAGGGCAAGGTCGGCGTGCTGTGCCTGGCGCCCGAGGAGGGCCTGGGCGTACGCGACCACGAGCTGCGCGCGAAGCACATCAAGGAGATCAACCGCTTCCGCAACGTGTGACCCCTCTCACCCGAACCGCACCGAGTAGGGGCGACCGCGGCCTGACATAGCGTTAGCTGGTGCCGCGTCAGGGAATTCGTTGCCTGACGCGGCACTAAGCTTTCCCGGGATCTGACACCATTTCCCTGGTGGACACCGTGACACGCGCGGTGCGGACTACGGTGGCTGCCTGACCGGTCCCAACCGGCAGGAGTGGCCGGGTTCCGACAGATTCCGACAGAATCTGCCGGATCCGGGTGCTCGGGCGGGCTCGTCGGGCCCATCGGGCCGACCGGCCCGGCGTGAGGTTCGGATACGGTGACGGCGCTGGTGAGGACGCGGCCAGGGGATGGAGTGGGACCCCACAGTGCGGGGCTACGACGACCGTTACGAGGTTGACGACGGCCTCGGCCAGATCGAAGCCGAGATGAAGCGGCTGAGGACTGAGCGCGAGGAAAGCGTCGCGCACGCGGAAGACCTCGGATATCAGGTCGAGGTCCTTCGCGCGAAGCTGCATGACCTCAGACGGCAGCTCGCCACCCCGCAGTTCGGCAGCATCGGCGGCCAGGCCGAGCAGATGCTGCGCAACGCCCAGCTCCAAGCCGACCAGGTCCGTGCCGACGCCGAACGCGAACTGGCGGAATCGCGCGCGCACACCCAACGCATCATGCAGGAGGCCGCGCAGCGCTCCGCCCAGCACGAGGCCGAGTGGCAGGCCGAGCTCCAGGCCCGCCGCAGGCGCCTCGAGGAAGAACTCGCCCACGCCCGGCAGGCCACCGAGGCCCGGGTGGGCGAGAACGTCGCCTGGGCCGAACAGGTACGCCAGCAGGCCGACGAACGCGCCCGCCAACTCGTCGAGAGCGCCCGCGCCGAGGCCGAGCGCCTCCTCGCCGACGCGGCCGCCCAGGCCGCCGCGGCACGCGACCAGGCCGGCGGCGCCGCGCAGGCCGCCCGGGCCGAGGCCGACGCCGTCCTGGCCCGCGCCCAGGCCGAGGCCGACCGCATGCTCGCCGTCGCGCAGGAGCGCGCCGAGTCGGTCGGCGCCCAGGTCGAGCAGATCAAGACCGGCACGCGCAACCAGGCCGAGGTCCTGGTCGTCGAGGCCCGCGCCGAAGCCGAGCGCATCCGGGACGAAGCGGTCGCCGAGGCGCAGCGCGTCACCGGCGAAGCCGCCGAGCGCGCCGAGGGCACCTCCGCGGACACCGCCAAGCTGCTGCGCGAGACCCAGGCCGAGGTCGCCCGGCTGCGCGCGGAGGCCACCGCGGAGGCCGAGCGCCACCACGCGGAGGCGGAGGGGCTGCGGGCCGAGGCCGAGCGCCTCAAGGCGGAGGCCGAACGCCTCAAGGCCGAGGCGAAGGCGCTGCTCGACGTCGCCGACAGCGACGCCGCCGAGCGGCTGCAGACCGCGTCCGCGAGCGCCGAGGAACTGCTCGACCGGGCCCGTACCGACGCCGAGGCGCACACCGCCCGGGTACGCGCCGCCGCCGAGGAACTCCTCGACGCGGCACAGGCCGAGGCCGCCGAACTCGCCGAGACCACCCGGGCCGAGGTCGAGCGCCTGCGCGCGGAAGCGGCCGAGGAGGCCGAACGGCTGCGCGGCGACGCCGACGACGAGGCCGAGCAGACCCGCACCGAAGCGGACGCCGACGCCGAACGGGTACGCGGCGAAGCCGCCGCCGCGGCCGCGCGGCTGCGCGACGAGGCCCGGGCCGAGGCCGAACGGCTGCGCGCGGAAGCCGAGTCCGAGACGGCCCGGCTGCGGGACGAGACCGAGGCGCAGACGGCCCGGCAGCGCGAGGAGGCCGAGGCCGAGGCGTCCCGCCTGCGCACCGAGGCCGAGGCCGACGCCGAGCGCCTGCGTACCGAGACGGTCGCCGAGGCCGAGGCGGCCCGCGACGCCGCCCTCGCCGAGGCGGAAGCCGCCCGCGAGAAGGCCCTCGGCGTGCACGCCGACGTCGTCGCCGAGATCGAGGAGCGCCGGGCCGAGGCCGAGCAGCTGGCCCAAGAGGCCGAGGCACGGCTCGGATCCGCCGAGACCACCGCCTCCGAACGCGTCGCGACGGCCGAGGCCGAAGCGGCCGAACTGCTCGGCAAGGCCGGTTCCGACGCCGACAAGCTGCGCGGCGACGCCGAGGCGCGGCTCGCCGCCGCCGAGACCGAGGCGGCCGAGCAACTTCGGGCCGCCACCGCGAGCGCGGAGGAACTGCTCGCCAAGGCCAAGGGCGAGGCCGACAAGCTCCAGGCGGACGCCGCCCGGATGCTCGCCGAGGCGGAGGCCGGCGCCGTCGAGCGCATGGAGCGCGCGACCGCCGCGGCGGACGAACTCCTCGCCAAGGCCCGCGCGGAGGCCGAGCGGGCCACGTCCGAGGCGCGTACCGAGGCCGACGAACTGCGGGCCCGGGCACAGGCCGACGCCGAGGCCGTCGAGGCCCGCACCCGGGAGACCGGCGCACGCCTGGTCGCCGAGGCCAAGACGCACACCGAAGAGGTCAAGGCCCGTGCGGAGGCCGAGGCCGAGGAAGTCCTCGAACGGGCGCGCGCCGAATCGGGCAAGCTCCGCGAGAAGGCGGTCGCCGACACCGCCCGCCTGCGCGATCTGACGCAGCGCCAGCAGGCGGAGTCCGCCGAACGTTTGGAGCAGGCGCGCCTCGAGGCCGAACGCCTCGCCTCGGAAGCGGAGGCCATCGCCGCCGAGACCCTCGGCAACGCCGAGACCGGTGCCGCCGACCTCCTCGCCACGGCCAAGGCCGAAGCCGAGCGGGTCCAGCAGCAGGCCGCCGAGACGGCCGGGCGCGCCCACGCCGAAGCCGAGGAACTCCTCGCCACCGCACGGGCCGAGGCCACCAAGACCGCCGAGACCGCGGCCCGCGAGGCCGAGGAGCTGCTGCGCGGTGCCGAGGCCCGGGCGACCGAGCTGCGCAACGGCAGCGAGGCCGACCGCGCCGAGGCCGAGGCGACGCTCCAGACCGCGCGTACCGAGGCCGCGACGCTGCTCGACCGGGCCCGCGCCGACGCCGCGGCGCGGACCGAGAGCGCCGCCCGCTCCGCCGACGAACTCCTCGCCAAGGCCCGCACCGAGGCGGAGGAACTCCTCGGCGACGCACGCGGCGAGGGCGAAGGCATCCGCAACGCCGCCCGCCGCGACGCCGCCGAACTGCGCGCCGACACCGAGGCCGCGGCCCGCAAGGCCCGCGAGGATGCGGCGTCCGCGGCCACCCGCACCGTCGCCGAGGCCGAGCAGACCGCCGCCGACGTACGCGAGACCGCGCGCCAGGCCCTGGAGGAGGCCCGCCTCGAAGTCGTCGACCTGCGCGACCGCACGCAGGCCCGGGCCCGCGAACTCCTGGAGACCGCGGAGGCCAAGGCCCGCGAGATCGCCGAGAAGGCGCAGACCCGGATGCGCAAGGCGGAGGACGAGTCCGCCCGCCTGGTGCGCGACGCGAAGGGCGAGGCGGAGACGATCCGCGCGGCCGTCGCCGGCATAGAGGAGGCGGCGCACGAGGAGATGGCGCGCCTGCGCACCGAAGCGGAGCGCGAGTTGGCGAAGTCGCGCGACGACGCGCAGACGCACCTGGTGCGGGCTCGCGCCGAGGCGGACGCGACCGTCACCGCCGCGCGCAAGCACGCCGAGCGCCTGAAGGCGGACTCCGAGCGCGAGGCCGAGCGCGTGCGTACCGCGGGACGCGACGAGGCGACCGCGACGCTCAAGTCCGCCGAGTCGGACGCCGCGACGATGCGTGAGAAGGCCAAGGCCACGCTCGACAAGGCGGTCGACGAGGCCGAGGAGACCCTCGTCAAGACCAAGGGCCACGTCACCGAACTCGTCGCGCAGGCCCAGCGCAAGGCCGAGCAGCAGCTCAAGGCCGCGTCCGAGGCGGCCGCCAAGACCCTGGCCGACGCCGAGGCCGAGGACGCCCGCCTGCGCGCCGAGGCGGCGGCGGTCATAGAGAAGGCCCGCGCCGACTCGGACAAGATGATCGCCGAGACGCGCCGCGACACCACCTCGACCCGCGAACGCGCCGACAAGGAAGCCGAAGAGGCCGTCGAAGGCGCCCGCAAGCAGGCCGCCGAAAGCCTCCAGGCCGCGGGCAAACGTGTGGACGCGCTCGTCGAGGCCGCCGAGGAACAGTGCGCGAAATCCGTTGCGGACGGCGAGAAAGCCAAGTCCGAGGCGATGGAAGAAGCCGACCGGATCCGCGACAAGGCAAGCTCCGAGGCCGATAGGGTACGTATCGCCGCGGTCAAGAAAGCCGAGGCGCTGCTTTCCGAGGCGGAGCAGCGGCTCGCGGACGCCCAGAAGGGTGCGGACGACCTGCGCGCCAAGGTGGCCGAACAGATCGCCGCCGCACAGCGCGAGGCCCAGGCCGTTCGCCGGAAGACCGCGGCCGACGCCGACAGGATTCTGGACGATGCGCGGAGGGAGGCGGAACGGCTGCGCAGCGAGGCCCGCAGGGAAGCCGAGCGCTCGCGTGCCGACGGCCAGCGCAAGTTGGACGAACTCAACCGACGCCGCAAGGACATCGCGACGGAAATGGCCCGCGTACAAGGCGTTTTGGACGCTTTGGCCGCACCGGCGGGTTCGTCGGCCGGAAAAAGCGGCAACTCAGCTCCTCGCACCGGCGGGGGCGGGTCGAGCACAGCACCACCCGATTGAGGGATGAATGCCGGTTGTTCTCCGCCGCGCAGGTCGATGAGCCGTCTGTTTCGTGCCAGGATTCCACCCGTCACCTCATCCACAGCACCGGTCATACGACAGGAACCCCATGAGCGACACAAACTCTCCGCACGGCTTCGATCTCGTCCGCCGAGGGTACGAGCGTTCGCAGGTCGACGATCGCATCACGAAGCTCGTCTCTGACCGGGACAGCGCCCTGGCCCGCATCTCCGCGCTGGAGAAGCGGATCGAGGAACTGCACCTCGAGAGCCAGAATGTGCAGGCCCAGCTCGCCGATGCCGAGCCTTCCTACGCCGGCCTCGGTGCGCGCGTCGAGAAGATCCTGCGCCTGGCCGAGGAAGAGGCCAAGGACCTGCGCGAGGAGGCCCGCCGCGCGGCGGACCAGCACCGCGAACTCGCCGAGGCGGCCGCCCAGCAGGTTCGTGCCGAGGCCGAGCAGTACGGCAAGGAGCGCAAGGCCAAGGCCGAGGACGAGGGCGCCCGCATCCTCGACAAGGCCAAGACCGACGCGGCCCAGCTGCGCGCCGAGGCGAACAAGGACGCCGCGACCAAGCGCGAGGAGGCGGACGCCCTCTTCGAGGAGACGCGCGCCAAGGCCGCCCAGGCCGCCGCGGACTTCGAGACCAACCTCGCCAAGCGCCGCGAGCAGTCCGAGCGCGACCTGGCGGCCCGTCAGGCCAAGGCCGAGAAGCGCCTGTCGGAGGTCGAGCACCGCGCCGAGCAGCTCCGCCTGGAGGCGGAGAAGCTGCGCACCGACGCCGAGCGCCGCTCGCGTCAGACCATCGAGACCGCACAGCGCCAGGCGGACGACATCGTCGCGGACGCCCGCGCGAAGGCCGACCGCATCCGCAGCGAGTCCGAGCGCGAGCTCGCCGCTCTGACGCACCGCCGCGACAGCATCAACGCCCAGCTGACCAACGTGCGCGAGATGCTCGCGACGCTGACCGGTGCGGCGGTCGCCGCGGCCGGCGGGGTCGGGGACGACGACGACAAGCTGAGCGGTGTTCCCGCCCAGCAGACCCGGTAGTTCGCCCGCACGGGTCCGTACGTTTGGCGCGACGCTGTAGAGGTGGCCGTTCCTTTTCGGAACGGCCACCTGGCGTTTCCGCCTAGAGTCTGGCCGGTGAACACCGAGACCACGCCGGACACCGCGGACGACGAGGCCGCAGGGGGCACTTCCACGAACGCCGACGACACCGACACCGACGGCACGGGCGGCACGGGCGGCAAGGCCGCCGGCGCCCCCGGCGACACGAGCGGCAAGGCCGCCGGCGACGCCGGGGGCAAGGCCGCCACCGACAACGCCGACGCCGGCAAAAGCGCGGGCGCGGGCTCGCGCACGGGCGAGCAAGGCGATGCCGCCGCGTGCGACGAAGACGGCAAGCCCGTCGTCCCCGCGCCGCGCTTCGGCCATCCCGGCCGCCCGCTGCGCCGTACGTCGCCGTTCTACATCGGATTCGTCGGCGGACTCGGCCTGATCACCGCGTGGTTCCTCGCGCAGGCATTCGCGGGCATCAAGGACGTGCTCGTCCTGATCCTCATCTCGTTCTTCCTGGCCGCCGGGCTGAACCCGTTTGTCGAACGCCTGCAGAAGCTCGGACTTCCGCGCAAGTGGTCGGTCGCGACCGTGGCGATCTCTTTCCTGTTGGTGATAGCGGGGTTCATCGCCGCCATCGCGCAACCGCTCACCGAACAGACCACGGACCTGATCAACAGCATTCCGGACAAGCTCACGGAGCTGCTGCACAACGAGCAATTCAAGCGCCTGGACGAGAAATACGCGATCATCGACAAGGCCAAGGAGGCGGCCGCCAGCGCCAACACCGCGGAGAGCGTCGCGGGCGGTCTGCTGGGATTCGGCAAGCTGATCCTCAACTCGGTCTTCGACACCCTGACCGTGTTGTGCCTCACGCTGTACTTCCTGGGCTCGCTGCCCAGCATCAAGGAGGCGATCTACCGCCTGTTCCCGTCGTCGCGCCGGCCGCGCGTCCGGGCACTGGGCGACGAGATCATCGGCGGTATCGGCGGCTACGTCAACGGGATGCTGCTGGTCGCGTCCTGCGCCGGGGTCTCGTCGTACGTCTTCCTCGTGATCCTCGACCTGGAGTTCGCGCTGCCGCTCGCGCTCGTCGTCGCGCTGACCGACCTGATACCGATGATCGGCGCGACCATCGGGGCCGTGGTGGTCTCCGCGGTGGCGTTCTTCGATTCGCCGGGCAAGGCGCTGGCGTGCGTCATCTTCTACGTCGCGTACCAGCAGTTCGAGAACTACCTCGTGTACCCGAGGGTCATGAAGCGCGCGGTCAACGTGCCGCCCGCGATCACCATCATCGCGGCGCTGGTCGGCGCCGCGCTGTTGGGCGTCACCGGGGCATTGCTGGCCATACCGATCGCCGCGGGAGTACTGCTGATCCTCCGTGAGGTGGTCACGCCACGCCAGGACCAGGTGTGACCCCGGGAGGACCCCTAGTCCGCAAGGATGACCGGAGGGAGTTCCCTCGACCTTCGGAAGGTCGAGGATCCGCCTCCAGGGGACACGACCTGATCTCCGCGGTTCTCTAGGGTTGGTGACGGCCGCCCGGGTGCCCGCGGCAGGTCCCCCCGCCGTGGCACCCCGGCAACACGCACATGCCCCCAGCGACTATGAGGACGAGATGATCGAAGCCCAAGGCTTGACGAAGAGGTACGGAACCAAGCTGGCGGTCGATCAGCTGTCCTTCCAGGTCCGTCCCGGCACGGTCACCGGATTCCTCGGCCCGAACGGCGCGGGCAAGTCCACGACGATGCGGATGATCCTCGGCCTGGACGCGCCGACGGCCGGCCACGTCCTGGTCAACGGCCGCCCGTACCAGCACCTGTCGGCGCCGCTGCGCGAGGTCGGCGCCCTGCTGGACGCGAAGGCGATGCACGGGGGCCGCAGCGCGTACCACCACCTGCTGTGCCTGGCGCAGAGCAACGGGCTGCCCAGCCGCCGCGTCGACGAGGTGCTGCAACTGGTCGGCATCACGGCGGTGGCGAAGAAGCGTACGCGGGGCTTCTCGCTGGGTATGGGCCAGCGCCTGGGCATCGCGTCGGCGCTGCTCGGCGACCCCGGCATCCTGATGTTCGACGAGCCGGTCAACGGCCTGGACCCGGAGGGCATCCTCTGGATCCGGAACCTGATGAAAGCGCTGGCCGCCGAGGGCCGCACGGTGTTCGTCTCCAGCCACCTGATGAGCGAGATGGAGGTGACCGCCGACCACCTGATCGTCATCGGCCAGGGCCGGCTGATCGCGGACACCTCGATGCGCGACTTCATCGAGCACAACTCGCAGGCCTACACGGTCGTGAAGTCGCCGCAGGCCGACAAGCTCGTCAAGCTGCTGACCGCCAAGGGCGGCCAGGTCACGCCGGAAGGCACCGAGGGCGCGCTGCGCGTCACGGGCCCCGCCCCGGCCGCGATCGGCGACATGGCCGCCGAGCACGGGATCGCGCTGCACGAACTGTCGCCGCGGTTCGCGTCGCTGGAGGAGGTCTACATGCGCCTGACCCAGCACTCGGTCGAGTACCGCGCGGGAATGCCGGGCGCGGGAATGCCGAGTGCGGCACCGCACAACGGCGGCGCGCCGCAGGGCTGGGGACCGCCGCCGCAGCAGGGCTGGGCACCGCCGCCCGGACAACCGCAGTTGACCCCGCAGGCACCGTCGGCTCAGCAGGCCCCGATCCAGCGAAGCGAGGGCTGAGCCATGGCCAACCCCACTCCCCAACCGCCGCAGCAGCCGCAGCACCAGCCGTCCGCGATGCCGCAGGTGCCGCAGATGGCGCAGCAGCCGGTGCCCGCCGGCGCGTACGCGGGCGGCCCCGCCCTCGGCGGCGCTCCGCAGGGCCCGCCCCACGGGAACGGGCACGGCAACGGGCACTACCCGCCGGTCCCGGCGCCGCAGGGCCAGTACCGGCACGAGCACACCGGGAGCCTGCACTTCACGCGCATGCTCCAGTCCGAGTGGACCAAGATCCGTACGGTCCGCTCCACGATGTGGTCGCTGATCATCATGGTCGTGCTCATCGTCGGCATGGCGGCGCTGCTCGGCGGCACCGTCACCAACGAGGACGAGAGCCCGGACCCGAGCGTGTCGTTGTCCCTGATCGGCGTGATGATCGCGCAGATCGCGGCGGCGTCGCTCGGCGTGCTGACCATCTCCGCGGAGTACACGACGGGCATGATCCGCTCGACGCTCACCGCGTACCCGCGCCGCCTCACGGTGCTGGCCGCGAAGACGGTGGTCTTCGGCGTGCTGATGTTCGCGGTCGGCCTGGTGGCCTGCTACCTCGCGTACCTCATCGGCGACTCGATGTTCCCCGGCGACGTGGTGCGCGACTCCACCAACAAGGAGGTCGTGAAGGGCGTCGTCGGCAGCGCCACTTACCTGGCACTGATCGGCCTGTTCAGCCTGGGCATCGGAACGATGCTGCGGCACTCGGCCGGTGCCATCACCACCGTGCTCGGCATCATGCTGGTCCCCTCGATCTTCGGCGGGTTCATCCCCGGCAAGGCCGGCGAATGGGTCGTCAACTACTCGCCGATGACGCTGCTGATCAACATGGTCGCGCCGGCGGGCGAGATCGACTCGGCGCTGAACGCGTGGCCGGGCATGCTCCTGATGGCCGGATACGCGGCCGCGGCGCTGGTCGGTGCCGCCGCGCTCCTCAAGTCGCGGGACGTGTGAGCGTCCCGACGACACGGCGCGCGGTGGGTGCCCGCGTCGGGCAGGCGGCCGAAACGGCGTACTCCTGACCGCGCGTACGACACTTCCGCGAGGGTGTCGAGGCCCCGTCGGACGGTTTCCGTCCGACGGGGCCTCTCCTTTTGCCCATTTGCATACGGTTGCGTACAGCCGTCCATGGCAAAGGAGTTGTCGGAACCGGGACCATACGGCCCGGAAGTGTGAGGATAGGATCGCTAGCCATGTTTCGGGAGGGGACGAAGATGGCCGGGGGAAAGCGGGGCCGGACCGGTCCGGGCGCCGATCCTGAGCGGCTTGCGGGCGGGGTGCCCGAGCATGCCGTCGACGCCGTCAGCGCCCCCGCGATCGCCGTCGCCACGGCCGCCGCCGTGCTCGGGGTGATCGCCGCGGTCATCTCGGTCCTGACCCTCGCCTCCGACGGTTCGGCGCTGCACGCCTCGATCGTCGCCCTGCTGTACGTCCCCTCGATCGTCCTGGGGGCGATATCCGCGCTGCTGCAGCGGCGCTTCGTGGCCCGTGAGGTGGCCGCGCTGCGTGCCGAGATCTCGCGGCGCGACGACGCGCAACGCCGGCTGACCGACGAACTCGAACGCCGCGGCGCCGAGATCGCCGACCTGACGCGCCGCCAGCAGCTGCTGCTCGCCGAGGACGACCTGCTGCGCGAACGCATGCAGGAGTCGTTCGTCAACCTGTCGATGCGGTCGCTGACGCTCGTCGAGCGCCAGCTCGACGTCATCGAGAAGCTGGAGCACACCGAGGAGAACGCCCAGCGTCTCGAGGACCTGTTCCGCCTCGACCACCTCGCGACGCGCATGCGCCGCAACAGCGAGAACGTCCTCGTGCTGGCGGACGCCGACGAACGCCACGGCCACCGGCCGCCGGGCACGCTGCTGGACGTCGTCCGCGCGGCCGTGTCCGAGATCGAGTACTACGAGCGCGTCGACATCGGGCACATCCCGCGCGCCGAACTCGCCGGGCACACGGCGGACGACATCAGCCACCTGCTCGCCGAACTCCTGGAGAACGCCGCGGCCTACTCGCCGCCGAGCACCCGGGTCAGCGTCGCGGGCCGCACACTGGAGAACCGCGGCATCCTGCTCACCGTCGAGGACGAGGGGTTCGGCGTGCCGCCGGACCGGCTGCCCGAGCTCAACGCGCAGCTCCAGGGCGGCCGCGCCGCGGCGTCCTCGTCCGACCTCGCGGGCCTCGGCGTCTTCGTGGTGGGTGCGCTGGCGGTACGCCACGGCCTGCGCGTGCAGTTGCGCCCGCGCCGCGAGGGCGGCCTCGCCGCGATCGTCATGCTGCCCGCCGCGCTGCTGCTCGGCTCGTCGCCGTCGGCCGCCGACATCAGCCACGAACGCGCCGTGGAACGCGCGGGCCCCTCGGGTGCGGGCCGGCGTCCCCCGGCGGCGGCGAGCAGGTCCACGCTCCAGGAACGCCACCAGTCCGCGCCGAAGCCGGCGGCAGCGGCAGCGGAGATGTCGGCGCTGGAAATGTCGGCACCGGAGATGTCGGCACCGGCGGTGCCTGCCGCGGCCGAGACCCCGGCGGCCGCAGCCGCCGCTGCCCCCGCGTCCGCCACGCCCGACACCGCGCCGCCGACGCCGATCGGCGAGACGGGGCACGCGACGGGCACGGGCGGACCGTCGCCGCTGCCGAGGCGTCCGGGCAAGAAGGGCGCCGACAAGCGTACGAAATCGGGCAGTTCGCCCACACCGGGCAGCGCGCTCCCGCAGCGGTCCGTGCCCGGCAAGGCGAACGCCGCCGCGACCGAGGCCGTAGCGGGCACATCCGCACCGCCAGCGGACGCCGCAGGCGGGCCACCGCCGCTACCCAAGCGCTGGGTCGCCCGGGGGGTGGACGAGACCGCCCAGTTGCGCGCGATCGATCCGCGCGAGGTCGGGACGCCCGGCGACATCGAGCCGTCCGGTCCGCAGCCCGCGGCGGCCGATCCGCGGTCGCACGCAGCCGATCCGCGCCCCGGCGCAGGGGAACCGCGGCCGGTCGCCGGGGAACCGCGCCCCGGCCTCACCGACACGGGCCTGCCCAAGCGCGTGCCGCGTACCCGGCCCGCCGACGAGGCGCCCGCACCTGCCGTGGACCCCGCGCCGCAGCGGGACAACGGACCTGTCGCCGCCGAGGAACTGCGGCGTAGGCTCAGCGGATTCCAGATGGGCAGCGCGGCCGCCCGGCAGGCCGCCGACGACGACATCGCGGTCCCCCCATCCACCAGCAGGCGATCCGCCGCACCGGAACCCGGAGGTGAGCACCGGTGAACACCCAGGACACCGCCGTCGTCCACGTGAAGTGGCTGGTGGACGGCCTCGCTCGGGACGTCCCCGGCATCCGGCAGGTGGTCCTCGTCTCGTCGGACGGGCTGCTGCTCGCGTCGGCGGGCGGCAGCGACTCCGGCGGCGAGCGCCTCGGCGCGATCGTGTCCGGGCTGGTGAGTCTCGCGCAGGGGGCCGCCCGCGTCATGGACCTCGGCGAGGTGCGCCAGGAGATCGTGACGATGGCCGAAGGGCACGTCGTGGCGATGTCCATCAGCGACGGCTCCTGCCTCGGCGTGCACGCTTCCAGCACCGGCGATCTGGCCGTCATCGCCTATCAGATGACAGCATTTGTACGCAGGGCCGGGCACGTTCTCACCCCGGCCCTCCGCGCCGAGCTCCACCGCAGCCACGAACCGGGCGCCACACCAGGGAGGTAGTCGCGATGGCCGCTGACGACGGGGGACGGGGCGGGCTCGGTGGGCGGACCGGACGGGTACGCCCGTACGCCCTGACCCGCGGTCGCACCAGCTACAGCGAAGTCCTGTTCGTGGAAACCCTGGTCACCTCGCTCGACTGCGAGCCCGGCACGGAATCCGGTGCCGAGTCGCCGCTCGACGTCGGGCGCGACGACATGCCGGAGGTGCGGGCCATCATCGTCCTGTGCCGGGGCGTGCGCTCGGTCGCCGAGGTGTCCGCCCTGCTCGGCCTGCCGCTGGGCGTCGTCCGGGTGCTCATCAGCGACCTGGCCGCCCAGGGGCGCATCAGCGTGTACCAGACCGCCGGCGAAGCCGGACCCCCCGACCGCGCACTGCTCGAAAGGCTTCTGGGTGGACTACGCAGGCTCTGAGGCGATTCCCGCGCACCGCATACCGCCGCTCCCGCCGCCCGTGGCGGGGCGCGGCGGGGGCGCACCGCCCATCACCTCGACGAAGATCGTCGTGTCGGGCGGCTTCGGGGTCGGCAAAACCACGCTCGTGACGTCGGTGTCCGAGATCGAACCGCTCACCACCGAATCGGTGATGACGGTCATGAGCGAGGCGACGGACCGGCTCGACGGGTTGCCGGACAAGGTGACCACGACCGTGGCGATGGACTTCGGCCGGGTCACCCTGGACGACGACCTCGTGCTGTACCTGTTCGGCACGCCCGGTCAGGGCCGGTTCCAGTTCATGTGGGACGACCTGGTGCGCGGCGCGGTCGGCGCGGTCGTGCTGGTCGACACCAGGCGGGTCGAGGACTGCTTCCCGGCGGTGGACTATTTTGAACGGAGCGGGCTGCCGTTCGTCGTCGCGATCAACACGTTCGACGGAGCGCCGATCTACCCGGTGGCGGATCTGCGCGAGGCACTGTCGCTGCGCCCCGCGACGCCGCTGGTGGAATGCGACGCGCGGGACCGGCACAGCGCCGCGCAGACGCTGGTGACGGTGGTGGCGCACGCGCTGGCGCTGATCGCGCGTTGAGCTTCCGGGCCGGTGCGGCGGGTTTCCGCCGGGCTCGACCCGGGTGCGGTGGGAGGACCCGGACCCACCGGTATTTCCTGTGCACGGAAGCGAGTTCGCCTTGCGGAAGATCCTGGTAGTCGGTGCCGGCCAGGCCGGCCTCATGCTCGCGCTCGGCCTCCAGGACCGGGGTTACGACGTGACGGTCGTCTCGGACCGCACGGCCGACGAGATCCGCGGCGGGCGGGTCATGTCCACGCAGTGCATGTTCGGCACCGCGCTGGCCCACGAACGGGACTTCGGCCTCGACCTGTGGGCGGGGGCCGCCCCCGACGTCCTGGGGCTCGGGGTGTCGGTGGCGGGTCCGGACGGCGGACGGGCGGTCGACTGGGTGGGGCGGCTCGACGCGTACGCGCACTCGGTGGACCAGCGGGTCAAGATGGCCGCGTGGCTGGACCTGTTCGCCGAGCGGGGCGGCAGCGTGGTGGTGCACCCGGTGGGCGTGGCCGATCTGGAGTGGTACGCGGACCGGTTCGACCTGGTGCTGCTGGCCGCCGGGAAGGGGCCGCTCGCGGGCATGTTCGACCGGGATCCGGAGCGGTCGCCGTACACCCGGCCCATGCGGTCGCTGGCGGTGTCGTACGTGCACGGCCTCGGGCCCCGCCCCGAGCACGACTTCCCGGCCGTGCGCTGCAATCTGGTGCCGGGGGTCGGCGAACTGTTCGTGATACCGGCGCTGACGCTGTCCGGCCCCTGCGACATCCTGTTCTTCGAGGGGGTGCCGGGCGGGCCGCTGGACGTGTTCCAGGGCGTCCGCGACCCGCAGGCACACCTGGACCTCACACTCCGGCTGATGAAGCAGTTCGTGCCGTGGGAGTACGACCGGGCCGCGGGCGGTGTGGCGCTGACCGACGCGCACGGCACGCTGTCCGGCCGCTACACGCCGACCGTACGCCGCCCCGTGGTGGAACTCGCGTCGGGCGGTCTGGTGCTGGGCGTCGCCGACGTCGTGGTGGCGAACGATCCGATCACCGGCCAGGGCTCCAACAACGCGGCCAAGTGCGCCGCGCTGTACCTGGCCGCCATCGAGGCGCGCGGCGCCGGGAAGTTCGACCGGGCGTGGATGACGGAAACCTTCGAGGCCTACTGGGCGCATGCGGCTGCCGTCACGAAGTGGACGAACGCGATGCTGGCGCCGCCGCCGGCGCACGTGCTGACGCTCATCGGCGCGGGTACGGCGCACCAGGCGGTCGCGGACCGGTTCGCCAACGGCTTCGACGATCCGGCGGACTTCGAGGAGTGGTTCTACACCCCGGAGCGGGCGGACGCGTACCTGGCCGCGCTCGGCGGGCCGTCGGTGGCCGTGGGCGAGGCCTGAAGGCGGCGCCGGAAACGGGGACCGGTCCGGAGACGGGCCGGACACTGGGCCGGAAACGGGACCGGCGAAGGTTGGAGACCGGGCCGGAAACGGGGACCGGTCCGGAGGCGGGTCAGAGACAGCTCCAGCAGTACAGGCGGTCGCCGGCATCGCGGGCCCGCCGGGCCAGCGCGACGAACTCGGCGACGAGTTCGGCCAGGTCGCCGTCGAGGCCGGCTTCCCGTCCCCAGCGCGCGGAGATCTCCGGCAGGCGCGCGTCGTCGGCGTCGGCGAGCCCGTCCAGGGTGCGCTGCCCCAGCTCGTCGATCCACGGCCCTTCGCGCCACGGCGAGCCCTCCGGGAGCGTCGTCCACTCGTCGCCGGTCGGCGGAGTGGAGGACGGCCACACGGACACGAAGTCCAACGCGGTGACGGTGGTGAAGTCGGTCGACTCCCCCCGGATGATGTCGACCAACTGGGTGAGCATGACGGCGTGGTCGATGCCCTTGGCGTCCAGCGCGTCGAAGACCGGTTGTCCCGGGCCGCCACGCCCCTTGGGTCCGCCGTCACGCTCCAGCGCGCGTATTGCGGCACCGGCGTCCGGCGCCCGGAAATAGTCGAAGAGAACACCCATGCCGAACTCTTCTACCACGTTTGCCGGTTCACGGGGGTCACCCGGAGGGATGGCTCTCGGACGGCCCAGTGGTGGCCGCCAGACGGCTCGGGGACGCCTGTCGGACGGTTCTTGGTGCGCTCCGGGGCGGCTCCGCACGCTCAGAGGGCAACACGCACGGGAGCCCTACAGAATCGCCAACGAGGCCACTGCGGCCAGCGCCGCGGCCGCGGTCGCCGGGTCCCCGTGCACCTCGACGTCGATCTCGTCCACCCTGCGGTTTCCGCCCAGGAGTCGGCAGAAGTCCGAGGAACTCAAACGCAGTTCGGCCGAGGTCTCACCACTGCCCAGTGCCGCGGTGACCGCCCCGGGCCCGTCGATCACCAGCACGGCGCCGATCTGCGACTTCAGCAAACCCAGTGTGGCGACGCCGAGTTCGACGAGCAGCGCCATGGGTTCGGGCGACGGCTCCGGGAAGCGCCTGCCCACGGCTCGGCCGATGTCGTCCGCGTGCAGCCACGTCTCGAAACCGCGCGCGAGGTAGGCGTCGGCCAGCGGCAGTATGCGCCCCGCGTACTGGACAGGCGTCTCGTCGCGCTCCCGGGCCGCCCGGCACTTCAGCAGGCTCCGCGCCTGCGCGCGCCACGCGTGCCAGCTCATGCGGTACGGCCTGCCGTGGTGCCGGGCCATGATGTAGCGGCTGCGGCCCTCCCACTCGCCGACCGGCCCGCCGAAGTGCTGCATCGACGCGAACGGGCCTTCGTACGGCGGCAGTCGGATCGCCTCGGGCACGCCCGCGGCGGCGCACACCGCCCCGTCGCCGGCCATCAGGTGCACGACCGTCTGCTGCACATCCCAGTCGTGCACGACCTGCGTCGCCCACTCCTCGCTGCTGAGGTCCCGCAGCAGGGCGTCGAGCCCCGCGAACGCCTCGGCGAACGCCCGCGCATGCGCTCCGGTCGGGATCGACGGCTCGCGTCTGCGCAGGGCCTCGGCGACGACACGCCCCCGTACCGCTGCCGGCAGCCCCGTCATGAGCGCGCCTCCGTCCCGTCATCCGCCACCGCGCCCGCGCCGTCGCGGGCCGCGGCGTCCCACCGCACCAGGCCGATTCGGACCCGCTCGGCCACCACGCTCTCGACCACGCCCAGCTTGGCGGCCACTTGGCGGTACGTCAGCCCCTGGAAGTACGAGAGCTCCACGACGTCCCGTAAGTCCGGCGCCAAGCCGGCCAGGGACGCCGCGACGGCGTCCTCATCCGGGGATTCGCCGCCGACCCCTGCCGCGGATTGGCCGCCACGGCCGACGCGTTCGACCGCCCGCCGATGCGCGGCGGCCACCAGCCACGCCGCCAGCGACCACTGCAACGGGTCGTAGGCGTACGGGCGTTCCCACAGGGCGACGAAAACCTCGCAGGCCACGTCCTCGGCGACGGCCGCATCCGCCGTCACCCGCAGGGCCACTCCGTACACGAACTCCGCGTAGGCGTCGTACACCTCGCCGAGCACCCGCTCGTCGCCCAGCAGCAGTCCGCGGTGGTCCATTCCGTCGTCACGGCTGTCCGGCACGCCCCGCCCCACGGCCACCCCACCTCAGTCCGCCCACGGCCACCCCGAGCAACCCCGGATCACCGAAAACGGTACGCCCCAAGCCGCCTTCCCGCACAGACCCGCGGGCCCTCACCACCGGTTCCGGCGACGTCGCGGCGAAGCATGGCTGTCCGCGCGTACCGCCCTGGGGTCAACGGGCGGGGTCAGCGGCCGGGGCGGCGGCGGAGGTGGCGGTTGCCGCGGTTGTTCCAGCAGGCGCGGTGCCAGTGGCGGCGGTCGTCGACCGTACCGAGGCCGTCCGCGCGCCACGCGACGACGTGCGGGACGCCGACCGGGATCTCGTGGTCGCAGCCGGGGCAGCGGTACGTCTTGGTCGCCGCGACACCGGAGACCGGGCGGACGATCCACTCGCCGTCGCGGCCCGACTCCCGCGACTCCAGCCCGAACCACCCGCCGCCGGAGCCGGCCCCCGGGTCGGGGCGTTCCGGTCGCGGCGGGCGATTTCGACGTGGCACGGGAAAAGGGTAGCGGGACGAGGCCGGTGACCGGCCGGCGGACGCGCGAAGGCCGGCGGACCCCGTTCCGGGACGGGGCCCGCCGGCCCTTCGTAGCGGGGCTCGACGCCCTTGGCCGCTACTTCTTCGCGTAGTCGCGGAAGCCGCGGCCGGTCTTGCGGCCGAGGTAGCCGGCCGTGACCAGGTGCTCCAGCAGGGTCGCGGGGGCCCAGCCCGGCTCGCGGAACTCGGCGTACAGCACCCGCTCGATCGCCAGCGAGACGTCGAGGCCGACGACGTCGAGGAGTTCGAACGGACCCATCGGGTAGCCCGCGCCGGTCTTGATCGCGGTGTCGATCTCGTCCGCCGACGCGTAGTTCGCCTGGAGCATCTTGACCGCGTCGTTGAGGTACGGGAAGAGCAGCGCGTTCACGATGAAGCCCGCCCGGTCGCCGCAGTCCACCGCGTGCTTGCGGGTACGCCGGCACACCTCGTGGACGGTGGCCACCACGTCGTCCGAGGTGGTGACCGTGCGCACGACCTCGACCAGCTTCATGACCGGCGCCGGGTTGAAGAAGTGCATGCCGACGACGTCGTCGGGACGCTTCGTCGCCATCGCGCACTCGATGACCGGCAGCGAGGAGGTGGTCGTGGCGAGCACCGCGCCCGGCTTGCAGATCTCGTCGAAGTTCTCGAACAGCGCCTGCTTGACCGACAGTTCCTCGACGACCGCCTCCAGCACGAGGTCGGCGTCCGCGAGGTCCTCCAGGCGCGTCGTGCCGGTGACGCGGCCGAGCGCCGCGTCGCGGTCCTCCTCACTGAGGCGTCCGCGCTGCACCTGCTTGTCGAGCGAGCGGGTGAGCGCGCCGGTGACCGCACCGACCTTCGCGTCGCTGCGGGCGACGAAGGTCACGGTGTAGCCCGACTTCGCGAACACCTCGACGATGCCGGTCGCCATCGTGCCGGAGCCGACGACGCCGACGGAGTCGATCTCGCGCGGCGTCCCGGCGACCGCGGTGCCGGCCGCGGTGTCGGCGACGACCGCGGACGAGCCGGGGGCCTCGTACCGGTAGAACCCGCGGCCGCTCTTGCGGCCCAGCAGGCCCGCGGTGGCCATCTGCTTGAGGATCGGCGCGGGCGCGTGCAGGCGGTCTCGCGACTGGCGGTACATCTGCTGGAGGATGTTGTACGCCGTGTCGATGCCGACCAGGTCGAGCACCGCGAGCGGCCCCATCGGCAGGCCGCAGCCGAAGCGCATCGCGGCGTCGATGTCCTCCCGGGTGGCGTACTTCTCCTCGAACATCGCCGCGGCGTGGTTGAGGTACGCGAACAGCAGCCCGTTGGCGATGAACCCCGCCCGGTCCCCCGCGACGACCGGCGCCTTGCCGAGCTTCTCGGCGAGCGCCACGACGTCCTCCAGGACGTCGGGCTCGGTGACGACCGTGCGGACGACCTCGACCAGCTTCATGACCGGGGCCGGGTTGAAGAAGTGCAGGCCGACGACGCGGGCCGAGCGGCCGGTGGCGACCGAGAGCTCGGTGACCGACAGCGACGAGGTGTTGGTGGCGAGGATGGTGTCCGGACCGCAGATCTTGTCGAGCTGGGCGAACATCTCCTGCTTGAGGTCGAGCTGCTCCGGTATGGCTTCGAGGACCAGGTCGGCGTCGGCCACGGCGGTGAGGTCGCTGCCGAGGCTGATCCGCGCGTACAGCTCGGCCTGCTCGTCCTCGGTCAGCTTGCCGCGCTCGACGGCCCGGGCGGTGGAGGTGCGGATCCGGGCGAGGCCGCGTTCGACCGCGGCGTCGTCCACCTCGACGCCGATGACGCGGACGCCGCCGCGGGCGAGGATCTCGACGATGCCGGCACCCATGGTGCCGAGGCCGACCACGCCGACCGTTGTGATGTCACGCGCCATCATGCGCTCCTTGAATGCCGTCTCCCCGAGGGGAGTACGCCTTGAGGGTTGCTGTGCGGGTCCCACTGGTTACCGCTAAGTAGTCCTGCGCTGTGCCGGGAGTATTGCAGGCCCTGCCGAACGGGCACAGACCGGTCGGACAAGCCGTTCGTGCCCCAATGGGGATTTCACCCGTTATGACGGGTGCGGGGATACCGAGAGGCTGCCCACATGAAGTTGGGGATCTTCCTGCTCGCGGCCCAGTTCGAGGCCGGAGACCAGGGGACGGTGCTCACCTCCGCCATGGACGCGGGGTGCGCCGCGGAGGAGGCCGGGTTCGACGAGGCATGGATCGCCGAGCACCACTTCGTGCCGTACGGGTTGTGCCCGTCAGCGGTCACGTTTGCGGCAATGCTACTGGGGCGTACGGACCGGCTGCGAGTAGGGACGGCCATCAGTGTGCTGCCCAACACCCATCCGGTCGCACTCGGCGAGCAGGCGGCGCTGCTGGACCAGTTGTCCGGTGGGCGCTTCACGCTGGGCATCGGCCGCGGCGGGCCGTGGGTGGACCTGGAGGTCTTCGGCAGCGGCATCGAGCGGTACGACGAGGAGGGCTGGGCCGAGTCCGTCGACCTCCTGATGCGCTGGCTGACCCTGCGCCGGGTGGGCGCCGAGGGCAAGCACTTCCGCTTCCGGCCGGTCCCGGTGGTGCCCCGGCCGCTGACGCGACCGCACCCGCCGGCGATCATCGCCTGCACATCGGCCACCTCCGCCGCGCTGGCGGCCCGGCAGGGCCTGCCGATGCTGCTCGGCATGCACGCCGACGACTGCGAGAAGGCCGAGATGATCAGCGCGTACGACGCCGCCGCGCGCGCCTGCGGCCGGGACCCGCGCGGCGTCGAGCACGCCGCCGCCTCGGTGGCGCTGGTCGCCGACTCGCGGGCGGAGGCGGTCCGCGAGCTCAAGGCAGCCCTGCCGCGCTGGCTCAACCGGGGGCTGTCCGCGCACCAGACGGTCGACGGCCGGGCGCGGACCATGCGCGACCCGCACGCGTACACGGACTACCTGTGCGAGATCCACCCGGTCGGCGCGCCGCGCGACGTCATCGCCGCGCTGCGCCGTACCACCGAGGCCACGGGCATCCGCCGCCACCTCCTCTTCGCCGAGGGCGCCGGCCGGCCGGAACGCACCCTCGACAACATCCACAGGCTGGGGAAAGAGGTCCTCCCGGAGATCCGCGCCGACGCGGAACAGTGAGAGCCCGGCGCTGACGCGCTCTATCGCACCCCCATCTGCCGCGCACCGACTTCGCCGGAAAGTTCGTGCCTTCCCGTCGGCAGAGCTGCGTTACGGCCGCTACCTGCAAGAACGAAAGGAATCCAAGTGACTGCTCGTCGTTGGCAGGACGTGAAGGCAGATGCGTATCGGCTCAGCCCGCTGATGGCCGATCCGGACGTCCTCGCGGCCGCCCAAACCGCCACCACTGCGTACATCGCCGGCTACCACCTTGCCGAGCTCCGTCCCTCGGACTGACGCAGAGCGAAGTTGCCGCTGTTCCCGGGGTTACCCAGGCTCGAATCTCGCAGATCGAACGGGGCCGGGTCGAGTCGATGGGGTTGGAGACATTGCGGTCCTACGCCGCCGCGCTCGGGGGTGAGGTGGAGGTGACCGTGCGGGTGGGACCGCACAGCGTCAGGGTCGCCTGATCCCGCGCGGCGCACCGGGTGCACGTCCCACGCGGTTCGGGAAGGCCCTTTGGCTGTCGGTCACTTCGTCCGGTCGTCGGAGCGGGCGAGGCGGGAGAGGTCGCGCTTGACGGCGGCTTCGGTACGCAGTTCGCCGACGATCGTGCGCAGGAGGGCCCTGCGGTCGGTGCCGCGCCGGCGCATCGCACCGATCGCGCAGGCGGCGACGAAGCCCGGGGTCATCAGGCCGCTCGGCTTACGCACGCGCGAGTAGACATCCAGCAGCCGGCGGGAGCCGTGTGGTTCCCGGGCGAGCATGCGCAGCATCTGCTCCTGGAGGGGGTTCACCGCGTCCGCGCGGGCGAAGCGGTTGGTCCAGTGGTACGTCTCGCGGCACTCGGCGACCAGGCGGCGTTCCCACGCGCGTACCACGCGGTCCAGCCGCTCCGGGTTGCCGAGTACGGGAGCCACCGCTTCGCCCAGCAGACGGCCGAAGCGCAGCGCGTCGCGGATGCCCTGCGCGGTGACCGGGTCCTTGAAGTGCCCGGCGTCTCCGGCCAGGGCCCAGCCGGGTCCCGCGGACTTGCGGAAGTACGAGGGCTGTTCGACCGAGGTCACGATCTTCGACGCGCGCGTGGCACCGGCGAGGCGTTTCGCCAGGCCGGGGATCGACGCCACCGTGCGGTCGTACTCGCCTTCCAGGTCGAGGCGGAACGCGTCCGCCCGCTCCTTGGGCGGCATCAGGAGGGCCAGCACGAGCCCGCCGTCGGTGGGGAACGCGGTTCCCAGCTCACGGCCTTCGAGCCACATCGCGGCGGTGCCCTGCCATTCGGTGCGCGGGTCCTCGTAGTACGCGTAGTAGCCGGCCCGTTCGTTGGCGTTGGACAGGTAGGGGACGTCGACGCCGAGCAGCCGGGCGACCGTCGAGCGCCGTCCGTCCGCGCCGATCACCAGCGGTGCCCGCAGGGTGAGTTCGCCGTTCACGCCGCGCTCGGTGGCGCGTACGCCGACGACGCGGCCGTCCTCCCGCACGAGCGAGGTCACCTTGACGCCCTCGCGCACCTCGGCCCCGGCCGCGCGCGCCGTCTCGACCAGCGCGAAGTCGAGTCCGGGCCGCCGCACGCACATGCCGTACGCGATGCCGTCCACGGGCGAGTAGGTGCCGCGCACTTCGGCATCGGGCGACCCGATGTACGCGTCGAAGTGCTTTGGCGGGTCCAGCTTTTCGACACGTTCGAGGGCGCCGAGCCGGTCCAGTTCGGCGACCCCGCCCGCGAAGAGCAGGTGCGTGGAGACCGTGTCGGACGGGAATCTGCCCGCGTCGACCGCGACCACTCGGCGGCCGGCCCTGGCAAGTGCGGTGGCCGCGGCCGATCCGGCGCAGCGGGCCCCGACCACGATGGCGTCGACGTGCTCTTCGCTCACGGAATCCCCCTGAATCGCCGTGCGGGAACGGGCCGTTGCGGGACGTGTCACTTCCGGAAGGCACGGAACCCGCGGAAGACACGGAACTTGCGAGGAGGCGCGGAACCTGAGAAAGGGCGCGGAACCGGAAGGTCGCACCGGAAGATCTCAACCGACAGGCACGTCGGTTCTTGGTGACGCTAAACCCGGCACAGCGCCCCGGACAAGACCCCCTGCGCGGCTACGCTGAGCGCATGGCAGCCCTCCCGCACCCGGACCGCCCCTCGGCAGGGGCGCCCACCACGCCGCCTTCCGCGGTGCGCCGCCGCATGCCCGGTCCGGCGCGTCGGCGCCGCATCGAGGACGCCGCGCTCGCGGTCTTCGGCGCGAAGGGCTACGGGGCCGCCTCCATGGGCGAGATAGCCGAGGCCGCCGGGGTCACCCGCAGCGTGCTGTACGAGCACTTCGCCACCAAACGCGTCCTGTTCCTGACCGTGCTGGGTGAGCAGAACGCGACCCTGGTCGCGCACATGGGTGCGGCCATCACCGGACGCGGCGGCCGGCACACCCGCATGCGGGCCACGGTGGCGGCGTACTTCGACTTCGCCGAGGCCAATCCGGTCGCCCGGCGCCTGCTGTTCGACCAGACCGACGAGGGCGACCCCGAACTGAGCGCCGTACGCTGGGGAATCCGGCAGACGCGCACGCGGTCGGTGATGGCCATGATGGCGCACGACACCGAGCGGGCCGGCCTGGATCCGCGGTCCCCCGAGGCGGAAGTGCTGATCGAGCTGCTGATCAGCAGCCTGGACGGGGTCGCCCAGTGGTGGGCGCACCACCCGGAGACGCCGCGCGCGACGCTGGAGACGATGGCCGCGAACGTGCTCTGGGGCGGCCTGGAGCGGCTGAACCCACCGGGCGACGCCGCACCCGACTCGCTCCCGGGCCCGCTGCCCGATTCGCTCCCGGATTCGCCCCCGGATTCGCCGACCGCCTAGCCTTTCGGCTCGCCGGCCCGCCGGACGACCGGGTCCGGCCGCACCACACGAGCCGATTCGGCAGCCGATTCGCCCCTGACGCGCCCCTGAGGCTCCTGCCGATACGTCTGCCGACACACCTGCCGCGGCGCCGGCTTCCACGCCCCCGAAGCGGGCCGAAGCACGCGCCGGAGCCTGTCGAGATCCACTGACGCTCCGTCAAAAACAGGCAACGGTACATCTCTTGACCCGCTGTATCACGGGCGCCATAGTCGGCTTGCATCCTGCCGACACATGTGTCGGTTAGCACCGGTCTGAGGCGGCACTCCCGCACTCCACACGCCGCACAGCCCAAGGGCGGCCGTGGCGACGGCCGCGTCTTCGGAGATCCGAGGAGAGACCCCGCATAGGAGGCCCCGTGTCCACGCACGAGCAGCACCTCCCCCGCACCGCGCCGCACACGGCTGCGCCGCCCGCCACCACGCGGAAGCAAATCCCGCCCACCCGGCGGAAGTTCGTGTCCAGCGCGGTAGGCGTCGGCGGCGCGGCGGCGGCCGGCGTCGCCCTCGGCGGCACCGGCGCCCTCGCCGCCCCCGCGTTCGGCGCCCCACTCGTCGCCGCGACACCCGGCCGCCGCGTCGCCGTCCTCGGCGGCGGCATGGCGGGTCTCACCGCGGCCCACGAACTGGCCGAACGCGGCTTCCAGGTCGCGGTGTACGAGCGCAAGTCGCTGGGCGGCAAGGCGCGCAGCATCCCCGTCACCGGCACCGGCACGGGCGGCCGCCGGGACCTGCCCGGCGAGCACGGGTTCCGCTTCTTCCCCGGCTTCTACCTCAACGTGCCGGACACGATGCGGCGCATCCCGTTCCCCGGCAATCCGAACGGCGTGCACGACAACCTCGTGGACGCGCCCGAGGCGATCTTCGCGCAGGCCGGTCGCCCCGACAACCGGCTCGTCCTGCCCAGCGGACTCGACGACCTCACCCCGGAGGCGATCCGCGCCGCACTCATGACGATGGCCAGTGTGGCCGGCCAGGTGCCGTGGTGGGAGATCGCCTTCTGGGCGGAGAAGATGATCGTGTTCTTCACCAGCGGCGACCTGCGGCGGCGGCACCAGTGGGAGTACATGCCGTACTCCGAGTACCTCCAGATGGACCGGATGTCGGAGGCATACCGCAACATCCTTGTCCGGTCCTTCACTTCGACTCTCGTCGCGGCCAAGGAGAACGTCGCCAGCACGCGCACGATCACCATGATGGTGGAGATCTTCCTGTGGACCATGCTCGGCCGCGGCAACGACGGCGCACCCGACCGCGTGCTGAACGGCCCCACCAACGAGGCCTGGATCGACCCCTGGCACGCCCTGCTCACCTCGATGGGCGTCGAGTTCAAGGTCGGCTGGACCGTCACCGGGCTCGACTACGCGGGCGGCCGCGTCACCGGTGCGCGCATGACCGATCCGCAGGGCAACGCGGGGACGATCGACGCCGACCACTACGTCCTCGCCGTACCCGTCGAGCGGGCCGTACCGCTGATGAGCCCCGCGCTCGTCGCCGCCGACCCCGCTCTCGGCCGCCTGCGCCGCCTCCAGACCGACTGGATGAACGGCCTGATGATCTACCTCAAGCGCAGGACGCCCATCACGCACGGACACCTGGCCTTCATGGACTCCCCGTGGGCCGTCACCGGGCTCACGCAAGGGCAGTTCTGGCGCGACGACTTCGCGGCGACGTACGGCGACGGCAGCGTGCAGGACTGCTTGTCGCTCGACCTCTCCGACTGGGACTCCCCCGGCATCGTGTACGGCGTCTCCGCACGCAAGTGCACCCCCCGGCAGATCGTCGACGAAGTCCTCGCCCAGGTCCGCGGCAACCTCGACAACGGCGCCTCCCTCATACCGGACTCCGCGATCCACTCGTGGTTCCTCGACCCGGGCATCACCGGGCCCGGCACCCCGTCCGTCGCCAACGACGAGCCGCTGATGGTCAACACGGTCGGCTCCTGGGACGACCGGCCGGAGGCGACGACGCGTATTCCCAACCTCTTCCTCGCCGGGGACTATGTACGGGTCTCGGTCAACCTGGCCACCATGGAGGGGGCGAACGAGGCGGGGCGCAAAGCGGCCAACGGCGTGCTGGCGGCGGCCGGTTCGCCGGCGACGCCGGCACGGGTCCTGGAGATGTACCGGGAACCCGCGCTGGCCGGCTTCCGGCGGGCGGACGACCTGCGCTTCCGGCTCGGACTGCCCAACGCGTTCGACGTGCTCAAGCCGTACTGGCCGTGACGTCCCGCACCGGGTGACGGGACCCGACGGAGGGGTTTGCGGATCGTGCCGGAGACGAAGGAGCGGCGGGACGCCGCCGGGACGGACGCACGGGTGCGGCATGTCGCCGTCATCGGAGCCGGATTCGCCGGACTGTGCATGGCGATCCGGCTCCGCCGGGCGGGCATCGACGACTTCACCGTGTACGAGAAGGCCGACGACCTGGGCGGCGTGTGGCGCGACAACACCTACCCGGGCGCGGGCTGCGACGTCCCGAGCATCCTGTACTCCTATTCCTTCGCCCAGCACGGCCGTTGGTCGCGGAGCTTCCCGCGGCAGGACGAGATCCTGGCGTACCTACGCCGCTGCGCCGACGACTTCGGCCTGAACGCGCACATCCGGCTCGGCACCGAGATCGTCTCCGCCCGCTTCGACGAGAGCGAAGAGGTCTGGCGCCTGCGCACGGCGGCCGGGGACGAGCACGCCGCCCGCGTACTCGTCTCCGGCGTCGGACAGCTCAACCGCCCCCGCTACCCGGACATCCCCGGCCTCCGGAACTTCGCCGGCACCGCCTTCCATTCCGCCGAGTGGCGGCACGACCACGACCTCACCGGGCGGCGCGTCGCGGTGATCGGCACCGGCCCGAGCGCGGTGCAGTTCGTCCCGGAGATAGCCCGGCAGGCCGAAAAGCTCTTCGTCTTCCAACGGTCCGCGAACTGGGTGGTGCCCAAGCCCGACCGCGAGTTCGGCCGCCGCGAACTGACCCTGCGTGACAAAGTGGCGCCCGTCCGGCTGTTCCTGCGCGGCCTCACGTACGTTCGCGCCGAGACCGTCATCTACTGGGCCATCAGGGGCGGCAGGCTGGCCAAGCTCGCCGAGTTCGCAGCCCGCAAGCACCTCGAAAAGCAGATCACCGAACCGTCGTTGCGCGCGAAGCTCACCCCACGCTTCCCCATCGGCTGCAAACGCATCCTGATCTCCGACGACTGGTACCCGACGCTTGCGCGCGACAACGTCGAGCTGGTCACCGAACCGGTCGGCCGCGTCATCCGGACCGGCATCGACACCGTCGACGGAGTACACCGCCCAGTGGACACGGTGATCTACGGAACGGGGTTCCTGGCCACCGAGTTCCTCAAGCCGATGGACATCACCGGACGCGACGGCGTGGCGCTGCAGGACGTGTGGAAGGACGGCGCCGCCGCGTACCTCGGCATCACGGTGCCCGGCTTCCCCAACATGTTCATGCTGTACGGGCCGGGCACCAACCTCGGCCACAACTCGATCATCCACATGATCGAGTCGCAGGCGGCGTTCATCCTCGGCAAGATCCGCGAGGGCGGCGTCCACGAGGTCGCGCAGGACGCGTTCGACCGGCACCAGGACCGCCTCGCCGCCGCGCTGCGCGGCACCGCGTTCGCCGCCGACTGCAACAGCTGGTACAAGAACGCCGAGGGCCGGGTCACCACCAACTGGGCCCGGCGTACGCTGACTTACCGGCTGGTGACCCGGCGCGGCTGACCACGCTCGGGCGCGGCAGCCGCAGGAGTCGGGTCGGCCGGCTGCTCGCCCACGGAGTGAGGCAAACCACGGGGTGAGGCAAGGGCCGACGCCGGGGCCAGGGCTGGACCTAGGGCTGGGACGAGGGGCCGGGCGTGGGAGCGCGGGGCGACCATTCGCAGCCGTCTCGTTCGCGACTGCCCGCGATCACCGCATAGAGCAGGTCGGCCGCGCTGGGCAGGCCTGCCGCCGCGCCGGGTGGATGTGCGGCGTCGGACGGACCCGCAGCTCCTGGTGGGCCTGCGGCGGCCTTCACGCCGACCATGTACGACACCGCCCCGTTCCCGCAAATGGCCCACATCGCGGCCGTTCCCCCGTAGCTGTACGTCGCCTCCGCCACCTCGCCCGCCTTCTGGTTGCCGCGCCGCTGGGAGATCTCGAGACGGGCGAGCTCGTCCCGGTAGACCTCGACGCGGATCAACGGCTGCGACTGCGACGGCGTCTCCGCCGACCCGTCCACGACGATGCAGTCCTCGTGCCGCTCGTCTCGGCCGCTCCACAACTGCACCCAGTCGGTTCGCGCGGCGAGCAGTGAGGGGGCGAGCGGGATCCCGCAGAGTGTCGCGGCATCGAAGGACGACGAAGGCCGCTCGGGGCGGGGTTCGGGCGGCGGGAGGCTGCCTTCGCTGCACCCGGCCTGCGTCCGTACCCGGTTGGCGGTCCGCACCAGTGTCTCGGCGAGCAGTTGACGGGCAACCGGGATCCTGACCCGGAGTTGGGCGTAGCGCTCGCCGTCCCGCGGCATGCACTTGGGTAGTTCGACCCACCCCTCGGAGCCGGACGCCGCACCCAGCACGCTGTTGCCGAGCGGCGTCGAGACGGAGGAATCGGGGCCGAACCAGTCGTCGCGGACCAGGGCGTCGTACCCCCGGTAGATGACGAACTCCAGCTCGGGGAACACCGTGCCGGTCGTGCCGGAGAAGATCGCGCAGCGTTCCTCGGGGGCCGCCGGATAGCCCAACGGCCCTGCGGTGTCCCGGTATTGCTTGCTCTGCGGGAGCAGTTCGCCGATTTCGGCGGGAGCGAGCGTGCCCCAGCAGAGGGATCCGTCGCCGGCGGGCCGGTCGTCCTCGAAGGTGCGCACGGTGACGAAGCCCGCGGCGCCGACGACGACCACGCAGGCGATCGCGAGCAAGGCGTAGCGGCGCGACCGTCTTCGAGGCGGCGGGTCCTGACCGGGCGCGACCTGGTGTCGCGGCGCACGGCCGTCGTGCGGGGGCGACGGCATGGCGTCTCGTCCTTCGTCCGGGTGCCGGAGCCGGGAACCGAACGCCGGTGCGGGGCCGTGCGCGCGGTGCTGAACTCGGTCAGCTGTACGCGGTCAGCTGTACGCGGCGGGCCGCGCACACTTGCCTCCGCGGCGGTACGCGCAGGCGTGCCCCACACCGGCAACCGGCTTGTGTTTGTGGCTACTTCCTGCCGAACCTCAGGGTCACGTACCGGTCGAGCACCTTCATGGTCGCGGGGCTGCGCCTGAACGTCGTGGGGTCGAGCGGCGCCGAGAAGCGCTTGCGCGTGACCGACTGGGCGCGGGCGAACTCCTTGAGCCCGTCCTCGCCGTGCGTGCGGCCGAACCCGCTCTCGCCGACGCCGCCGAACGGAAGACCCGGCACTCCGGCGAAGGCGATGACCGCGTTGACCGAGGCCATGCCGGTACGCAGCCGCCGGGCGATCTCCGCGCCGCGGCGGGCGCTGCCGGCGTACACCGAAGCGGAGAGCCCGTAGTCGGTCGCGTTCGCCAGCCGCACGGCCTCGTCCGCGTCGGCGACGGTCCGGACCGTGATGGTCGGGCCGAACGTCTCCTCGCACACCGCGGCGCTGTCCTCGGGTGCGTCGACGAGCACCACCGGGTCGATGAACGGCGGTTTGACGGAGTCGACTCCGCCGACCACGGCCGTGGCGCCCTTGGCGATGGCGTCCTCGATGTGGCGGCGTACGACGTCGATCTGGCCGGGCATGGTCATCGGCCCGTACACCCGGTCCTCGGCGTCGGCACCGGTTTTGAGTTCGGCCGCGCCTTCGCGGATCGCGTCGATGAACGCGTCTTCGAGGCCCTTGACGACGTACACGCGCTCGATCCCCACGCAGGTCTGGCCGGCGTTGGCCAGCGCGCCCCACAGGGCGCCGTCCGCGGCCGCCTTGACGTCCGCGCCCTCCGCGACGATCAGTGCGTCCTTGCCGCCGCATTCCATCAGCACGGGCGTCAGGTTCTGCGCGCACGCCGCCATGACCTTGCGGCCGGTGGCCGACGACCCGGTGAACGCGACCTTGTCGACGCGGGCGGAGCACAACGCGGCACCCGTGGCGCCGAACCCGGTGACGACCTGGAAGACGCCGGTGTCCGCGTCGGGGTTGGCGCGGGCGAAGGAGTCCGCCAGGAACACCCCTGAGGCGGTGGTGAATTCGCTCGGTTTGAAGACGACGGCGTTGCCGGCGGCGAGGGCGTACGCGATGGACCCCATCGGCGTGAAGACCGGGTAGTTCCACGGCCCGATCACGCCGACGACGCCCAGCGGGTGATA
This sequence comes from Streptodolium elevatio, assembly GCF_053592165.1. Taxonomy (NCBI): domain Bacteria; kingdom Bacillati; phylum Actinomycetota; class Actinomycetes; order Kitasatosporales; family Streptomycetaceae; genus Streptodolium; species Streptodolium elevatio. The sequence continues at coordinate 66,399 of NZ_JBSFVE010000001.1, forward strand.
CTCGACGGTCGCGGCCTGGTTCATCATCGCCAGGCTGCCGGCGACCCGGCGGCGGCGCAGGACCCGGCCCGCGTGGCTCGCCGCCCAGGTGAGCTGCTCCAGCGCGAGCAGGACCTCGAGGAACGCGTCGTCGCGCGGCTTGCCGTTCTCCTCGTGCACCAGCTCGCACAATGCCCGCCGGTCCCGCGTGATGGTGGCGGCCCAGGCACCGAGGCGGCGTTTGCGCTCGCCGGGGGTGAGCGCGGCCCACCACTCGGCACCCTTGCGGGCGCGCGCGACGGCGTCCGCGACCTCGGGCTCGCCGTCGACCGGGTAGCGGGCGATCTCGGCGCCGTTCGCGGGGTTCAGCGAGGGAAACGTTTCGCGCACCGGCTTGACCGCCGGCGACTCGACGGATGTGGTCATGACGTGGCCTCCTCGGATGTCGCGGCCGCGGCGGCCTTCACGCGCTCGCGCAGCACGTTCTTGGCGACCTTGTTCGCGGCCGTCAGCGGCATTTCGTCGACGAACTCCACCGATCTCGGACACTTGTAGCCCGCGATGAGCCCGTGGGTGTGGTCGCGCAGCTCCCGCTCGGTCAGCTCGGCGCCCTGGTGCAGCACGACGACCGCGTGCACGCGCTCGCCCCACCGCTCGTCCGGTACGCCCACGACCGCACACGCCGCGACCGCCGGGTGCGCGCTGATGGCGTTCTCGACCTCGGCCGAGTACACGTTCTCGGCCCCGGTGACGATCATGTCCTTGAGCCGGTCGACGACGGTCACGTATCCGTCGTCGTCCATGAACCCCAGGTCGCCCGAGTGCATCCAGCCGCCCCGCAGCGCCTCCGCGGTCTCCTCGGGGCGGTTCCAGTAGCCGAGCATGACGTGGTCGCCGCGCGCGCAGATCTCGCCGACGACACCGCGCGGGACCTCGTTGTCGTCGGGGTCGACGACGCGGCACTCGTTGTGCGGCAGGGGGCGGCCCGCGGAGCGCAGGCGGCCGGGGTTCCGCTCCTCATGGTCCTCCGGCAGCAGCATGGTGACGAGGGGCGACAACTCGGTCTGGCCGTACGCCTGGCACAGCCGCGCGTCCGGCAGCGCCTGCGACGTACGCTCCAGCAGCGCGTCGCTGATGGGCGAGGCGCCGTACGACAGGAAGCGGATGGACCCCAGGTCGTGCTTGGCGAAGTCCGGGTGGTCCAGCACGATTTGGATCATCGTGGGCACCAGGAAGATCTCGGTGACCCGGTGTTTCTCGACGCCTTCCAGGACGGCCTTGGGCTCGAAGAACGGCAGCAGTATCTGCTTGATGCCCATGACCGAGGCCATCAGCCAGGTGCCGAAGCCCGCCATGTGGAACATGGGCGCCGCGTGCAGCACCGACGAGTCCTCGCCGTCGCGCAGGCGCGCGGTGGCCACCAGGCCGCCCATCACGGACGTCAACAGGTTGGTGTGGCTGAGCATGACGCCCTTGGGAAAGCCGGTCGTTCCGCCGGTGTAGAAGATGCCGGCGAGGTCGCCGCCGCCGTGCCCGGCGTCGGGGACGGGCGCGGAGTCGGCCAACAGGTCGTCGTAGGCGAGCATGCCCTCGGGGGTCGGCCCGACGCCGAAGTGCACCACAGTCTCCAGGCTTTTGCTCAGCTCGCGCAGCTTCGGGACCATGGGGGCGAACACGTCGTCGACCACGAGCACTTTCGTCTCGGAGTCGTCGAGGGAGTAGGCGATCTCGATGGGGCTCCACCGGATGTTGACCAGGTTAAGCACCCCGCCTGCCCAGATCGTGCCGGCCAGCACCTCGATGTAGCGGATCGAGTTGAGCGACAGGATCGCCACGCGCTCGCCGTCGCCGAGGCCGAGTGCCTGGAGGGCGCCGGCGCTGTGGGCGACGCGGTCGCGCAGTTCGCGGTACGTGACGGTCGCGGTGCCCTCGACGAGCGCGGGCTTGTCGGGGCTCTGCTGTGCGTGGCGGTGCAGAGGCTGAATGATGCCCATGAGCTCCCCTGATGAGGTCGGAAGAGGGAACTTGCGGGGGCGGTCGAGACCGCGGTAGATCATTTACTAGCGCTCGCTCAGCTCAGCAAACCGCAGGCCGGACCTGCTGGCAACAGGCCCGGCCGGTGTTCTGTCGAAGCGGTTCAGCAGTCCCGCAGAAGCGGCGACTGGTTCAGCAGTTGACCGCGGACCGACGTGAACGCGCGGTACCGCGCGGTCTCCTCCGTACCCGCGGGAAACACCCCGACGCGATGGCAGTTCTGGAACGCCAGCTTCACACCGTGATGCCGTTCCAGCGCACCCCGGATGGCGTCGCTGGCGAGCGCGCGCAGCAGTTGCCCCCGCGCCTCCTCATCCGGCGGCGGCACCTGGTTGTCGGCGAACTCCCCGCCGTCCACGTCGAGTCGGACTACCAACTCGGCGATTAGGTCCCACGCGTAGGGCAAGGAAGTGCGGATACATTCGACGAATTCGGCTTCGTTGACGTCCCCGGCTTCGGCCTGCGCCAGAAGACCCGGCGGCACATCGAGCGACATACTGAACTCCCTCCCACCAACTGGCTTACGGGCCAGAAGGCTTGACTCACCGTAAGTCAGTCGGCACGGGATGTACCAGAGCCGCGGGTCGCCCGACCCGGCGACGGACCGCCCGCCCCGTCCCACCGGCGCTCCTCGATGGGAACGGCGCCTGCACGCGATCCAAGGTGTTGTTCTCGGCTCCGGGCCACTTGCCGACCCGTGCCGTGGTGGCGTCGAAGACTTCCGCCGTCCGGCCGTCCCGGGCGGCCACTGTCGCCCCGCCCGTTAGGCTGGGGCCCATGCGTCTCGTCATCGCCCGCTGCACCGTCGACTACGCGGGACGGCTCTCCGCCCACCTGCCCTCCGCCCAGCGCCTGATCATGGTCAAGGCCGACGGGAGCGTGTCGATCCATGCGGACGACAGAGCGTACAAACCGCTCAACTGGATGAGCCCGCCGTGCACCCTCAAGGAGGAAGAGGGCACCTGGACGGTGATCAACAAGACCGGCGAGAAGCTGATCATCACCATCGAGGAGAAGCTGCACGACTCTTCGCACGAACTAGGCGTCGACCCTGGCCTCGTCAAGGACGGCGTCGAGGCACACCTCCAGGAACTCCTCGCCGACCGCATCACCACCCTCGGTGACGGCTGGACCCTCGTACGCCGCGAGTACCCGACCGCCATCGGCCCCGTCGACATCCTGTGCAAGGACGCCGACGGCGGCACCGTGGCCGTCGAGATCAAACGCCGCGGCGAGATCGACGGCGTGGAGCAGCTGACCCGCTACCTCGAACTCCTCAACCGCGACCCCCTGCTCGCGCCGGTCAAGGGCATCTTCGCGGCGCAGGAGATCAAGCCGCAGGCCAAGGTCCTCGCGGCGGACCGGGGCATCGGCTGCGTCGTCCTGGACTACGACGCGCTGCGCGGCGTCGAGGACGACAAGCTCAAGCTGTTCTAGCGGGTGGATTGAGCGGCCGCGCGCCGCCTCCTGCCGCCTCGGCTCAGCGCGCGTCGCCTTCGTATCAGCGCGCGTCACGTCACGTCGCAGCACGTCGACGCATGGCTGAGCCGCTGAGCCGCCGCGGGCGGTACTGCTGTCGACCCTGCCCGCGGGGTGCCGTGAAGCGAAACGACTGGATGGAAGTCGGCTGACGGGCGATCAACTTTCCGGCTAATCGCCGGATTTGCCCGTACCGGATCGCTGCGTGGTAGGTAGCCTGGTTTTCGGACAGGCGAGTTCGACCGAGGAGGGCCATAAGTGGCCGACGAGGCGCCCTCGTTGTTTTCCTGGCTCCGCAACCAGGTGCAACGGCGGCCCAAGGGCGATGGGGACGAGACACCGGGCGCGGGGGGCGGACTCCGGTTGTCCCGGGGCATGTGGATCGCGGTTGCGCTCGCAATCGTCGTGGTGATCGTGGTTCTGACCTCGGGCAACGGCGGTACCCCCAGCGCCAATACCGCCGATTCCAGTTCCCCGGACGCCGGTTCGGCGGCACCCGGATCGCCGGGAGCCGCGTCCGCTTCGCCCGGCACCCAGGCGGGCCGACCCCCGGCGGGCCAGCCGGCCCCGGCCCCGGGAGCCTCCGGCGCGGCATCGACGACGGCGGAACACGTGGCCCAGGGGAAGACCGCGTACACGCGCAACCCCCAGGGCCTGATTGTCCGTTCGGCGCCCGCGCACACCGGTGACTTCGTCGTGCGGATCGAGTACGACAGCGCGGTCACCCTGATCTGCCACGCCACCGGGCCGAAGGTGTACGGCCGCAACGGCCTTGCCACCACGCTGTGGGACAAGGTCACCACACCCGGCGGCAAGACCGGCTACGTCCCCGACGTCTGGGTGCTGACCGAGGCGGAAGTCACCGAACTGGTCCCGGCCTGCTGAGAGTTGGACGTTCGACTCGCCGGGGTCAGCGATACGGCGGAGGTGGTGGCGGGGGCCCGTGCGTCGGCACTGGGGGTGGCGGGCCTGCCCCGGGAGGGCCTCGGCGGTTGGTGCGGGAGCGGACGTACACCCACACGATCACCGTGAGGACCGCGACCCCGCCGACGAGGATCCCGACGACCGGCACGAGACTGTCGGAACCGCCGCCGTCATCGTCTCCGGCGGCCGCTTCGGCTGCGGTGTCCGCGGCCGGTGTGGTCGAGGCGGGCGCGGGTGCGGGTGCGGCGGAGGGGGCGGTCGACGGCGCGGGTTGCCCCGAGGGGGCGGTGGTCGGGAGATTGCCTCGCTTGCCCACCAAGGGGTTCACGTCGGGCGGGCCCGGATCCCCCGTCCAGTTGAGGGCGTTGCGGGGACTGACGTTGCCGTAGCCGAGGGCGTCGTTCGGCACGGGCCCTTCCAGCGGTTTGTTGGCCGAGTCGGTCAGGACCTTGATGATCTGGTTGGCCGTGTAGTCGGGGTGCTCCGCCCAGAGGAGCGCGGCCACACCGGAGGTGAGGGCGGCTGCCGAAGAGGTCCCGTCGCCAAGGCAGTAGCGCGTCGGACCGGTGCAGGCTGCGGGAACGTCCTCGGCTGGACCGGCCAGCGAGACCCAGTAGCCATGCACCGACCCGGCCCAGAGCTTGCCGCCGTTGCTGTACCCACCGACGCCGAGGACGCCGGGATAGGCGGCCGGATACGGCGGAATCGGCGACGGAACACCGAGGTTGCCACTCGAAGCGACGACGAGCTTGCCGCGACTCAACGCGTAGGCGTAGGCGTCCGCCAGTGCCTGAGACGACAGGTCGCCCTTGGAAACGCTGATGATCTTCGCGGGAGAATCAGCAGCCATGCGCACAGCACGCTCGTAGGTGAAATCCATGCCCGCCAGGGGCATGACGACGTTGTACGAGACGATCTTCGTCTTCGGTGCCACCCCGATGATGCCCTGGCCGTCCGCGCCACGCCCTGTACCGGCGATCAGCGAGGCCATTCCGGTCCCGTGGCCCCTTGGACTGTCGGCGTCACCGGTGCCGTACGGCTCGCCGACGACTTGGCCGACGAGGTCCGGGTGGGTCGAGTCGACGCCGGAATCGATCAGGGCGACCGTGACCCCTTCTCCTTGCGTGGTCTTCCATACCTCGTCGATCTTCCACTTGTCGAGGTACCACTGCTTCGGTCGCATCGGTTCCACGGCAGCCCGTGCCGTCGGTACGGCGACCAGCCCCGTGACGGTCAGCAGGACCGCCGCACCCATCCCGCAGAGCAATCTGCTTCGACCACTTCGTAAGGAGCGCACACGTCAGCCGATCACCGGAGGTACGGCTCCGCCGGGCTGCCCGTCGCCCCAAGTCTCTTCGTCCTCTTCGAGGTAGTCCGCCCGGCGACGGCGAGCACGCTCGTCGGAACCCGCGCCTGCGCCCGCCCCCATCATCCCGCCCATCGGGCGGGCGGAGCGTTGACCTGCACTGCCCGGCGTGGTGCCTTCCGGGTGTGCCGACTGGCCCGGTCCGGAACGCAGTCCCGAGCCACCGGAGGAGAACTGCCCTCGGCTCGCGGCGCCGCCGCGCGCCGGGTCCCCGCCGACCGCGCCGCCCGGCGTCCCGATCGGGGGACGTCCTGCCATGGTCCGACTCGTGGACCCGGCGGTGCCGGTCGCACCGGCCCCGCCAACACCTCCCATGGGAACGCCTGTCCGTGGAGTTGTCCCGGGGCGGGCTTCACCCGGCCCGGCCATCTGACCGGGTCGCGTCGTACCGCCTTCGATGCCACCGGTGCGCAGACCGGGAGCCCCTGGTGTACGTCCGCTTCCCGTGGTGCCCGGGCGCGCCTGGCCACCCGAGGTCCCCCCGGCCATGCCGGGTGTCCCGCCGCGTACCGGTCCGGAGGTTTTCGTGCCCCCGGTTGTCCCGCCGACCCGACCGGGACCAGTTGACGGCGGAACCGCCCCCGGCGGCCGACCGACCACGGGCGCGGTCGGGCCGGTCGTGTTCGGTCCGGAGCCGCTGCCCTGCCCCAGGTTCGGCGCGCTCGGATGCGGCGCCGTGGTGGGCGCGGGCGGCGTCCGAGCCAGCAGATTCGAGCCGGGCGGCAGCGCCCCCGGCGTGAGCTGACCGGCGGTGACGACCGGCGGTGCGCCGGCGCTCTGCGGTGGCGGCCAGGCGCCTACCGACGAATTCGCAGGCGAGGTATACGGGGTGGCGAGTCCGCTCCCTGACGGTCCGCCGGCCAGGGAAGTCTGGCTGGCGGCGGCAACGGCGGCGGCACCCGCAACACCGGCGACACCGCCGATGTCCTCGTAGTCATCATGGCGCGGCCCCAGGCCGAACTGATCCAATGGCGGCCTGAATTGCGGCTTGGGCAGCCGGCCGATCTGTTGGGCCGCGCTCACGTACGTCGACGCGAGCGCGTGCATCTGCTGGACCGCCTCCAGGCGAGGTCCTTCCACCGCCGCCTTGGCCTGGTCGTACGCGGTCACGCCGGTGACGGGGTCGAACATCGCGGCCGCGACGGGGTTGTCCTCCATCACCTTCAGGAGCGCCACGTCCTCGGCCGAGATCTTCGGGATCGTCTTCACCGTCTCGGCGAGCTTGTTGCCGGCGATCTCGACGTTGGTCCCGGTCCCCCTGGTGAAGTCGGCCAGTTGGTAGCTCGCGGTGACCAGGTCCGACGTCCACGACTGGAACGCCTGGGCGGAGCCTCCCTCCCAGGCCACCTGGCCGGACTTCATCCGCAGCGCGTCCGCCGCCTCCTGGATCTTGTCCGCGGCACTGACCAGGCTCCGTCCGACCGCTGCGACCCTCTCCCCGTGTCCTCCCGAGATCAGGCCAAGCAGTGCCTCATGACTCATGACTTCAAAATTCGTTTCCACCCACTCCACGCGCCGTCACCTCCCCCGTGTGGTCGCAATACTCAGCCATCGGTACCGGCAACGCTGCCGGGTGTCGCCGCGTTCGTCGGCGGAACGGCGGCGGGCGGAACGGCGGCACCCTGCGGCGCCGGGTCGGCGTTCCAGGGCTCCCTGCCGGGCTTGTCGCCGTACAACAGCTTCGAGAGTTGGGCGCGCCGCTCTTCGTCGGTCTCGGCGGTTTCGTCGCTGATCATCTTGATCGTCAGCGCCAACGCCTCCATCTGCCGGTGGAGCATGCGCAGGAAGTCGCTGACATCGCCGACGGCAAAGGCGGTGACGATACCGATCGCGTACGCCTCGTTGAACCCTGTTCCATGGTCGGCGCCGGCGACGCCGAGTCCGCCGAACTTGGCCATCGGGCCGGTCTCGACCAGAAGTTCGTCCAGCGCCGACCGGACGCTCCGCTCGAACTCGGTCAGCGACGCCAGGTCCATTTTCAGCTTGCCGACGTACGCCCGATCCTCAGGCGACAGATACAAGGTGCTCGCCTCCCCCGTTGGAAGCATCAGTACCGCACAGAGCCGCGCCCCGAAGTCTAGCCAACCAGCGCGGAGTTGCTATGTACGGCGTCAACTCGCAGACGAATCGACACTCACCGCCGCCAGTTCCGCAGTGCCCGTCCCCACCTGAGTCGTCGGCGCTTGAGTCGTTTCCGGCGGCGTGGTCGTCGGGGGGCTGGCCGGTGGCGTCGACTTCGGCGGCGTCGGCGGAGGCGACGTAACCGGAGGCGGTATCACGGGCGGCGGCTGCGACGGCCCCGGCCCGGGGTTCTGGCCCGGTTGGGTGGCCGGCGCGGTGGTCGCCCCCCGGGTGGTCGCCGTCGCGGACGGAGACTTGGTACCCGGGGTGCTGCGTATGCCGGTCGGCGTGGCCGATTCCGACTCTCCTGCCGACGTCCCCGTCGAAGGTGCGCGGCCCGCCTGCGAAGCGGGGGGCACCGCGGCTCCCACCGGCGAACTGCCGTCTCCCACCGGTACGTCCGACACACTCACCGTCGTGTCGTCGGTCGGCCCGCCGCCGCTGCCCGGCGCGTCGCTGCCGAGGGCCACGACCACGGCGAGCGTCACCACAAGCAGTCCGGCCGCGCCGAGTGTCATGACGCCGCGCTTGCCCGCCATGGACGCCGACATTGCCCGGCGCCGACCGAGCGCCGCGGAACCGGCCTCCTGCGTCGAGAACGCACCGGGCCGTTCGCCGGACAGTACGAGGATGCGCCGGTCCGCGGCCAGCCCGCGCTTGTCCGATGCGTCGCGCAGCCGTGTCGCGGCGGTCGCCTCCTCGCGGGCCCGCTGCGGCTCGCCCGTACACAGCGCATGTACGGCCAACTCGTGACGGAACCAGGCCTGTTCGCCGACCGCGCCGGAAGCCGCCGCGGCCGCGGCGCCGATCTCCAGGCAGTCGCGCCAGGCCTCGAACCGCAACGCCGACGCGAAGGCCGGTGCGGCGGCGCGCGCGAGCACGCGTACCGAACTGAGTTTGCCCAGCCGCTCCACCTCGCGCAGGCAGGCGAGGATCACGTCCGCCTCGTCGGCGACCTGGGCGGGCGTCACCGTGGGATGCGAGGCCCACCACGTGAAGTGCTGTATCGCGGCGACCGCCCACGAGGACGGGCCGCGCATCACGCCCACCGACTCGTCGACGACCCCGCCGGCCAGCCGGTGGCGACCACCCTCCAGGACGACCAGTCCAGCGGAGACGAGTTCGGCGGCTGCCCCGTGCGCGTCCACCGCGCCGGTCAGCGCGGGCAGGTGCGCGGGGTCGGGCAGGACACCGTCCAGCGCCGCACCAAGTCGCAGCACCTGCTGAGCCGGTCGCGACAACAGCGGAACGAGTCTCGGCACGAACAACTGGGGCTCACCGGGGGACGGCAACTCCGGTATCGGCAGCCCGAATTCGTCGTCGTAGTCGCTCTCGGGCCGAACCACTCCGGTGCCAAGCCTCGCGAGCAGCGCACCCGCCTGGGCGAAGCGGCCCGGATGCCCGTCGACCTCGAACCACAGAGCTGCCGCCCAGCCGAGCTCCTCGTCGTCCAACTCCCGTCCGGCCGCCCGCGCGAGCAGCGCGAACGCCGCTTCCTGCGGGAGTCCGCCGAGGGTGATCTCGAAGAACGGCGACTCCGCGCGTACGGCGGCGTCGATCCCCTCCGCCGAGGGCTTGGACGCCACCAGGAACGCGCATTCGGGCGCGATGCCGAGCAGTTCCTCGGTCTCGTCGGGCGACAGGTCGAGGTCGTCGACGACCACCAACGCGGCTACTCCGGACAGGAGTTCGGCTTGGGCGGCCCGCGTCGGCCGGTACGGCTCCCCCGAGAAGCACGCGTCGTGGAACTGCTGCAGCAGGTCGTCGAGACCGCGCCCGTGGCCGCTGAGCGCGATGACGCCGTCCGGCGCGCCGGCGGCATCGCCGGACGCGAGGTACTTCAGCAGCGTGCTGCGGCCGATCCCGGCGGGCCCGCCCACCCGCACCGACGTTCCGCGGGCGAGCAGTCCGCGCAGCTCCTCGATCTCGGCCTGCCTGCCCAGCGGCGGATACCCCGTCGAACGCGGCGCGACCGGAGCGCGGACCGGAAGAGGGCGGGACGTCGCGGGCAGCGGTACGACCTCACTGCCGTCCGGGCCACCGATCGTGAGCAGGTGCTCGCCGACGGCCAGTTGCACGACCGCGTTGGGTCCGGGCGTCGCGTTGTGGGCGGGGTACGCCCCGATCGGCGGGCCCGCATGCGCACCCGCCGAGCCGATGCCCTCGAAGCCGCCGGAGGAGTCCGCCGGTTCGCCGACGTAAGGCGTCGTACGCCCTGCCCGCGCATCGGTCCCCGCGCCCGCCCCCGGCTCGGGAACGGGCTGCTCGTACGCCTTGTTCAGACCGTCGCGCGCATACCCGTCGGATCCAGGACCGGGGGCGCGCCCGTTGGCCCCGTGGCCGTTCGCTCCGTTGCCGCCGGAGTCGTGCCCGTCGGACGCGTACGAACCGGCCCCGAACCGCTCGAACACCGGCCCGCCGGACACGTGTCCGGCACTTCCGTCGCGTCGCGCGTCGCGCGGCATATCGCGTGGCGCATCGCGCCCTTCGGCACCGTCCGCCGCGCCCATCCCGAACTCGGGCGCGCGGTCGTCCGTTTCAACCTCGGCGTCGTCGAACCGGGCCAGCCGCCACGGGTATTCCACCCGGCCCGGCCGCTCGCGCCGAGGCACCGGCCCGTCCCCGGAAACCGACGGAACCTCCGCCGCGCCGGTACCGGCGGCATCGTGCGTACGCGCGCCGTCGGCGCCGCCCACGACGCCGTCCCCGGCGTACTCACCCGCCGACACATCGGCGCGCCCGTTCAGGTCGCTGCCCAGCACACCTGCCGGCCCTTCGGCCTCCACCGCGCGGCGCACCCTCTCGGCCCGCCCCATGCGCTCGCCCCGCCGCGCTTCGGCGGCGTGCTCGTCCACATCGTGCTGGTCCACAGTGCGCTCATCCGCACCGCGCTCGCCACCAAGCCCGTTGTCGCCAAGCCCGTTGTCGCCAAGCCCGTTGTCGCCAAGCCGCTCGTCGCTCCGCGACCCCTCGGCCCCCGCCGCATCGGCCGTCGCGGCGCCTGCCGCATCCGCCGCTCCCGCGACCGGCGCGCTGTCGTCGCGCGTCCCGGTCGCGGCAGCGCCCCTGCCCTGCGGGGCCGGGCGTTCGTCGCCGACTCCCCGCGGGGTTGCGTCCATGGCTCTCCTCAGTCCCCGTCCCGCTCCGTGCAACCGCCCCCTGCCGGAGTCTTCCCGGCCGCCCAGTCCGTACGAAGCCGTACGGCCTGAATGTGGATCATCAGTGTGCCGCGCCTCCCGACCACCCGCCACACCTTCTCAGCGTGCCATCGCGATGTGGCTGTGGTGCCGCCCGAGACGAAACCTTCTCCCACTCTCCACAACGCGCGTAGCCGTATGACGTCACCCGGCCGGTCGCAATGCCGACAATCCGCCCGAACCAAACCGTCAATCATGGTGCGAGCGGACGCCGGACATTCTCACGGCAATCAAACGCTCGACTCAACAGCTAGGGCGCCTTCCGGTACGCCCACCCGAAGGAACACCTGCGGTTCCACGCCGGACCACCGCGCCCGCCGACGCGGAGACGCCGGCGGCCCCGGGCACGTTCCCGACCACGAAACGTGCCACGGGGCCACCACCGACATCGGCGCCCGGCAACGCCGAACAGGCGGCATCACACCGCCAAATCGTTGGCCTTCCGGATCTCCGCGACGATGCGGCCCATGATCTCCGTGATGCCGAAGTCCTTGGGCGTGAAGACCGCGGCGACGCCCTGCGCGAGCAGCGCGGTCTCGTCGGCCGCCGGAATGATGCCGCCGACCACCACGGGAACGTCGTCGAGGCCCGCCGCGCGCATGCGCTCCAGGACGTCGGGGATCAGTTCGAGGTGCGAGCCCGAGAGGATCGACAGCCCCACGCAGTGCACGTCCTCCTCGACCGCCGCCGCCACGATCTGCGCCGGCGTGAGCCGGATGCCCTGGTAGACGACCTCGAACCCGACGTCGCGGGCCCGCACGGCGATCTGCTCCGCCCCGTTGGAGTGCCCGTCCAGCCCGGGCTTTCCGACCAACAGGCGCAGGCGGCCGCCGAGTTCCTCACCGGTCGTGCGCACCGCCTCGCGTACGGCGGTCAGTTCCGCGCCGCCCTCCTGCACGCCGACCACCCCGGAGACCCCGGTGGGCGCCCGGTACTCGCCGAACTCGTCGCGCAGCGCCCCCGCCCACTCACCCGTCGTGACACCGGCCCGTACGCACTCCAGCGTCGCCGGCATCAGGTTCACGGCGGCGTTGGTGCCGGTCGCCTTCCACGCCCGCGCGTCCACGCGCAGCCGGTCGAGTGCCGCGTCCGCCGCGGCCTGGTCGCGCTCCGCACGCCACGCACGCACGGCCTCGGCGGCCGCCGACTCCACCGCCGCGTCCGGTACGAAGATCGCCGTGTCCAGGTCGGCCGTCAGCGGGTTCGGCTCCGTCGTCTCGAATTTGTTCACGCCCACGACGATTTCGTCGCCGCCCTCGATGCGCGCGCGGCGGGCCGCGTGCGAGCCGACCAGCTGCGACTTCATGTAGCCCGACTCGATGGCCGCGACCGCGCCGCCCATCGCCTGCACGCGGTCGATCTCCGCCTTGGCGCCCGCGACGAGTTCGGCGACCTTGCGCTCGACGACGACCGAGCCGGTGAAGATGTCGTCGTACTCCAGCAGGTCCGACTCGTAGGCGAGAACCTGCTGGATGCGCAGCGACCACTGCTGGTCCCACGGACGCGGCAGTCCCAGTGCCTCGTTCCACGCCGGCAGCTGCACCGCCCTCGCCCGCGCGTCCTTGGACAGCGTCACCGCGAGCATCTCCAGCACGATCCGCTGCACGTTGTTCTCGGGCTGCGCCTCGGTCAGGCCGAGCGAGTTGACCTGCACGCCGTAGCGGAACCGGCGCTGCTTGGCGTCCTGCACGCCGTAGCGCTCGCGCGTCAGTTCGTCCCACAGCTCGACGAACGCCCGCATCTTGCACATCTCCTCGACGAAACGCACACCGGCGTTCACGAAGAAGGAGATGCGCTGCACGACCTCGCCCATGCGCTCCTGCGGCACCTGCCCGCTGTCGCGCACCGCGTCCAGCACCGCGATCGCCGTGCACATCGCGTACGCGATCTCCTGCACCGGCGTGGCCCCGGCCTCCTGCAGGTGGTAGCTGCAGATGTTTATCGGGTTCCACTTCGGGATGTTCGAGACGGTGTACGCCACCGTGTCGGTGATCAGCTTCAGCGACGGCCCCGGCGGGAACACGTACGTCCCCCGCGACAGGTACTCCTTGATGATGTCGTTCTGCGTGGTCCCGTTGAGCTTGGCGATGTCCGCGCCCTGCTCCTCCGCCGCGACCTGGTACAGCGCGAGCATCCACAGCGCGACCGCGTTGATGGTCATCGACGTGTTCATCCCCTCCAGGGGGATGCCGTCGAAGAGCTGTCGCATGTCGCCGATGTGCGAGACCGGTACGCCGACTTTGCCGACCTCGCCGCGCGCGAGTTCGTGGTCCGGGTCGTACCCGGTCTGCGTCGGCAGGTCGAACGCGACGGACAGGCCGGTCTGACCCTTGGCCAGGTTGCGCCGGTAGAGGGAGTTCGACTCCTTGGCCGAGGAGTGGCCCGCGTACGTACGCATGACCCAAGGGCGGTCACGCGTCGGCCGGTCGGGGGAAGGCTGAGCTGAGGGCGTCTGGCTCGCCACGGGGGACCTCCGGGAGGGTTCCGGGCCCCGACGGCCGCGACGGCTACCGGCCCCGCACATCCTCTGGGGTCCGGCGCGCGCCGCACCCGGCGCGGCCCTGCTTACCTCGGAGTGTACTGACGGGTAATGGAGCTTGGGCAGAGTGTGCCCCGCCACATATCGGCCCCCCACCTGACACACTGTCGGCCCCACCGCGGCTCGCCCTCCACCGGAATGTGGCACCAAGCACGTTCGCGGCCCTCGTGACGGCCCCAGGACGGCCCCCAAGGTCGGCCTCCGCCCCGTCGGCGGTCCCGGAGTGTCGCGGGCGGCTGCTCCCGGACGCCGTCAGGCGGCGATGGCGTTTTCCAGGGCGAGGATTCGGTGCAGGCGGGTGATGACCAGGACGCGGTGCACGGGGGGTGTCACGCCGCGCAGGACGAAGCGGCGTTCTCGGCGGCCGGCCCGGCGGTGTATGGCGACAAGGAGGCCCAAGCCGGTGGCGTCGAGCGCGTCGACTCCGGAGACGTCCAGCACGAAATCGCCGTCGGCCCCGTCGACGGCGGCGTGCACGCGCTGCCGGACGTCCGCCGCGGAGTGGACGTCCAACGTGCCGCGCAGGTGCAGTTCGCGGTCGTCGCCCCAGACATGCATGCCGCCTCCTCCGATCGGGACTGCTCGCAGGGTCTCTCGTATTCTTTTGATTCCTCATCAGACCATCGGGGTTGCCGATTGCTCCGAATTCTTGAGGAAATTCACCCCTTTCAGCGACAAAGGCCGGTCCGGAATCATTCCCGGACCGGCCTTCGCCGACGTGTCGCCTACATCTCATCTGCCTCAAGGCAGTTCCGCGCAAACTGACCTTGTGGAATTCACGCGGATCAATCGCGGCGGATCACCGGACGGCTCACTCGTACGAGTAGAAGCCCTTGCCGCTCTTGCGGCCGAGGTCGCCCGCGGTGACCATGCGGTTCAGCAGCTCCGGCGGGGCGAACTTCTCGTCCTTCGTCTCCTCGTAGATGTTGCTGGTCGCATTGCGCATGATGTCGACGCCGGTCAGGTCGATGGTGGCGAGCGGGCCCATCGCGTGGCCGAAGCCCAGCTTGCACGCGACGTCGATGTCCTCCGCGGTCGCGACGCCCGCCTCGTACAGGCGTACGGCCTCCGTGGTCAGCGCGGTGATCAGGCGCGTCGTCACGAAGCCCGCGACGTCGCGGTTGACCACGATGCAGGTCTTGCCGACGCCCTCGGCGAACGCCCGCGCCACCGCCAGCGTCTCGTCGGACGTCTTGTAGCCGCGCACCAGTTCGCACAGCTGCATCAGCGGGACGGGCGAGAAGAAGTGCGTGCCCACGACCTGCTCGGCACGCGAGGTCACGGCCGCGATCTGGGTGATCGGGAGCGCCGAGGTGTTGGACGCCAGCACCGCGCCGTCCTTGGCCACCCGGTCCAGCTCGCGGAACACCTCCTGCTTGATCTCGATCTTCTCGAAGACCGCCTCGACGACCAGGTCCGCGTCCGCGACCGCCTCGAGGTCGGTCGTCACGGTGAGCCGCGCGAGGGCCGCCTCGGCGTCCTCGGCGGACATCCTGCCCTTGGCGACGAACTTCTCGTACGAGGAGCGGATGCCGCCCTGTGCGCGCTCCAGCGCGGCGTCGGTGACGTCGCGCAGCGTGACCTCGTACCCGGCCTGGGCCGACACCTGGGCGATGCCGGCTCCCATGAGCCCGGCACCGATGACGGCGATCTTCTTCGTCACGTCGAACCTCTCTCGTACATGCGAACGTGCCCCCGTCGCCCGCACGGCCGCGGATACGATCCTGCCTGCGCTGACGGGCACTCCTCCTCGCGAGGGTAACGGCCACTCGATCGGCCGACGCCGCTGGTACCTCGCAGGCCTGGTGCGGCAGTCTTGGAGGGGAGGCGAAATGGACCGTTCGTACCTGCTCACGCCGCTGGTGGGACTGGCCGTCATGGCGGTGCTCGTCCTGCTGCTGCGCTGGGCCTTCGGGCGCGGGCACTCGCTCGTCCCGCGCGTGCCGAAGCAGGGTACGGAGGACGACTACGGCCTGCTCGTCGCCGTCGCCTCGCCCGCCGACCGGACTCACGGCAGGCGCCTGTGCCGCGCCCTGACCACGGACGGGATCCGCTGCACCCTCGTCGAGACCACCGACGGCCTGCGGGTGATGGTGTGGCCGCCGGACGAGGAAGCCGCCAGGCTGGCCCTGACGCGCTATCCGGACTGACGGCGGCCCCCACCCCGCAATTAAACTGACGGGCCCTCAGATGGCCGTACGCGGCCCTCAGAAGCGCGACTCGGGCTCCGGCTCACGTAGGACCGAGCCGCCCAACGCGGTGATCTGGTTCACCAAGTCGTCGTAGCCGCGGTCGATGTGGTGCACCCCGCTCACCAGCGTCTCGCCGTCCGCGACCAGACCCGCCAGCACCAGCCCCGCACCCGCCCGCACGTCCGTCGCCAGCACCGGGGCGCCGGAGAGCCGGTCGACGCCGCGCACGATGGCGTGGTGGCCGTCCGTGCGGATCGACGCCCCCAGGCGCAGCAGTTCCTGGAGGAAGACGAAGCGCGCCTCGAAGATGTTCTCGGTGATCATCGCGTGCCCGTCCGAGACCGCGTTGAGCACCGCGAACTGCGGCTGCATGTCCGTCGCGAACCCCGGGTACGGCAGCGTCACCACGTCGACCGCCCCCGGCCGCCGGTCCATCACCACACGGAAGCCGTCGTCGGTCGAGGTGACCGAGGCGCCCGACACCGTCAGCTTGTCGAGGGCGATCTCCAGGTGCTCCGGCCGCGCGTTGCGCACCGTCACGTCCCCGTGCGTCACCGCCGCGGCCACCGCGAAGGTCCCCGCCACGATCCGGTCCGGCACCGTGCGGTGCACGATCGGCGAAAGGCCCTCGACCCCGTGGATCTCGATCGTCGAACTGCCCGCGCCCTCGATCTTCGCGCCCATCTCCGTCAGCATCGTGCAGATGTCGACGATCTCCGGCTCGCGCGCGGCGTTGTCGATGACCGTGGTGCCCTTCGCCAGCACCGCCGCCATGAGGATGTTCTCGGTCGCGCCGACGCTGGGGAAGTCCAGCCACACCGGCGTCCCGACCAGGCCTTTGGGGGCCTTCGCGATCAGGTAGCCGTGCTCGTTCTCGACCGTCGCACCGAGCTTGACGAGCCCGTCTATGTGCATGTCGAGCCCGCGCGAGCCGATCGCGTCGCCGCCCGGGAACGCCACGTGCACCTCGCCGCAGCGGGCGAGCAGCGGCCCCAGGACGCAGATGGACGCGCGCATGCTGCGCACGAGGTCGTAGTCCGCCTCGTACCCCGGCGACGCCGGCACGTCGATACGCACCGTCCCGCTGGTCTCCCCCTCGACCACGCAGCCGAGGCGGCGCAGCAGTTCGCTCATGATCTGCACGTCGAGGATCCGGGGGACCTCCTCAAGGGTGGTCTCCCCCTCCGCCAGCAATGCGGCGGCCATGAGCTTGAGCGCGCTGTTCTTCGCGCCCGTGATACGCACCTCGCCGGCGAGCCTCGCCCCGCCGGTCACCCGGAACCTGTCCATCACGGCATCGTATGGGCTCACACGAGCCCCACCGAACGCATGTCGCAACCTGGTGACACCCCCGCGTTCATTTGCTGACACGCCGCGTAGGTTTGGGCGCATGGTCAATCTGACACGCATCTACACGCGCACCGGCGACGACGGCACGACCGCGCTCGGGGACATGAGCCGTACGTCCAAGAACGACCTCCGGCTCGCCGCGTACGCCGACGTCGACGAGACGAACTCGGTCATCGGAGTCGCCCTGGCGACGGGCGCGTTGGAGGAGGACGTGGTCGCCCTCCTGACCCGCATCCAGAACGACCTGTTCGACGTGGGCGCGGACCTGTGCACGCCGATCGTGCCGGACCCGAAGTACCCGCCGCTCCGCGTCGAGGAGTCGTACATCGACGCCCTGGAGGCGGCGTGCGACCGCTACAACGAGGAACTCCCCAAGCTGCGCAGCTTCATCCTCAACGGCGGCACCCCCGGCGCGGCCCTGCTGCACCAGGCCCGCACGGTCGCCCGCCGCGCCGAGCGCAGCACCTGGGCGGCCCTGGAGACGCATGGCGAGACCATGAACGCGCTCACCGCGAAGTACCTGAACCGGCTGTCCGACCTGCTGTTCATCCTCGCCCGGCACGCCAACCGCGAGCAGGGCGACGTCCTGTGGGTGCCCGGCGCGAACCGTTGAGCCGCGGTTGGGCCGTGTCCGAGGACACCGCCTAGGCGACGTTGACGCGCTGACCGGGTGGGGCGGCCTCGAGCCAGGCCAGGAACCCCGTCAGCGCGTCCTCGCTCATCGCGAGTTCGAGCAGCACGCCGTTGTGGCTGCAGACCAGCACCACCGACCCGGCGAGCAGCGCCAGTTCCTCCTGGCCCACCGGCAGGCGGCGTTCGATGACCACGATGTCGTGGCGCTCCAGCACCCGGCGCGGGCGCGGGGAGTAGGAGAAGACCCGGAACCACTCGATGCGGTCCCCGTTGTACCGCGCGATGCCGAAGACCCAGCCCTTGCCGTGGTCCAGGGGCGGCACCGCGAGCGGCGGCTCCGCGTCGCCGCCGGACTCCCCGGCGGCCGACGGACCCGCGGCTCCGGCAAGTCCGGGGGAATCAGCAGCGGCGCCCTCCGGGACCGAACTCCCGGACGACGCCGCGGCGGGCCCCGCCTCCCCGTCGTCCGGGGAGGCGGCGCGTACATCTGGCAGACGGCGCAGCGAACAGTCGAACGTCCCGCCGGGACGTTGGACCAGTCGGCGCCGTACGGCGAACGCGCCGATCGCGGCGGCGGTCGCCACGACGACGGCCACGACCACAATCAGCAGCACGAGGACCATCTCGTCAGACCTCCTCGTGTTCCGCGTACCGGTCTCGGCCGACGCCTGGGTTCGTTCCGGCGTCAGTGCCCGACGCCTACGCCGGCGACGCGCAGGCGCGTGTCCGCCCGGCGCTCGGCGGCGAGGTCCTTCTCGTGACCGGCCCGCTCGAGAGCGCGCTGGGCACGGGCGACATCGATCTCGTCGGCGAGCTCGACGATCTCCGCGAGCAGCGACAGTTCGTTGTTCGCGTACGAGACGAAGCCGCCGTGGACCGCGGCGACGATGGTGGTGCCGTCCGCCTGGCGGATGGTCACCGGGCCGGACTGGAGCACTCCGAGGACCGGGGTGTGTCCGGGCTGGATACCGGTGTCGCCATCGGAGGTCCGGGCGACCACGATCGTGGCCTCGCCCGACCACACCTTGCGGTCGGCCGCGACCAGCTCGACGTGCAGCTCAGCCAACGTGGCTCCTCAGGTCGTACGGACGGACGCCGCGCGCCTGCCCGTGTCCCGGCACCGGATCTCCGGAGCGGGATGCTGTCAGAATATCGGTCCCGCGGACCCCGATTCCAACCGGGACCGCGGCCGCCGGGCCCGCCTGGGCGAATCCGGCCCGCCCGGAGGCGAATCCGGGTCCGCGACGGACCCGCCCGAAGGCGAGTCGCGGTGCGCACGGAACCCGCCCCAAGAACGGATGCCGTCCGCGTAGGGCGAGGGACGGCCCGTACCGGACCGCCCCTCGCGCCTCACAACGTGCCGCCTCAGCCCTTGGCGAGCTCGGCGATCTTCTTCTCGAGGTCGTCGAGACCACCGAGCATGAAGAACGCCTGCTCCGGGGCGTGGTCGTACTTGCCGTCCGCGATCGCGTTGAACGCCTCGATCGTCTCGGAGAGCGGGACGTCCGATCCGTCGAGACCGGTGAACTGCTTCGCGACGTGGGTGTTCTGCGACAGGAACCGCTGGATGCGACGCGCGCGGTGCACGACGAGCTTGTCCTCTTCCGAGAGCTCGTCGATACCGAGGATCGCGATGATGTCCTGCAGGTCCTTGTACTTCTGCAGGATCCCCTTGACGCGGGTCGCGCAGTCGTAGTGCTCCTGCGAGATGTACCGCGGGTCGAGGATGCGGGACGACGAGTCCAGCGGGTCCACGGCCGGGTAGATGCCGAGCTCCGAGATCGGACGCGAGAGCACCGTCGTGGCGTCGAGGTGCGCGAACGTCGTGGCCGGAGCCGGGTCGGTCAGGTCGTCCGCGGGGACGTAGATCGCCTGCATCGAGGTGATCGAGTGACCGCGGGTCGAGGTGATGCGCTCCTGGAGCACACCCATCTCGTCCGCCAGCGTGGGCTGGTAGCCGACCGCCGACGGCATGCGGCCGAGCAGCGTGGAGACCTCGGAACCGGCCTGCGTGAAGCGGAAGATGTTGTCGATGAACAGAAGCACGTCCTGCTTCTGCACGTCGCGGAAGTACTCCGCCATGGTCAGACCCGACAGGGCGACGCGCAGGCGGGTGCCCGGCGGCTCGTCCATCTGGCCGAAGACCAGCGCGGTCTTGTCCAGAACGTTCGATTCCTTCATCTCGTCGATGAGGTCGTTGCCCTCACGGGTACGCTCGCCGACGCCCGCGAACACCGACACACCGTCGTGGTTGCGCGCGACACGGACGATCATCTCCTGGATGAGGACCGTCTTGCCGACGCCCGCACCACCGAAGAGACCGATCTTGCCGCCCTTGACGTACGGGGTCAGCAGGTCGATGACCTTGACGCCGGTCTCGAACATCTCGGTCTTCGAGTCGAGCTGGTCGAAGGCCGGGGCCTTGCGGTGGATCGGCCAGCGCTCGGTGACGGTGAACTCCGACTTCGGCACGTTCAGCGGCTCGCCGAGGGCGTTGAACACCACGCCCTTGGTGCCGTCGCCGACCGGCACGGAGATGGCCGAGCCGGTGTCGGACACGATCGAACCGCGGGTCAGGCCGTCGGTCGGCTGCATCGAGATCGCGCGGACCATGCCGTCCGCGAGGTGCTGGGCGACCTCGAGGGTGAGGAGCTTCTTGCCCTCGCCCTCACCCTCGCCCTGACCGGTCAGGTCGACCGTGACGTGCAGCGCGTTGAACATCTCCGGCATCGCGTCGACGGGGAACTCCACGTCGACGACCGGGCCGATGACCCGGGCGACCCGGCCCGTGGCCAGGGCCGGCGTTGCAGTGGCAGTCATTCTCATTCACTCCCCGCGGTCGCGTCGGCCAGGGCGTCCGCGCCGCCGACGATCTCGCTGATTTCGTTGGTGATCTCGGCCTGACGGGCGTTGTTCGCAAGCCGCGTCAAAGTACGGATGAGCTCTTCGGCGTTCTCGGTCGCCGACTTCATCGCCTTGCGCCGGGCCGCGTGCTCGGAGGCGGCGGACTGGAGCAGGGCGTTGTAGATGCGGCTCTCGACGTACCGCGGCAGCAGGGCGTCGAGCACCCCCGCGGCCGAAGGCTCGAACTCGTAGAGCGGGAAGGCGCCGCCGGACGGCTCCTCGTACGAGTCCTCGACCACGAGCGGGAGCACCCGCTTCGCGACCGCGTTCTGCGTCAGCATGGACTCGAACTCGGTGCTGACGATGTGGATCTCGTCCACACCGCCGTCCTCCGTCGGCAGGACGAACGCGTCGATCAACGCGCCGGCCACCTTCTTCGCGTCGGTGTACTCCGGGTTGTCGGAGAACCCGCTCCACTCGCCCGCGAGGTCGCGGCCGCGGAACCGGTTGTAGCCGATGCCCTTGGCACCGATGACGAACCGGTCCACGTCCTTGCCCTCACCGCTGAGCAGCTCGATGAGCTGCTCGGCGGCCTTGATGGCACTGGAGTTGTACGCGCCCGCGAAACCGCGGTCACTCGTGACCAGCAGCACCGCGGCACGGCTCGCGCCCGGCTTCGCCTCGGTCAGCGGGTGCTTCGCGTTGGAGAAGGTGGCGACCGCGGAGACGGCGCGGGTCAGCTCGTCGGCGTACGGCTTCGCCGCCGCGACGCGCTGCTGCGCCTTGACGATCCGCGACGCCGCGATGAGCTCCTGGGCGCGCGTGATCTTCTTGGTCGCCGACACGGAACGGATCCGACGCCGGTAGACCCGAAGTTGGGCTCCCATGGGTCAGGTCTCTCCGTTCTCAGTTGCCGGACTTGACGTGGCGCTTGATGGTCTCCTGACCGACCTCGTCCTTGTCCATGCTCTCGACCGCGA
This sequence comes from Streptodolium elevatio, assembly GCF_053592165.1. Classification (NCBI taxonomy): domain Bacteria; kingdom Bacillati; phylum Actinomycetota; class Actinomycetes; order Kitasatosporales; family Streptomycetaceae; genus Streptodolium; species Streptodolium elevatio. The sequence goes on from NZ_JBSFVE010000001.1 coordinate 88,037, forward strand.
CATCCGTGACCAGCGGCGAGCCGTCGGCCAGGGTGTAGGTCTGCTTGAACGCGGCGAGGGCGTCGATCATCGACTCGATCGTGGAGTCCTCGAGCTTGCCGGTCTCCGCGATGGTGGTCAGGATCTCCTTGCGCGAGATGCGCAGGTTGTCCAGGAACTCACGCTCGAAGCGGCGGATCTCCTCGACCGGGACGTCGTCCAGGCGGCCGGTGGTGCCGGCCCAGATGGAGACGACCTGCTCCTCCATCGGGAACGGCGAGTACTGGCCCTGCTTGAGCAGCTCGACCATGCGCGCGCCGCGCTCCAGCGAGGACTTCGACGCGGCGTCCAGGTCGGAGCCGAAGGCGGCGAACGCCTCCAGCTCGCGGTACTGGGCGAGCGACAGACGCAGCTGGCCGGAGACCGACTTCATGGCCTTGGTCTGGGCCGAGCCACCGACGCGGGAGACCGAGATACCGACGTTGACCGCCGGGCGGACGCCCTGGTTGAACAGGTCCGACTCCAGGAAGCACTGGCCGTCGGTGATGGAGATGACGTTGGTCGGGATGTACGCCGACACGTCGTTCGCCTTGGTCTCGATGATCGGCAGACCGGTCATCGAGCCCGCGCCGAGGTCGTCGGACAGCTTCGCGCAGCGCTCCAGCAGACGGGAGTGCAGGTAGAAGACGTCACCGGGGTACGCCTCGCGGCCCGGCGGGCGGCGCAGCAGCAGCGACACGGCGCGGTACGCCTCGGCCTGCTTGGTCAGGTCGTCGAAGACGATCAGGACGTGCTTGCCCTGGTACATCCAGTGCTGGCCGATGGCCGAACCGGTGTACGGCGACAGGTACTTGAAGCCGGCCGGGTCGGACGCGGGGGCCGCGACGATGGTGGTGTACTCCATCGCGCCGGCCTCTTCGAGCGAGCGGCGCACGCCCGCGATCGTCGAGCCCTTCTGGCCGATGGCGACGTAGATGCAGCGGACCTGCTTCTTCGGGTCGCCCGACTTCCAGTTCTGGACCTGGTTGATGATCGTGTCGACGCAGACCGCGGTCTTGCCGGTCTGGCGGTCGCCGATGATCAGCTGGCGCTGACCGCGGCCGATCGGGGTCATCGAGTCGATCGCCTTGATGCCGGTCTGCATCGGCTCGTGGACCGACTTGCGCATCATGACGCCGGGGGCCTGGAGTTCGAGGGCGCGGCGGCCCTCGCTCTCGATCTCGCCCTTGCCGTCGATCGGGTTGCCGAGGGGGTCGACCACGCGGCCGAGGTAGCCGTCGCCGACCGGCACCGACAGGACCTCGCCCGTCCGGCGGACCGTCTGGCCCTCTTCGATCGAGCTGAAGTCACCGAGGATGACGACACCGATCTCGCGGACGTCGAGGTTCAGCGCGAGGCCGAGGGTGCCGTCCTCGAACTTCAGGAGTTCGTTGGCCATGACCGAGGGCAGGCCCTCGACCTTGGCGATGCCGTCCATGCACTCGCTGACCGTGCCGACTTCCTCGCGCGACGCCGTGTCCGGCTCGTACGAGTCGACGAAGCGCTCCAGCGCGTCCCGGATCTCCTCCGGCCGGATCGTGAGCTCCGCCATCTGGTGTCCCTGCTCTCCTAGGTGGTGGGGTTACGGTCCGCCGTCGGTGACGGCGATCTCGGAACCGCGATGCTGCTGTCTGTCGTTTACGCTGCTCGTCGACCGCGCGGTCAACGGACCAGTCGCCGCCCGGCCTCTTCGAGGCGGGTGGCCACGGTGCCGTCGATGACGTCGTCACCGATCTGCACTCGGACGCCCCCGATGACCTCCGCGTCGATCTCGACGTTGAGGTGCACCTGCCGGCCGTAGATCCGGCCGAGGGCCGCCGCCAGGCGGGTGTTCTGCTCCTCGGTGAGGGGCAGGGCCACCGTGACCAGGGCGACCACCCGGCGCCGACGCTCGGCGGCGAGCCGGGCGTACGCCTCGAGTCCCGCTTCCAGGCTACGGCTCCGCGGGTGTGCGACCAGGCGGGTCACCAGGCGCCGGGTGACGGGCCGGACCCGTCCCTCCAGCAGTCCGGAGACCAGCTCGGCCTTGCGACCGTCCGTGATGGACGGGTCGGCGAGCGTGGACCGCAGCTCGCGCTGTCCGGCCACGATGCGGCCGAAGCGGAACAGCTCGTCCTCGAGGTCGTCGAGGGAACCGTCCCGGTCCGCCCCGATGAGCTCGGCCTCGATCGACAGTTCGTCGATCGCGTCGACCAGGTCACGCGGGCGCGACCAGCGCGCCCGGACCAGGCCACCGAGCAGATCGGCGGTCTCGCCGCCGATCTGTCCGTCGAGGAGCTGGGCCAGGAAGGCGGCCCGTGACTCCCCGGACCGCGCCGGGTCCGTCAGGACCCGACGCAGGACCACCGTGCGGTCGAGCAACAGCACGACGGAGTGCAGGTCCTCGGCGAGCACCGGCATATCGGCGCCCGTCGACTGCGCGAGCGCGTCGAGGCGCTCACGCGCCGCGGCGATCGAATCCCGGCTGGCGCCCTGCATCAGCGCACCTGCCCGGAGGTCTGGGCAGAGGTGCCTTCGGCGGCACGCGCGTCGAGCTCGTCGAGGAAGCGGTCGACGATGCGGCGCTGACGCGCCTCGTCCTCGAGCGATTCGCCGACGATGCGGCCGGCCAGTTCGGTGGCCAGCTTGCCGATGTCCTGCCGCAGCACCGTGGAGGCCTGCTTGCGGTCGGCCTCGATCTGCGCGTGGCCGGACGCGACGATCTCGTCCTTGATGCGGGCGCCTTCGGCGCGCATCTCGGAGAGCGCCGCGGCACCCTGCTCACGGGCGTCCTCGGTGAGGCGGCCTGCTTCGCGACGGGCGTCGATCAGCTGGGCGCGGTAGCGCTCGAGCTCGGCCTGGGCTTCCGCCTGGGCCTCTTCCGCACGAGCAAGGCCGCCCTCGATGGCGTCCGTACGCTCTTCCAGCGTCTTCTTGATCTTCGGCAGGAGGACCTTGCCGAGGAAGAAGAAGACGATGAGGAACGCCACGCCACCGATGATGATTTCGTCGAGCGGCGGGAGAAGAGGGTTCATCTCCTCTTCGCCGCTGGCGAGGTAGATCACGGTGGGAACCTCCGTTGGGAAGTGAAGCGTCACTTACCGAAGACGAACGGCATGACGACGCCGATGAGGGCCAGGGCCTCGGCGAGCGCGAAGCCGAGCAGCATGTTCTGGCGGATGAGGCCGGTGGCCTCCGGCTGGCGGGCCATCGCCTGGACACCGTTACCGAAGATGATGCCGATGCCGACGCCGGGGCCGATCGCCGCGAGGCCGTAACCGATGGAGCCGAGGCTGCCGGTAACTTCAGCGAGAAGCATTGGGGCTTTCCTTTTTTCGAGGCCGGTGGACTTTCCACCGGACGACGGTTGAGGAGGGGATGGTCTGGTGTCTCTCAGTGCTCGGCTTCGAGCGAGCTGGAGATGTACGAGGCGGTCAGGAGCGTGATGATGTACGCCTGCAGCCCCTGGATCAGCAGCTCGAAGGCGACCAGCGCCACGACCACGATGAACGAGGTCGCCGAGTACAGGGCGCCGATGGTCGGGCCGAGCAGGTACCAGGCCGCGACGCTGAAGGTCACGATCAGCATGTGGCCGGCGAACATGTTGGCGAAGAGCCGGACGGCCAGGGTGAAGGGCCGGACGATGACGTTCGACAGGAACTCGATCGGCGCGAGGAGGAAGTACAGCCACTTCGGCAGACCGGGCGGGAACATCATGTTCTTGAAGTAGCCCACGAAGCCCTGGTGCTTGATGCCCAGGTACATGTACGTGAGCCACACCATGCCGACGATCGAGGCCGGGAAGGCGATCCGCGAGGTGACCGGGAACTGCGCGATCGGAATGATCGACATCAGGTTCATGATCCACACGAAGAAGAAGATCGAGACCAGGAAGGGGACGAAGTGGTCGCCCTTCTTGCCGATCGTCTCGCGGGAGATCTGGTCGCGGACGAACAGGTAGCCCAGCTCGCCGACGTTCTGGACACCGCGCGGCACCAGCTTGGGCTTCGCGAACGCGCTCCAGAAGAAGCCGACCACGATGAGCACCGAGATCAGGCAGAGCAGCATCGGCTTGGTGAAGTCGAAGCTGCCGATCGAGAAGATCGGCTTGAACTCGTAGATGTTCAGCCCGGGCGAGGGGAAGCCGCAGCCGGCGTCAAACAGGTGACAGCTGCTGGCGAGCTCGACGTCAGCGGCAGCCACCATCGACTCCTTCGTCGTGAAGCATCTTTACGGCAACCTCAGTGTGTCGGCGCGGTGCGGGACCGCGGAGCGGCACGCAGCAGGGCCCGGTCAGGACCTGCCGTGGCGGAAATACACAAGAACCAGGGCCAGAGCGACTCCGACGATCACGCCGATCGGCAGGAACAGCGTGGAGTGTCCCGTCCACCGGTCGATCAGCCAGCCCAGCCCTCCGTAGAAGGCCATCCCGCCAAGGATGTAGCTGATGCTCGACCACGCGGCATCGGTGAGACCGCCGTCCTTCGGTCCCCTGTCCCGGGAACTTTCCGGACCGCTCGATCGTCCACTCTCGCTCATGACGCACCGGACGATAGCAGGCGGCCCACGGGGTTACCGCACCCGGGCCGTCGATCTTGGGAACGCCGGTGAACGCGGGGAGAACGCGCCGTGTCATACGTCATCGTTTCCCGTCCGGTTCGACGTACGCGATCTTCAGTTTGCTGAAGACGCGGACCTGCGCGGCGATCCACACGAGGGTCGCGGCGAGGATCACCAGGGCGAAGACCTTGGTGTCGAACCAGGTGGCGTCGGCGAACGCGAAGAGCAGGATCGCCACGCCGCCCACCTGGGCGAGATAGGTCAGCATCGCCATGTTCATGATCATGAACGGATTCCCGTTGGTGATCTTTCCGATGGCGATCTGGCCCAGCGAGAAGAAGACGAGGACGACGGCGGACGCGAAGGCCGCGCCGATGAGTCCCTCGGTTCCGGCGACAATCGTGCCCACGATCATCGCGACGATCGCGACGGCGGCCGTGGGGATGGCCGAGCCGCGCAGAAGCCGTGCGTCATTGGCCTGCATGTCGGTGTCTCCGGCAAGAGTCGGGGGGTGCTGGGGTCTCACCAGGACGGCCTTGGGGTCGACGTCCCCCGGACTTACGGCAGTTGGCGGGAGTCTGAGCTTGACTCCCCTGGGTCCATCGGCCCTTATGCCTGGTTCGTGAACGGTATCACAAACTATTTGAGCAGAGCTTTACCCAGCCCTGTGCCCAACCTCACAGCGGTCCCCTCTGGGCCCGTGAGCCGCTTCGCGCTACCGGCCGAGTGGCCGATTCCCGCTCATGCCAAGGCTGTTCGTCTGCTTCGTCCATATTGCGGAGGGCGTCGTGAGCTATGTCCTGCTCCCCGTCGGCGGCCCTCCGGCGGCCCCGGCCACGGTAGCGGGGCGGGACCACGGCGTACAACCAGCGCGGCACATGCGGGCGGAACCACGGGAGCAGCAGCACGATCAGGCCGAGCGCCATGAAGCCGAGCCCCGCGTACACGATGGGGCGGCGGGCCGGGCGCACCGAGATGAGCACGGTGAACGACGCGATCAGGCCGGACCAGAAGTACATGATCATGACGGCCCGGCTGTGCGAGTGGCCGATCTCCAGGAGCCGGTGGTGCAGGTGGCCCTTGTCCGCGGCGAACGGCGACTGGCCCGCCCAGCCACGCCGCGTGACGGCCATCACAAGGTCGATCAGCGGCACGATCAGCACCGCGAACGGCAGCACCAGCGGAATGTAGACGGGCACCAACTTGTGCGTCGCGAACGTCTGTGAGCCACTTTGCGCGGAGATCACGTCGGGATCGAGACGGCCGGTGAGGGTGATCGCCGCGGCGGCGAGCATCAGGCCGATCAGCATCGAGCCCGAGTCGCCCATGAAGATGCGCGCGGGGTGCAGGTTGTGCGGCAGGAAGCCCGCACAAACACCGATCAACAACGCGGTGAACATCGTGGGCGCGGCCGCACCGTCGATGCCGTAGCCGAACCAGAGCCGGTACGCGTACGCGAAGAACGCCAGGCCCGCGATGCACACCATGCCGGCCGCGAGACCGTCGAGCCCGTCGACGAAGTTCACCGCGTTGATGGTGATCACGACGACCGCGATGGTCAGGATCGCGCCCTGCGTGGGGCTCAGGCTGTAGGTGCCGTGGCCCGGGATCGGCAGCCACAGGATGACGATGCCCTGCCACACCATGACGCCGGCCGCGAGGGCCTGGCCGAGCAGCTTGATGACGGCGTCGACGCCCCACTTGTCGTCGATGACACCCAGCAGGCAGATCAGCGCACAGCCGGACAGCAGCGCCTGCACGTCGGTCGAGTCGGTGAACACGACTTCCATGCCGGGCAGTTGACGGGCGATCAGCAGGCCCGCGCACAGGCCGCCGAACATCGCCATACCACCGAGGCGGGGCGTCGGCTCCTTGTGCACGTCGCGCGCGCGGATCTCGGGCATCGCCCCGGCGGCGATCGCGAAGCGTCGTACGGCGCCGGTGAGCAGGTACGTGACTGCTGCCGAGACAAACAGCGTCAGCAGGTACTCGCGCAAGACTCAGCCACCGTCCCCGGACTCTGCATTTCGCCGCACACGCAGCACACTAGAGGTCATCGACTTCCCGGCGGGAAACGATCGCACAGTGGACACCCTGCGGGCCACCGGCACCGCGCGCCGCAGACGCCACATCCGCCCCCGCGCGCTCTGCGCTCACGATAGAACCACCGTTCCGGCACTCGCCCTTCAGGGCGCCCTTATCTTCGGAGGCGGGTTGCTCCGTCAGGGGCACTGCGCCCCTACGGACCAACGCGCCCCGACCGACCCGGCGACGGACGAAGCGTCCGACACAAGGACAGACGCTGCGAACCGCCCCGCCGGTTCACCGCTCGGGGTACGCCGGATGCGTCGCGACCAGGTCCGCGACCACCGCCGCGATGTCCGGCGCCGCGCTGCCGTCGGTGTCCCGCACCGCCCTCCCGACCAACGTCGCGATCTCCTTCATGTCACCCTCCGTCATCCCCTGGGTGGTCACCGCGGGGGTGCCCACCCGGATGCCGGACGCGATCATCGGCTTCGCCGGGTCGAACGGGATGGCGTTCTTGTTCAGCGTGATGCCGGCCCGTTCGCAGCGCGTCTCCGCGTCGCGGCCGCTGACCCCGAGGCCGCGCAGGTCGAGCAGCGCGAGGTGGGTGTCGGTGCCGCCGGAGACCGCGCGCATGCCCTCCGCCTCCAGGCCGGCCGCGAGGGCCTGGGCGTTGGCGACGACCTGGCGTGCGTACGACGCGAAAGCCGGCTGCGCGGCCTCGCGCAACGCGACCGCCTTGGCCGCGACGGCGTGCATGAGCGGACCGCCCTGACAGAAGGGGAAGACCGCTTTGTCGATTCGCTCGGCCAACTCCTCGCGGCACAGGATCATGCCGCCGCGTGGACCGCGCAGAACCTTGTGCGTCGTACATGTGACGACATCTGCGTAGGGAACGGGCGACGGAACCGCACCTCCGGCCACCAGGCCGATGAAGTGCGCCGCGTCGACGACCAGGTAGGCGCCCACTTCGTCGGCGATTTCTCGAAAGAGCGCGAAGTCGACAAGTCGCGGATAGGCCGTCGCGCCGCAGATCAGCATCTTCGGCCGGTGCCGCAACGCCAGGTCCCTGACCTGGTCGTAGTCGATCGTTTCGTCCTTTTCGCGCACGCCGTAGGCGACCGTGCCGAACCAGCGTCCGGAGAAGTTCACCCGCGAACCGTGGGTCAGGTGACCGCCGTGCGGGAGCGACATCGCGAGCACCGTGTCCCCGGGGACGAGCAGCGCCGCGTACGCCGCGAGGTTCGCCGACGCGCCCGAGTGCGGCTGGAGGTTGGCGTGCTCGGCGCCGAACAGCTCGCGGGCCCGGCGCAAACCGATCTCCTCGGCGCGGTCGACCTGGGCGCAGCCGCCGTAGTAACGCCTCCCGGGATACCCCTCGGCGTACTTGTTCGACAGCGTGCTGCCGAGCACGGCGAGCACAGCGGGTGACGTGAAGTTCTCGCTGGCGATGAGCTGGAGTCCGGCCCGCTGGCGTGCCAGCTCGCCGAGGACAACATCGGCGATGTCGGGGTCGGTCCGCTGGAGCAGCGAAAAGTCCGGGCCCCAGAAGGGGACGTCGGTCGTGCCCATGGCACAACTCCTTTGGACGGAGGGAGGCACCCTCCACTGTAGGTCGGAGAGACCTACATCACATCCCTGTGCGCGCCGTCAGCGCCGTCAACATGGGGTCGATCGCGGTGTTGATCTCGGACGCGCAGGCCCGGAAGACGTTCAGCGGCGAACCGTACGGATCGGCGACCTCGTCCCACTCCGGCCCGGGAGCGGCCATCCGGCCGCGCAGCGCGGCGGCGGCCCGGACCAGGAAGCGGCCCCGCTCGACCAGGTCCCCGTCGGGCACCGCGGAACGCTCCAGGACGGCGACCAGACGGGTGAACTCCTTCAGCGTGAAGGTACGCAGGCCCGACGCGTGCCCCATCGAGACCACGTGCGCCCGGTGGTCGAGGGTCGCGGTGAGGACGAGGTCGGCCTCCGCGACGTGCTCGTCCTGGAGCTCACGCCCTTTGAAGTCCCCCGGGTCGCCGCCGAACTCGCGGACCACCTCGGCCGCGAACGGCTCCATCGAGGCGCCCTCGTGGCCCCAGGTGCCGGCGCTCGCCACCTCGATGCGGTCGGACTCGTACGACGCCAGCCGCCGCGACAGGCCCAGCCGCGCCAGCCGCTCCGCGATGGGAGAGCGGCAGATGCTGCCCGTGCAGACGAACAGGATGCGGAACGGGCCCGCACCTGCCATCGCGGACCCGGGGGGAGGCGGCGTCAATTGACGCCCTCCAAATCGGGCACGACTTCGCGCAGGGTCTCCAGGGACAGCGCGCCCTCGCGGAGCAGGCGCGGGCGGCCCGCGGTCAGGTCGATGATCGAGGAGGGCACGGTCGCCGGGCAGGTGCCGCCGTCGAGGTACACGGAGACGGACTCGCCGAGCTGGTCCACCGCCTGGTCCACGGTCGTCGCCGGCGGGTTGCCGGAGCGGTTGGCGCTGCTGACCGCCATCGGGCCGGTCTCGTTCAGCAGTTCGATGGCGACCGGGTGCAGCGGCATGCGTACGGCGACGGTGCCGCGCGTCTCGCCCAGGTCCCACTGCAGCGACGGCTGGTGGAACGCGACGATCGTCAGCGCGCCCGGCCAGAAGGCGTCCACCAGTTCCCAGCCCAGCTCGGGGAAGCCAGTCACGAGCCCGTGCAGGGTCGTGGGCGAGCCGACGAGGACCGGGGAAGGCATGTTGCGGCCGCGGCCCTTCGCGTCCAGAAGCGCCTTGACGGCGTGCGGGGAGAACGCGTCGCCGCCGATGCCGTAGAGCGTGTCGGTCGGCAAGACCACCAGCTCGCCCCGCTTCACGGCACTGGCCGCCTCGCGCAGCCCCAGCCCGCGGTCCAGGGTGTCGGAGCAGTCGTAGCGTCGGCTCATCGGGACTGTCCCTCCAGACTGTGCACCGGCCCCTTGCGGCCGGACTCCTGATGCTGTGCCATCCCGGGGGCGGTCCCCGGCCCGAATGCCGTCACGCCCCCACCTTGCGCGCCGTCGTACTCTGCCGCCCCGGGGGCAACCCCCGGACCCCCGGCCCTCACGCCCCCACCTTGCGGGCCGTCGTACTCTGCCGCCCCGGGGGCAACCCCCGGACCCCCGGCCCTCACGCCCCCACCTTGCGGGCCGTCGTGAACCGCGGGCGGTTGTTGAGGTCGCGGTGGTCCGCGGCGTCGACCCAACCGGATTCCTCGTTGAAGATCCATGGCACCGTGCCGCCCTGGGTGTCCGCGTGCTCGACCACCACGACGCCTCCCGGACGCAGCAGGCGGTAGGCGGTACGCGACAGCCCGCGGATCACGTCGAGGCCGTCCTGCCCCGAGAACAGCGCCATCTCGGGGTCGTGGTCACGTGCCTCGGGGGCGACGTTCTCCCACTCCTCGAGCGGAATGTAGGGCGGGTTGCTGATCACCAGGTCGACGGTGCCGTTCAGCTGCGGCAGCGCGGCGAGCGCGTCGCCCTGGTGCAGGTGCACCCGCGACCCGGCGGCGTTGCGCGCGGCGAACGCGAAGGCCCGCTCGTCCAGCTCCACCGCGTGCACCACGGACCGCGGCACCTCCTGCGCCACCGCGAGCGCGATCGCGCCGGACCCGGTGCACAGGTCCACGACCAGCGGCTCGGCGACGTCCATGGCGCGCAGCGCCTCTATGGCCCAGCCCACGACCACCTCGGTCTCCGGACGCGGCACGAACACTCCCGGCCCCACCTCGAGTTCGAGGTAACGGAAGAACGCCCGCCCGGTGATGTGCTGCAGCGGCTCCCGCGCCTCCCGGCGCGCCACCGCCTCCCAGAACCGCGCGTCGAAGTCCCCGTCGGCGACGGTGTGCAACTCGCCCCGCTTGACGCCGTGCACGTACGCGGCGAGCTCCTCGGCGTCGAAGCGCGGCGAGGGGACGCCCGCGTCGGCCAGTCGCAGGGTGGCCTGGGCCACCTCGGCGAGCAGCAGGTTCATCTTTCTCCGTCCGCAGTCCCCGTGTGCACGGGGAAGCCGTAGAGGCGTGGATTGGGCCGCCGACGCGCCGCCGGGTCAGCCGCTGTGGGCCAGTCTGGCGGCCATGTCGGCGTCGACGCACGCTTGCACCACCGCGTCGAGGTCGCCGTCGAGCACCTGGTCGAGGTTGTACGCCTTGTAGCCCACCCGGTGGTCGGAAATCCGGTTCTCCGGGAAGTTGTACGTGCGGATCCGCTCGGACCGGTCGACCGTGCGCACCTGGCTGCGGCGCGCGTCCGCGGCCTCCTTCTCGGCCTCCTCCCGCGCCGCGGCCAGCAGCCGCGATCGCAGGATACGCATTGCCTGCTCCTTGTTCTGGAGCTGGCTCTTCTCGTTCTGGCAGGACGCCACGACGCCGGTGGGCAGGTGCGTGATGCGGACCGCGGAGTCGGTGGTGTTGACCGACTGGCCGCCCGGGCCGGACGAGCGGTAGACGTCGATGCGCAGGTCGTTGGGGTTGATCTCGACGTCGACGTCCTCGGCCTCGGCCAGCACCAGCACGCCGGCGGCGGAGGTGTGGATGCGGCCCTGCGACTCGGTCGCGGGCACCCGCTGCACGCGGTGCACGCCGCCCTCGAACTTCAGGCGCGCGAAGACGCCCTCGCCGGGGGCGGGGACGCCCCTGGCCTTCACGGCGACCGAGACATCCTTGTAGCCGCCGAGGTCGGACTCGTTGGCGTCGATGATCTCGGTCTTCCAGCCGGCCCGCTCGGCGTAGCGCAGGTACATGCGCAGCAGGTCGCCGGCGAACAGCGCGGACTCGTCGCCGCCCTCGCCGGCCTTGATCTCCAGGATCACGTCCTTGTCGTCCGCGGGGTCGCGCGGCACCAGGAGGTGCCGCAGCTTCTCGGCGAGCTGCTCGCGGCGCAGTTCCTGCTCGTCCGCCTCGGTGGCGAAGTCGGGGTCCTCGGCGGCGAGTTCGCGGGCCGCGGCGATGTCGTCACCGGCCTGCACCCACGAGCGGTAGGTGTCGACGATGGGGCTCAGCTCGGCGTACCGGCGCCCGAGGGTGCGTGCCCGCGCCTGGTCGGCGTGGACCTGCGGGTCGGCGAGCCGGCGCTCCAGGTCGGCGTGCTCGGCGAGCAGGTCGTCCATCGCCTCGAACACGGGGTGCTCCTGTCAGTGGACCGCGGCGGGTCAGCGTGCGGATGGGCCGGAAACGACGGAAGTGCGGGAGCGGTCGCGCGGATCGGGGCACGGGACCGGTGCGGTGACGGCGTACGAAAGGGCGCGGACAAACGAACGACGCCGGAGGGAGTGCGCAGGACTCGACCGAGCCCTGCGCGCCCCTCCGGCGTCGAAAGTCGCTACTTGCTGCCCGCGCCGGGGCCCTTGCCGAAGCGCTTCTCGAAGCGGGCGACGCGGCCGCCGGTGTCGAGGATCTTCTGCTTGCCCGTGTAGAACGGGTGGCACTGCGAGCACACGTCGGCGTTGATCTTGCCGCTCGTGGCCGTGCTGTGGGTGGTGAACGTGGCACCGCAGGTGCAAGAGACGACGGTCTCCACGTACTCCGGGTGGATCTCGGGCTTCACAGGGGTCTCCTTGACGAATCGGGAGGGCACCGGGTCGCCACCATCAGGAAGGGGCGGACGTGAACCGGGGCCGACATACCAGTGTGCCAGCAGGGGGCGGTACGACCAAAATCGGGTGCCCCGCCCACCGGTTGCCGCACGCGTGACACACGTGAGCGGCGCACGTGGGCGACAGGCCGCGGGCACAGGCGGAGGGCCCCGCCGCCGCGCGAGGCGGTCGGCGAGGCCCTCCGTCGTGAAGGCGGTTCCGGGAACCGGCCGACGGACGGACCGTCAGTCGTTCGGCATCGGGGTCGTCTTCTGGATCTGCATGAGGAACTCGGCGTTGCTCTTCGTCTTCTTCATCTTGTCCTGAAGAAGCTCGATCGCCTGCTGCTGCTCCAGCGCGTGCAGCACGCGGCGCAGCTTCCACACGATCGCGAGCTCCTCCGGCGCCATGAGGATCTCCTCCTTGCGGGTGCCGGACGCGTCGACGTCCACCGCCGGGAAGATCCGCTTGTCGGCGAGCTTGCGGTCGAGCTTGAGCTCCATGTTGCCGGTGCCCTTGAACTCCTCGAAGATCACCTCGTCCATGCGCGAGCCGGTCTCGACCAGCGCGGTGGCGAGGATGGTCAGCGAGCCGCCGTTCTCGATGTTGCGCGCCGCACCGAAGAAGCGCTTCGGCGGGTAGAGCGCGGTCGAGTCGACACCACCGGACAGGATGCGGCCCGACGCGGGCGCGGCGAGGTTGTACGCGCGGCCCAGACGGGTGATCGAGTCCAGCAGCACCACGACGTCGTGGCCCAGTTCGACCAGGCGCTTGGCGCGCTCGATCGCGAGCTCGGCGACGATCGTGTGGTCCTCGGCCGGCCGGTCGAAGGTCGAGGAGATGACCTCGCCCTTGACCGAGCGCTGCATGTCGGTGACCTCTTCGGGCCGCTCGTCGACGAGGACGACCATGAGGTGGCACTCGGGGTTGTTGTGCGTGATCGCGTTGGCGATCGACTGGAGCACCATCGTCTTGCCGGCCTTGGGCGGCGAGACGATGAGGCCGCGCTGGCCCTTGCCGATCGGGGCGACCAGGTCGATGATCCGGGTCGTCAGGATGTTCGGCTCGGTCTCCAGGCGCAGGCGCTCCTGCGGGTACAGCGGCGTCAGCTTGGAGAAGTCCGCGCGCTGGCGGGCGTGCTCGGGCTCGGAGCCGTTGACGGTGTCGAGCCGGACGAGCGCGTTGAACTTCTCGCGGCGCTCGCCGTCCCGCGGCTGGCGCACCGCGCCGACGATGGCGTCGCCCTTGCGCAGGCCGTTCTTGCGGACCTGGGCGAGGGAGACGTACACGTCGTTCGGGCCGGGCAGGTAGCCGGAGGTCCGCACGAAGGCGTAGTTGTCGAGGATGTCCAGGATGCCCGCGACGGGGATCAGGACGTCGTCGTCGGCGACCACGGGCTCGTTCGCCTCGAAGCCGTCACGGCCACGGCGACGGTTGCGGTCGCGGTAACGGCCCCGGCGCCGACGGCCGCCGCCCTCGAAGTCGTCGTCGTCCTGCGGGCCGAGGTTGTCGCCTCGGTTGTCGCCGCGGTTGTCGCCGCGCTCGCCGCCGCCGGCCCGCTCACCGCGGTCGGCACGGTCGGCGCGGTTGCCGCGCTCGGCACGGCCGGAGCGCTCACCGCGCTCACCGCGCTCGCCGCGTTCGGCACGCTCGGTCCGGTCGGTGCGCTCGCCGCGCTGCGCTTCGCCGTCGCCGCGCTCACGGCGGCCCTGGCCGCGCTCGCGACGGTCGCGGCGGCTCTCGCGCTCGCCGCCCTCGCCGCGTCCGCCACCCGACTGCGTGTCGTCGGCGGGCGCCTCGGCGTCCTTGTCGGCGGCCGCACGGTCGGCGGCGGCCCGGCGGCCCTTGGCGGGCTGCTGCTCGTCCTCGGCGGCCTCGGCACGGCGCGAGCGCGTCGTCGGCGCGCCCTCGTTCGCGGCCTGGCCGGGGATGTCGATCGACTGCTGCTGCGCGACGTCGGTGACGCCGCGGCGGGCGGCCCGGCGGGTACGCGTGGGCGCCTCCGCCTCGGCGACCGGCGGGGCCTCGGCGGCAGCCGCCGGAGCCTCCGGCGCGGGCGCCTCGGCAGCCGCCTCGGCGGCGGCCTTCGCGGCCCGGGTGCCGCGCGAGGCGGCGGCCGGTGCGGGAGCGGCCTCGGCGGACGACGGCTGCTCGCCGCCGCCCTGCTTTGCCTGGATGGCCTCGATGAGCTGGCTCTTGCGCATACGGCCGGTCCCGCTGATCCCGAGACCGGCGGCAACCTGCTGCAACTCCGCCAGCACCATGCCGTTCAGGCCGCCCCCGGCGGCGCGGCGGCGCCGGGGAGCGGCGGCGGTGGCGTCACTGGAGGCGGACCCGGCCTGGTCTGCGGCCTGGTCCATGAGATCGGTGGTGTCGCTCACGAAGGGTCCTTCCCTGGAGCGGGCGTCGGCCTTGATACGGCGCGGCGACCGGTTGTGCTGTCCGGCCCGGGTCCCGGGCCCTGATGGTCCGGGTACGGATCCGGTGCGGTGGTCCGCCTTGCGGCGGGAATCGTCGAAACTGCGTCCGGCGCGGTCGGGATCGGGCTCACGATCATCTGCGGGGAGTTAGTCCTCGGGGCCCCGGGAATTCTCGCGGTACGGCGTCGGGAGGACGCCGATCGGCTTCGGGGAGCCACGTTTCGTCACGAGGGACAGGCAGGAGGGGGAGCTCCCGTAGGACCGTGGCCACGGAAAACGAAACCGGGCACCGAACTGGCCCGGCCCGATGAGGGCTGGACTCCTGGTGCGGTGGTGACATTAACACTACCGGACCCACACGACATTCCCCCACCCCGTGGCGCCTCCGAGTCGGTGTGTCGGCCATTTGGCCAAACCCGCCATAGCCGTGCCGACCGGAGCCTGGCGGGCCAAGGAGGCAAGCCGGACCGGCCGAACGAGCCGCAGGCGAACCGCGTCGCGTGGTACGGCACCCTTGCCAACGAGCAACCATCTCGTGGGTTACCCGAGCGGGAGGACGCCGGCCCCCTCCGTGTCGACGTCGAGCCGGGTCGCGACCCAGGCGGGGTCCGCGGCGCCGATGACCTCGTCCACCCGTTCGGCGGTCACCAGGGCGAGCACGGTGGGGCCGGCCCCGGAGATCACGGCGGCATGTCCCTGACCTCGAAGTTTACCGACCAGCTCGGCGCTGTGGGGCATCGCGGGCGAACGGTAGTCCTGGTGCAGCCGGTCCTCGGTGGCGGGCAGCAGGAGGTCCGGGCGGGTGGTGAGCGCGGTCACCAAAAGGGCGGCACGGCCCGCGTTGATCGCGGCCTCGGCGTGCGGCACCTGGGCGGGCAGCAGCCCGCGGGCGACCTCGGTGGAAAGCGGGGTGGACGGGACGAAGACCACGGCGGCTATGTCCGCGTGCGGCTGCGTGCGTACCGCGTGCGGGCCGTCTTCGTCGGTCCAGGCGGTGGTGAAGCCGCCGTACAGGCAGGCCGCCACGTTGTCCGGGTGGCCTTCGAGCGCGCTCGCGACGCCGAGTGCGGCGGCGTCGTCCAGGCGCTCGGCGCCGCCTATCGTCAGCGCCCGGGCGGCGACCACGCCGGCACAGATGGCGGCGGCCGACGAACCGAGGCCGCGGCCGTGCGGAATGCGGTTGGCGCACACGACCTCGAGGCCGGCGGGACGGCCGCCGAGCGCTTCGAAGGTGGCGTGCAAGGCGCGTACGACCAGGTGGTTCTCGTCGCGCGACAGGTTGTCGGCGCCCTCGCCCGCGATGTCGATCGAGAGCCCTCGGTCGGCGATGCGTACGACGACGTCGTCGTAGAGGCCGAGGGCGAGCCCGAAGGCGTCGAATCCGGGGCCGAGGTTGGCACTCGTCGCGGGCACGCGCACCCGCACGGGGGCGGCGCGGAAAGCAGGACCGGCCATCAGCTGTGGACACTCCTCCTCGTGGGGTCCCGGCAGACGCCTCGAAGGACACGGTGAACGGTGGGCCGCGTCCGGCAACTGGGGAACGGCAGATGCGACGGGCGCGGACCGTGCATACGGTCGCAGAGCCGCGTCAAGGGTTCAGCGTAGCGAAAGGTCGTTTGCCTGCGGCACGCCGCGCCCGGGGGATTTTCTCGATTTCCCGTCCTGTCGCCCTGTCGACGCGACCGGGCGGACCGGCAGGTCAGGGCGGTGCGCGGAGGCCGCGGACGGCTGGGAGGGGCACGCGGGCGCTCCCGCGTACCCCTCCTGCGGTCATCCGTACCGCTCCCGCGGCCACCGCCCGACGTCGCTTTCCGGCCGCGGGTGTCGGCAGGGTTTTGTCACGGCCGCGACCGGGGCCGGGACCGAAGTCGATGCCGAAGTCGAGGCCGGGCCGAGGTCGATGCCAGGGTCGGGGCCGGGCCGAGGTCGAGCGGTCGGCCGCTCAGCCGTCCAGGCCGAGCTGCGCCGCCGCGGCACCCGCGTCGACCGGCACGACGACCGGCTTCGGCGCACCCGCGACCGCCCAGTCCGGGTCCTTGAGGCCGTTGCCCGTCACGGTGCAGACGATGCGCTGCCCCCGGTCGACGAGTCCCAGCTCCGCGGCCTTCAGCAGACCCGCGACGCTCGCCGCCGACGAAGGCTCGACGAAGACACCCTCCTGCGAGGCCAACAGCCGGTACGCAGAAAGGATTTGACGATCCGTCACCGAGTCGATGTGGCCGCCGGACTCGTCCCGCGCGGCAAGCGCGAAGTCCCACGACGCCGGGTTGCCGATACGGATCGCGGTCGCGATCGTCTGCGGCGACGTGACCGGGGCGCCGTTCACGATCGGCGCCGAACCGGCCGCCTGGTAGCCCCACATGCGCGGACGACGGGCCGCGAGGCCGTCCTTCGCGTACTCCTGGTACCCCCGCCAGTAAGCGGTGATGTTGCCCGCGTTGCCGACCGGCAGGACGTGGATGTCGGGCGCGTCGCCAAGCATGTCGACGATCTCGAACGCCGCCGTCTTCTGGCCCTCGATGCGCACCGGGTTGACCGAATTCACCAGTGCCACCGGGTACTTGTCGGCCAGGTCGCGGGCCAGTGTCAGGCAGTCGTCGAAGTTGCCGTCCACCTGCAGGATGCGCGCGCCGTGCACGAGGGCCTGGCCCATCTTGCCCAGCGCGATCTTGCCGGACGGCACGAGGACGGCGCAGACCATGCCGGCGCGCACCGCGTACGCCGCCGCCGACGCGCTCGTGTTGCCGGTCGACGCGCAGATGACCGCCCGCGCGCCCTCCTCCTTGGCCCGCGAGATCGCCATCGTCATGCCGCGGTCCTTGAAGGACCCGGTCGGGTTGGCGCCCTCGACCTTGAGATGCACCTCACAGCCCGTGCGCTCGGAGAGCACCTGGGCCGGCACGAGCGGCGTACCGCCCTCGCGGAGGGTGACGACGGGGGTCGACGCGGACACCGGGAGGCGGTCCCGGTACTCCTCGATGACCCCGCGCCACTGACGGGTCTGTCCGGCGCGTGCGGCTCCGGTCTCCGGGTTCACCGCGTTGTCCACCGCGCTCACGGTCGTCATTCCCCTTCCACCCGCATGATGCCGGCGATGTCACGGACGATGTCGAGTCCGCGCAGCTCGTCCACCGTCGCCGACAAGGCGGCGTCGGTTGCGCTGTGCGTGACGATGACGAGTGTCGCATCACCGTCGCGGCCCTGCTGCCGGACGGTGTCGATCGACACATCGTGCTTCGCGAAGACGGCCGCGACCGCGGCCAGCACACCGGGCTTGTCCGCCACGTCGAGGTTCAGGTGGTAGCGGGTGACCGCCTGTCCGACGGGACGCACTTCGAGGTTGGCGTACGCCGACTCCCCCGGGCCCGTGGTCTCGGAGAGCTTGTTGCGGCACACGGCCACCAAGTCGCCGAGCACGGCGCTCGCGGTCGGCGCACCGCCCGCGCCCGGGCCGTAGAACATCAGGCTGCCGGCCGCCTCGGACTCCACGAACACCGCGTTGTACGCCTCGCGCACCGACGCCAGCGGGTGCGACCGCGGGATCATCGCCGGGTGCACGCGGGCGCTGACGGACGTGCCGTCGGCGCTGCGCTCGCAGATTGCGAGCAGCTTGACCACGCTGTCCATGCTCTTGGCGCTCGCCACATCGGCCGCGGTGACCTCGGTGATGCCCTCGCGGTAGACGTCGGCGGCCGTGACGCGCGTGTGGAAGGCGAGGCCGGCCAGGATCGCGGCCTTGGCGGCGGCGTCGAAGCCCTCGATGTCCGCGGTGGGGTCGGCCTCGGCGTACCCGAGCTGGGTGGCCTCGTCGAGTGCCTCGGCGAAGCCCGCGCCGGTGGAGTCCATGCGGTCGAGGATGAAGTTGGTGGTGCCGTTGACGATGCCCAGCACGCGGTTGACCTTGTCGCCGGCAAGCGACTCGCGCAGCGGGCGCAGCAGCGGGATCGCACCGGCGACGGACGCCTCGTAGTACAGGTCGACGCCGTACTTCGCGGCGGCGGCGTGCAGGGTCGCGCCGTCCTCGGCGAGCAGGGCCTTGTTGGCCGAGACGACCGAGGCGCCGTGCTCCATCGCGGTCAGGATGAGGGTGCGGGCGGGCTCGATGCCGCCGATGACCTCGACGACGACGTCGATGTCGTCGCGTTTGACCAGCGACTCGGAGTCGGTGGTGAACAGCTGCGGGTCGATGCCGGGACGCTCGCGGCCGGCGCGGCGTACGCCCACACCGGCCAGCTCGACGGGGGCTCCGATGCGGGCGGCGAGGTCCGTCGCGTGCGTCGTCATGATGCGGGCCACTTCGGAACCCACCACTCCACAACCGAGCAGCGCCACCTTGAGCGGCTGCGTACGCATCATCCGACCTCGCTTCATCAAGGACTTCTCGTCTATCTCAGGGTGCCCCCACCGCGCGGGCGGTGCGGCGCCCTTGATCCGGCCAGTGTCGCCGGGATCACCCGCCGATCCCACGTCCGTCCAGGATCCGAGACGGGAATTCTTGCGTGTGACACCCGGGGACACGCGAGATTTTCCCGTCCTGCGGGGGTTGGGCGGGGTGAGGGGGGTGGGGTGGGGCGGTTTTCGGCGGGGGGCGGTTGTGGCGGTTGTGGCGGTTCCCGTCACGGCCGGTTCCGGTCTTGGCCGGCTCCGGTCGTGGCCGGGCTCCTGTCACGGCCGGTTCCGGTCATATCGGGCTCAGGTCACGGGTCGGCACCGGTCACGGCGGGTGGGGTCCGATCCGTGCCGTGTCAGCCGACGTCCAGCCTGAGCAGGTCTTCTTCCGTCTCGCGGCGTACGACGACCCGCCCCGCGCCGTCCTTCACCGCGACGACGGCCGGCCGCGTCACGTGGTTGTAATTGCTGGCCATCGACCGGCAGTACGCCCCGGTCGCCGGTACCGCCACCAGGTCGCCGGGGGCGAGGTCGGCGGGCAGGTAGGCGTCCCGTACGACGATGTCGCCCGACTCGCAGTGCTTGCCGACGACGCGCGACAGCATCGGCTCGGCGTCGCTGGCCCGCGACACGAGGGCGACGTCGTACTCGGCGTCGTAGAGCGCCGTGCGGATGTTGTCGGACATGCCGCCGTCGACGCTGACGTACGTGCGCAGCCCGTCGAGGTGCTTGACCGTGCCGACCTCGTAGAGCGTGAACGTGCTCGGCCCCGCGATCGCGCGCCCGGGCTCGACCGACAGGCGCGGCACGCGCAGGTTCGCGGCGGCGCACTCGCGTTCGACGATCGCGATCAACTGCCTTGCGATGTCAGCCGGTTGCTGCGGGTCGTCGGCACTCGTGTACGCGATGCCGAGACCGCCGCCGAGGTCGATCTCGGGCAGTTCGACGCCGTGTTCGTCGCGAATTGCGGCCAGCACGGCGACGACGCGGCGCGCCGACACCTCGAAGCCCGCTGTGTCGAAGATCTGCGAGCCGATGTGCGAGTGCAGGCCCAAGAGTTCGAGGGAGCCGAGCTTGAGGACGCGGCGTACCGCCTCGGCCGCCTTGCCGTCGTTCACCGACAGGCCGAACTTCTGGTCCTCGTGCGCGGTCGCGATGAACTCGTGGGTGTGCGCCTCGACTCCGACCGTGACGCGGACCAGGACCTTCTGCGTCACACCGCGCCGCTCGGCGGCGAACGCGACGCGGGCGATCTCCTCGTACGAGTCGACGATGATGCGCCCGACACCGACCTCGATCGCGCGCTCGATCTCGGCGGCCGACTTGTTGTTGCCGTGGAACGCGATGCGCGCCGGGTCCATGCCCGCGCCGAGCGCGACGGCCAGTTCGCCGCCCGAGCACACGTCGAGGTTCAGGCCCTCCTCGGCGATCCACTTCACCAGCGCGCGGCACAGGAACGCCTTGCCCGCGTAGAACACGTCGGAGCCCTCGAACGCCTGCTTCCAGGCGCGGCACCGGGACCGCAGGTCGTCCTCGTCGAGGATGTACGCGGGGGTGCCGAACTCGCGTGCGAGGTCGCGTACGTCCATGCCGGCCACCGTCACGACGCCGTCGTCCGCACGCTTCGTCGTCAGCGACCACACCTTCGGGTCAAGGGCGTTGAGGTCCTCGGGCGCCGGGAGGGCGTGGCCCTCGGGCAGGACGTCGGCGTGCCGGGGACCGGCGGGATGTGCGGACCTGCTCATGGTGCGGAGACTCCCCTGGGGCGTCGCGGTGCGGGATGGTGTCGCTGCTTACCTGTGCGGGTGGACGCTCAAAGCCTCTCAGGGGCGGAAACCCCAAGCAGCTCAAGGCCGTTCGCGATGGTCGTGCGGGTCGCCTCGACCAGCCACAGCCGCGCGCGGTTGAGGTCCGTCGGCTCGGCGTCCCCGATCGGCAGCACGCGGTTGTCGTTGCTGTCGTTGAACCGGTGGTACGCCCCGGCCAGTTGCTCCAGGTAGCGCGCCACGTGGTGCGGCTCGCGCCACTCCGCCGATTTCGCGACCACCTGCGGGAACTCGCCGAGGACGCCGAGCAGGATCGACTCCAGCTCGTGGCTCAGCAGTTCCGGCTTGAACTGGTCGGCGGACCCCTTGTCCACCCCTGCCGCCGCCGCGTTCTTCATGATCGAACAGGTGCGCGCGTGCGCGTACTGCACGTAGTAGACCGGGTTCTCGCGCGCCGCACTCGTCAACAGGTCGATGTCGAGCGTCAGCGTCGAGTCCGTGGACGACCGCGCCAACGAATACCGCGCCGCGTCGACGCCGATCCACTCCACCACGTCGTCGATCGTGATGATGTTGCCGGCCCGCTTGCTCATCCGGACCTCTTGGCCGCCGCGCAGCATCTTCACGAACTGCCCGATGAGCACCTCGATGTTGTGCTCCGGATCGTCGCCGGCGCAGGCCACGATCGCCTTGAGCCGCCCGACGTACCCGTGGTGGTCCGCGCCCAGCATGTAGACGCAGACCTCATTCCCCCGGTCGCGCTTGTCCAGGTAATAGGCAGCGTCCGACGCGAAATACGTCGTCTCCCCATCACTCTTGATGAGGACCCGGTCCTTGTCGTCCCCGAAGTCCGTGGTCCGCAGCCAGATCGCGCCACCGTCGTCGTACACGTGCCCCTGCGCGCGCAGCCGCTCGATGGCCTTCTCCACGGCACCCGACGCGTGCAGGCTCTTCTCCGAGAACCACACGTCGAAGTGCGCGCCGAACTCCTCCATGGACCGCTGGATCTCCGCGACCATCAGCCGCAGCCCGACCGCCGTGAAGACCTTCTTCTGCTCGTCCTCCGGCTTGGTGAGCACATCCGGCTCCGCGGCCACGATCTCCGCCGCGATGTCGTTGATGTACTCGCCGACGTACCCGTCCTCGGGCACCGGCCGACCGTTCGCGGACGCCATCAGCGACGCACCGAACTTGTCGATCTGCACGCCGGCGTCGTTGATGTAGTACTCCGTACTCACATCCGCGCCCGCGGCCCGCAGGATCCGGCCCAGCGAGTCGCCGACCGCCGCCCACCGCACCCCGCCGATGTGGATCGGCCCCGTCGGGTTGGCCGACACGAACTCGAGGTTGATCTTCAGCCCCCGCAGGCTGTCGCCCCGCCCGTACGCCGCCCCGCCCTCGACGATCGTCCGCGCCAGCGCACCCGCGCTCGCCGCGTCCAACGTCACGTTCAGGAACCCGGGCCCGGCCACGTCCACCGACGCGACCCCGTCCACAGCCGTCAGGCGCGCGGCCAGAACCGCGGCGACCTCCCGCGGCGGCTTCCCCGCACGCTTCGCCAGCTGCAACGCCACATTCGTCGCGTAGTCCCCGTGGTCACGGTTCTTCGATCGCTCGACCGTCACGTGCTCGGGCACCGCAACATCCAGCTCGCCCGCCTCTACAGACGCACGAACCGCGGACAACACAGCCTGGGAAAGTTCTTCGGGGGTCACGGAACCCAAGCCTAAGCGACCTCGTCCCCCCGACGCCCCTCGGTATCCACAGCCCCGCCCCGCCATCCCCCGAACGGCGGTCCACACCCCAACCCGGCGAGCCCCGCGCCCAGGTCGGCGTCCCCCAGGTCGCCTCACACGGGCCGCCTCACCCGAGTTGTCTCACCCGAACGACAACCCCCGCACAACCCTTATCAACTGATCCGGATCGAACGGCTTCGTCAGGTACGCATCCACCCCGGCCTCCCGGGCCCGCACGATGTCCGCGCTCTGCGCACACGCACTTATCATCACGATCTTCAGATGCCGGGTCCGCGGATCCGCCCGCAGCCGAGCCGCCGTCCGAATCCCGTCCAGCCGCGGCATCATCACATCCAGAGTCACCAGGTCCGGCCGCACGTCGTGGACCTTCCCCAAGCACTCCTCACCGTCCACCGCAGTGGCGACCTCGAAGCCCTCCATCTGCAAATTCACGCTGATCAGCCGCCGGATCACCTCGTCGTCATCCACGACAAGCACCCGCCCGGCCCGCACCCCCGGCCTACCGCCCACCCCCCGACCCTAAGCGCCCACCCCACCGCCCCGCGCCAAAACCCCACTTCCCACCCCGCCTTTAACCCCCCTTGAACCCCCACGCCCCCACCCACTCCCCCACCCCGAACCCCCCCCACGCCCCCACCCCCGCCCCCCACCCACCAAAACCCCGGCGCACCCACCCCGATCAAACTGGTAGTGTTCTCGCACATCGAGCCCCTGTAGCTCAGGGGATAGAGCAACGGCCTCCGGAGCCGTGTGCGCAGGTTCGAATCCTGCCAGGGGCACCCAAGCTCGATCACCGCCAGCAGCTGAAACACCAGCTGACCTGGCGGTTTCTTCTTTCCGGGATCAGACCAAGATCCCACCCGTAGGCCACCGTGCGCCGCCCAACGCAGCCCCATGACAGCCGCTGTGCAATATGCGTGCGATGATCTTGACCGCGTTTCCGCAGGTCACTTCGTATTTTGACGAGAGAAGGCACCTTCCGGTGTCGCTACCCCCTGAGCTGACGGCAGCGCTGAGGCACTTCCGCGCGGTCCGGGCGCAGAGGCCGGACGGCGACCACGCCGAAGCCCTTGCTGCCTGGTACGTCGCCAAGGCCGAAGCGCTCGAAGCACTCTCCCTCGTGCTCCTCTTCGACAGTGACCGGGCGAGCGCCAGTGCCAGCGCAGCAACGGCCTGTGCCGAGGCCGAGCGGATCCGCCGACTGATCTGACCTGGCGAGCGCCGAACATGTGCGAAGGGCCCCGGATATCCAGGGCCCTTCTGTGGTGCGTCGCTCAATCACTCGTCGTCCCCGGCGCCGTCGTCCTCATCGTCTCCGAGTGCTTCCGCGATCTTCTTGTTGATCGTGCCCCGCTGACCGTCGATGCACTTGGCGTAGATCTTGAGCAGCACGTCCACGGAGTGCCCCAGGCGCTCCGCGACCTCCGGAGCCGGGACACCCGAGTTGAGCCACAGCGACGCGCAGGCATGCCGCAAGTCGTACGGCCGGGCAGCCAGCGGCGATTCGACCTGCTCGGGAGTCAGCGCAAACTCCCGGGCCGCCTTCCAGGTTCGGGAGTAGGTCGAGGAGGCCAGGACCCCACCCCGCTCACTCGGGAACAGCCGCCCGTCCTTGTGTGTCCCGAACTCTTCGATGTGCTGGCGGAGGATCCGCACGAGCACCGGAGGAACCGGCACGGGCCGCGTGTCCTTCTCGCCTCGTTGCTTCAGCCCGCGATCGTCATGGCCCTCGCCGCTGTCGGTCCACAGCCTGCCGACCGTGGGACGGGTGCGGTGAAGGGTGGCCAGTCCCCAACCTCGTTCGGGGAGTTCGCAGTCCTGTCGCCTCAGGTTGACCGCTTCCGCCGGACGAGTCCCGAGGTAGTACATGACCGCGAAGAACGCGGTGAGCTTCCGGCCGCCTGCACGCTTGAATCCGCCAACGTACGACACCGCTGTCAGCAACGACTTCGCCTGCACAGGGTTCGCCACCGCGCGCCGGTCGACGACCTCCGTCACGATGATCCGCTTGCGCTTCACGCGGTCGATCGGATTCGCGTCCAAGTGCCCCAGCTCGACCGCGAAGTCGAGGACGTTGTACAGCACCGACCGCTTGCGCCTGGTCGTCTCCGCCGAGGCCGCGGTGCCATCGAGCTTGCGACCGAGGGCATCGAGAACGGCGTGTACGTGCTTGGGCTCCTTCAGATCGGCCACCGGCATCGACGCCTTGTCGAGCCAGGCAAGTGCCTGGGCGATCTCTCGCGGGCGCTCCAGCTTCCGGCGAGTCGGAGGCAGCGCGTACCGCCGGAGAGCCCGACGAAGCGTGTCGACGCTGGGCTTGGTGTGCCCCTTCACGTCCCGCACGTGAGCCGGAAGCACCGTCATGAGCGTTTCCGTCATGCTCGCCCGCGTCTTCGCGGCCGCCGTCGGCCACTTCATATCCATGTACGCCAGCGCGAAGGCGTACAACGAGACCTCAGCCTTGGCCACAGCCAGCGAACCGGGCAGGCCCGTGGTGATGTCGAAGGACTCGCCATCCTCCGTCGCGCGAATCAGCCGACCACGGAATCGGTCAGCCAAGGTCGTCGTCTTGAAGGTCAGTGAGAAGCGTTCCGTGCCGACCTGCCAACGGACCACGTACGTCGGCTTCTTACTCGACTTGTTCAGGCTGATGGCGAACACGCGCACGCGGTAGGACTTGCCGGTCATGCCGCTCCCTCCATTCGCTCATCGAGCCAGGCCAAGAAGTCCTCACGCGGAACACGCAGTTCGCCGTTCGGGAGTTTGAGGCACCTCGGAGCGATCCCCAGTTCCCGCCACCGGTAGAAGGTCCGTCGGGAGATGTCCTTCAGCTCCACCAGGACCTCCGGAACCGTCATCAGATCCGCGTAGGCCGACGCCCTCCGCTTCGTCATGCCGCCCTCCCCCGAGTTGCCGAATTGTCGAGCTCCCCGTCTGCGGCTGCCTTGGCCGCGTCGAGTGCGGCGCGCCAGCGGACGCGTTCGGAGACCGCTCTTAAGAGGCGGTGCGAGATCGAAGGCACGTCCGGGTCCGACGGGGCCGCGTGCTCCCAGACGTAGCGGTTCGGATCGGCGCCGCGGTCCGCCATCTCGCCGACCAGATCCAGCACCCACGCCCGCCGCTCATGCTTGTGATCGGCGAGCGTTTTACCCGACCATTTCCGCGAGACCAGGACCCGCCGGCCGCCGTAGCCGAGATGGGTCCGGCGGTGCGCCTTCGCCTTGCAGTGGCCGGGCCGCATCCCGTCACGGGCGTTCTTGGGTTGGACGCCGTACCGCAGCCAGTTCGCGCACGCGGGCGAGCACGGCTCGTACCGCAACACGTCCATCAGCCGGTCCACGTGGGCCCGTTCGGCGTCGGTCGCCGGTTCGTGGCACTCGTGCGCCGATTTGTTGAGGTACTTGGCCAGGTAGCCGATGCACCGTCGCGCGTCCGCCGAGCCCACGAGGACGCCCTTCGCGTCGACCTGGACGCCGAACCGGGCGACGTGCACCGGTTCCGCTGTCTCGTCCGTGTCCAGGTCGTCAAGTGCTTCGTCCCACGTGGGCAGAGCCGCGCCCGACTCCGGGTCCCGGTACGTCTCGTGCTCGTGGTCCCACACGGGGATCGCGTCGCCGACGTACGTGGGTTCATCGCACGGTGGCCACCACACCTGGTGATACGTCGCCGCCG
Organism: Streptodolium elevatio; assembly: GCF_053592165.1. NCBI lineage: Bacteria > Bacillati > Actinomycetota > Actinomycetes > Kitasatosporales > Streptomycetaceae > Streptodolium > Streptodolium elevatio. The sequence continues at coordinate 114,195 of NZ_JBSFVE010000001.1, forward strand.
CGACCTGCCGCAGCTCCGCGCGCGAGACCGTGCCCCGGATGGCCAAGTGGACGTGCGGAGCCAGGCGCCGTTGCGGTTCGACCGCCGCGAAGTATTGGACGTCGAAGCCGACGAACCGGCGCAGGTTCTGCACGAACCGGTCGACCAACTTGGAGAAGTGCAGCGCGTCCCGTGCGGCCCGCCGGTAGTCATACTTCGCCGCGTCGACGGGTGTTCCGTCCGACCGAACCCGTCCATACGACGGGAGGGTGAGCGTGACGAACAGTGACGGCCGGAACGTCTTCCCGTCCGGTGCCGTGTACGCCTTGCCGATCGTGCGGGCATCGACCGGGCGCCGGGGCAGGTCGGACGCGTCCTGGCGACGCCGAGTCGAGCGCACGCGCCGGGACGCCTTGTCCGGATCGACCCTCCCGCGCACTCCCGCGCGTTCGATCTCTTCGTCGACCGCGACCAGGTCCGCGGCGAGCTGCTCGCGTTCGGCTCCGCCGGCGGTGTCGTGTTCCTTGGTCAGGTCCGCGCGGATCTCCGCGAGCCACCGCTGTGTTTCGGTCGGTTCGTCCGCGTCGAGGTCCGGTTCCTCGGTCAGATGCCAGCCCTCACGGCACTGCGCCATGCGAAGCTGCCGCTTCCGCTCCGCACACGACGGGCACACGCTCGCCAGCGTCGCGCCGCACGGCACGTCCACGATCTCCACTTGACCGGTCGTGATGTCCGTGCGCCGCAGCGCGACGGGCCGGACGCACACCCTATGTTCGAGGGCAGCGGCCCGCACAACCTCCTTCGCGAGAGGCATGCGGGCCCGCTCCACCCGCGTCGTTGCGGCGCTCATCGTGCGCTCCCGAGTGGCAGATGCACCCACACCGAGACACGGTGACCGTGCACGGTGCCGTGCACTTCGCGGTGCTCGTGCGGCCCGACGTAGTAGCCCTCCGACTCGTACGACGTCACCGACGGGTCATCCAGCGCCAGCGCCCACCGCTCCAGATCCGCCACATCGACGCCGGGCAACTGGCCCTTGATCGACCACCGCTCGGTCACGTGCGACCAGTCGACATGCAGCCCCACCAGCACCGGAAGGCCCGGACGCGCCGCGACGAAGTCCGCGAAACACCGCAGCACCACGGCCACCCGCGCCATGTCCACCGCCGACGGCCGCCCGCTCATGACCCACCGCCAGCCGGAAGGTCGCGGACCATCGCGGCGATGTCCGCGTCAGACACGTACGCCGCCCGCACCCGCACCGGTTCGGGATGCGTCTCGCGCTTCACGTAGCCCACACCGGCCCCGACCTCAGGCACAGGCGAGATCAGATCCGCTTCCGCCCCGCGGTCCCGCGCGCCCTGCCCGAGCACCATGTCGACCTGCGTGGGTTCGTCCAGCCGCAGCGCGATCCGATCGGGGAACAGGTTGCGGAGGTTCATGACCTCCTTGCGCGGATCCTGGAGCGCACCGAGCACGCAGAATCCGACCGACCGGCCCTGACTGGTCAGTGTGGCTATCGCCGCGTCCGCGCGCTTCCGGAGGTCCCGATCCGGCTGGTACGCGGTGAGGAACGCGAGTTCGTCGACGATGACCACGACGAACGGGCAGTCCGGGGAGGGCTCGTGCTTGCGGACGACACCCGCGAACCGGTCGGCCCGAGCGGACATCTCCGCTACGGCATCTTCCAGCAGTTCAACCATTTCGGTCGGGTCGCTGGAGTACCGCTGAAACAGCGCCCGCCCGAACGACAGCTCCATCCGCTTCGGGTCCAGCGCCCACAGCTCCACCAAGCCCGCGCGAGCCGCCGGCAGCAGACCGCGCGTGACGCCCCACAGCACCGAGCCCTTGCCCGCACCGGTGACGCCCGCGACTAGGACGTGCGTGCCATGCAGCCGCAGCACCCACGGCGACCCGTCGTCACACCGACCCAACTCCACCGAGGCGTAGTTCGGCGCCCACAGATCCCGAGTCGGCGCAGGCAGCGCCTTGCTTTGGCGTGGGGCAGGCACTGTCGGTCGGTTGGCCAGACCGGGCATGCCCATCTCTGCCGGGCCGAACGGCTTGTCCAGCGGGTCTGTCAGCCAGGCCCGCAGCAGTACCACCCCACGGGCGGGCGACGTCGCGTCGACGCGGAACACCTTCCAGGCGTGCGCGATGCCATCGGTATGGTCACCGACGTTTGCGGGCGTCTGGCCGGGCAGCAGCCGCACCCGCACCAGGTAGCCGCCAGGCACCTGCTTGACCTGACTGATGCTCGGCCAGGCGTACGAGAACTCTTCGTTCAGCCGCTTGATCGGGTCCTGCTGCCACAGGCCAAGTGCCTTGGTCAGCTTGGGCCAGCCGCGCCGTATACGTGCCGAGAACGAGAACAGCCACCACCGCGCCGCCAGCAGCGCGACAAACACGAACGCCCACGTCGCCACGGTCGAGCCGAGCGCCAGCTCCGCGAACGAATAGACCAGGAACAACACCGCCGCGACGATCGCGGCCCCGCGCCACCCCAGGCGCTGGAACGTTGCCATGATTGGGGACACCCCTTCAAAGGATCGTCAGGTCTCTTGATCGGGAGCGGTCCCGGAGCCCAGACCCGCCAAAGTCACGGGGCACCGGGACCGCATATGAACTCACCTGCGGTCAGGCCGCCTTGCCCGCCGCCTTACTCGCCGCGCCAACCGGGGCCCGCAGGCCCGTGGCCTTGAACGAGTACGCCAGCCGACCCGCGCCGTTCACCCAGGGCGTGACCGTCAGCCCCTCGAACTCCACCGGCCGGAACGGCAGTCCCGGCAGCTCGTCCGGTAGCACCGGCATCACGGACGCCGGGATCTTGACCTTCGCCGCGGACTCCCGCGCATCCGGGTCCGGGTCGGACACCGTCACAGCCCACATCGGAAGCCCGGTCGCCTTGTCCCGCGCCTGGACCTGCTGGCCGCTCTTGGACGCCTCGAAATCCGAGACCGCCTCGACCTTCGTCGCGTACGCCCCCACCGGGAACACATCCGCGAACGCCACCGGAATCGCACCCTTGATCGCCATCGTCGAAACTCCCTGTGTACATCCCCCTAGACAGTCAGAGCTGTCCGCCCCGAACGACGATGTCTAGGGGGGTGTACATCGAAGGTAAGAGCGGCTACCGCGAAGTGTCTAGGGGGGTGTACATGATTCTTTTGAGAGGTTCCGGAGCTGCTAATTCCGCTTACTGCACTGGCAGTTCGTACACGAGGCGATGACCGTCACCGGGGATCACGATGTCGGCAGTCTCGACAACTCGCGCACCGGCCCAGTGCGAACGCTCCACGACCAGAACGACCAGGCCCGCCGCGCGCCGCAACCCCTCCACCTCAGCCTTGCTAGCCGGACGCGCCCCAACCTCCTCGACGAGGCGCGTCACGGTGAAGCCGATCGCAGCCATCCTGGCCGGCACTCCGGCGCCGCAGAGCGGACCATCTTCGGGCAGCAGTACGCCCGTTCCGCCGACCACCGCAAGCGGTTCCCAGCTGTTCACGAGTTGCACGGGCGCGCCGTCGACGGTGCATCGATAGCGCGTTTGCTGCACCGGGTCACCTAGGTCGATCCCGAGTCGACCGGCCAACGCCGCAGTAGCGAAGGCCCGTTCCGTGCTGTGCGACCAGGCGACGCGCGCGCCCTCGGGAACGTCCGCCGACGACAGCGGACCACCTTGACCAGGACGACGAGTACGCGCGAAGCGCAGCACCGCACCGCGGTCGCGCACGAACGTCCCGCTCCCAGCGCGCCCTTCAACCAGGCCTTCACCGAGCAGCAGCCGCAAGGCCGCCCGCACCGGTTGTTCACTGACCCCGAACCGCGCCTCAAGCTGGGCGATGCTGGGCAGCTTGCCACCCACCGGCCATACGCCGGAGGTGATTTCGTGCCGCAGCACATCAGCGACCCGCGCGTACGCCGGTTGCCCTGGCTCTTCCACGCCACCCCCATCGCAGTTGCTCGGAACAGTTGACAACCCCGTATCCGAGCTTGCAACCTCGGATACAAGGTCACTGATAGTGATCATCAGAATGCGGAGATCATCGGAAGGATCTCATCATGCGTGACCCCCAGTGGTTCGCCGAAGCCCCGGAAGAAGGCTGGTACGTCCAGCTCCCCGGCGTGCCCGAATCCATCCCCGTGGCACGGGAGTTCACCCGCAGCTCCCTGAAGGGATGCCCGAACGTCGACGCCATCGCGCTCGTCGTCACCGAACTCGCCACGAACGCAGTGCTGCACAGCAGGTCAGGCCAAGGCGGAAGCGTCCGCGTGTGGCTGTTCCCACTCGGCGGAGGCATCGCTGTATTCGTCTACGACGACGGCCCCGCCACCGGAACAACCTTCGACCGCGGCGACATCGCCGACTACGGCCGAGGCCTCAAGATTGTCGAACACTTCGCCCTTCGCTGGGGCTCCGCCGGAGACACCCCCGGCAGTCACCTTGCCTGGGCCGACATGACATGGGACGTACGCCCTGAAGTCGAATTTCCCTAGTGCTGTATAGCCCCCTATACACCCTGTCACGCCAGCAAAGAGAGCGACTGCCATGTCCACACCCCGCATGAATCTCGTCCGAAGCTGGCGTTTCCTCGTGCTGTCTATCCCCCTAGACTCGGCGCTGACGGGGGAGACAGGAGGAGACGTGCCTACCGAGGCAGACCGGATCGCCGCCATCACGGACCCGTTCGCGTTGCTCAAAGCAGCCACCGAACGACTGGCCGAGGCGCAACGCGAGGTAACCGAACTGTCCCGACTACGGCAGCGCGTCATCACCGAACTGCACGGCCAAGGCCTCTCGTACGCGGACATCGCCGCCGCCGCAGGTCTCACCCGCGGGCGCATCCACCAGCTCAAGCAGGCAGCGCCCGCCGCAGAGTCCGCGTTCCTGGGGACCAGCCGCGTCATCATTGCGACGCCGCTCAAGCGCGAAGCCGCGAACGCCCGCCCGGTGCTTGCCGCCGAGGACTTCGCCGGCGCGAACCGCCTTGCCGAACTCGCGCGCTCCTACCGCTTGGAACCTGAGTTCGAGCACATCCCGTTGGGTGGGGCGATCGACCTCAACCGCCAAGGGCTCATCGTGATCTGCGGGCCCAAGCTCTCCGAGGGTGTCGCGTCGGTCCTTGCCCAGGATCCGCACTTCCGGTTCGAGAAGGCCAGCGACGGCCCGTGGACTCTCCGCGATCTCACGACAGACCAGGTCCACCGCGCCGGAGTCGACTCCACACCGCAGACCAACAACGATGTCGCGTACCTCGGACGCCTGCCCCGCCCCGACGGACAAGGCCTGATTCTCGTCCTCACGGGCATCCACCCCCAGGGGTCATTGGGCGTGATCCACCTGATCACCAACGACCTTGAAGACCTGTACCAGCGCGTCGGAACAGGTCGGTTCTCGTGCCTCGTCAACGTCGACTACGACGCCGAGTCCAACGAGCCGATCAACGTCCGCGTCCTGACCCCGTTCTACAACCACGACTAGGAGAGCGCGCATGCTGCGAGTGGAGTTCGCGACCGAGCCCGGTGATCCCACCAGGCCCAACGAGGACTTCATCGCAGCAGGCCCGAACGCCCTCGTACTCCTCGACGGATGCGGCACCCCCACCGGATCCGACTCCGGGTGCTCCCACGGCGTCCCCTGGTATGTCGCCCGACTCGGCCTGAATCTGTTCACCCGAGCCAGCTCAAGCACCGACCGCAGCCTGACCGACTGCCTAGCCGACGCGGTCGAGGCCACCGCAGCCCTCCACGCGGACACCTGCGACCTCACCCACCCGGGAACACCGTCCGCCACCGTGATCGTTGTCCGCCTCACCGGTGATGCCCTCGACTACCTCGTACTCGCCGACTCCACGCTCGTCATTGAGACCACCGACGAGACCCACGTGATCACCGACGACCGCGAAGCCCTCGTTGGCAGCAAGTACCGCGACGCCATGGACGCCACCCCCGCAGGCACCTCCGAACACACCGCGGCCCACCGCGCGTATGTGGAGGCCCTGCGCTCCCACCGCAACCAGCCTGGCGGCTTCTGGGTCGCCGCCGCGGACCCCACCGCCGCCACCGAAGCACTGACAGGGTCCGTCCCTGTCAGCTCCGTTGTCGATCTTTCCGTTCTCAGCGACGGAGCATCCCGAGCAGTTGACCGCTTCAGCCTCACAGACTGGCCCGGAGCCCTCGAACTGCTCCGCCGGGAAGGCCCAGCCGCCCTCATCACGCAGGTCCGTGCTGCCGAGGACGCCGACCCAACCGGCGCCCGTTGGCCCCGCGGCAAAGCCAAAGATGACGCAACGGCCGCTTGGTGCCGCGCCACTCCCTGATCAGGCAGCTACGAGGCGAGCGGCAGCGGCTCCTCAGCTCACGCGCTTCGATCCGCGATCACATGAAGCACACCGACTAACGTGCCTGAGTTCCAGATGTCCCCGCACGCGATCAGCGCCGGAATCCGGCCGAGTGGTACCCACTCCATGCGCGCGATCTCACTCTGCTCGGTCGGCTCCGCCACCCGCCGTGGGCCCTCCCCCACATACACGTCATGCCACGAGTCGACCATTCCGACCATGGGCTGAAACCGTGCCACGTGCCGAAGAGTTCTCGCCGTGTACCCGACTTCTTCCAGCAACTCCCGTGCCGCCGCGTCCGCCGGCGACTCGTCGTCGTCGACCAGGCCGCCAGGCAACTCCCAGCCCCACCGGTCCGCGACAAACCGGTGCCGCCAGACCAGCAGCACCCGGTGCTGCCCATCGATCAACACGACCATCGCGGCAGCCCGCAGCTTGATCACGTGATGCTCGAAACGCGCCCCGTCCGGCAGCTCAACATCCGCCAGCAGGACGCGTACCCACTCGTTGTCATAGACGATCCGCTCGCCATGAACGAGCCACGCTGAAGAAACGTCGTCAGCAACCACGTGCCGAAGCTACTCCGCACGTTCCTCCGACACGGTCAAAACGCGTTCCAGTCCCGACGAACTGTCCCGCTCCTCAGGTCAGAAACACGGCGCGCCACCTCGGCCGCGATCTCCGCACTGTGGCCGACGTTCTGTGCGAGCCACACCACCATGTCCAGCTCCCGCATATCCGCCAAGACCGAGTAGCCGTCCCAACCCAGAACGTCGAAGCCATACGCCTGGACGAAGCCGTCGTACTCAGCCGCCGTATGCCACCCCAGCCGATCGACATACAGGGCCGGCACCACCAGATCCCACTCCCGCGGGCCCACCGCGAACCCGTCCAGATCGATGAGCACCGACCGTCCGTCCGCATCCAGCAGGGCATTGCCGACATGCGCATCACCGTGGACAACGGCGGACGGCAGCACGAAGTCCAGCTCTTCATAGTGCGCTTGCAGGTCGTCAGTCCGCGCTGCCAAGAAGGCGACGTCGTCCCGCCCGAGTGCAGACAAGGTAGTCAGCCGCCGACGCGTGCTCGCGAGCGGTTCCAACACAGGAAGCCCGAGATCCTCCGGGACGTCCAAGGCATGCAGCCCACGCAGCAGTTCCCCCAACTGCCCCGCACTCGCAAACCGTTCCTCGTCGGCAACAGCACGCCAGAACGTCACCGCCTGCCCAGCCGCAACGACCGGTTGCCGAATGCCCGACACGACACGCACCGCTGGGTAGCCGACCTCCTCAAGCCAGCGTGACACCCGCACGGACCTGTCGACCTCGGTCATCAACTCCTCAGATCGAGCGACGCGCCCCACAACCGGGGCAGCCAGCCGGAAGACCGCGTTCTCTCCGAGCCGTATCAAAGTCGCGCCCTCAGCCGTGAGCCCCGCATCAGCGCATGCCCCCGCCAGGGCCACCGCTGCATGGTCCACCGTGAACGCCGTCTCGCGTGCCAGATCCCGAGCCATGCAACGACGCTAGCCACGATCAGCCCGCCGGCACCCACAACAGCCAACACCCGCACACCAGAAGCACGATGGGCCCCGAGGTCCAAGCCGACCGCCAACGTGGCACCCCGACTACCGCCGATCCGTGGACGCGTACCGCGCTGATCGACCTACGGTCGATCCGGGGGAAGTTCCGTCCTTCCCCCGATCCCCCTACGCGGTTCGTGACGACGCCCGCCACTCACCACGCCTCCCGGACCTAGGTGCCCCTGGTCGCAGCCTGGGTGCCACTTGCCCACGCGTGACGCGGTCTCGGACGGATCAACTGCCGAATTAATCTCTACTGGATCAAGGCCGCGCCCTGGCGGGCGCGCCGCCGCCCGGCGGGGGCCACCGCGCATGCGGCGTAGCCGCCGGTCGCGGTGGCCCCCGCCGGGCGAGTATTCGCGCAGTCACATGAACCAGCCTACTGATGGCGGCTCGGGCTAACACCCGCATTGAAGTTCGGCTCACAGAAGCAACGCACCGGCGTTGCAACATCATGCCGAGACAACAAGTCGGGTTGATACGGAATGTGGGAGTCCTGATATTTGAGGCCGTCCTCACGACTGACGGCTACCGTGTCGGCCTTTACTTTCGCTCTCCGCGCATCGAACACAACGAGAAAGCCGCGCCGGTCATAAGTACCAGCCCGGTCCCTCGTGCGGTCCAGATAGTCTGCTAGCTGACTCAGTCCATCTCGAGCACGCTGCTCTGTCCATTCCGTCGTGATTCTTAGAGGGTCGGACGATCCACTTTTTCCAAGCCATTTAATTTCAATGAGACCGATTCGATTGCTATTGGCCCAACGAACAGTAATATCGATCGGATTCCTATGGTCTACCGGTGTTTCCTGCGTGATGTCGGGATTTCCTTCACGTAGGCTGCTCTTGAGATGCTGGTAAAGCGAGAAGCGCATCTGATCCTCAGGACCCGCGGCCCACATTACACGCCCATCCTCTCGCCAAACCCCGGCGAGAATCCGACATTCACTGGCTCTGGCAAGGCGGACCGCGTAATGGTCCAAGCATAGCGCCAAGTCTCGAAACCTCGAAAGTCCGAAAACTCTGGCGTAGGCCATATTTGCTGGAATTTCTCCTTCGGTACCGTCCACCCAAACGCGTTCTTCCGTGTTCGGCTTGTACCGATATACAATCGCTCCAGTCGAAATAGCAGTCAAATCAAAAGTACTTTTCCAAACCCGAAGCCTTCCATCAATGAGAACTTCGACAGTAAGCGTGCCGTAGTTGTGCATAGCTAGCTGGCTGGGATCATCAAGAACGTAGGGTTCATCGACAATCGAAAGATCGCTGCCTCCGAAACGATAAAAAACAGTCAGGCAATCGCTAATCGACTCATAGTCAATAGCATTGTGGACCACCTTTAGATGCGGCAAGAATTCACGCAAGACACCAACACCGTCTGCCCCGAACTTTCTCATCATCACAGTGAAGTAGTGATTCTGCGCTATTTCGGCCAGCCGATTAAGGTCGCTCATCTCACCCCCCCGTTCACCGAACCATCCAGTTCCGCTTGCTCCAAGAGAAAGCTTAGCCAGACGACTGCTGGGATCATGTAATCCGGAATATCCCGACCCAATGAGTTCTCTAGCACTTGGAAATGCCGATAGATCTGCGATATTCCGGCTTCATCCAACAAATGTCTGGAACCCTTAAGAGAGCGCGCATTTCGCAGTTGCGGCTCCAACTCCACGCCTTCTTTAACGACCGTCAACGGCATCGCCACAGCGGCGCCAGTCGCACCCTCGAGATATGGAATGCGGGTAGAGAATCGGGCAAGCCTCTTCCAGCGTGCCAATTCCTCTCCCCCCCGAGTCGAAATTGTCATGAACTCGCCGGTAGAAGTGGCCAACCCACTATCGACGAGAATCACCGACGCTTCCAACAGTTCAATGCTGAATGGTGACGAGTCTGGCGTAGCTACGAACGAATATCCCCAATCCGCCACAGGACGACCATCATAGAGCCCAAGGATGCAAGCGAGGTAAATGAAGATCTGCATCTCGCCGAGACTCAGCAGTTGATCGCTTTTCCCCAGTTCCCCCAAGACCAGCAGTGAATCAAACGAGGCATCAGGGTTGACTCTGATCACCACAGGCCGTCGCCATCCAAACGGTCCTGAATCGCCTTGTACGACTCATCGAACAGATCCTCGGCATCTGCCTGCACCTCAGACAGGATGGCCCAATTTGTCATCCGCTCCACATGCATGAGGCGCCTACGGCACGTGCTAGCCAGCTCTCGAATTAGGCGGCTCGAATTCAGATTCGCGGTCATTACTAGGCGATTTCCGCGAGTCACGAATTCGCCGAACATCTCCCCCGCACGTCGTTCGTACGCAATGTCAAGCGACCCCTCAGGCGTGTCGACGAAGAGGCATGCTGTTCCTTCATCGCGAACCATGAATTCTGCGAGCGCCATTCGCAATGCAATGTCTATGAAGTACCGCTGACTCTCCGAGAGTTGATTCGAGTCCCTGCGTTCCTGCCCATCAATTGAAACGACAAGTTGAGGCCCCCTGGCTCTCTGCTCGAGCACGAGACTAAGATCCAGGCCCAAGAACGCGCGTGACAAAGACTGGAATTTTGGAACGAATTCGCGCTCAGCAATCGCATACTTCGCAGCTAGCTCCCTTTGCAGGGGCTCCAACAGTGCCTTGTATTCGTCTCTGCGACGACGAAAATCATCGCGCCTACGCACTGCGTCATTCTGTTGTGCTTCGAGTTCTTGCGTCAGGGCCAAAATGCCCGATACGACTTTAACCTCATCCCGGTGAGAAATATAGTCGGAGTTCACTTCCTCAAAATGCGAGAGCTCCTCTCCCGCAGCGAGGTATTCGCGACGAATCTCTGCAAGTTCACTGGTAGCCCGATCCAGCTCCTCCTGGCTGATCTGGACCAGTTCAGATGCTTCACGCAGGCGCTCATCTAGTGCCTCAAGATCGATAAAGGTCTGATCCTCGTCGGGCATCGTTGCCAAAGCTGTTTCGCACAAGGGACATTGTCTAGCATCGACATGTGCCTGGACTGAGACAACGTCAACTGCACTGGATCCACAAATTCCGCAATCGCCCTCCTGCAGGAGGCGGCTAATCAGAGGATGTTGAATGGGCAGTGCGTGAGGACTCAACCGATCGGAAAAGACGCGACTATATTCGACGCTCAAGACGTGGTGGTTGGCAACTGCGGAACTCACACGCAACCGAGCGTCTTTCTCCTGGACTCCCTTGGCATCAACGCGCTCTTCTAGGTTGTCCTTGCGTTGCTGAAGCAGTTGATGCTGCTCCTCGAGACCGACGTTCACCTCAAAGGGCGTGTCCGTCCGGGCATTCAATTCCGCTCTGCGTTCTCGTGCCGTTGTCGCCGCGTACTGAGCGTTTCGGGCCTGTGACTCCAGCCTATCCGCTTTCCGCTGCCACTCTCCGGCTCGATCTGCCTGGGCAGGATCCAAGCCGAACACCAGATAGAGCGCAAAGCGCGCCACCTCAGTATCCCAAAAGAGAAGATGGCGACGCTCATCGAACGTCAACAGGAATAGCTGCAAGAATACTAGCTGCTCAAACCGAGCTAGTCCTGTGTGCTGCAGGATCAGTGCCGTGTACTGCTCGTGCAGCTCCGCTGCTGTTTCGGTGTCCTCGAGGTTCGCGTGCTTCTCAAACCTGCCGTCGGGTCCAGTGACAGTGAGGCTGCGGAGCGCTTGAGGCGAAAAGAACCCACGAGTCACCGTGTAGGAATTTTCCCCGACGGAAAATTCGAGCGTCACCTCGGCGGAGTCTCTATCGCGCTGAAGTACACGCCCTGTAAAATATTCCGGAGCATACGTCAGGCTATTCCGGTAGTATTCAGAGATTGAAAGTACTTTTTGATCTGGCGAAGCTACAATTCCGGTCAGTGCATAGTTGACAACAGATAGGAATGTGGATTTTCCAAGCCCATTTGCACCGACGAGACAGAAGACGCCGTCTCCAAATTGGACGGAATTTTCCGTTTTATTGCGATAGAGGCTAAAGTTCGAGAGGCTAACCTTCTTGATTAGTGGCAGTCGCACCCGTGACCTCTTCTTCCACCGTGGCCTCGCCTGGTTGGATGGTATGCATAGAGTAGCCACGACACTACCGATCCGCTAGGTTGCGCTCGGGCGACACGGGCTGAGTCGTCTCCAACTGCCGACGTGGCCAGGCCCGATGGCCCCGGGCAACCTCGCTGCTCACCTGGTGTCATGATGCCCATGTGCCGAGGGCCCGCTCGCTGTGGGGCTGACTAGCACTGAGTCGACTAGTACATTAGGGAGCCTGGGCATGCCAGAGGCCAGTACGGATGCGCTGACCGCGCACTACAGGTCATTGCAGCATGACTGGCAAGTCAGCGATGGCTCTCAATCCTACGGACGCCTCGTCGTTCCGAACGGTAATGCGAATCGGCCATTCCATCGTTGGTTCCACCTGAAGGAAGCCTACTCTTCGGCTTTGCTGTCACAACTGCTAAAGGACTCCGGCTGGATCTTTGACGACGACTTTCGCGTATTCGATCCGTTCTCTGGGAGTGGAACAACTCTACTTAGCGCCATTGAAGTGGGAGCTGAACTACCCGACCTTTCGATCTCCGCCGTTGGCATTGAGAGGAATCCATTTCTTTGTGAGCTCGGAAGCGCCAAAGTACTGGGTAGGATAAAAGGCTCCGCTTTGGCCACCGATGTGGACGCGGCCGGCCGCAAAGTTGTCGCGTATCTGAACGGTGGCGTAGGCGCTCTTGACGTTGAAATCCCACATCAGTCAACGCTGAAGAACGAAAAATACTTTCCCCGACAGAATGTGCTAGATCTGGTCGCCCTTAGGCACGCTATCGACGAAATTTGCGCTACCGACGACGCTGTAAGATCCATTCTTCGCGTGTGCTTGGCAAGCAGTGTCGAGGCGTGTAGTCAGCTACGTCGAGACGGCCGAGCACTTCGATACGCACCCCAGCGCGACCCAAGGCCAGCAGTCCCCGTGTTCAACGAGCGTGTAGCGTCTGCGGTTCAAGATTTGATGTTCACGACCCCATCAAGCGCTGCCGCACGCATTCACTACGGCGATGGCCGCAATCCACTGGTGGCGGCAGGCGACCATTCCTATGATTGGATTGTTTTTTCTCCGCCGTATCCGAATAACATCGACTACACTGAGGTATATAAGACCGAGGCATGGATCCTTGGGTGCTACGAATCTGCACAAGACATGCGCAAACAACGTCTGTCCACGGTTCGAAGCCATCCCAGTGTACGATTCGATCTCGAATATTCGTACAGCATGTTGGATGTCGCGGCCGATGTAGACAGGGTGGTTGATCCCCTAATTGAGGCAGTCCCAGCAGATCGATATGCCGTTGGGCGCCGTGAAATGATTCGCGGTTACACCGACGACATGTTTTCGACGCTCAAAGCCTGCCGGAGCCTAGTTTCCAAAAATGGCCGACTTGCCTTCATTGTTGGAAATTCGGCGCACGGTTCGCAAAACTCGTCTGCTTTCGTGATTGCGGCGGATGTCCTTATGGGCACTCTTGCCGAGTTGGCTGGCTGGCGCGTTGTAGAGATCAAGATTGCGCGGCAATTGAAGCGGCGCACTTCGGATTCCGAATTTCTTCGAGAGAGCGTAGTTGTTCTGGAGCCGGTCTAATCTGAAACCACGGCGCAAGGCAGCCACCTATGACAGCCGGAATCCCCCGACTGGGGCGACTGCCCAGAGTAGGTCGCGCACGCCCAGCTCAGAGCGCCTACAGGCAGAGCAGACGAGACCGTGCCAGGTGCGCCAGTCCGCAGCGGAGAACGTGGTGCATGGGGCAGGCGCGAAGACCACAGGTGTGAACTATTTCTTCGCCGGCCAGAGCACGGATTGGTCAGTTCCACATCTCGGATTCCCAAGCTCGGAGCGCGAGTTCAAACTGCCGCCAGGGTTCACACGCAGCCGCTAGGCGACCAACTGTGCTGCCTGCGCCACCGCTTCCGCGGCATTGTCCATCTTGAGCATTTCCTCCAGCGGCCCGTCCGTCAGCACTTCGTCCCGCACGCGAACGACCCAGTAGCGGGCATCGGGGGTCAACCCGATCATGACGGGCAGGATGGGCAGGCCCCGAGGTTGGGACCTGAAGCGGAGCCACGCATGGCTGGTGAACGGGTAGAGCCGGCCCAGGGAGCTGCTCCGCGCCGCAACGACCAGGTCGAGCAGGATCGGCGGGCCCCAATGCCTGCTCGGGAGACGATGACGGTCATCCCAGGTTGCGCCCTGACGCTCCAGCCGGTCCCAGGCCTCATCCAACGATTCCGTCATGCCGGGATTCTGGTGCGCAGAGCAGCGCTGCGGAAGCCCGAATGCGTATGCGGCATGGGCACGGTATGGCAGGACTGACGCAGACCGTGACCACGGGTTTGACCAGCGGAACCGCTGACGCACGCATCCGAACTCCGGAGTCGTGGTCCGGTGCTTCCGCGCATGGCGCGGTAGCCGTATGGACGCCACCAACTCGGATCCTTCCACCTGTAAACCAAGCGGAATCCGCGGCGCCGTAGGGCAACGACCGAGTTGTGCAGCATTCGTGCAATGATCTTGCGCCCCTCCCGCCTGCGACCGTGTTCTCCAGCTGGTCAGCCCAGACATTGGTGGCGGACGGGCGATCCGCTCCGGAGCCGTTGCAGCGACGGTTGCCCACCCGACACCGGGGTGCCGACGTCGAGGTCTACGCTCGGCCTCATGGGTGACTCGGGAGAGCTGATCATCGGCGGACGGCCCGGGGCAGCGTCACTAACGCTGACTCACGACAACGCCGACGATTACGTGACCACCATCATCGCCACCGCCAACGATGCCGGACTGAACGCGAGCATCCGCGTTGCCACCTCACCTGGCGATGGCGGCCTGTCTGCCTTCCTTGGGGAACTTGCCGAGAACTTCCGCAGCTGGGAGGGCACTCGGACTTGGTCGTCTTGGGGGCGGGAGCTTACGGCGTCCGCCGCCTTCCGGTCGCGCGGTCATGTGGCCATCACGTGGTCCCTCACACGTCGCTTCGCCGAAGAGGAAGAGTGGCGCGCCGAGGTCACGACCGTCATCGAGGCCGGAGCCGAGATGAGCGCACTCGCCTCTGAAGTGGCAGCGTTCATCAGCGCCGCCACCGACCCAGCTTGATCGCGAAACCAGCGCGAAACGCGAGTGCGCGAAACGAGCCGCGAAGACGTACCGCCGCAGGTCAGGGGATGCGAGAGTGCGCAGCGTGCGGGTGCCTCCGGAGCCGGTGCGGTTCCGAACCCCGAACCCGCGTCAACAGCCTGGCAGATGAGGTGAGGGGCAGCGGGCAGCGGGCAGCAAGGGTTTCTTGGCGAGAGCGGGTGGGCGGGTGGGCTTGGGGGTGGGGGCGGGATTGTCGAGGTGAGTGTCTGGGTGGGTGTCGGGGTCCGGGGGTAGGATGCGGGGCCATGATCGTGCGACCTTCGTGGAGATGGCGCGAAGCCGTGGCTGATGAGTCTCGGGGGCTCGCTGACGGGAGTCTCGCAGCCGACGATGCGTTCATGACGGATCTCTATCCGGTTGCGAAGATTGAGGAAACGGACGCGGTACTCGTCGACTTCGCGGAGCGCCTGCTTGTGCTGCCGGACCTGACGGACGGCACGGTGATGTCGCTCGTTGAAGCGACTGTGCTGCGACTTAACGACGTCAACCGACGCCTGGGTTCGGTGTTCGAGACTACTGAGCGCGATGAACTCGCCTACTACTTGATCGAATCCCTTGAGGACGTCGGTCTGGATGTCGCGGGGCTGATGGCTCGTCAGGGGCGGGAGCGGTACGAGCTGACTGACGAATGGCGTGACTGGTAATCGTCGGTCGGTTCCTTGGCTCTGAGAACGCTCCGATTTGGTGGGGCGAGGTGCGGGGGTCAGGGAGTGGGCGGTTTTGCCCAGGGGGCGAAGCGCTGGTCGGGGACGGCGTCGTCGCGCCAGTACCTCAGGACCGTTTCGTGCACGACGTCGAGTCGTTCCGCCGCGATGAGGCACGACATGGGCTCGGAGCCGCCGGCGTCGGCGTCGAATGCGACCACGACGGGCGGCTCCTCCCCCAGTTGACGGGACAGTTGCAGAAGCTCGTCGGGGGACGGGGCGCGGAAGGCGGCGTCGGAGAAGGCGGACGGGCAGCTGACGAACGTCGTTTCGTGGAAGACCAGTTCCAGACCGTGGTGGTACGTCAGGTCGTACCCGGCCGCAAGGCGGAACTGGGCGGGGGCCCAGGTGATTACCTCCCAGTCCCACCACGAGCCGTCCGGCAACTGCAGGGCGCTGCGTTGTGTTGCGTCCGGCATGCTTGCCCCCGTCGGTTCGAAGAGATCGACATGCTAGGCGGACGGCTTGGGAGGGTGCGTGCAGTTTCTTTTGGTGGCGTACGACGGCACCGACGAGCAGGCTTTGGAACGGAGATTGCGCGTACGGGACGACCATGTCCGGCTGGGGGACGCGATGGTCGCCGCGGGGAGCATGCTCTTCGGTACGGCGATTCTGGACGGCGCCGACCGGATGATCGGGTCCATGCTCGTACTGGACTTCCCGTCGCGGGACGAGCTCGACGCCTGGCTGAAGGTGGAGCCGTATGTGACGGGTGGTGTGTGGGAGCGGATTGACGTTCAGCCGTGCCGAGTTGGGCCGTCGTTCGCTGCCGTTCGCCCCTGAGTGAGGTCATCAAAAGTCGTTGTCAGGGGCGGGAGTTGTGAGTCGGCGGCGGTACGTGGCGCGTGGGGTGCCGGGCGGATATCGGATCTGGGACAACAAGCGGCAGCGGTGGTGGGGTGAGCTGTACGAGCTGTGTCCTGATGATCTGCCCGTCGAGCTGAACGGTGCGGCGGACTACGCGCGGGTCACTGCGCTGCTCAAGCGGTATCGGGCCTTGAAGCGGTAGGGGGAGCCCCGCGGGGCGGGGAAGCGGATGAGCGGCACGCAGGCGGGGGCTCAGGCGCGCAGGGCGGGTGGGGCCCGCAGGCGGGTGGGCCCGCAGGCGGGTGGGCCCGCAGGCGAGAGAGGCGGGACTCCGTACCGGGCCGGGGTCAGGACAGGAGGGCCGTGACCAGGGGGGCCAAGGCGGGGGTCGTGGCCTGGGTTGCCAGGGACGCGGTCAGGGCCTCGGCGTAGGTGGGGGCGGCGGCGGACCGGGTACGCCGGCCTTCGTCGGTGATGACGGTGTAGACGCCGCGGCGGTCGGCGGGGCAGAGGTCGCGGCGGGTGAGGCCGTCGGCTTCGAGGCGGGCGGCGAGGCGGCTCACGGAGCTCTGGTTGAGGCCGATGCGGGCCGCGAGGTCCTGCATGCGGAGTTCGCCGTCGTGGGCGGTGGAGAGGTGGCAGAGCGCGCGGTACTCGGAGAGCCCGAGGTTGTGGGTGCGCTTGAGGGCTCGTTCGAGGTCGTGTTCGACGCGGGCGTGGAGGGTTGTGAGTTCGTCCCATCGGGCCGGGTCCATGGGTGCCCTCCTCTGCGGTCGGTTCGGATTGCCTGTTGACACGAGCTTACATGCATGCACAACATATGCATGTGCAAGCAATAAATGTATGAGCATGGATCTGACGAGAGGACGTGTGTGCCATGACTGCGGTGACGGCGGCGGCGAAGACCGGGCGCGAGTGGGTCTCGGAGGACGGGCGGATCGAGCGGATCGCCACGGAGCCGGACTGGTACGAGTCGTACAAGATCTCGCAGGCGGTGCGGGCGGGGGGCCTTGTGTACGTGTCCGGCCAGGCCGGCTTCACCGAGGACGGCAGGACGGTGGAAGGCGGGTTCCTGGCACAGGGTCGGCAGGCGTTCCGGAACCTGCAGCGGGTGCTCGAGGCGGCGGGACTGACGTTCGCGGACGTGGTGAAGGTCGGGATCTTCGTCCGTGACATGGCCAGCCATCTGGATCAACTCATCGAGCTGCGCGAGGAGTTCCTGGTGAAGCCCTATCCGGCGGACACGCTGATCGAGGTCGTGGCCCTGGCCCAGCCCGACTGGCTCATCGAGGTGGAGGTCGTCGCCTTGGACCGCCGACAGGACTGAAGCGGCGGATCAGCGGAGCAGAGGCTCGGGACGAGCGGGAAAGACGATCAGGGAACCGGAGATGGAGACAGCAGTGGGTGCGTACGAGCGGTTGTTGGCGTCGGTTTCGGTGGGTGGGCGCGAGTTGGCGAATCGCGTCGCGATGGCGCCCATGACGCGGGGGCGAGCGGACGACGTGAGCGGGGTGCCGAGCCCGCTGACGCCCGAGTACTACCGGCAGCGGGCGGGCGCGGGGCTGTTGATAACCGAGGGGGCGTACGTCAATCCGCTCGCGAAGGGCGGCCCCGGGATCCCCGGGATCCACAGCGAGGAGCAGGGTGACGCGTGGCGGGCCGTGACCGAGGCCGTGCACGAGGAGGGCGGCACGATCTACGCACAGCTTTGGCACGTGGGACGCATGACGCATCCGCTTGTCCTTCCGGAAGGCGCGTTGCCCGTGGCGCCATCGGCGGTACGGATCGACGGGCCGCAGATCTTCACGCGGGACGGGTGGGTCGACCATGTGACGCCGCGTCCGCTTACGGCGGAGGAAATTGCGGAGACGGTACGGGACTTCGCGCACGCGGCCGAGGTCGCCGTGGCGGCCGGGTTCGACGGGGTGGAAATCCACGGCGCCAACGGCTACTTGGTGCAGCAGTTCCTGGCGGAGAACACCAACCGGCGGACGGACGCGTACGGCGGATCGCTGAACGGCCGGCTGCGCTTCGCGGTCGAGGTGACCGAGGCGGTCGCGGCGGCCGTGGGCGCGGAGCGTGTCGGGTTGCGCGTCTCGCCGGGGAACGACGAGAACCAGATTGCCGAGGCGGATCCTGCGGCGACGTACGGTGCGTTGGTGGAGGCCGTGGCACCTCTGGGACTTGCGTACCTGCATGTGCTGAAGCGCGGCGAGTTCGAGGCGGTTTCGGAGATGCGGCGACGGTGGTCCGGGACACTGATCGCCAATCACAACGGCCCCGCGCCGAGCAGCCCGGACTTCGGGGCGCGGTTGGTGGCTGACGGCAGCGCCGATCTCGTGGCGTTCGGACGGCTGTTCATCACAAATCCCGACTTGCCCGCGCGCCTGCGAGGCGGTGTGCCGTTGGCGCCGCCCGCGACGGAGAACGTGTACGGCGGTGGGGCGGAGGGGTACATCGACTACCCGGCGGCCGTTGGAGAGATGGGGGCGGGGATAGGGACGTCGGGGCCTGGGGTGGGGGTGGAGGCAGAGAGTGGGCAACTGGCCAGGGAGCAGACGGCATTCGAGGCGGGGGTGAGGGATGGACTATCCGACGGTGATCGGGTGTTGACCGCTGGGAGTTGATTCTGAGGGGACTCTTGGGCGGATCAGTCGGGTGCGCCGTCGGCAAGGGTGGGTCTGGCCTCAGGGCGGGCGTGCGGGCGTGCGGGCGGCGCAGCCCGGGTGGGCAACATGCGGGCGCTGCCTGGGCCTGGCGGAGCAGCTGCGGGGCGGCTGGGCGGAGCCGTGTGGGTGGCGCTGGGGCGCGGTTCGGCCCGGGTCGGCGGTGCGGTGGGGGCGCACGTGGCGGTGAGACGGCCCAATGGGCGGTCGGGCTCAGGGCTGCGGGCGTGGCGAGGCGGTGTTGGTTCAGGCGGCGGTCGCGTGTGCGCGGCGGGATTGTGGTTGTGCGGCTCGCCCAGGGGGCGTCTCGGAATCGTGGCCGTGGCGGGGGCGGGATGCGACGGGATGGCGACGTACGCGCGGGGTCTGGGAATACGCGGAGGCGGGAGTTCCGGGGTGCCGGACTGTGTGGGGTGCGGGACAGCGGGACTGTGGGGATTCGGAACTGTAGGGATTCACGTGCGGGGCTGAAATCAGGCCGTTGTCCGCGTCGACATAGGGGTTGGCAGGGCACGGCTAGGCTCGAGGGATGCTTTTCGGACGTGGTGGCGAGGTGGCCGCGCTTGCGCGTGTGATCGACGATGCACGCGGTGGGCGGGGCTCGGCGCTGTCCCTCACCGGTCCGCCGGGGATCGGGAAGACGGCGCTGCTCGGCGAGGCGGTGGCGTACGCCCACGATGCCCGCGGTTTCCGCGTACTGCGCACGACGGGGATCGAGTCCGAGGCCGGGTTGCCGTTCGCCGCACTGCATCAGCTCCTTGCTCCGGCGCTCGACCGGATCGCCGAGCTGCCGGAGCCTCAGGCGGCGGCGCTGCGTAAGGCGTTCGGCCTCGCGCAGCCGACCGACGACGCCCGACTGTTGGTCGGTCTCGGGCTGCTCACTCTCCTCGGCGAACTCGCCGAATCCGAACCGGTGTTGTGCGTCGTCGACGACGTGCAGTGGCTGGACGTACCGTCGGCGGCGGCACTGGGGTTTGCGGCGCGCAGGCTGGCGGCCGAGCGCGTGGCCATGCTCTTCGCGGTCCGGGACGACGAAGCCGAGACGGCCGCCGGAGCGGCGGGCAGCCTTACCGGGATCCCGACGCTGACTCCTCCCCCGCTGGACTCGGAGTCCGCGGCCGCGGCTCTGGCCGTGCACTCCCCCGATGTTGCGGCGACGGTACGTGCGCGCATCCTCGCCGAGTCATCCGGAATCCCGCTCGCTATCCACGAGTTGGCGGCGGCGCTGAATGCCGCGCAGCGGGCCGGCGCAGCGCCGCTGCCTGCCGCGCTCGGTGCCCGGGACGCCGTCGCGCGGACGTTCCGCGGGCGCCTGGTGGAACTCGCCCCGGGTGCCAGGCGGCTCGTCACCGTGGCAGCGGCGCATGGGAGCAACGAGATCGGCACCTTGCTCACCGCGGCACGCAGCCTAGGCTGCCAACTCGGCGACCTGGACGCCGCGGTGGAGGCGGACGTTTTGGTGGTGACCGGTGAGACGTACGCGTTCCGGCACCCGCTCATCCGGTCGACGGCGTACCAGGACGCGACGCTCACCGAGCGGGTCAACGCGCACCGTGCCCTCGCCGACGCTCTGACCGACAACTTTGACAGCGCTTATGACGGCGGGTCCGATGGCCCTGGCGAGGGTGAAGTCGTTGATTTCGTAGGTGAGGTCGACGGTGGGCCCGATGGGAAGTTGGGAGCGGGGCGGCTCGCGACGGGCCGCGGTACGCCCGGTCGAGTAGGTAGCGGGCGGGATGCCGCAGCCGCCGATCCGGTCCCGGCGGCCGTGTGGCATCTGGCTCTCGCTGCCACCGGTCCCGACGCCGACCTGGCCGCTGCGATGGAGCGGGCCGCCGATCAGGCGTGGGCGCGTGGCGGCGTGACGGCTGACGCGTACCGGCAAGCCGCCCGTCTGGCGCCGGAGCGTGCCGAACAGGCAAGGCTGTTGATGCGAGCGGCGCAGGCCGCGATCGTCGGCGGGCAGACTGACCAGGCGGTCGAGTTCTCGCGCCTCTCCGCGGAGTTGACCGACAACCCGGTCACGCGCGGCGCCTTGGCGATGATCGATGCGACAGCGGAGAACTTCCGGGGCCGACCGCGCCGCGCGGCACGGGTATTGGCCACCGCGGCCGAGCGGATCGTCGGCGGCACGGACGAGGCAGGACACGGCGGCAACAGCGACGCCGAATCCGCAACGGCCGGCACGCTCCTCACGATCGCGGCAGGGTACGCGTGGTTCTCGGGCGATGGCCAAACGCTCGGCCAAGTCGCGGAGTTGGCAGGGCGCAGTGCCCCGCGAGCGCCGATCACTGCGGCGATCCAGGGGATGGCCGAGCTGGCCGCGTCCGAGCCCGTGGGCGATCCGGAGGTCGGCGTTCCCCCGATGACGGCTCTCGTCGAGCGCGAACGCGCCCACCCGTCCCAGTCGTTGATCGACCGCATGTTTGC
Source organism: Streptodolium elevatio (assembly GCF_053592165.1). Lineage (NCBI taxonomy): Bacteria > Bacillati > Actinomycetota > Actinomycetes > Kitasatosporales > Streptomycetaceae > Streptodolium > Streptodolium elevatio. Next base: position 135,874 of record NZ_JBSFVE010000001.1, read on the forward strand.
GGCACACGTGGCACGGATCCTCGGCGACGACGTTGCGGTGGCCGAGTTCGCCGAGGCCGAGGCGGCGCGCTGCCGGGCGTGGGGCACCGTGAGCGCTCTGCCCGACGTCCTCGCCGGGCTGGCGCGTGGGCAGTTCGCGGCCGGTCGGCACCGTGACGCCGAGGCGACGGTGGTCGAGGCGCTCGGCTTCGCGCGCGAGACCCGGCAGGCGCACGCCGTCGACGACTTGCAGCGGATCAGTCTGCGCGTCGCTGCGGTTGCAGGCGACGAAGCGCGCTGCCGGGCGATCGCCGGCGCGCATGGGCAAATTGCCGATGATCCGGCCTTCGCACTTCTGGACCTCGGACTCGGACGCTACGAGGAGGCGTTGACCCGGCTCGTGGCCATCGCCGAGGACCCGGCGGGCCACGTTGCGTTGGCCGCATTGGCCGTCCCGGACCTGGTCGAGGCGGCGGTACGCGCGGGCCACCCGGACCGTGCCGCGAAGCACCTGCCCAGGTTTCTCGCGTGGGCAGAAGCTTCGCCTGTCGCGTGGCCTCGGGCGGTCGCGCTGCGCTGCCGGGCGCTCGTGTCGAGCGAGGCCCGGGAGAGCGATGTCGAACGGCTGTTCGCTGCGGCGATCGAGGAACATGCGGTGGCCACCAGGCCGTTCGAGTTCGCTCGCACCGAACTGTTGTACGGGGAATGGTTGCGGCGCGCACGGCGCCGCACGGATGCGCGCACGGTCCTGCGCTCCGCCGAGGCGCGCTTCGCACGGCTGGGCGCGGCCCCGTGGGCGGAACGGGCGCGTGGCGAACTACGGGCGGCCGGCGAGCGGGGTACGCAGGCCGCCGTCGCGGCCGAGCCGACGGCCGTCGCGGCTGCCGCCCTCGACGCTCTCACGCCGCAGGAGCTCCAGGTCGTACGTCTGGCGGCGGGCGGTGCGAGCAATCAGGACATCGCGGCCCAGTTGTTCCTGAGCCGCAGGACGGTCGAGTACCACCTGTACAAGGCGTACCCGAAGCTCGGGATCGGCTCGCGCCGCGAATTGATGCGGCTGCGGGCTGAGGTGTAGGGCTGCCAGCTGCCGCAGTATTGGTACGGAGTGGGTGGCTGGCCCGGAGACCAGGGGCCGCCGCCCGCTGTCGGGAACGTCGGGTTGCGGGGTCAGAGACCGCCGGACTGCCGGGTTGCGACGCGATGTTGTCGCGGTGGGACGCGGTGTCGAACGGGATCTCGAACGCGGTGGGACTTCGTTGTTTCGGGTGGTCGGGGGGCTTGGTCGGCACCTGGCGGCAGCGGCGGACGTTCCCGAGATATGGAAGGGACGGGCGGGGGGAGGAACCGGTGGAGAGGGACCGACGGGGGTGGGGACCGGGTCGGACACCATCTCCTCATACGCGCGAGATCACGCGTCGGCGACGGCGGCAACATGAGGCGCTGGCAACAGGCGACGTCGGTGGCAGCGGACGGCGGGCGCAAGGAGCGTCGGCGGACGCGAGCCACAGACGGCGCGGTGACCGCAGGTGTAGGCAGCATCGGGCGTCGGTGATAGCGGACCACGGTGACGGGGGCGCTGCCGGGAGTAGGCGCCGGGGGGTAGGGCGTGGGTGACAGCGGGCCTCAGTGGCCGTGGGCGTAGCCGAGGGCAGACGCTGGTGGCATGGGGCGTGGGGGACAGCGGGCCTCGGTGACGGTGGGCGCTGGCGGGAGTAGGCGCCGGGGGCTTGGGGCGTGGTGACGGCGGACCGCGGTGACAGCGGGCGCGTTGCCGGGGGTGGGTGCTGGGGGCTTGGGGCGTCGGTTGCGGTGGGCGTGCGCAAAGGGCAGACCGCGCGGGGGACGTCGGTGGGGTCGCGTGGGGCGGCGTGGATGTGCCTTGGGGGCGGCGAATCGTGGTGGCGGGCGGGCCCGCCACGCCACCCGACGTCACGATTCGTACATGACTGCATCCGCTCTGTAGCTTTGATGCGCGTCACCGCCACAGACGCCGTCACCACCCAGGCACCACACGCCCGGCATCACCAGGACACCACCTAAAGCACCGTCGCAGGCACCGACGCAAGCACGGCCGACAGCGCCACCGAAAGGAAGCACCTCCCTGATGGACTTCGACTACTCCCGTTGGAGCGAGCGGTTGCAGGAGTTGTGCCGCCTCCACGATGTCCCGGGAGCCACACTGGCGATCGGTGTGGGCGGGGAGGTCCACGAGGTCGCGGTCGGGGTGCTCGACAAGGCCACCGGCGCCCCGATGGGCAACGACGCGATGTTCCAGATCGGTTCGATCACCAAGGTCTACACCGCCACCGCGGTCATGCAGTTGGTGGCGCAGGGCGCGGTCGAGTTGGACACGCGTGTGTGCGAAGTCCTGCCGGGCTTCCGAGTCGCCGACCCCGCCACGACGCGGTATTTGACCGTACGACACCTCCTCAGCCACACCAGCGGCTTGGAGAACGGCGTGTTCCCCGACGTCGGTTCGGACGACGACTGCCTGGAGCGCTACCTCGCTTCCTGCACCGACCTCGGCCAACTCCACCCGCTGGGCGCGCTCGGCGCGTACTCCCATGCGGGCTTCCTGATCGCCGGACGCCTCGTCGAACGCCTGACGGGCAAGGTCTGGGAGTCGGCCGTACGCGACCTCCTGCTCGCCCCCCTCGGCCTGCACGACACCGTGACGCGCCCCGACTTGGCCGACCACGCCCGCCGCGTACCCGGCCACCGCACCCCCTCCGCCCCCGCCCTCTCCTCCCTCGACCCCGGGCGCGCGTCCGCCCCCGTTCCCACCCCCGCACCACTGCGCTGGGACACCCCGAGGGTCATGGGCCCCGGCAGCGGATTCTGCGCCACCGCAGGCGACATGGTGCGGTTCGCGATGGCACACATGTCCGACGCCGAAAGCAACCTGCCGCCCGCCGCCGTCAAGGCGATGCGCGAACCGCAGGCACCGATGCCCTGTGCCTGGGGCGGCGGTTACCGCGGACTCGGCTGGCGCCTCTACCCGGGCAAGCACTCCTCGACCTATGGCCACGGCGGCGAGTTGCCCGGGCTGCTCACGTACCTGTACGCCGTGGAGAACCCATCGCTCGCGATCGCCTTGTGCTCGAACGGCGGTGACAACATGGCGCTGCGGTCGGACGTACGCGACGACCTGGCTGCGCTCGCGGGCGTGACCGTACGCCGGTTCGAGGCTCCGGACACACCGGCGGACATCGACATCGAGCCCTTCCTCGGCACGTACCGCTGCTCGCCCGCCGAAGCGCGGCTGGAACGCGACGGCTCCGGCATCTGGCTCCGGCCCCGCTTCGTGGGCGGCGGGGCCCGCGGCACCCTGATGCCCCGCGAGACGCGGCTCGTCCCGGTCACCGACACGTTGCTCGCGGGCTTCGAGTGCGACGGGGCGTACCCCATCCCGGTGACGCTGCACGTCCTCCCCGACGGCAGCCGCTACATCTACGCCCGCGAACGCACCCTCCGCAAAGTCTCCTGACCCGCGAACGTCTTTGCGAACGCATCTGATTGGAGCCTGCTGTGAAGGTACGCGACGTCGTGGTCACCGGCATCGGACTGGTCACCCCGGCCGGGATCGGTGTGGACGCCACCTGGAACGGCCTGCTCGCCGGGACCCCCACCGCCCGGCGCGACCCCGAACTGGCCGGACTCCCCACCGACTTCTCGTGCCGGGTGCCGGACTTCGACGCGGCGCGGCTGCTCGGGGGCGTACTCGCCGCCCGGTTGGAGCGGTTCGCCGCAATGGCCGTGGTCGCGGCCCGCGAAGCCGTGGCGTACGCCGGCCTGGACCCGAGCACGTGGCAGAACGAGCGGGTCGGGGTCGTCGCGGGTACGGCGACCGCCTCCCTGTCCCCGGTCGGGGACGTCTGCGCGAAGATGGAACGCGGTCAACACCACCTCGTATCACCGAGGTTCCTGCCGCGCACGATCCCGAACATGTCCGCCGCCGAGATCGGTCTGGACCTCGGCGCCCGCGGGCCGAACCTCGTCACCAGCACCGCGTGTGCGTCGGGCGCGACCGCCATCGGGACGGCACTGGCGATGCTGCGCACCGGCATGTGCGACGTGATCGTCGCGGGCGGCGCCGAGTCGATGTGCTCGCCCGTCCCGTGCGCCGCGTTCGGCCAGATGCGCGCGCTCTCCCGGCGCACCTACGACCCGGCGGGCGCCTCCCGGCCGTTCGACGCCGACCGTGACGGCTTTGTGCTCGCCGAGGGCGCGGGCATGCTGGTCCTGGAGCACGCCGACCACGCCCGGGCACGCGGCGCGGTGCCGTTGGCGGTCCTGGCCGGGTACGGCGCCTCCTGCGACGCCCACCACCCCACCGCTCCCCATCCCGAAGGCGCGGGCGCGGCACAGGCGCTGCACGCGGCCATCGCGGATGCCGGTCTGTCTGCCCCGGACATCGCACACGTCAACGCGCACGGCACCGGAACCCGGCTCAACGACGCGGCCGAATTCCGGGCGCTCAAGGCGGTGTTCGAGCGCCCTCCCGTCGTCACCGCCAACAAGGGCGCGCTGGGCCACACCATCGGCGCCGCCGGAGCCGTCGAGGCCGCCGCCTCCGTCCTGAGCCTTCGGCACCAGGTTGTCCCGCCCACCGCAAACCTCGAACGCCAAGACCCGGACATCGACTTGGACGTTGTCACCAAGGTCCCCCGGGGCCTGCGCATGGACGCGGTGGCGACAACCTCCTTCGGGTTCGGCGGCCAGAACGCCGTCCTCGTCTTCACCACACCGTAGCCCTGACCCCGGCCCTAGCCCCGGCCTCGGCGTCGGCGTCGGCGTCGGCCCCCGGTCGCACACGTAGGCCGTAGACCCCGCCCGCACGCCCAGGCCCGACCGCCCCACCACCGCGTCACCGCATCACCGCCCCCACGCCACCTTCCCTCACCACCCCCACCACCTCTCGGAGGAAGCCATGCCCGGCTCCACGTACGACACGATCGCCACGGTGCTCACCACGACCCTCGGCCGCCCCGCGGAAGCGGTCGCCCCGGACACCGCCCTCGACGACCTGTTCCTCGACTCCCTGGCGCTCGTCGAGCTGAGCGTGAGCCTGACCGAGCAACTGGGCGTGCAGATCTCGGGCGTCGACCGGAGCCAGACACTCGCCGAGTTGAGCGACAAGTTGGACCGGATGGTCGCCGCCGCCAAGAGCTGAGCCCGACCCCGCGGAACTCCCGTAGTTCTACGGATTCGCCCCTCCCCGGGCCCGCATAGCTTCGTGACCGGCAACACGAGCGGCTGAACCCCAGAGCCGACAGGCCGCCAGGCCGCCGAATCACGACGCCCGAGGAGCCCACGATGAGCAAGGCAGCCCTCTTCCACACCCCCGGCGGGCCCGAGGTCCTGCACCTGGCCGAGGTGGCCACTCCCGAGCCCGGCGCCGGCGAGGTACGCGTACGGGTGAAGGCAGCCGGCGTACAGCCGTTCGACGTCGCGGTGGTCGAAGGCTGGGTGCCCGCGTACCTGACCGAAGTAGCCCCGCTGCCCCGCATCCCCGGCAACGAGTTCGCCGGTGTCGTGGACGCGGTCGGCCCGGGCGTGACGGCGAACGCGCTGGGCGCGGAGATCACGGTCGGCACCGAAGTCGCCGGCTTCTCGATCCTGAACAGCTACGCCGAGCACATCGTCGTGCCGGTCGAACACGTGACCGTCAAGCCGGCCGACATGCCGTGGGAGGTCGCGGGCGGACTGAACTCCGGTGCGCAGACGTCGTCCATCGCCCTGGAGATGCTCGGGGTCAAGGCGGGCGAGACGGTCCTCGTCAACGCCGCCGCGGGCAACGTGGGCACGATCGCCGTGCAGTTGGCGCGCGAGCTGGGTGCGACGGTCATCGGCACGGCCCGCCCGGAGAACCATGCGTACCTGCGCGAACTCGGCGCGATTCCGGTGGCGTACGGGCCCGGCACGGCCGACCGTCTGCGTGCCGCCGCCCCCGACGGGATCGACGCGCTGCTCGACGGCGCGGGCGGGGCCTCGCTCGACGCCGCCCTCGAACTCGTGGACGCCGCCCGCGTCATCACGCTGGTCGACCACCACCGGGCGATCGCGGGCGGGATCCGCACCACGGACCCGTCGCTGCGCCACGTCTCACGCCTCGCGCATGCCGCCGAGCTGTACGCGCGCGGTGCGCTCAAGGTCCACGTACGCCGCACCTACCCCCTCGCCCGTGCCGCCGACGCCCAGCGCGAGGTGGCGGTCGGCCACGGGCGCGGCAAGGTCGTCCTGCTCGTCCCCTGACCCGGGCGCACCCCGTTCGCCGTCCCCATCGCGAACCGCACTCCCAACTCCCAACCGCAGTCGCGACCCCAACCACACCCGCCATCGCAACGGCAATCGCGCACGCAACCGCAACCGCAACCAGGAGACCGCCATGAGCACCGACAACGGCTTCTACTCGATCATCGACTACACCGTGGACGGCCCCGCGACGCAGGCCGAACTGGTCGACGCCTTCGCCGCGATCCAGGAGCGCTGGGTCCGCTTCTACCCCGGCTACCGGTCGGCCAGGTTCCACGTCAGCACCGACGGCACCCGCGTCTACAACATCGTCGCGTGGGAGAGCGAGGCCGCCTACCGGGACTTCGTGGCAACCTCCGACACCGACGGACGCATGGCCGCCATACAGGCGGCGCTCGACGGCCTCACCGGTAAGGCCGAACCCCGCATGACGGGCGCGCCGACGTACCGCGTCGTCCGCGAGACAGGCCCCGGCCCGGCCGCCGAAGCGTGACCCTTCGGGGCGCGGTCATGGAAGGCGCGTCTCCGTCCGCCCGTACGGGAGCTGACGGGCGGACGGAGACGCAGCTCATGATGGTGTCTCATGGCCCGCGCGGTCACCTCAAGCGGCCGACGAGCGCCACCCATGCGTAGCGCCACCTGTGCATAGCGCCACCCATACGTAACACCTCCCGTTCGCAGCGCCGCCCATGCATGGCGCCGCCCATGCGTAGCGCCGCCCCCACGGAACACCGCCCACCAATTGCCACCCGTTCCAGGTGCCACCCGCCCCACCTCCCGGCTGCGCGTCGGGGTGCCCCGGCCGACAATGGCAGTCGGGGAGCCGGAGAGAGCCCCGGCCGGACAGGCCGCGTACCTGGTGACGGGACAAGCAATGGCGACAACCGGCAGACCCGCCGACGACCGCCCGGACCTCCCGGACCTCCGGCAGATTGTGCGACGCGCGCTTCGGGTCACGCTGGCCGCCTCGCTCGGGTTCTACGCGTGCCGGTACGCGTTCGGCCGCCCCGAAACGGCCATCTACGCGTTGTTCGGCGCTGTGGCCATGGGCGCGCTCTCGCGGATCCCCGGTTCGGGACGCCAGCGGGCGACGGTCGTCTTGGCCGCCCTCCCCATCGCCCTTGGCCTGGTCGCGATGGGTACGGCGCTCGCCGTGCACACCGCCGCGGCGGTCGCAGGCATGGTGGTCGTGGGGTTCTGCCTCGCGTTCGCCCCTGTCGCGGGGCCTCGCCCGGCCGGTGCCGCGCCGGGGCTCCAACTGATGTACATCTTGCCGTCGTTCCCGCCGTACGCCCCGGACCACCTGCCCGGACGGCTGGCGGGGGCGGCGATCGGCATGCTCCTGCTCGCCGCCGCCGAGGCGTGGGTGCTGCCGGTGCCCGGCCCGGAGAAGCCGTACCGCCGCCTCCTCGCCGATGCGATCCGCACCGCGGGCCTGGCCGCCGCGAAGTTGGCCGCCGAGCCGAGGCAGGGGCCGACCAACGCACCTGCCAACCCCTCGCACACCTCACCGGACACCTCACCGGACACCCTGTTGGACCACCTCTCAGACGCGGGAGAAGCCCTGCGCCCGGCGCTGCTGCCGCCCGCCGAGCGTCCCGCCGGGGCGGGCCGCACCGATCGCGCCCTCGCCCAGGCGGGTAGCGCGACCCGTGAACTGCTCGCGCAGTTGCAGGCCTTGGACGTCCGGGCGCCGGCCGTACGCGATCAGGCCTCGCGTTCGCTGCTCACGCGCGTGGCCGAGAGCTGCCGGGACACCGAACGCGCGCTGCGCGGCGGTCCGGCGCCTCCGCCCACCCGCATGGACGAGGCGATCGAGGCTTTCCAGGACGAGCGTCTGGCGCAGGCCCGCCGCCCGGCAGCCACGCGTCCGCCGCCGGGGGTGCTGCGCCACCAGGCAGCCGTCCTGGCCACCTCGGTGTCCGCGCAGATCGTGAAGTCGTCGGTACGCGTCGCGGTCGACGGCCGCCGGGCCCGTCCGCTGCATCCGGAGTCGGTGTTCTGGTACGCACGCCGGTCCACGCCGTCCCTGTACTGGCGGCGCGTACGCGGGAACCTGACACCGCGCTCGGTGTACTTCCAGAACGCCGTCCGGATCACCGTCGGCCTGTCGCTCGCCCGCCTGACCGCGGGCGCCCTGGATCTGGCCCACGGGTTCTGGGTGCTGCTCGCGGTGCTGACCCTGACCCGCACCAGCGCCATGGGGACCTGGCGCAATGTCCGCCTGGCCCTGGTCGGCACGTTCGCGGGCGCTCTGGCCGCGGCAGGTCTGCTGATCGGGTTCGGGCAGCACACGGGCGCGTACGCCGCGGTGCTCGCCCCCGCGATGCTGATCGCCTTCTCGGTCGGGCCGATGCTCGGCGTGGCCTGGGCTCAGGGGTTGTTCACGCTGGTGGTCGCGTCCGCGTTCGCGCAACTGGCGCCCGCGAACCGGGAGTTGGCCCAGGCGCGCATTCTGGACGTGGCCACCGGCTGCCTGGTCGGCCTGGTGTGCGGGGTGTTGGCGTGGCCGCGCGGCGCGAGTTCAGAAGTGCTGCGGGCCATGGCGCGTCTGCTGCGCAGTCTGGGCCACACCGTCGAGGCGACGACATCCGCGATGCTGCACGACGTCGACCCGCCCGGCCCGCCACCCGTCGCAGGCGCCTCGCCGTCCGCGGCACACACTGCGGCATCCGCGGCAGACACTCCGCATTCTGTCCCAGCCACGCCGCCGTCCGTCGCAGACACCCGGCACGCCCTGCGGCTCGCGCAGTCGTCGTTCGCGCAGTTGCAGGGTGAAGCCCCAGGGCCCGCGCGTCCGGCGGCCGACCGACTTGCAGGCCGTCCTCATCGCGGCGCACCACGCGCTGCTGGGTGCCCAGGAACTCCTGGACGGCCACCGTCAGTCCCCGCGCCCCAGGGCGCCGGACGCGATTTCGGCGTTCACCGCACGCGGCCGTGAACTGGCGCAGGCATGCGGGGTTCTCGCCGCCGAGGCGCTGGACGGCCGGGTGAACGCGGCGCCGCAGCCGGGATATGAGCAGGTCGTCCCGGCGGCACTGCTCGCGCCCGGGGGTGACGAGACCGCCGGACGCGACAGCGCCGCCCTGCCGCTCATGATCGACCTGGAGACATGGCTGAACGCCGTCGCCCGGGACCTGGCACGGATCCGCCCGCGGCGCACGGCTCCGGACACAGTCCCGGACGCGGAGCCGGACACGGCCCCGGACGAGAAGCCGGACGGAAAGCCGGTCACAGAGCCGAACCCGGAGCCGAACCCGGAGCCGAACACAGAGCCGAACCCGGTGCCGCCATCCGACAAGTGACGTCACTTCACGTCGTACGCCGGTCGGCTCCGCGACAAGAACGCCCCGTTGTCCGACAGCAGGAACTGCCCGGTCGTGTGCGCCGCGAGGTCGGACACCACGAACAGCACCAGCCGGGCCATGTCGTCCGGCTCGGACAACGCCCCCAGCGGGATGGCCCCCAGCAGCGCCGCCTGGAACTCGGGGGTCAGCGACGCCGCGACCTGCTCGGTCAGCGTCGTCCCCGGCGCCACCGCGTTGACCCGGATGCGGTGCGGCGCCAACTCCACGGCGAGGGTCTGCGTCAGGTGGTTCACCGCGGCTTTGGCCGCACCGTACGGGGCGAGTCCGGGCGCGGGCCGCGTGGTCTCCCCCGAACTCACGTTCACGATGCAGCCGCCCCGGCCGCCCGCGATCATCGCCCGCGCCTCCGCCTGGCACGAGTACGCCGTCGCCATCAGGTTCACGCCGACCACGTCACGCAACCCCTGCGGCGTCCAGTCGACGAATGCCGACGCACCGTGACCGGCCGTCATCCCCACGTTGTTGACGGCGATGTCCAACCCGCCGAACTCCGCAACGGCCGCGTCGACGACACGCGCCACCTGCGCGGGATCGGTCGCGTCGAACGCGCACGCGAGGGACCGTACGCCCTCCGCCGCCACCAGCGCGGCGGTCTCCTCTGCGGCCTCCCCGCGCAGGTCGGTGACCACTACGTCGGCCCCGGCCCGGGCCAGCCAAACGCACACCGCCCGCCCGATGCCCGCGCCGCCGCCGGTGACCAGCGCCGTTCGCCCGCCCAGATCGATGTCCACAGCCACAGGGACTCCTTGCGCAGTTGTTTCCGTCGTGTTCGACAACTCAATTATGTGATTCGGATTATCGAACACCACCATTGAACCTGACGACTCGTCAGGCTAACTTCTTGCGTGTGACAACCCTCGACACCGCCCTCACCATCGCCGACGAGTCCCCCGAAGCCCTGTACGCCTTCCTCGAATCCCGGGGCTGGGGCGACGGCCTTCCCGTCGTGGCCCCCACCCCGCAGCGCGTCGACGCGATGCTCGCGGCCTACGACGGGGACCCCGACGAGGTCATCGGCACGCTCGCGCCCCGCCTCGGCGAGGCCACGCCGCGCGTCCTCGCGGTCAACGCCGTGATGGCCGGGTGCACCCCCAACCTGCTGCCCGTCCTCGTCGCGGCCGTACGCGGCCTCGTCGCCCCCGAGTTCAACCTGCGTGGCGTCAACTCGACCACGCACCCGGTCTCGGCGATGGTCCTCGTGCACGGCGAGGCCGTCGAACGCTGCGGCTTCAACGCCGGAACGGGGACGCTCGGCCCGGGCAACCGCGCCAACGCCACCCTCGGTCGCGCGGTGCGCTTCGTGATGATGCACGTGGCGGGCGGCACCGCGAAGGGCCACGACGGCGCCGGCCTCGGCGACGCCTCCACACACGGCCAACCGTCGAAGTACACCTTCTGCTTCGCGGAGAACACCGCGGCGAGCCCGTGGCCCGCGTACCCGCGCACCCTCGGCCTCGACACCGCCAGCGCGGTGACGGTCGCGGGTATGGAGAATCCGCACAACTTCCACGACATGGAGAGCCGCGAGCCCGCCGGGATCCTGGACAAGGCCGCGACCGTGATGGCGACGTTCGGCACCAACAACGCGGTGGTGTCCGACGCGGAGTACTTCGTCGTCCTGGGCCCCGAGCACGCCGCGACGATCGCGGGCGCGGGGTGGGCGCGGCAGGACGTGCAGTCGTACCTGTACGAGAAGGCCCGCCGTCCCGCCGGGGACTTCCGCGCGCACTTCACCGCCAACCTGTGGCGCCCGTGGATGAAGGCACTCCGCGACGACGACCTCATGCCCATGACCGACCACCCGGAGAACATCCGTGTGCTGGTGTCCGGCGGTCCGGGCAAGCAGTCGTTCGTCGTGCCGAGTTGGGGCCGCACCCGCAGCGTCACCGTCCCGTTCGCCTGACGCCACCCCGCCCCCACCCGCGCACCCCCACCCGCACCCTGCCGCCGCCCCCCGCCGCCGTACGACGGCCGGACCGCAGAAGGACCCCAGATGATCGAGATCCTGTCCCCCGAGGGCCGCGTCGGCACGCCCGCCAAGGAGCTGGCGCCGAGCCCCGAACTCCTGTCCGGCAAGCGCATCGCCGTCCTCGACAACCTCAAGCCGCACGCCGGGTACATCCAGGGCGCGATCGCCCGCCTGGTCGCCGAGCGCACCGGCGCCACCGTGACCCTGGAGATCGCCAAGGTCAGTGCCGCCCTGCCCGCCGAACCCGAGGTCGTCGAACGCCTGCGCGCCGAAGCCGACCTGGTCATCACCGGATCGGCCGACTGCGGTTCGTGCACCTCCTGGAGCGCGCACGACACCGTCGAACTGGAGCAGCTCGGCCTGCCGACCGTCCTCCTGGCCACCGCCGGGTTCACCGAACTGGCCGAGCAGGTCACCGCGTTGTACGGGCTCCCGCAGGCCCGCGTCCTCACCGTGCCCGGCCCTCTCGGCGGCTCCTCCGACGCGCAGCTCGACGCCATGGCCGCCGATGCCGTCGAGCGCACGCTCGAACTCTTCACCGCGAAGCCGGAGGTACGCGCGTGACCGCCTCGCCCAACGCATCCAACACCAACGCCCGCACCAACGCCCCCACCGACGGGGCTCCAACCGACCGGGCCCCCACGGACGAGGCCCTCACCGCCGCCCTCGCCCCGCTCGCGAACGGCCTTGCGGCCGACGACTACCGCCTCGACATCGCGCGCACCGGCGACTTCGCCGTGTCACTGACCGTCGTGGCGGGGCCCGAGGCGTGCGCGGACTGCCTCGTACCGCAGGACATCACGCGGCGCATGGCCGAACAGCGCCTGACCGCCGTACAGCGCGCCGCATGGCAGATCGACGTCCACTACCCCGAAGGCCACTGACCGCGCGCCCCAGGCCTCACAGCGCCAACTCGGCCTCGGCCACGTGCACATGCCTGCCGACCCACTCGCCCTCGCAGAACGCCGCGACGACATCGGGGTCCGTCGACGTCGCGACCGTGCGCGCGCCGCCCGGCACCGCGACGATCGCGACGGCCTGCGTCGGCCCCTCCGGTCCTTCCACGACCGTGTAGCCGTCCACCGCGCCCAATCCCCGGTAGTCCCCGACGACCTCGCACGTCGTCGCGGCCTCGGCGGTACGCGCCGACAGGTCCTCCCCGTGGAACGGTGTGGCGGGCGGCGTCGCCGACCACACCGCGCCCGCCTGCTTGGTGACCATCCCCGACACGCACGTCACAAGTCCGGTGGCCGCGGGGTCGCCGCGCAGCACCTTCGCCATCGCGACCGTCGACTGGAGCACATAGCTGTTGAGCGGTCCGCCCGCGAACGACATGCCGCCGGTCACCGTCAGGTCCTGCCGGTCCTTCAGCCCGAGTTCGGCGGCCTGGATGCGCACGGCGGCCGGGAAGCAGCTGTAGAGGTCCACATACGTGGCATCCGACGCCGCGACACCCGTGTACGCGGTGAGCCAGGCCCCCACCGCCGCGAACCCCGGCGACCGGTGCAGCTGCGCCCGGGCGACGATCGGCACCATCTGGTTCGACTCCGCCGCGGCCCAGGGGAACACCCAGCGGTCGCGCGGCACTCCGTACCGCTCCGCGGCCTCCGCCGAGCACAGGATCAGCCCCGCCCCCTGGTCGACGCCCGCGCGCGAGCAGTGCGTACGCGTGTACGGGCGGGCCATCATCGGATTCGCCGCCGACGAGGCGGCGATCACGTCGGCGTCGACCGGCGCGCGGTGCCATGCGTCGGGGTTGTCGACCGCGCGGTCCGCGAACCGCGACCACAACTCGGCGACGCGCGCCGCGTGGTCTTCCGGGGACAGCCCCTCGGCGTGCCGCAGGGCCGACTCCAGGATCGCGTACTGCCGCACCGGGACGGGCAGTCCGCGCTCGATCTCGATGCGGTGCAGGATGTCGCCCACCGGGCTGAGCACCTGGTCGGGCGGCGTGTTCGGCAGCGGCTCGGTGATCGACGGGAGCCCCGTGCCGCGCAACTTGCGGTCGCGATAGCCGGCTTCGGCGCCCGTGACCAGCACCACATCCGCGTTGCCGGCCGCGATCAGGGTCTGCGCGTGGGTGAGCAGCGTCTGCTGGAGCACACCCAGTTCGGCGACGAGCGTACGCGCGCCCCCGGCGCCGAACCGGCCGGCGATGCGGCGTCCGGGGTCCCCCGGCCCCCACATGCCGCGCGGGATCAGCACCCGGTCCAGCGCCGCCAGCAGCTTGCCGCCCGGCCCGGCGTCGTCCGCGGCGGCCTCGGTGGCCGCGGTCATGAGTCCGATGGCGTCGAGCCCGCCCCCCGGCCGGTCGTCCCGCTGCTGGACGGCGGCCGCTCCCACGAGCACCGGCGTACGCGGATCCAAGGTCATGGCGGACTCCTCCCCTGCGGGCCGCGGTGGGGATCGCGGCCGCGCACCAGAGATACATGCACGGATGCAAGGGTTCAAGCTCCGGGGTGACCCTGAGACGGATCACGCGGTGCCCTCCTCCTCAAGTCGTACGTATCGCCGCCGAGGCCCACCAGTGGAGGCCCGGCAATCGCCGACCTGCGGGGGACGCCCGGTGTCGGGCCCGACGCATAAATTTGATCTCGTCAGCGCCGCTCCCCCCAGGAACGGTCACCGACCGAAACGAGAAGTGCCATGACGACCGCGACCCAGCCCCGCTCCGCCGCCCCGACGACCGCCGCCCCCGCATCGCCCTACGCCCACGGCCCGCTCCTCGCGATCATCGCGCGCCGCCGTCGGTATGCCCGGTCGGTCGCGACATCGCGCGTCACGGCGGCCCTGCGCCGCGTGGCCTGAGGTCCGGTCCACCCCCAGACGCGGCACAACCGCACGTGGCACCGTCACCCGATGACGAGGGTCCCGCACACCCAGAAGGTGTGCGGGGCCCTCGTTCTGTCTGCCCGTCAGATCGTCCGTGCTGCCTGGCCGAGCGGGCCGAGTGACCCGAGGAGCAACCCGGTCAGGCGGCCAACCAGGCAACCGGTCAGGCGGTCAGGCGGTGAAGGTGATCCGGTCCGCGGCCGGGACCGGGAGCGGGGCGGTCGCGGACGAGTGCGCGCCCAGGTAGGCGAGCAGGGCGTCCAGGTCGGAGGAGCCCACCAGCTTGTCCGTGCCGGTCGCGAGGGCCGGGAAGCCGTCGCCGCCGCCGGCCAGGAACTCGTTGACCGAGACGCGGTAGGTCCTCGCCGTGTCGATCGGCTCGCCGTTGAGCTTGACGCTGCCCGCGACGATCTTCGCGGCGCCGGTCTGCGACCGGTCGACGGTGTAGGTGAAGCCCTTCGAGACCTGGAGCCAGCGCGGGTTCGCCGCGTTGGCTCCGGTGACCTGCTGGGTCAGCACGTCGAGGATCGCCTGCCCGGTGAGGGTCTGCGTCACCATCATGTTGGTGAACGGCTGGACGGTGAACGCCTCGGCGTACGTGACGACGCCGTTGCCCTCGGGGCCTTCGTACGCGAAGTCGCTGCGGATGCCGCCCGGGTTCATGAACGCCAGCTGCGCGGCGCCCTTGTCCGGTGCGGCGGTCGCCTCCAGTTGGGCGTCCGCGATCAGGTCGCCCATCGGGCTCTCCGGTGCGGTGGAGCCGCGTCCGTCGATCTTGCCGGCGATCCAGCCGACCTGGCGGTTCGCGACCGGGGCCGCGAGCTTGTTCCACTCGGTGATGACCGAGGTCATCACCGGGTCCTTGGCGACGTCACGGCGTACGACGTGGTTGGCCGCGGCGACCTTGGTGCGCACGATGTCGCGCGTGCGCATGTCGTACGTCAGGTTGATCTCGGTGTAGAGGCGGCCGAAGGACGCGCCGCTGGTGACCAGGCGGGGCTGGCCCTTGGGGTCGGGGATGCTGCACACGTACGACTGGTGCGTGTGGCCGGTGACGACGGCGTCGATCTCGGAGTCGAGGTTCTTGGCGATGTCGACGACCGGGCCGCTGAGTCCGAGTGAGCCGCCCGCGTTGCAGTCGTAGTTGTAGACGTTGCTCGACGGCAGGCCGCCCTCGTGCAGCAGCACGACGATGGACTTGATGCCGAGCAGCTTGAGCAGCTTGGTGTAGCGGTTGGCGGTCTCGACCTCGTCCTTGAACCTGAGGCCCTTCACGCCCTCGGCGGTGACGATGTCGGGCGTGCCCTCCAGCGTCATGCCGATGAACCCGACCCAGGCGCCGTTGACGTACTTGATGCTGACCGGCGCCATGATCGGCAGGCCGGTGCGCTGGTCGACGACGTTGGCGGCGAGGTACTCGAAGTCGGCGCCGCCGAACTCCGCGCCGCTGGGCTTGTAGCAGCCCTCCTTCGGGTGGCAGCCGCCGTTCTGCATGCGCAGCAGCTCGGCGCGGCCCTCGTCGAACTCGTGGTTGCCGACCGAGCTGACGTCCAGGCCCAGGCCGTTGAGCGCCTCGATGGTGGGCTCGTCGTGGAACAGGCCGGACAGCAGGGGGCTGGCGCCGATCATGTCGCCGGCCGCGACGGTGAGCGAGTTGGGGTTCTTGGCGCGGGCCGCCTTGAGCTGCGTCGCGAGGTACTCGACGCCGCCCGCGGGGGTGGCCTTGGGTGCGCCGTCCGGCCCGATCTCCGTGATGTTCCCCGAACTGCCCTGCGGCGGTTCGAGGTTGCCGTGCAGGTCGTTGATCGCGAGCAGTTGGAGGTCCATCGTGCGGGACGGCGCGCCGCGGTCGGCCGAGGCCGGTGCTGCAGTGGTCAGGCCGCCTATGAGGCTCGCTGTGGCCACAGTGGCCACAGCGAGCCACCCGCGGTGCCGACGCCGGAGAACTGTCATTTTCGCTCCTGGGAAAATCCTGGGAACTGTCTCGGGCACAAGTACGAAACGCGCGGAGATACGGCGCACGACCCTAGGGTCTACGCGCGTTCGTTCCAAGACTTCCGAGGCAAATCCGACGTAACCACCCGTGAAATCGCCGGCTGCCCGGCGAAGTCACCGTCCGTCGGCGGACTCCCGCAGCCCGTCGGCCGCCGCCCCCTCGGACAGCACGGCGGCCCGGATCGACTCCAGCGGAGCCTGGTACGCCCCGGCGCGCGGCGAGCCCGCGGCGATCTCGGCGTTGATGTTGACGATGCGGAACGGCGGGCCCGGGTCGCTGAACTGCGGCAGGAACTCGGCCTGGTCGACCGCCCAGCCGCCGTCCGCGCCGCGCGCGAAGGTGAAGCGGGCGATCGAACTGTAGTTGCCGGCCATCTTGTCCTGGCCCGGGAAGTTGGCCATCTGGTCGCCCATGCCGTAGACCACCCACGTGCCGTTGACCTTGGCGTACGGCTGCGGGACGTGGTTGTGGGTGCCGAGGATCAGGTCGACGTCCTTGCGGCCGCCGTCGTTGGAGGCGGTCAACTCGCGGGCCCAGGCGAGTTGGTCGGAGTCGGGCTTGCGCTGCCACTCGGTGCCCCAGTGCATGCTGAGGACCACGATGTCGGCACCGGCGCGGCGGGCCGCGCGCGACTCCTCGACGATGCGCGAGACGTCGACGACGTTGACGGCCCAGGGCTTGTCCGCGGGCAGCGGGATGCCGTTGGTCGCGTACGTCCATGACAGGTGGGCGACCTTGACGCCCTTGACGTCCAGGATCGTCGGCGCGGCCGCCTCCTCGGCGCTGCGCGCCGAGCCCGCGTGCCGGACGCCGACGGTGTCGAGTTCGCCGAGCGTGCGCTCGATGCCCGAGAAGCCGTCGTCGAGGGTGTGGTTGGACGCCGTCGAGCAGCCGTCGTAGCCGGTGTCGGCGAGTGTGCGGGCGATCTGCGGCGGGGCCTTGAACAGCGGGTAGCCGGTGAACGGGCCGCCCGGCTTTCCGTACACGGTCTCCATGTGGCAGAGCGAGACGTCGGCGTCGCGCACGATGGGGAGCACGCCGGCGTAGATCTTGTGGAAGTCGTAGCCGTTGCCGCCGGCGTCGGCCTGCGCCTGCTGCATGATCGACGGATAGGCCAGCACGTCGCCCGTCGCCACCAGCGTGAAGCGCTGGGTCCCCGCCGGCGCTGCGGGGGACGTCCCGGGGGCCGGCGCCCCGGGCGCGGGTGCGGCGCGGTGGGCGGCGTCGCCCGGCGCCTGCGGCCCCCGGGGAGCCGAGGCACCGTCACGCTGGACGTCGCCGGCACCTCCGGAGGAGCACGCGGCCAGGGCGGCCGCGCAGCCCGCCGCGACCAGTGCGACGCGGGCACGCGATCGGAAGAGGTCGATTCTCATGGCTGATCGTTCTCCTGCCCGCCGGGAAGCGTCCGGAAATCATCGATGTTCCGGACAATGCACTGCTTTTCCGTTCTTTTCTGAACGCAACATCCCACGGGAAAAAGCCGTTTGCGAGCCCCGGCACGCCGGACGGGGAGTGATGCGGCCGCGAACAACCCGCTCAGACGATCCGGAGCGGACATCCCGGCGGACCTCCCGGCGGAGCCCCCGGCTCAGGCCCCATGCGGAACTGTCGAACGGCACCCCCAAACGGAGGCGCGGCGGACGCATGTGGAGTCCCCGAACCCCGGCCGCGCATGTGGCCCCGAGCGGTCGCGCCGTGCGGACGTGCCAAAGGGCGGGACTCCCCCGGGTCCCGCCCTTTCCGTACGGTCTGTCTCTCGGCTCCGCTCAGTCGCGGATCCCGGCCGCGTCCAGGTAGGCGCGGAGCACCAGTTGCGCTATCGCGCCGTGTGCGCCCAGCGACTCGGCCGCGGTGCAGCCGGCCTCCTCGGCGGCCGCCTCGACGAGACCGGGCTCGAGGTCGGGGCCGAGTACGTACGGCGCGAGCGCCAGGCGCTCGGCGCCCATCTGCCGCAGGCCCGCGGCCGCCCGCGCCACCGACCCGGGGACCTCCAGGTCGGCGGTGACGACCGGCAGCGCGAGCCGGGCCGCCAGCAGAACGCCGGTCATGTCCGCGGACTGCAGCGCCTCGGCGCCGCCGGTGGTGGCGAGCACAATGCCGTCGGCGGCGGTGACGACCGTGAACAGGCGTGCCCGGTCGGCGCGCGCGAGCCCGGCCTCGGACAGGCGTTCGTGCAGCGCCTCGGCCAGCAGCGGGTGCGGGCCGAGCGGCTCGGTCACCAACAGGTGGCGCCCGGACGCCTCGACGGTCGCCCGGACCCGCGCCTCGATCTCCGGGTGCGGCCCGATGAGCAGCGGTACGACGACGGCGGGGCCCGCGGAGGCCGGCACGTCGGCCGCGACCCGGTCGGCGGCCTCCTGAGCGGCCTCCTGGGCCGCTTCCCGGACCTCGTCGGCGGTCTCCGGGGTGCGCCCGGCCTCCGGCGCGTCCACGTCGAAGCCACCCGGCTCGTCGGTGAACTCGGCCGTGAACCCGTCGGCGGAGTCGGCGGTGAACGCGTCGGCGGACTCGGGGGCGGCGGGGCCGGCCACGGGTCCCAGCACGGGCGTCAGGTCGGTCGCGCCCTCGCCGAGCAGCGCGGGGCGGATGTCCAGTCCGGGGCGGCCCGCTCTGGCGAGCAGGGCGACCTCGCGTACCACCTCGTCGAGCGCCGGGTTGGCGGGGCCGGGAACGGCGAGGACGAGCGGCGGCGCGCCCTGCGGGATCTCCGGTGCCTCTGGTCTGCGGTGGCGCCCGCCCGGTCGGCCGGTGGGAACGCGGGTGGGCAAACCCTGGTTGCGGGTGGGCAGAGGTGAGGCTGCATCAGGGGAAGTGCTCATGCAGGGGGATGCTATTGATTCGGTTGTACGACATCACCTCTCCAGCGCAATTGTTATCCGCTCCGCGGAGCGAATTCGGCCAAACACGGCGAGGGGCGGCAACCGTTCCGGTCACCGCCCGTCGCCGAAACGTTTCGCAGGCCGCGGCTCAGCCCGCGGCCGCCTCCAGGTCCGGGACCGCGGTCATCTCGGTGACCAGCAGGGCTTCGTCGAACCGCAACATCTCGGTGGCGTAGACCGTCACCAGGTTGTCCCCGATGGTGAGTTCCAGCTTGAACTGGAACGCCGCGTAGTCGCCGGACACGGTCACCGGGCCGAGCAGCGTGGCGGTCGGCTTGAGCGGGACCACCGACTCGTAGAACGCCCGCACCGCTTCGCGCCCGACCTTGGGCTCCGTGCCGACCGGGTCGTGGACCGTGGGCTCGGCGGCGTAGGCGGCCATGATGCCGTCCAGATCCTGGCTGGAAAGCATTGCCAGGAGGTTCTCGGCGACGGCGACCTTCTTGGCGCGATCGGACATGCGGGGCCCCTACGGGTGCGTACGGATATGACGATCCGTCACCCTAGGAGTGTTACTTGACATCGACAAGGGTCATGGCGGCCGCCGTCGCGAGCAGTTCCTCGGTGGTCCCGGTGAAGTCCGGGAGCAGGCGCATCGCGACGACGCGCGCCTCGGTCGACGAGCCCAGGTGGCGGCCGACCAGCTCGCGCAGATGGTCGTGGTAGCGCAGCGAGCCGGGGGCGGCCGCGGTCAGCTCGGTGAGGCAGCCATACGTGTTGAGTGCCCGCGCCGCCGGGGCGACCGCGCGGAACAGGTGATCCGGCGGCATCGCGCTGCCGCGCCGCGCCGGTTCGGCCACCGTGTAGCCGTTGCCGGTCCACTCGCGCGGCACGATGACGTCGGGGCCGGTCGGCCAGCGGCCCGCACCGGCGACCGCGGACTCGCCCGACAGGTCGACGACTTCGGGCACCACGCGGTCGGGGCAGCCCGGGCTGCTCGCGAGCAGCCCCCAGGCGGCGCCGGACAGCGGCTGCGCGTGTTCGGCCCGCTCCACGGTCGGCCAGTCGATCCACGGCGACTCGATCAGCGGCCACAACTGCGTGGGGCTGGGCCTGCGCAGCCGTTTCACGAGGACGCGCGGAGCGGTCTTCGCGGCGATCTCGGAGCGCAGTCGCTCGGGGCCGTCCTCCTGGGCGAACAGCTCGGCGAAATGCTGCTTGTCGCGTGGTGTCACGGGCAGTTCGTGCACCAGGCGGGCGGCCTCCTCCACACCGTGCCGCCGCCATACGCCCTCCACGGCGGCGAGCAGCATCGAGCGGTAGCGCGGCAGCCGGAACGGCGCGGGGGCGGCGCCCTGTTCGTACGAGTACGGCCGGAAGAGCGCGGCCAGCGCGTCGTAGCCCTCGCGCTCCCACGCGCGCAGGCACTCCTGCGGGGAACTGGAGGTGTGGTCGCGGCGCAGCAGGGCCGCGCGCACCAGCAGCGGATCGCCCGACCACAGGGCCGGCAACCGCATCGAGCGGCTGGTGTTGTCGCGTACGCGGGCGAGGACCGACGAGTGCAGCGGCACACGGTCGGCCGCGGCCATGATGCGCGCGCGGACCGCGACCGAGGTGTGCGCGTTGAGGTACACCGCGGCGTTGATGTCGGTGTCGTCCAACTCGACCAGCGCGGCGGCCAGATCGGGGCGGCTCCAGCGCGCCTTCGCGAGCGTCAGGCGTTCGCGCGGCGACGCCATGGCGACCACCCAGGCCAGTGTCTCGGGCGGCAGCGGCGCGCCGAAGCGGGCGAGGTCGACGACCGTGCGCCGGTCCAGGTGCGATATCAGGGCGGCAAGGGTCCCGGCGTCCAGCAGCATCAGCAACTGGCGCATCTCGATGCGTATTCCGCGCGGCGCGGCCGGTACGCGCGGCACCGCGCGACCACCGGCGGCCTTGGCGCCCTTGGCGGCGTCTTCCACCAGTTCGGGCAACAGCCCTGGATAGGAGGCGAGTTCGCGCTGTAGTCGGGCCCAGGCGGCGGGGTCGGCGCCGAGGCGGATGCGGATCGACTCGGCGAGCCCGCGCGTTCCGTCCAGGTAGGCCCAGGCGTGCCGGGGTGCGAGCCCACGCAGCAGCCGCAGGACTCCGTGGGCCGGGCCCGCCCCTTCGACGAGACAGGCGACGTGTGCGCCGGTCAGCCGCCAGTTGCGGATGGTGGGTATGGACCCCGGGAAGTGGTAGACCACCGTGCGGGCGCGCACCAGTCGCGCGGGCACGTCGCGTTGCCGACGCACCTGCGCGGGCAGTTCGTTGCCGAGCCGTGTGGTCAACGCGCCGTCGTCCGAATCGAGTTCGTCGAGCAATGCGACAAAAGCCGTGACATCCACCGTGGCCTCCCCCGCCCGTGCGCCCGGTCGTCCGCCGGGATGATTCAAGGCTACGGATCCGCACCGACAGCCGTTGGAGTCCTGGCGTCCGGTTTTCACCGTTCGGCGCACGACCGGACAGGGGTTCGACCCCGGGTCGAACACGGCTTCGGACGCGGCCCCCAAAGGCCCCTGGCGAGACCCCCGGCAGCCTCTCGGGGCGGCCGCGACCACTGGTCACCCCGGCCGACGGACAGGCCGGCGGCCGGACCGGCAGACAGCCTGGCGGACAGCCCGGCGGACGGCCGTTGTCCGAGGTCCCAGGGTTTCTGACGGGGCATCACATCGAGGGCCGGGGCGCCTTGTCATCGTACGAAGACCGAACTAGCGTCGCGGCGTCGGGAGCGGGGCCCGAAAACGGGGAATTCGCGTGGGTTGGCAGCGGGTGGACGGGAAGTCCACCGGAAAGGGGCGTACGGCGTGGCCGGAGAACCTGGAAGGCACGGTCCGCGCACGGCGGTCGTGGTGGGCCCGTCGGACGTGGCCACGGCGGTCGTCGACACCTTGCGGGCGGCGGGCGCGCAGGTCGCCGTCGCCGAGGCGGGCGCCGACCTGGCGGCGGCCGTACGCGACGCGGGCCTGGACGTGGCGGCGGGCGTGGACCTGGTCGTGCACGCGCCCTACACCCCCGGGTCGGCGACCCCCGGCGCCGTGGTGGACCTCTCGCCGCAGGACTGGGACCGGCTCGCCGAGGAGCCGATCCGGCACGGCCTGACGGCCCTTCAGGGCGCGCACCCCCTCCTCACCCCGACCGGCGGCCGGTTCGTGCTGGTGGCGCCGAGTGTGGCCATCGAGGGCGGCGCCGGCCTGGTGCCGCTGGCCACCGCCGCCGAGTCGCTTCGGGCGCTCGGCAAGTCGGCGGCGCGGCGCTGGGCGCGCGACGGCGTCACCGTCCACCTGCTCGCCCCGACGGTCTTCGCCCTGGACGCGGAGGCCGAGGGGCTGCGCGGCACGGATGTGGACCGCAGCGAGTCCGCGCTCGGCGAGGACGCGATGTCGCCGCAGGCGGTCGCGGACGTCGTCCTGCTCCTGTGCGCGCCCGGCGCACGGCATCTGACCGGTAGCACGTTCGCACTCGACGGTGGAGCTCTGATGGTGCCGTGACGCTTTCCGACAGCGGTTCTCGCAACGGATCGGCCCACGCGTCCGCCCAGGGCGCGCCCGACACCTCGCTGCCCGGCTCCCTCACCGGCAAGACCGTGCTGGTGACCGGCGCCGCCGCGGGCGTGGGCCAGGGCATCGCCCTCGCGCTCGGCGCGGCCGGGGCCTCGGTCGTGGTCACCGCGCGGCGCAGGGAGGCCGCCGCCGAGGTGGCCGACGCGATCGTCGCGGCGGGCGGTACGGCCGCGGGCGTGGTGTGCGACGTGACCTCCGCCGAGGCGGTGGACGCCGCACTGGCCGCGGCCGTGGAGCAGTTCGGGCGGCTGGACGCGGTGGTGCACAACGCGACGAGCCGGCGTTCGAGCGAACCGGTCGACCTGGAGCACGCTCCGGTGGACCTGTGGAACGAGCACGCGGCGGTGGCCTCGGTCGCGTCGTACACGCTGGCGCGCGCGGCGCACCCGTACCTGAAGGCGACGGCGGGCTCGTACCTGCTGCTGACGTCGCCCGCGGGCATGCAGGGCAGCGCGAACCTGTCGTTCTACGCGGCGGCCAAGGGCGCGCAGCGCGGCTTCGTCAAGTCGCTGGCGCGCGAGTGGGGTCCGGACAAGATCCGGGTGAACGGGCTCGCTCCGCTCGCGGTCACGCCCGCGCTGGACAACGCGATGCGGCTGGACCCGACGATGGAGCCGCGGGTGACGGCGCTGATCCCGATGGGATGGATCGGCGACACCGAGACGGACATCGGGCCGTGCGCGGTGTTCCTGTGCTCCGCGGCGTCGCGCTATGTCACCGGGCAGACCCTCGTGGTCAGCGGCGGACGCATGACCGCGCTGTAGGGATAGCGAAAGTCCGGTTGGGGCCTGCCGCGTGCTTCGGTATCACCGTAACTCGGGCATATAGCCCGAAGGTTGTCCTTGGAAAGGTAAAATCACTCGGGATTTGTGATCGAGCGGTGGAGTATCGCGTCTCGTTGCATACAGGATGCTTAGCGTCCCGTCATGGTCGTACGGGACACAGGGGCAGGCCCGGCCGGGGCGGGCCTGCCCCCTCCTTCGTCCTGCCCACAGCCGCCGTCCCCGGAGCCTCCCGCCCGCCGCCCGCGCACCCTGCGGAAGTACCCCCGCCAGGTCGCAACGGCGTCCGGTCAGCCGCCCACCGCCTCCGCGATCCCCGCGAGCGCGGCGACGAGACCGACGGTGCGCCGCACCCGTTCCGGTTCGGGCGCCTTCGCCCGGGCCAGCGCCCCCGCGCAGATGACGGCGAGCTTCACCACCGCGAAGCGCTCGTAGTACCCGAGATCGGGCACCGGCCTTCCGACGGCCTCGGTGTACGCCTCCACCAGCGCCTGCCGGTCCGGCAGCGCCGCGTTCGCGTCCGGCAGATGGCCGCCGCGGTAGGCGTTCAGCAGCCGTCCCGCGGGCCCCCAGTACGCGAGCAACTGCCCGAGGTCCGCGGCCGCGTCGCCGACCGTGGACAGTTCCCAGTCGAGCACCGCGCGGACCTCGGCGGAGTCGTCCGCGCGGTACATCACGTTGCCGAGGTTGTAGTCGCCGTGCACGATCCCGAGCGCGGACGACTCCGGTACCTCGGCGGCCAGCCGCCGCAGGAGGCCGTCTAGTGCGGGCACGTCCTCGAACCCGACGCGGTCCCACTGCCCCCGCCACCGCCGCAACTGCCGGTGCAGGTACGGCTCGGGCCGGATCATCGCGCCGAGCCCGACCCCGGCCGGGTCGACGCGGTGCAGGGTCGCCAGCACCCGGACGAGGTTGAGGCCCGCCTCGCGCGCCACGGGCGCCGGCAGCGCCGCCACCTCGGCGGCATCTGTGTGGAAGACGCCGTCGAGGCGCTCCATCAGATAGAAGGGCGCGCCCAGGACCGCCGGTTCCTCGCAGAGGGCGACCATCGCGGCGACCGGCACGCCGGATCCGGCGAGCGCGGCCTGCACGCGGTACTCGCGCGCCATGTCGTGCGCCGTGGGAAGTGCGCCGCGCGCCGGTGGGCGCCGCAGCACCCAGTCGTGGCCGCCCCCGGTGACGCGGTAGGTGAGGTTCGAGGCCCCGCCGCTGAGCTGAGCGACCGTCAAAGGGGTTCCGGCGTCCACGAGTCCGGCCTTCGCGGCCCACTCGGCGAGGCGCCGCGGCGGGACCGGCTCGTCGTCGCGCGGGTCGGCGGAAGGGTGCGTACCGCTCACGACGCGCCGCCGGTCCGGTGCGGCTGCGGCGCCGGGATGTCGAGCCAGTCGGCGTACCGGCGCTCCGCCTCCGCGCGGCGGGTGGGGATGTGCTCGGTGGGCCAGCCCTCGACGGCCTCGTAGCGGCGCAGGATCATCTTGGCGATCTGCTGGATGTGCACCTCGTCGGCGCCGTCGGAGAGGCGGAAGTTGCGGGCGAGCCGGTACATCTCCTCCAACGGCAGGTCGGTCGAGTAGCCGAGCGCGCCGTGCACCTGGATCGCCCGGTCGACGACGTCGTGCAGGATCTGCGCGCCCCAGTACTTCACCTCGGAGACCGCCTGGCGCGCGGCCTTGGGGCCCTCGTTGTCCCAGGTCCACGCGGCCTTGAGGGTCAGCAGCCGGAACGCCTCGATCTCGATGTTCGACCGGGTGACCATCTGCTGGATCAACTGCTGGTCGGCCAGCCGCTTCCCGTGCGAGGTACGCGAGACCGCGCGCTCGCACAGCATGTCGAACGCCCGCCGGCACTGCCCGATCCAGCGCATCGCATGGTGGATGCGCCCGCCGTTGAGGCGCTTCTGCGCGAGCACGAACGCGTCGCCGGGGTCGCCGATCATGTGGTCGGCCGGGACCCGGCAGCCGGTGAAGCGGATCTCGGCGTGACCGCCGAGGTTGCGGGTCGCCTCGCCCTCGTACGGGTGGTGCATGGTGTGCACGTCGCGCACGATCTCCATGCCTGGCGTGCCGCGCTCGACGACGAACATCGAGGCGCGGCGGTGCCGTTCCGCGTCGGGGTCGGTGACCGCGAAAACCAGGACGAAGTCCGCGCGGGAGGCGTTGGAGGCGAACCACTTGTGGCCGTCGATGACGTACGCGTCGCCGTCCCGCACCGCGCGCGTCTTGATGCCGGTCGGGTCCGACCCGGCGGTGTGCGGCTCGGTGAGTGAGAAGCAGCTGGTGAGCTTCCCGTCGAGCAGCGGCCACAACCAGCGCTTCTTCTGCTCGTCGTTCGCGCCCACCGCGAGGAGTTCGCTGTTGCCCGAGTCGGGCGCCTGGTTGCCGAAGATGTTCGGTGCCGAACCGGTGCGGCCCAGCACCTCGTGCATCAGGGCGAGCCGGACCTGCCCGAAGCCCTGGCCGCCGAGCTCCGGGTCCAGGTGCGCGGCCCACAGGCCGCGGTCCTTGACGCGCTGCTTGAGCGGGTCGGTGACGGCCCGCCAGTTGGCCGGGCTCATGCGGTGGCGGACGAGGTCGAGGGGCTCGATCTCGTCCACGACCATGGCGCGGATCCACTCGAGTTCGCGTGCGAACTCCGGGTCGGTGCTGAAGTCCCAGGCCACGACTGTCTCCCCGGAGCGGTTGGCGAGCGTACGACCCCGGGAACGTAACCCGACTACTTAACCATGTCAATTAGTTCCGGTGGCGGACTCCCCCGGCCGCCGCACGCCGCGCAGGTCGGCCACCAGGCGCTGCATCTGCGCCGCCAGACCGCCCAGTTCCTCGGCCGTCCAGCCCTTCAGCTGCTCGGCGAGCAGAGTGTCGTTGGCCGCCGCGAAGCTGTCGTACGCCGCGCGCCCCTCGGCGGTCGCCTCGACGAGCGAGACCCGGCCGTCCTCGGCGTCGCCGGTCCGCACGATGTGGCCGCCCTCCTCCAGGATCCGGATCTGCCGGCTCAGCGCCGCCGGCTGGATGTCGGCCAGCTCCGCGAGCTCGGTCGGCCGGATCGGGCCGTGGTCGATCACCCGGTGCAGGATCCCGATCGCGACGAGATTCAGCGCGACCCCCGAACGGGCCGCGTGCAGCGCGTCCAACTGCCTGCTGTTGACGAACCGCTTGAGCGAGTTGATGGCCTCGTTGATCGCGCGGCGGCTCTCGGCATCGGTCATGGCGGGCAGCCTAGAGCCACTCGGCGGGCGGTGCGGGCATGCACCCGGGCGCGTGCCGGGGCACACCCCCGCGTGCGCCCACCGGGTTCCCCGCGACGCCCGCCCCCGCACGTCACAGCGGTCGGCACGCGCGTGATAGACACATGGACGTGTCCGACTCCCCCGCTTCCGCCCTCCCGCCCGCTCCCCTGCGCCGAGGGGGCCGCCGGTCCGGGCGCAAGCGCGAGGACGTGCTCGCACACGCGTGCGTCGTGATCGGCGAACGCGGCGCGGACGCCACACGGTTCGCGGACGTCTCCGAGGTGTCCGGTGTACCGATCTCCACGCTGCAGTACTACTTCGGCAACCGCGAGGACCTGCTGATGGCGGCGTTCCGGTACGCCGCGAAGCGCGACCTGGACGGCGTACGCGCGGCGGTGGCGGACCTGGCCGACCCTTGGGAGCGCATGCAGAAGGCGTGCTCGTTCGTGGTCGGCTTCGCCGACGAGGCTGCCCCCTACGCCTGGCAGCTGTGGGTCGAGGCGTGGCGCTGGGCGCAGCGCGACCCCGAGTGGCGGGCCGAGGTGCTGGCGGACAACGCGAAGTGGCGCGCGCTGCTGGCCGGGACGGTCGCGGACGGCGTCGCGAGCGGGCGCTTCCGGGCCGACGCGGATCCCGAGCGGGTCGCGCGGCAGGCCCTCGCGGTGGTCGACGGGATCGGGCTCCCGATCGTCCTGGAAGACCCGGCCGTGCCTCCGGAGATGGCCCGCGAGCTGCTCATCGACGTCCTGGCCCGGCTGCTTCTGCCGTGACCGTCGGCGGCATCGTCGCCGACGGCTCCGACTGCTCCGACGGCTCCGACGACGCGGCCGGGGTCCGGGGGCGCACGGCGGTGGTGAGCAGCAGGTAGCACACCACCCCCGCGACTCCCGAGGTGAAGAAGCTGACGTCGACGCCCGAGCACAGGTCGGCGATCGGTCCGGTGAAGGACGACGACGAGTTCGACAGCAGCCCGACGGCACTGCCCACCACCCACGACACCGTCGCGGGCAGGTTCCAGCCCGCCGTGTACCAGTACGCGCCACCGCGGCGGCGCCGGTTGAACACCTGGAGGTCCGGCTCGCTGAACCGGGCGCGCGTACGAGCCATGCCGGTCAGCGTGATCGCCGCCCATGGTGTCGCGAGCGAGGTCAGGACCAGCACGAAGGTGGTGACCGACTCCTCCGCGTCCCACCCGAACTTGCCGAGGAAGACCAGGCCGATGGAGGTCGCGGCGACCAGCACGGTGGACGCGACGCGGCTCAGGCGCGGCAGGATCGCGTCGAGGTCGAGGCCCATGCCGTAGAGCACGATGCCGGACTGGCCGAGCGCGCCGACCAGGCCGCAGACCAGGATCGGCACCAGGAACCACGCGGGTGCGGCGTGCACGAGGCCCGCGACGTAGCCGGCGTCGGGGTCGAAGGTGGCGACGGCGGTGAGCACGCCGAAGACCTGCGGGACGACGAGGCCCGCGACCATGCCGAGCCCGGTCGCGCGCACGACCGCGCGCCCGCTGTGCCGGCGCGGTGAGATGTAGCGCGTCCAGTCGCCGGTCAGCGTGACGAAGGAGACCGGGCCGGCGATGCCGGTGCTGACCATGGCGAGCAGCCAGGTGGGCCAGAACGAGCCGAGCGCGTACGCCGACGGGTCGCCCGGCGCGGAGAAGTCGATCTTCGTCCAGAAGGCGGCCAGCCCGAGCACGATGACGGCCGTCATGACCGGTGCGGCGAGCCGGTTGAGCAGCACGATCCAGCGGAAGCCGTAGACCGCGGCGAGTGTCGCGGCGGCGGCCAGCAGGGCGTAGCCCGCCGCGTACGCGCCGTCCGTCTCGGGCAGGTCGACCAGCCTCGCCAGCGACGCCACGATGGCCTCGCCGCCCGCCCACACGCTGACCGCCATGAAGCCGGTGGACAGCAGCACGCCGATCACCGAGGCGATGAGTCGGCCGCGTACTCCGAAGTACGCCCCCGAGCCGACCGAGTTGTTCGTCCCCGAGCGAAGCCCCACCAGCGCGAGCGGTGCCACGAAGGCGGCGCCGAGCAGCGTGCCGACGATGTTCGCGGTCAGCGCGGCCCACAAGCCGAGGCCGTAGGACACGGCCAGCCAGCCGAACACGATGTTGGTGAACCCCAGGTTGGCGCCGACGAGGATCGCCACGAGGTCCCGGGGGCGGGCCGTGCGCTCGGCCTCCGGGATCGTGTCGACCCCGTGCCGCTCCGGGGTGGCGGTGCTGTGGCGGTCGGCTGCTTCTTGTCCCATCGGGACCTCCGCGCGGGGGTCGGGCCGTCGCGGCGCGAGGGCTCGCGATGCGGGGCGGGGGCGTGGTCACTGTGGACTGTATGGCCATACAGGTTTTCTGTACAGGCTTGATTTATGGGCAGCCCTCCGTCGGCCGGGGGCATTTCCGGCCGCGCGCGGTTGACTTTCGGACCGCGCCACGGGATACGCTCCCAAGCCGATCCCACGACCCGAACACGCGGTTCCGCACGCCCGCCCACACCCGGGGCGGGCGTCCGTGTGCCCGGGGGCCAGCACCGCCGACGCTGCGCGACCCGCAGACGTCCGCCCTCCACGGAAGCCCGGCTGCCGATGTCGATGCACAGCTACGACCCCGCCCTGACCGACCTGGTCTTCGCCTACATGCGCGAGCGCCTCCAGCTCGACCCGGTCCCGCTGGACCACCCCGGGGACAAGGACAAGCTCGACCGCGTGCTCACCGGCCTGCTGGGCGAGCAAGGCAACGACCCCGCCGACGTGATGCGCCTGTACGCCGAGCAGCTCGCCCCGACCGTCATCTCGTGCGACAGCCCCCGCTTCCTCTCCTTCATCCCGGCCGCGCCCACCAAGGCCGCGCTGCTGTTCGACATGGTCGTGTCCTGCGCTTCGCTCCAGGGCATCTCGTGGCTGGAGGCGTCCGGCGCGATAGCCGCCGAGAACCAGGTCCTGCGCCTTCTCGCCGACCTCGCCGAGATGCCGGCCACCGCGGGCGGCTGCTTCGTCTCCGGCGGTTCGGCCGCGAACCTGTCCGCGCTCGTCGTCGCCCGCGACACGGGACGCAGCGCGCGCGGGCTCGGCGCGTACGACCGCATCCGCGTGGCCGTCTCCGACCAGGCGCACTCCTCGGTCACCAACACGCTGCGCATCATCGGCGCGGAGGCCCTGGTCGTTCCCACCACCGACCACCGCCTCACGGGCGAGGCCCTGGGCGCCGCGCTCGCCGCCGACCCGCACCCCCACGACGTGGCCGCGGTCGTCGCCACCGCCGGGACCACCAACGCCGGGATCATCGACGACCTGGCCGGCATCGCCGACGTGGCGCGCGAGTACAACCTCTGGTTCCACGTCGACGGCGCCTACGGCGGAGCCGGGCTGTTCGCGCCCTCGGTCCGGGCCAGGTACGCCGGCGTCGAGCACGCCGACTCGCTCGTGATCGACCCGCACAAGTGGCTGTTCGCGCCCTTCGACTGCGCGGCGCTGCTCTACCGCAACCCCCACCTCGCCCAGGCCGTGCACACCCAGGACGCCAGCTACCTGGACGTCCTGCACACCGACGAGAACCAGGTCTGGAACCCGACCGACTACGCACACCACCTGACCCGCCGGGCCCGCGGCCTGCCGCTGTGGTTCTCGCTCGCGGTGCACGGCACCCGCGCGTACACCGAAGCCGTCGAGACCGCCCTCACCCTCGCCCGGGACACCGCGGCCCTCGTCCGCGCCACGCCGCACCTCGAACTGGTCCGCGACCCCGAACTGTCCGCCGTCGTCTTCCGCCGGACCGGCTGGACCGCGCAGGACTACACCGCATGGTCCGACCGCCTCCTCGCCGGCCAGGTCGGCTTCGTGACGCCGACGGGCTGGGAGGGCGAGACGGTGGCCCGCTTCGCGTTCCTGCACCCGGGCACCACGATGGCCATGGTGCGCGAGATCCTGGACACGACGGCCTGACCGGTGCCCAGGCCTGACGGGCGGCGCGGCCCGACGGGCGGCGCGGCCCGACAGACACCGCGGCCGTGCGGCGAGGCGGTCGGCAACGGGCCCCCTGGGCCGGTGTCCTGATGTCCTATCAGGTCACGCCGGAGTGACACGTTCGAGCCAATCCGTCCGGTGTGCCTGCCTCGGGGCGGCCGCCTCCCCGAGACTGATCACCGTGCATGTCGAGGTGGTGACCGACCCGGGCTCGAACTCCAGCGGTCCGGGCGACGCGGGCGGGGAGGGGACGGGCGTACGCGACCCGTTCCGCGACGAGGCGGCCGTGTCGCCCGCGGACGCCCGGTCGCGGCGCCGCGACCGGGTGTTCGCGCTGGCCACACCGGAGGCCGCGGTGGTGACGACGACCGCTTTCGTACACCGCACCTCGGTCGAGGGCTGCGGGCACGGAACGGGCTGGTACATCCGGCGGTTGGGCGCGCACCTGCTGACCCGGCTCGTCGACCGGCCCGAACGCCCGGTCGCCGACTGCCTGTCCGACGCCATCGCGGAGACCGCGGCGCTGCACGGCGGGCGCTGCGACCTGGCGCTGCACGGCACACCGACCGCGTCGGTGGTCGCCGTACGCCTCACCGAGGGCCGCCTCGACCACCTGGTCCTCGGCCCCGGCACGGTCCTCATCCGCCGCGACACGACGGTGCGCGCGGTCAGCGACCCCGGCGGTACGCGCCATGCCGCGGGTGCCCGACCCTCGGCCGCCGCCGGTGCCACCTGGGGCAGTTCGGGGTGCCGCGGGGTGCACACCCTGGTCCTGCTCAACGGCGGCGCGGTCGAATCGCTGCCGGCCGCGCTGTGGCCCGACACCGTACGGCTCCTCGAGGACGTCGGCGCGCACGGGCTGCTCGCCCACATCCGCTCCACCGAGCTGCGAACCGCCGCACCGCACCGGCCGGTCGGCGTCGTCCTCCTGCGTCCCGCCTGACGGGCGACCGGAGTTCGGGCGACCGAGGGAGCACGGCGGGCCCGACGGAGCACGGCGATCCCGGACGCAACTGTGGGCCGAACCCCGGGGGGTTCGACCCACAGTCACCGCGTCACGACCGGGCGGAACGGTCCACCCGCCCGCGCCGCGGTGCGGTTCAGCCCGCCTTGGGCAGCGTGTACGTCTTCGCCTCAGGCGCCTCGAAGGCCTGCTCGACCGTCGCCAGGCCACTGGCCTTGCTCTTGTCGACCTTCAGGATGTACGTCTGGTACGACGGCGGCTTGTCCGGCGACGAGAAGTCCAGCTTCGCGCCGTAGCCGAGGTCGAGTGCGGCGTTCTTGCGGTGCGCGGCCACGACACCCGCGGGTGTCAGGTCGCCCGCCTGGCAGGCACCCTTCAGCGCCTCACCGAAGATGGCGGCCGTGGAGAAGCCGGACAGCACACCCTGGTCGATCGGCTGCCCCGGGTACTCCGCCGTGTAGTCGGCGACCAGCTTGGTCAGCGTCGGCAGGTCGCTGTTGATCGACGGCACGGGGCTCGTCACCAGCAGGCGCTGCTCCATGGCCCCGGCGACCGCCGGGATCGCGAGCAGCTGCGGGTGGAAGCCGACCGAGTGCGCGAGCACCGGCACCTTGAGGCCCGCGGCCTCGGAGGTGGCCATGATCGGGCCGACCTGACGCGGGCTCGCGCTCACGATGATCGCCTTGACCCCCGCCGACTTCAGCGCGGTGATGGCCGCGGTCATGTCGGAGTCGGTGGGCTTGATCTTCTGCTCGACGAGCGACAGGCCGGCGGCCTGCGCCGCGTACTTGGCGCCCGCGAAGCTGTTCGCCCCGAACTCGTCGTCCGCGTAGATGTGGCCGACCTTGTCGCCGGCCGCGAGGTTCGCGGTCCGCTTGAGGTACGAGACGCCGTTGATGATCTCGACGTCGTACGTCGTCGCGGTGACCTGGATGGTCTTCTTGCCCAGCAGCGTGGACGGCCACGCCTGCGGCAGTGTCAGGATGCCCTCGCGGTCGATGTCGTCCTGGAGCTGGGTGACGATCGCCGAACCGATGAGCTGCGAGATGCCGACGACGTTGCCGGACAGCTCGGTGTACTGGGTCCGCGCCTTCTGCGGGTCGTAGGCGTGGTCCTTGACCTCCAGCTTGACCTGCCGGCCGCAGATGCCGCCCTGGCCGTTGATCTGCTTGAAGTAGAGCGCCTCGGCGTTGGTGACACTCTTGCCCAGCGGCGCGAACGGCCCGCTCATGTCGGTGAGTTCGCCGACCTTGATCTCCGAGGCCGTGACGCCGGCACCGGTCTTGACCTGGCCGGACGAGCCGGACGCCCCCGCTGGCGGGTTCGTCGTCTCGTCGTCGTCGTCCTTGCTGCTGCACGCGGTGGCGGTCAACGCCAGGATGGCGAGGACCGCTGCCGCGGTTCTGGTGCCCTTGCGTGACTTCACGAGACTGCTCCTTGGGGCTCCTGGGAACGGGAACGGAACCGGGACCATGAACGGGCCGGGACACGCGCTGAGGGTTTCGGTGCACGCGGGCGCCGCCTCGCCAGCCCGGCCAGCCCGCCGGGAGCGAAGAGCAGCACCAGCACGATCGCCGCGCCGTACAGGTATCGCGCCGCCTCGGTGGGGCCGACGCCGTCGCCGCCGGACTCGACCACCAAAGGCAGCGAGGCGGCGTAGTGCGCGAAGAGTTGGGGCAGGACGGTCACGAAGACCGCGCCCGCGACCGCGCCGCCGACCGACCCGAGCCCGCCGATGACGATCATCGCCAGGTAGTCGATCGACAGGGCGAGCCCGAAGTACTCGGGGATCACGCGGCCGAAGATGAGGGCGAGCAGCACGCCGGCGAGACCGGCGTACATCGACGAGACCACGAACGCCATCGAGCGGTAGCGCGCGACGGGCACGCCCATGACCGCGGCGGCGATCTCGCTGTCGCGTACCGCGCCCAGCGCCCGCCCGGGGCGGCCGCGCAGCAGGTTGCGGGCCAGCAGGATGCCGACGACGAGCAGCACCAGGGCCAGGTACCACAGGCGTTCGTACGCTCCGAACTCGACGCCGAGCACCTTCAGTTCGTCCGGGTCGCGCTCGGACAGCGTGAACCCGAAGAACTCCATGGGCTCGGCCGCGCGGCCGTTGTAGCCGCCGGTGACGCTGTGCGCGTTGATCATGACGTGCTCGCCGATGAAGACCAGCGCGAGCGTCGCGATGCCCAGGTACATGCCGCGCAGCCGCCCGGAGATCGGGCTGAAGATGCCGCCCACCACACCCGCGAACAGCACCGCGAGCACGAGCGCTACCGTCGGCGGCAGGCCCAGCCCGTTGATGTCGTGGGTGCCGCTGCGGCCGGACTCGCCGGAGAAGAACATGTAGCCGTACGCCCCGACCGCGAGGAAGAAGGCGTGTCCGAGGGAGAGTTGCCCGGTGGTCCCGGACAGGATGTTGAGCCCGATCGCCCCCAGTGCCGCGGCCATCGCGAACAGGCCGGTGAGCAGCCAGAAGTCGGTCAGGTAGTAGGGCATCGCGGCCATCACCAGCAGCACCGCGACGATCAGGAGGTATCGCAGGAGCACGCCGGTCGGCGGGCGCGTCACCGGAATGCGCGCGGAGTCGGGGGACTTGGCGGCCGGGTCCGCCGCGGGGAGGTCAGACACGGCTCAGTTCCTTCGACCCGAGCAGCCCGGTGGGCCGCCACAGCAGGATGAGGATCATGACGACGTAGGGTGCGACCCCGGAGACGCCGCCCCCGAGGGCGTCCAGGTCGCTCTGGTAGCCCGCCGCGAGGGCCTCGCTCAGGCCGATCAGCATGGCGCCGATCAGCGCGCCCAGCGCCGAGTCCATGCCGCCGAGCACCGCCGCGGGGAACGCCTTCAGCGCCACCAGCCCCGTGGTCCGGTCGAGCCCGGGCGTCGGCGACGCGGTCAGGAAGACCGCGGCGACGGCCGCCAGCGCGCCGGCGATGCACCAGGCGATCAGCTGCACGCGCTTCATGCGCACGCCCATCAGCGCGGCAGCCTCGCGGTCCTCGGACGCGGCGCGCATCGACAGGCCCCACGAGGTGAACCGGAAGGCCGCGAAGAAGATCCCGATGAGCACGACCGCCGTGATGATGGCGGCGATGCGGGCCTTGGCCACGGTCGCGTCGCCGATCGTCACCGCGTCGCCGCCCCACGGGTCGCCGAGCGAGAGCTTGTCGGACCCGATGCGGCGCACCAGTTCGGTGGTCAGCAGGATGTCGATGCCGATGGTGAGGATCGTCAGTACGTGCAGCTCGACCTTGCCGAGCCCCCTGATGAACAGGGCTTCGATCAGTCCGGCCGCCACCGCGGTCACCGCCACGCCGACCAGCACCGCGAGGGCGAACCCGAGGTCCTCGTGCAGCTTGGCGATGACATAGCCGCCGAGCAGCAGCAGCGACGCGTGCGCGAAGTTCATCACCCCGGAGGCCTTGAAGATCACCACAAAGCCCAGGGCGATGAGGGCGTACACCGATCCGAGAGCGAGCCCGTTGAGGGCGATCTCGGAGAGCTTGGTCATTGCCGCTCCTCGTTCTCTCGCTGTACCTGTACGGGTGGTGCCGACTGTGCGGGCGCACCCGCGACGGGGCCCGGGGCCTCGTCCTCGTCCTCGTCCTCGTTCCCGGTGCCGAGGTACGCGCGGATCACGGCCGGGTCCTGGCGGATCTGGTCGGGCGTCCCGCCCGCGATGCGGCGTCCGAAGTCGAGCACGGTCACCTCGTCGGCGAGCCGCATGATCAGGCCCATGTCGTGCTCGACGATCACGATCGAGATGCCGAGGCTGTCGCGTACCGCGGCGATGGCCTCGGCGGTGCGCTTGCGTTCGCCGCCGTTCATGCCGGCCACCGGTTCGTCGAGCAGCAGCACCTTGGGCTCCATGCACAGGGCGCGGGCCATCTCGACACGTTTGCGCACGCCGTACGGCAGGAGCATGACCGGTGCGTCGAACACCGGTCCCAGGTCCAGGAATTCGGCGATCTCGCGGGCGCGTTCGCGGTGCCGGCGCTGCTCGCGCCGGGCGCCGGGCAGGCTGAGCGCGGTCGAGGCGAAGCCCGACCGGGTCAGCACGTGTCGGCCGAGCATGAGGTTGTCGGCGACCGTGCCCTGGGTGAGCACGATGTTCTGGAACGTGCGGGCCATGCCCATCCGCGCGACGCGGTCCGGGCGCAGGCCGGTCAACTCCTGGTCGCCGAGGTGCACCGTGCCGCGGTCGGCGCGGTAGACGCCGGACAGCACGTTGAAGCACGTCGACTTGCCGGCGCCGTTGGGGCCGATGACCGCGTGGATGCTGCCGGGCGACACCGTGAAGCTGACCGCGTCGAGTGCGACCAGGCCCGCGAAGCGCACTGTGACGGCTCGCACGACCAGTTCGGGGACCGCCTCGTCGGCGTGCGCCGCGGGGTCCTGCACCTGGGCGGCGGAAACTCCGGAAGTCGTCATCCCCGCCACCTCCGCAGCGGTGCGCGCTGCCCGGTGGCCGCCGGGACCGCGGCGGCGGTCTCGGCGGTGCCGGTGGCGGCTGGTCCGGGACCGGCGGGGCCGGTGCCGCCCGCGGCGGCGGTGTCGGCCGTCGCGGCCGTCACGGAGTGGTCGGCGTCGGCGTCGGCGTCGGCGTGGTCGGCCTCACCGAGGTACAGCCTGCGCACCTCGTCGGTGGCCGCGAGTTGTTTGGCGTCGCCGCTCAGGCGCACCTCGCCGACGTCCAACACGTAGGCGGTGTCGGCGAGATCGAGCGCGACGGCGGCGTTCTGCTCGACCAGCAGAACGGCTGTGCCCTGCCGGGCGATGTCCCGGACCACGGTCGCGATGCGGCCGACCATCTGCGGCGCCAGGCCGAGCGAAGGCTCGTCGAGCAGCAGCAGTTTGGGACCTGCCATCAGGGCGCGCCCGATCGCGAGCATCTGCTGCTCGCCACCGGACAGCAGCCCGGCCTGCTGGCTCTCGCGTTCCCCCAGCACCGGGAACAGTTCGAGTACGCGTTCGCGCGCCTCGCGGGCCCGTGCGGACCTGCGGCCGCCGGTCCCCAGCAGCCCGGCCTGCAGGTTCTCCGCGACCGAGAGCCCCGCGAACACCCGCCTGCCCTCCGGCACTTGCACGATCCCGGCACGTACCGCGGCGGCGGAGTCCTTTCCGCGCAGGTTGAGCCCGCGGTAGGTGATCGAGCCCCCCTCGATCGCTCCTGAGTGCAGGAAGAGTGTCCCCGATATCGCCCGCAGCAGCGTGCTCTTGCCGGCGCCGTTCGCACCGAGCACGGTGACGATGCCGCTCGCGGGCACCACGACGCTCACGCCGCGCAGCGCCTGCACTGAGCGCCCGTACGCGACGTGCAGCCTGTCGACGACAAGCGCGCCTTCCTGCGGAGATCGGGGGGCTGCCCCGCCCGCCTTGGGTGCGGGGTTTCTCCCCTGCGGAGGGTCCTGCTCCGCCCGTGCCATCCTGCCTCCTTCCTCGGACTTGTCCCTCAGAGCCGTGAAGTGACCGACACCACAACACGTGGCGGCATACAAGGTCCATACACACAAGCCAGAACAGGGCACCGGACCAACCGCGCCGCCG
Source organism: Streptodolium elevatio (assembly GCF_053592165.1). Taxonomy (NCBI): domain Bacteria; kingdom Bacillati; phylum Actinomycetota; class Actinomycetes; order Kitasatosporales; family Streptomycetaceae; genus Streptodolium; species Streptodolium elevatio. The sequence goes on from NZ_JBSFVE010000001.1 coordinate 173,164, forward strand.
CGGGCTTGTGCAGCCGCACAGCCCGTTCGGGCGGAGCGCGCCGAACCTTGTGAGTGCCCACAATCAGCCTCCTTTCGCCGCGCCCGCCGACAGCCCCGGTCCACGCCGTTGACCGGCGGGTTCACGGGCCGGCGATGCGGTACGCGTCCAAGGCCAACCCGAGCTCCACAAGATCGCGGGGCAACCCCAGGTCCCGGCCGGTGAGTTGCTCCAGCCGGCGCAGGCGGTTGAGCACGGTGTTGCGGTGGCAGAACAGCCGGGCGCCCGCCCGGGCCGCCGAACCGCCCGCGTCGAACCACGCCGCGAGCGTGCCGAGCAGCAGGTCCCGGTCGACCGGGTCCAGGGCGAACACCGCCCCGAAGGTGCGCGAGGCGAGCACGCCCGACAGGTCCGACTGGCACGCCACCATCGCGGCCGGCAGCCGCTCGTCCAGTCGCGCGATCTCGCCGTCGGCCGCACAGGTGCGCAGCGCGATTTCGGCCATGCGCCGGGCCCGTCCCAGTTCCGCCAGGCCGTCCACGACGAGTCCGATGCCGGCCCGCGAACTCCCGCCCGGGCGAAGAGTCTTCGCGAGCCCCCCGAGCACCTTGTCCTCGGCCGCGTCCTTGTAGAGCAGTGCGACCGCGAACTCCGCGTCGGCGCGTGAGCGCCACAGCAGGTGCGCCCCGTCGGCACCGGACGGGCGCGGTCCGTCGTGCTGCCCGGTGCCCGGTCGTGCGTGCCGCAGCATCACCACCGCGTAGCGGCCGTCCTCCGGCAGGTCGAGCACCGCCGAGGCCGCTTCGACGTCCGAGGCCTCCGCGTGGCCGTCGAGCAGGGCGTCCAACAGCGCGCGCGTACGCTCGTGGTGATGGCTGGTCAGCTCGTTGGCGACGCTGCGGTAGGCGTCGGAGACCACGGTCGAGTGGTTGTCGACGACCGTCCACACCGCGGTCGCGGCGTGCACCAGCTCGTGCACGTCCTGCGGTTCGCGCTCGATGGTGGTCTCGACGAGTTCCTGCCAGACGATCACCCCGCCGATGCGGTACGCGTGCAACAGCGCGTCCAACGGCAGCCCCTGCTCGGCGCGGCGCCGGCCGTGCCGCCAGGTGTGCGGGCTGGGTTTGCCCTCGCCGTCGGGCGCGGTCAGCGCGAGAAGGGCGCTGCGCAGCGACTCGTGGCAGCCCTGCCACACCTCGTCCTGCGGCACCACCCCTTCGCGGTACGAGGCCTCGTGCTCGTACAGCGCTGCGGCCAACCGGTCGGTCAGCTGCGGCAGGCGTTCCAGCAGCGCCCGTGCGCCGCGCCGCAGGAGGCGGGTGTGCGCGCCTTCCTCGCCCGGCCGCGGCAGCGCCTCGTCGGGGACGCCCAGCCGGGCGCCCGCCACGAACACGGAGCCGGGCACCGGGGGATCGGTCGCGCGCGGACCGGACCAGTCCGCGCCGAGCGGTTCCGCGGTGGGCGGGGGTGGTTCGGTCGCGCCTTCTGTCGCGTTCGCGGGGCCTGTGCTTCCGGGGGGTCGCGCAACGTGCATCGTGCCTCCACCGATCGTGGACGGGACGCCGTGCAGGGAGCAGCGCCCTTAGCCTGCCATCGGGAGGTACCGGCATGGAGGTGTTGATGATGTAACGATTCGGCCGACGCCCGGACTCGGCGGCTCCGTTTTGCCCGGTTCCGCAACCCGGTCGACACGGATTCCGTGCGGGTTGCGGGTACGCTCCGCGCCGTTCCCCCGGGCACCGCGGGGACCCCCGGGCCGGGTCAGCGCTCCAGGAGACGACGGAAGAGATTCTCCGTCGCGCGGCTCGCCCGCGGGTCCGGAAAGCGCGGGTCGCCCAGTGCCTGAGGCCACCGGAAAGTTCCCGCGGTGAACACCAGGCCACCCGACGCGTTGCGGTGCAGCACGCTCTGCTGGGTCCCGGAACTCCCGCGCGACGTGGTGTAGTTCGACTCGGCGACGAACACCGACTCGCCGCGCGGCGAGGCCGTTCCGCCGAACCTGCGGTCGGCCTCTCCCCACACCAGTCCGGGCAGCGCGTCGCCGTCGCGCACGCCGGTCCCCTCCCAGAACCAGTGCCCGGATTCGCGGACCACGAGCGGGTGCGCGCCCTTCACGACGCTGGCGTACTGGACCCCCAGCACCTCCTGCTCGGGGCGGTGCAGGTCGCGCCAGCGCACGGTCGGCCCGGGGGCGGCGCGATCGGACGACGAGTTGGCATTCTTGTGACAGCGCACAAGGCGCTCGGGCACGCCGGACGCCGACGCGTGCACGCGGACATGCCAATAGACGTTGTTCGCGGTGAGGAACGCGAGGCCGACACCGCCCGCCGCGGCCGCCTCGAGCACGTCCCGCATCTCCTGGGACCAGTACTCGTCGTGGCCGGGAAAAACCAGTGCCTTGTGGCGGAACGGGTCCACGCGGCCCGCGTGGAGGTCGAGGCCGGTCGCGTAGACCAGGTCGTAACCGCGCTCCTCGGCCCAGCGGATGAAGCCGTGGTCCAGGTCGAAGAGCTGCGGCAGCCCGCTCCCGGCGTAGGGCCGGTCGAAGGAGACGATCTTGGCCTTGAGCTTCGCCTTGGCCTTCCGCGTCGAGGGGTCCTGCCCGTAGTAGAGGCTCCGGCCGGTCTCGCCGTCCACCGGGTACTCGTTGTACGCCTGATATGTCGTCACCGGCATCACCACCAGGAAGTCGCCCTCCCGGTCCGGTTCGGTGACGGTGAACTGCACGTGGTTGCGGAACCCGTCGGCGTTGGTGAGCACCGCGACGTACGCGCCGCCGGGCCAGTCCGCCGGGATCTCGGTCTCCCACGAGACGTCCCAGTCGCACACCACCAGGCCGGTGCGCTTGTCGAGCCGGGGCGGCTCCTGGCGGCGGCCCGGCACACCCTCGACCCGGGTCACCAGCCTGCCGCCGGTACCGCCGTAGTGGCCCAGCCGGTAGACCTCGATCGAGAACGGCTGGTCGCGGTCGACCGACACTTTCAGCCGCAGTCGGCCGCCCACCGGAATGCCCGCCTCGGTCGCGAACCCCTTGATCTGCCCCGCGGCGTCGCTCGCGGTCTTCCCGCCGAGCCGCCAACCGGCGCTGCCCGCACGGGCGTTCTCGGCCGCGACGAGGCCGGGTCGGGACGGCAGCGCGAGACCGGGGCCCGACGGCCCCGAGGCGTGGCCGACCGGATTTCCGCCCGCGCGCTCGGCCCCCCGCCCGAGCAGGAAGAATCCCGCACCGGCGGCCGCCGCACCCAAGACGAGGCGGCGGCGGGCGTGTTGACGAGCGGGCGGAACGTCCTGGCCAGACATGATCAGAAGATATCCCGGCCGCACGGTTGCCACCGGCGTGCCACACCCGGCGGCGCGGCGACGGCCCGGAGGAGTGACAGGTCCGGCGCGCGCCATGCCGGGCGGCCCAAGCCCCCGGCACCGCCCGGCGGTTCGCCGCGACGGTTCAGGAACGCAGGTGCAGGGTGGTCAGTTCGAGCCTGCCGAGCGCCATCTGCTTCTCGTCGATCGACTCGACCGAACGCGCCTGCCCCGTCAGGAAGCGCGGGTACACCGCCGGCACCATGACCGCGTCGCGCACCAGGATCTCGTTGGCGAGCGAGCACAGCTTCGCGCGGCGCGTCGCCTCGCCGACTGACCACGCCTCCGCGAGCAGCCGGTCGATCTCCGGGTTGCGGTAGCCGGTGTTGTCCGGGTGGTCGGACGCGGCGGGGGCCAGTACGTCGAATGCGGTGCGGCCCACCGCGTACGCCGGCCGGCGCAGCGACATCGCGAGGTCGAACTCCCCCGCGCCGCGCCGCTGCCGCCACACCGCCGGGTCCACTTCCTCGACCTTGGCGCGCAGCCCGAACGTGCCCCACTGCTTGGCCATGGTCTCGGCTGGCTTGAGCAGCCCGTCGCCGGCGCGCAGCAGCACGGTGAAGTCGACCGGGCCGGAGCGGCCCGACTCGCCCAGCAGCACGCGTACCCGGTCGGCGTCGACGGCCTCCGGGTAGGGCGTGTACGTCGGGTCCCATCCTTCGGTGGTGGGGCCGATCGGGCCCTGGCCCAGCACCGCGAACGCCTTGAAGTCCTGGTCGCGCACGAGCTTGCGGGGCGTGGCGGCGGCCAGCGCGCGGCGTACGGCGATGTCGTCGAACGGCGCTCGGCGCATGTTGAAGGCGGTCACGAGGTCCAGCGGCGAGGAGACCGCGTGTGCCTGCATGTCCTTGACCCCCTGCAGCGGCTTGAGCTGGTCGGCGGCAAGGCGCGGGTCGATGCCGACACGCTTGGCTTTCAGGTCGGCGACCCGGGCCGCCGGAGCTGCGACGACGCGGAACTCCAGGGCGTCGAGCGGCGCTTCGGCGCCGCGGTAGCGGTCGTTGCGGACCAGCCTGACCGTCTGCCCGGGGGTGATCGCCTCGGCGCGGAAGGGGCCGGTGCCGACCAGGGCCTGCGGGTCGGCGAGCGACGACTCGTGCGGGATCGGCAGGCAGGCGAGGAACTGGCGGAGGATGCCGAACGGCCTTGGCAGCTCTATGCGTACGGTCGACGGGTCGGCCGCGGTCGCGGTCGTGATGCGCCCGGCCAGGTAGGGCGCCCATTCCCCGGCGGTCTCGCGGGTGGACACGCGCCGCAGGCAGGCCGCGACGGACTCCGCCGTGAAGGGCGCGCCGTTCGCGTACACCACGCCCTGCCGCAGCCGGACGGTCCACACGAGGCCGTCCGGCGAGACCTGCGGGTCGGCGGCCGCGAGCACCGGTTCGAGGGTCGTGTCCTCGCGGTAGCGGTACAGCGGCTCGACGACCGCGTCGGCGATCCAGCGGGCCTCCTCCGAGACGCCCTGGGCCGGGTTGAGCAGCGCGGGGTACTCGGGCAGCGCGACCACGAGCGTGCCGCCGGACCGCAGTTTGGGCGAGTCGCCGCCGCACCCGGACAGCGTCCCGCCCGCCGCGACCGCGAGGCCGGTCCCCGCGCCGAGGGCCAGGAAGCGGCGTCGGCCCAGTTCCATCCAGAGTCCTTCCGTACTGCTTGCCGGCTGCCGGGCCGGACCCGGGCGGGCGTGTCCGCCGACGACAGGGTAGGCGCACCAGGGTAGGGCGCCGCCGCACTCAGACGGTGAAGACGATCTTCCCGAACTGCTCGCCGTCGGCCATGCGGGCGAATCCCTCGCGGGCCCGGTCGAGCGGCAGCACGGTGTCGATCACCGGGCGCACGCCGGAGTTCGCGCACAGGCTGAGCAGCCCGGCCAGTTCGTCCTTGTCACCCATGGTCGAGCCGACGACGCGCATCTCCTGGAAGAAGATGCGGGTCAGCTCCCCGCGGGACGGGTCGGAGCCGCTGGTCGCCCCCGAGATGACCAGGCTGCCGCCGGCCTTGAGGCTGTGTACCGAATGGCTCCAGGTCGCGGCGCCGACCGTCTCCATCACCGCGTCCACGCGCTCCGGCAGGCGCTCGCCGGACGCGAACGCGCGGTCCGCGCCCAGCGCCACGGCCCGCTCGCCCTTGGCCGCGTCCCGGCTGGTGACCCACATCCGGTACCCGGCCGCCTTGCCGAGCACGACCAAGGCCGTGGCGACGCCGCCGCCCGCGCCCTGCACCAGCACGGTTCCGCCGGGGCGCACACCGGAATTGGTGAAGAGCATGCGGTAGGCGGTGAGCCAGGCCGTCGGCAGGCAGCACGCCTCCTCGAAGGACAGCTCCTTCGGCTTGGGCAGCAGGTTCCAGCGCGGGACGGCGACCTTCTGCGCGAACGTGCCGTCGTACTTCTCGGTCAGGATCGAGCGCGGCTCGTCGGTGCCCAGTCCGCCGATCACCGAGTGGATGACGACCTCGTTGCCGTCCTCGTCGACGCCGGCTCCGTCGCAGCCCAGCACCATCGGCAGCTGCTTGTCCGTGATGCCGACGCCCCTGAGGCTCCACAGGTCGTGGTGGTTGAGCGAGGCGGCCTTGACGGTGACGGTCGTCCAGCCGGGCGGCAGCGGCGCCTCGGTGCCGGGCTCGGGTCGCTCCCCGAGCTCGAGACCGGACAGCGGGTCCTCGGGGCTGATGCGTACGGCGCTCACGGCGAACATGGCTGCGACCCTATCGAGAGGCGGTGGGACGTGCGGCTCCGGCCGTCGCCGAAGCCGTCGGAAACGCTCCTGGCGGGCGGTCCCCAACACGTGTCGGGGACCGCCCGCCAGGAGCAGGGGACGTACTGCCGCCCGCAAGGGGCGGGATCTGCCGCGGAGCCGTCAGAGGCGCGCGACACCGTCGCGGCGCGCGGCCTCGGCGACCGCGAGGGTCACCGCGGGCGCGACGCGCTCGTCGAACGGGCTCGGGATCACCTTGTCGGCGGAGAGCTCGTCGGCGACGACGGCCGCGAGGGCCTCGGCCGCGGCGACCTTCATGCCCTCGGTGACGCGGGTCGCACGGACCGACAGGGCGCCGGCGAAGACGCCCGGGAAGGCCAGGACGTTGTTGATCTGGTTCGGGTAGTCGCTGCGCCCGGTCGCCACGACCGCGGCGTACTTCTGCGCGACCTCCGGCATGATCTCCGGGTCCGGGTTGGCCATCGCGAAGATGATCGCGTTCGGCGCCATGGTCGCCACGACCTCCTCGGGGACCTTGCCGGCCGAGACGCCCAGGAACACGTCGGCGCCTTCGAGGGCGACCTCGATGCCGCCCTTGAGCTTGGCCTTGTTGGTGAGCTCGGCGATGAGGCGCTTGATCGGCGTGAGGTCCTCGCGGCCCTCGTGCACGATGCCGCGCGAGTCGACGACGCACAGGTCGCCGATGCCGGCCTCGATGAGGATCTTGGCGATCGCGATGCCGGCCGCACCCGCACCCGAGATGACCGCGCGCAGGTCCTTCAGCTCGCGGTTGGTCACGATGGCCGCGTTGCGCAGCGCGGCGAGCGCCACGATCGCGGTGCCGTGCTGGTCGTCGTGGAAGACCGGGATGTCCAGGCGCTCCTGGAGGCGGCGCTCGACCTCGAAGCAGCGCGGCGCCGAGATGTCCTCCAGGTTGATGCCGCCGAACGACGGCGCGAGGCGCACGACGGTCTCGACGATGTCGTCCACGTCGGTGCAGTCGAGGGCGATCGGGACCGCGTCCACGCCGCCGAACTGCTTGAACAGCAGCGCCTTGCCCTCCATGACCGGCAGGGAGGCCTTGGGGCCGATGTCGCCCAGGCCCAGGACCGCGGTGCCGTCGGTGACGACGGCGACCGTGTTGGCCACCCAGGTGTAGTCGTTCACCAGGTCGGGGTTCTCGGCGATCGCGGTGCACACGCGGGCCACGCCCGGGGTGTACGCGAGGGACAGGTCGTCCTTGTTCCGGACCGGGACCGTCGACCGGATCTCCAGTTTGCCGCCCCGGTGCAGGGCGAACGCCGGATCGACGTCGTCCGGTGTGGTGCTCTCGGCCGGGATGATCTCCGCTGCCACAGTGACCCCTTTGTCAACGCAGTGAGTAAGTGGTGCAGCTCCTCAAGCGATGTACGCCACGACCAGGGGTAGACGCCCGGGGGTGGACCTACATCGAGCACGGCTGGATGCTGCCTGCCTCGCCGGGACCGGCGCTGCTGTCCGCGCACGCAATCCGACGAGGGTACGGGGGTCACCCGTGACATCTAGCTTTCCACAACCCCCGAGCGGCGGTACGTCGGGGCGATGACGCTGCCCTGAAGGCGGAATTGACCGTGGGTGTACGCGCACCGCCCTTGGCCGCCAAAGGTACTGCCACGGACAGTAGGGTGGGTGTAACCGCCGCCACACCTGGTGCCGCGAGAATCCGCCTTTGCGCGGCCCTCCGCGGCGCTCCGTGGTTTCCCCCGGTCCCCGGGGCTCCGAGGCGGCAGTCCAACCAGCAGTCCAGCCAACAGTCCAACCAGCGGTCCGCCCGGGCGGACCCCCGCCGGGAGGCGCACCGCAGTGGAGCTCGCGGCGTACGCCGACTACGCGGTCCGGCTGGTCAACACCGAGGCGCCCGGCCGGGGCACGGACGACCTGCGGACCACCGCCGACATCGCGCGGCTGCTGGACGCCGTGGGACGGCCGCCGTCGCGGGTGACCGAGTCGGACGTACCGCGGCTGCGGGCGGTTCGGGCGCGGTTGCGGGCGGTCTTCTCCGACGCGGTCGCGGGGCGGCACGACGACGCGGTCGCGACACTCAACGGACTGCTGGCCGAGTATCCGGTGCACCCGCGCGTGACCGGGCACGACGGCAAGCCGTGGCACATCCACCTCGCCGACGACCAGTCGGGCGCCGCGGAGTCGTTCGCCGCGGTGGCGGGCATGGGGCTCGCGGTGCGCATGACGTCGTTGGGCGTGGACCGCCTGGGCGTGTGCGACGCGGCGCCGTGCCGGAACGTGTTCGTCGACGGCTCGGCCAACCGGTCGCGGCGCTACTGCTCGGACCGCTGCTCGACGCGGGCCAACGTCGCGCAGTTCCGGGCCCGCCGCAAGGCGCGCGCCGCGGACTGACGCCTCGTCATCCCTCGAACGGGTTGTCGGTGCCGACGCGGCGCCACCACGGCCACGTCTTGCGGCGCACCGCGACGACGCGGGCGACCACCAACTCGTCGGGCACCGGCCCGAAGTGGCGGCTGTCGGTGCTGGGGTAGGGGTTGTCGCCGAGCACCCACCAACCGCCGTCCCGGCGTTCGCGGACGCGCTTGAGCATGCCGACCTCAGGGCGGTCCGGGCGTACCGCCGCGACCACGTCACCCGGTCGGACGCGGGCTCCGTAGCGCACCAACACGCGGTCCCCGTCGACGAGATTGGGCAGCATCGACCCGCCTTCCACCTGGACCAGGCCCCAGGGAAACCGATGCCTGGCCGCCTCCGCGATGTCCGCCATGTCTTCTCCGTACTGGTCCTTCGTGGTCCGCCCGGGTCGCCCCGGGACACCGTTCACCCGAACACGCCCTCCCGGCAACCGGGGTGGCCGGGAAAACCGGCTCCTCCGGGAGTAGGGTCCCCGGTGGGAAGACGATCACAGAAAGGACTCTCATGTTCTCTCGTCTGTTCGCGCGTACGGTGACCGCCGAGGCGCACTGCGACCTCCCCTGCGGTGTCTACGACCCGGCTCAGGCCCGCATCGAGGCAGAGTCGGTCAAGGCCATCCAGGAGAAGTACCAGGGGAACGAGGACCCGGCGTTCCGCGCTCGGGCGATCGAGATCAAGGAGCAGCGCTCCGAGCTCGTCAAGCACCACCTGTCGGTGCTGTGGAGCGACTACTTCAAGGCCCCGCACTTCGAGAAGTACCCCAACCTGCACACCCTGTTCAACGACGCCGTCAAGGCGGCGGGCGCGGGCGGCACCAAGGGCTCCAACGACCCGGCCACCGGCCAGCAGCTGCTCGACCTGATCGCCCAGATCGACTCCATCTTCTGGGAGACCAAGAAGGCCGCCTGACGCCTCAGGCCGCCTGGCCTGCGGAGGCACACGCCGCAGGTCCCCGGTCGGCCCCCGGTCCGCGGACTCCGACACGGGGTCCGCGGACCGGGGGCGGACTTTTGCCTGCCGTTCCTGCCCGGGTCGTCGTCGTTCGAGCGGGGCGAAGTCCCCGAGCCGCCACGTGCCGTCGAACGCGGGCTGCTCAGAGCCGTGGATACGGAAGTACGCGAACCAGCCGAGCTCCGGGCCGGTTTGGATCCAGCGGCGTCTCGACGCTTTCCAGGGACACGGTCGGGCAGAAGAAGGGGAACGCCTCCAAGGCGCGCATTATGTCCTGCTCCGCGCACCGCGCGGGCGCTCTCCACGCCGGGGAACCCGTTCTCGGACTCCACGACCGTGGTCATGCCACAACCCTCTCCGCCGGGCGGCGCGCCATCCCCTGAGCGCACCGAGGGCAGGCCACGGCGCTTCCTCGTTCTCGCCCAGCGGTCAGGGCGTCGCATCTCGGCGGCGTGCGTGCCGGCTCCGCCCCGGCCCCCGGGGACCCTGTTCGGCGGGGAGGGTATTTGGTGGGGTGGAGCGTGTCGCCGTGCCCGCCGGGACGCCCACCGGGGCGCGGGCGACGTCGCCGAACGTGTCGGAATCCCTCTATCGAGTCAACACGCTTGACATCGGTGGCCCTTGGCTGGTTTCTCTCATGTGGGGGACTTTCGCCCGTTCGGGTCTACCGCCGTGCGGGCCTCGACGAACCAGGTACACTGTGTACTCGCCAAATCACATGCGGTGACGTACTGTCGTACGCGTAGGCGATGCGACGGTGGCCCTGCGGGTCGGGACGGGATGCCAGGGGAGAGCACGATCAACCTCCCTGGAAGAGTGGTGGCGGAGACGGGTCGGGGGTCCGCGCGGTAGCGTCAACGGGTCCCCGTCATCGGTCGTGGTCACAGCCGTGGCCACCTACGCAGCACCTTGGAGGTGAGGGTGTCCCAGCGATCCGCACACACGGCGGACGAAGCCGGCGCCGGCCAGCAGGACTTCGTCGAGGTCCGGTTGCCCGCCGCGGGGGCGTACCTCTCGGTTCTTCGTACCGCGACGGCCGGCCTTGCCGCACGTCTCGACTTCACCCTGGACGAGATCGAGGATCTACGCATCGCCGTGGACGAGGCGTGCGCGATGCTCCTCGGCCAGGCGGTGCCGGGGAGTGTGCTGTCCTGCGTCTTCCACCTCGTCGGCGACGCCCTCCAGATCACGGTGTCCGCACCGACCACCGACGGCCGCACTCCCGCGCGCGACACCTTCGCCTGGACCGTGCTGTCGGCGCTCGCGGGCGAGGTCGACGCGACCGTGGACGAGAACGACGTCGTGAGCATCAGCCTCCACAAGAAGCGCGGTGGCGGGCCGGGGGCGCCGTGAGCACCGAGCACGCGAGTGACCGCCGGGGCGAGGACCCCCCGGAGGACGGGGCCCGGGAGGCCGAGGACATGGTCAGTGACACGAGCGTGACAGCGGACGCGACCGCCACTTCGCGCGAGGACACTCCCGAGGCTTCCGTGCCCGGCCGCCGCCGCCAGGCCGGCTCGAGCCACTCGCACCACGATCGGGAGCTCGCGAAGGGCATGTTCGCCCAGTTGGCGAAACTGCCGGCCGACGACCCGGACCGCCGACTGATCCGCGACCGGCTGGTCGAGATGCACCTGCCGCTGGTCGAGCACCTGGCCAGGCGGTTCCGCAACCGCGGCGAGCCGCTCGACGACCTGGTGCAGGTCGCCACCATCGGGCTGATCAAGTCGGTGGACCGGTTCGACCCGGAGCGCGGCGTCGAGTTCTCGACGTATGCCACTCCGACCATCGTCGGCGAGATCAAACGGCACTTCCGCGACAAGGGGTGGGCAGTCCGTGTGCCGCGCCGCCTCCAGGAGCTGCGGCTCGCCCTGACCGCCGCGACGGCCGAGCTGTCGCAGCGCAACGGGCGCTCGCCGACGGTCGGCGAGCTCGCGGTGCAGTTGGGCATCTCCGAGGAGGAGGTGCTGGAGGGCCTGGAGTCGGCGAACGCGTACAGCACGCTCTCGCTCGACGTGCCCGACACCGACGACGAGTCGCCGGCGGTCGCGGACACGCTCGGGTCGGAGGACGAGGCGCTCGAGGGTGTGGAGTACCGCGAGTCGCTGAAGCCGCTGCTCGAGCAACTGCCGCCCCGCGAGAAGCGCATCCTGCTGCTCCGGTTCTTCGGCAACATGACGCAGTCGCAGATCGCCCAGGAGGTGGGCATCTCCCAGATGCACGTCTCGCGGCTGCTGGCCCGGACCCTCGCCCAACTGCGCGAGCGCCTCCTCGTCGAGGAGTAGGCCGGGCGGCGTACGTACGAAGCACGGCGCCACACACTGCGGCACAGCACAACCCGGCACGACGCCGAGGGCCCGGAGGAGATCGCTCCTCCGGGGCCCTCGGCGTCGTGCTGCGGTCGTCGTTCGTGCGGGGCGTCGCGTGGGGTCGCGTACGCGCTCAGTCCCCGCGCGCCTGGTCCACGCGCTCTTCGTGCAGGCGCTCGAGCGCCTGGTAGAGGCTCGGCCGGACCAGGATCCCGATGGCCACCAGCCCCGCGGCCAGTATCAGTACGCCGTACGCCACCCGGCCGCTGCCGCTGACCATCCAGTAGCCGATACCGAGCACCACGAGGTTCATCGTGATCGCGGGCGACCGGCTCCAGCGCCGTCCGCGGCACATTCCGATCGTGGTGGCGAGCATGCCGAGGCCGAGTAGCAGCAGGTACAGGCCCTCGCTGATGCCCTTGTCCTGGTCCACCGGCTCACCGAAGACGCTCGCGAGAAGTATGTAGAGCGCGAAGCCGAGACCAATCGCGGTCTCCACCGCGACGATCCCGGTCGCGACCCGGAAACTCACGGGCAGGGACCGGAGGGGCCCGAACGCACCGGGCGCGGGAGCGGCGTCAGTCATCACCCCATGAGGGTAAACCGGGGCCCGGTTCACGCGGGAACGCGGCCGGTCCCGGCGGTACGCGGCCGCCCGGCAGCCGCCGTGCGCGCGGGGCTACCCTGTCGTACATGCGTGCCCTTCTTGTCGTGAACCCCAAGGCCACGACCACAAGCGAACGGACCCGGGACGTTCTGGCGCACGCACTCGCGAGTGACCTCAAGCTCGACGTGGCCACCACGTCGCACCGCGGGCACGCCACCGAGCTGGCCAAGTCCGCGGTCGTGGAGGGCGTGGACCTGGTGATCGCCCTCGGCGGCGACGGCACGGTGAACGAGGTCGCCAACGGCATACTCGCCGACGGCCCCTCCCCTGATCTCCCGGCGGTGGCGGTCGTACCCGGCGGCAGTACCAACGTGTTCGCCCGCGCGCTCGGCCTGCCGAACGATCCGGTCGAGGCGACGGGCGCCCTGCTCGACGCGCTGCGGTCGGGCCGTTCGCGGCAGGTCGGGCTCGGCATGGCCGACCGGCGCTGGTTCCTCTTCTGTGCGGGGCTCGGCTTCGACGCCGACGTCGTCGCCAGGGTCGAGGACCGCCGGGCGGAGGGCAGCAGGTCGACACCGGGCCTGTATGTGCGGTCCGCTCTGCGCAGGTTTTACCGAAGCGGTGGCACGAGGCGGTCCGGTCCCCTCACACTGGAGGTACCGGGCCAGGATCCGGTGGAGGGACTGTGCCTCGGCATAGTCCAGAACACGAATCCGTGGACTTATCTGGGTGGTCGTCCCGTTAACGCGTGTCCGGACGCGTCGTTCGACCTGGACCTCGATCTTTTTGGTCTGACCAGGATGTCCACTCTGCCCACGTTGCGGCACCTCAGCCGCATGCTGGGCACGTCGGGAAAAGCACCGCACGGACGTCACGTGGTGTCGCTGCACGACTGCGCGACGTTCACTCTTGGGGCTGAGGAGGCTGTGTCGCTTCAGGTGGACGGAGACCACCTGGGGGAACATCGCAATGTGACCTTTAGGGGCGTCCCGCGGGCACTGCGTGTGATTGTGTGAGTAGAAGGGCCTCTACGCCTTTCAGTCGAACGTAGAATCCCGTTCACCCCTTAGAAGTAGGGGTGTGACCTACCCGACACCGACGATTCAAAAAATCCTTCGTCAGAGGGGTTGTGTCTACGGCCCAGGTTTGTCAGGCTCTACGTGGCGGGCCGGACAAGCCCCAAAGGCCAATCCTCTCCGCCCGACTCCACCACCAAACCTGGGGACCGACTTTGTCGGCCCTTACGTTGTTGGAGGATTCGTGAAAGCGTTCACATTCACAAGCCGTCACTAGGCGAGGCCACAAGCTTCGCCCGCTTACGAGGAGTTGGACCGCATGGACTGGCGCCACCGTGCCGCCTGCCGTGACGAAGACCCGGAGCTGTTCTTCCCGATCGGTAACACCGGTCCGGCGCTGCTGCAGATCGAGGAGGCGAAGGCCGTGTGCCGTCGCTGCCCCGAGATGGAAGCGTGCCTGCAGTGGGCCCTCGAGTCCGGTCAGGACGCGGGCGTCTGGGGCGGGATGAGCGAAGACGAGCGCCGCGCGCTCAAGCGCCGTGCCGCGCGCAACCGCGCACGCGCGTCTGCCTGATCCCCGGTTTCCGGATCTCCACGGCACCAACAGAACTTCGGCAACGCCCCGGCCGGTCGAAAGACCGCAACCGGGGTGTTGCCGTTTTTTCTGCGTTCCACGAACGCGTCAGCCGCGGGCCACGCGTCGCACCGGGAAGTCGAGCGTGACCACGGTCCCGCCCTCCTCCCCCGCACCCATGTCGAACCGCCCGCCCAGTTCGCTGCCCACCAGCGTGCGGACGATCTGCAGTCCGAGGTTGCCGGACACCTGCGGGTCGAAGTCCGGCGGCAGGCCCGCCCCGTCGTCGACCACCGTGATCACCAGGCGCTCGCCGGCGCGGGTCGCGGTGATCTCCAGGCTGCCGGAGTGCGTGTCGAACGCGTGCTCAAGAGCGTTCTGCAGCAGCTCCGTCAGGACCATCGCCAGCGGCGTCGCGGTCTCCGCGATCAGTACGCCGAAGCTGCCGTGCCGTGCGGTGCGCACCCGCGGGGCCGAGGCCGCGACCTCGGTGACCATGCTGAGCACGCGGTCCGCGATCTCGTCGAAGTCCACGCGCTCGTCCAGGGTTTGGGACAGCGTCTCGTGCACGATCGCGATCGACCCGACCCGTCGGACCGCCTCCTCCAGCGCCGCCCGTGCCTGTGGAGAATCCATTCGCCTCGCCTGCAGCCGAAGCAGCGCGGCGACGGTCTGGAGGTTGTTCTTCACCCGGTGGTGGATCTCCCGGATGGTGGCGTCCTTGGTGATCAGCTCGCGTTCGCGGCGGCGTAGTTCGGTCACGTCGCGCAGCAGCACGATCGCACCGATGCGCGCGCCGCGGGGCTTGAGCGGGATCGCGCGTACCTGCACCACCGCCGCGGCGGTCTCGACCTCGGTCTCGCGCGGCGCCCAACCGCTCGCGACCGCCGAGATCGCCTCGTCGACCGGGCGTTCGGACGGGGCGAGTTCGGCGGTGGTGCGGCCGAGGTGGCAGCCGACGAGGTCGCTGGTCAGGCCGAGGCGGTGGTACGCGGACAGCGCGTTGGGGCTGGCGTACTGCACGAAGCCCTCGGAGTCGAGGCGGATGAGGCCGTCGCCGACGCGCGGCGAGGCGTCCATGTCGACCTGCTCGCCCTTGTACGGGAAGAAGCCGGACGCGATCATTTGCGCGAGGTCCGCGGCGCTCTGGAGGTAGGTGAGTTCGAGCCGACTCGGGGTGCGCGCGGTCAGCAGGTTGGTGTTGCGGGCGATGACGCCGATGACGCGGCCGTCGCGGCGCACCGGGATGGCCTCCACGCGCACCGGTACGTCGTCACGCCACTCCGGGTCGCCCTCGCGCACGATGCGGCCCTCGCTGTACGCCGCGTCGAGCATCGGGCGATCGCCGCGCGACACGAAGTCGCCCACCAGGTCGTCCTGGTGGGACGTCGCGCCGGTGTTCGGACGCATCTGGGCGACCGCGACATAACGGTCGTCGCTGGTCGGCACCCAGAGCACCAGGTCGGCGAACGACAGGTCCGCGAGCAGCTGCCACTCGGAGACCAGCAGATGCAGCCATTCCAGGTCGGCCGGCTGGAGGTCCCCGTAGTTGCGGACGAGGTTGTTCATGGAGCGCACAGCGAGAGAGTAGCCCCGCGCGGCCGGATGCCGACGGCGGGTCGGTGAGCGGGGGTCCGCGCCCGTGTCGCCGGGGGGTGCGTACGCGGGTTCCGGAGCGGGTTCAGGGGCCGGATCGGGGGTGCGGTGGAGGTGGCGCGGTGGCGGCATGAAGGCGAAATGGAGGCGGGGTGGAGGTGGGGTCGGGGGTGGGCGGATCAGGACTGGGTTGCGGCGGGCTCAGGCGGGGGGCGGGTCCGGCGTGGGCCGGGAGCCGGGCTGGACGGAGCAGGGCAGGGGCAGCGCTGGGTCGGGGCGAGTACGGGCGGGGTCGGGTGTGTCCGGGCGGAGGGCGAGTCCGGGCCGGGGTGTGTCCGGGCCGGGGTGTGTCCGGACCGAGTCGAAAGGCGGGGGCGCGGGCGGGTCGGGGGGTGGTTTTCCACAGGCTTTGGGCCGTTTATGGGTTGTCCACAGGTCGTGGGCGGGTGGCGTCGGGTGCGCCGGGCGGGGTGAGAAGCTTCTCGGGAACCCCGGTCGCCCCCGACGGGGTTCCCCGGACCTCCTGCCGGCCCGGGATCACCGTCCGGAGGTCGATGTGTCCGAGAACCACCCCGCCGTGCCGTCCGGCGGGCATCCGCTGGACTGGCTGGACATCCGCGAGAAGGAGCGGGTCGCCGCCGGGCTGCGCCGCCGCCTGCGCCCGAGGCCCGCGGACGAGCCCGGCGTCCTCGATCTCGCCGGCAACGACTACCTGGGCTTGGCCCGCGATCCGCGCGTGCTGGCGGCGGCGTCCGCGGCCATGCGCACGTGGGGCGCCGGTTCGACCGGTTCGCGTCTGGTCACCGGTTCCACCGAGCTGCACGCCGACCTGGAGGCGGAGCTCGCCGCGCACGTGGAGGCCGAGGCGGCGCTCGTGTTCTCGTCGGGTTACGTCGCCAACCTCGGGGCCGTCACCGCACTGGTGGGCCGCGGCGACCTGGTGGTCTCGGATGCGATCAACCACGCCTCGATCGTGGACGCGTGCCGCCTGTCGCGCGCCCGCGTCGCGATCACCCCGCACTGCGACGTCGACGCCGTCGCCGAGGTCCTGGCGAACCGGTCCGAGGAACGCGCCCTGGTGGTCGTGGACGCGGTGTTCTCGGTGGACGGGGACCTGGCCCCGCTCGCCGATCTCGCCGCCGTCGTGCGCCAACACGGCGCGGTGCTGCTCGTCGACGAGGCGCACGGCCTCGGAGTGGTCGGCGCGGGCGGACGCGGCGCGGTGCATGCCGCCGGTCTCGCGGGGGCGGACCACGTGCTGCAGACGGTGACGCTGTCCAAGGCCATGGGCTCGCAGGGCGGTGCGGTGGTCGGACCGCGCCGTGTGATCGACCACCTGGTGGACACCGCGCGCACGTTCATCTTCGACACCGGTCTCGCGCCGGTGAGCGTCGCGGCGGCACTGGAGAGCCTGCGCATCTTGCGCGAGCGCCCGTCGCTGGCCGACGAGGTCCGGATGAGGGCCCGTCAGCTGGCCGACGGAGCCCGGGCGCTGGGGCTGAACGCGACGGAGCCTTCGGGGGCCGTGGCGTCGGTGCTGATCGGTGCGCCGGAGGCGGCGTTCCAGGCGTCGGTGCGGTGTGCGGCGGCCGGCGTTCGGGTGGGCTGCTTCCGGCCGCCCTCGGTTCCGGACGGCGTTTCGCGGTTGCGCCTCGCGGCGCGCGCGGACCTCACCGACGCGGATGTGTCGCGCGCACTGGACGTCCTCGCGGAGGCGATACAGGGCATCTGACCTGGGACGTTCCCTCTTCGGCGCAACACGGCACACATTGGTCTAGACATTTGTGATTGGTCTGAACCACAATGGTCCGCGTTGCTCTGATCAGGCGCTACCCCGGCGGACGTCGCACCCGCCGGGGTAGCGCACCTTTGAGGGAAGGACCGCGCGCGTGGCCACCATCTCGGCACCCCGAGTGCTCGTCGGAGGCCGTCTGGTCGGTCCCGCCGCACTCGTGGTCGAGAACGGACGCGTGACGCGCGTCGAGGACTCCGTACCGCCCGCCGGGCCGGATCACCTCGCGTTGCCCGACGGCATCCTCACTCCTGGACTGATCGACCTTCAGGTCAACGGTGCATTCGGTGCGGACTTCGTGGCCGCCGGCCCCGACGAGTGGCGCACGGTCGCGGGCCGCCTGGCGTCGACGGGTGTCACGTCCTTCCTGCCCACGTTCATCACCGGGGCGATGGACACGCTGGTCGCCGCGCTCACCCGGGCGCACACCACCCGGGCGGCGCTGGTCCGCGAACCGGTCGCGCGGGTGCTCGGCGTGCACCTGGAAGGGCCGTTCCTGGCCGCCGCCAAGGTCGGCACGCACCCTGAGGAACACCTGCGTGAGCCGAAGCCGGAGCTCGTGGACCGGCTGCTCGACGACGACGCGGTGCGGGACGTCCTGGCCCTGGTCACCCTCGCTCCGGAACTCCCCGGCGGGATCGAGGCCGTCCGGCGCTTCGCCGAGGCGGGGATCAGGGTCTCCATCGGCCACAGCGACGCCACCGCCGCCCAGGTGGCCGAGGCGGCCGATGCGGGCGCGACGCTGGTCACCCACCTGTTCAACGCGATGCGCGGTCTCGGCCACCGCGAGCCCGGCGTGGTCGGCGCGGCGCTCACCGACCCGCGGCTCACCGCCGGGCTGATCGCCGACCTGCACCACGTCGTGCCCGCGGTGTGCTCGCTGGTGCTGCGGATAGCGGGGACGCGTACCGCACTCGTCACCGACGCGATGGCCGCCGCCGGCATGCCGCCCGGGCGCTACCGGCTCGGCGACGTCGACGTGACGCTCGCGGAGGGCGACGTGCCGCGCAATCCGGACGGGACCATCGCCGGTTCCGCCCTGACCATGGACCAGGCGGTGCGCAACCTCACCGCGCTGGGCCACGACTTCGCCGAGGTGGTGTCCTGCGGCGCGACCGTGCCGGCGGACGCGCTCGGCCGCGAGGACCTCGGCCGCATCGCACCGGGGGCACTGGCCGACCTCGTGTGGTGGGACGACGAACTCAACGTGCGGCGTACCTGGGTCGCGGGAGAGACCGTGTACGAGTAACCGCACGCACAGACGTGGCGGGCGGCCGTCAGCCGCACTGTAGGCCGCCCGTCACCCTCCTTCCGCAGATGGCTGCCACCGTCCGGAGGGAACCCCACGGGCGGCGCCGAGTTGGTGGACCGGCGCCGCCCGGTACGTCGTCGCCCGTCGCGCGCGGGGAGCGACCCGCTCCCGCGTTCCGACCGGTTCAGGCCCGTCCTCGGGTCGCCCGGCCTGCACCACCATGCCCTGGGCGGCCGCGGCCAGTGTCCGCCGGTCGGGGTACTCCCCCGGCGGGATCGCCCGCAGCACCCGCGCCTCGGCGACGATGCCGCACACGCCGGCCACCCGCCACAACGAGGCCGCCAACGTGTCCTCGCCGACGAACGCCGCTTCGCGTGCCGGGCCGCCGTCCGGTCCCAGGTAGCGGAGCACGACCGGGCGTACGGCCGCCCCGGCGTCCAGCGCCGCCTGGAACACCGCGCGGCGGAAAGGCCCCTGGCGTGCGCCGCACCACGTGCTGCCCTCGGGGAACACGCCGACCCAGGACCCCGTGCGGAGTGCCGCGGCGATCGCGGCCACGTCGCCCGGCAGCGAGCGCGGCCGGTCGCGCGCGACGAAGACCGTCCCGCCCCGGGCGACGAACCGCCCGAGCACCGGCCACTCCCCCACCTCGCGCTTGGCCACCATGCGGGCGGGGCGCACGATCGCGAGCAGGGCGATGTCCAGCCAGGAGATGTGGTTCGCCACCAGGAGTTCGCCGCGGACCGGATGCGCGGTCGGGGCCGGGGATGAGGTCGGGGCGGGGATCAGGGCCGCGGTGGAGGGCGGGACGCCGCCGGGGGTGGCCGGCCGCGCAGTCGCCTCGTACTTCAGGACCCGGACACGTACGCCCAGCGTCCTCAGGACGGCGCGCGCCCACGCCCGGACGAGCGCGTGCCGGACCGGCGGGCGCATGCACGCGACGGCCGACGAGAGCGCAACCCCCGCGACGACGACGGCCACGCACGCGACGCAGCGCATGACACGACGCGCGATCCCCGCGGCATGCGCCGGATCGCGCAGGCAGACCTCGGGCGTGCACGGCGACACCGGCACCCACGAGGGGCTCGCTGCCGGGTGTGTCACGCCGATTCCAGCGCGAGGAATCTGCGGAGGTAGCGGGAGTCGGTGCGACGCAGCGACAGCAGGATGTAGAAGTCCGCGACGCCGAAGTCCTCGTCGTACGCGGGTTCGCCGCACACCCACGCGCCGAGCCGCAGGTAGCCGCGCAGCAGCGGCGGCAGCGCGAGCCGCGAACGCCCGGCGTCGTCCGCGGCGGCGGACGACGTCCAGGGCCGGTACGGCTGCACGCGGTACTCCTCCGGCGCCGCGTACTTGCGCCGCGCCGCCTCGGCCACGTCCGCGGCCAACAGCCCGCCGTCGTCCAGCGGCACGGAACAGCAGCCGGCCAGCCAGTTGCGCCCGCTCGCGACGAGGTAGCGCGCGATGCCGGCCCACATGAGCCCGATCACCGCACCCTCGCGGTGGTCGGGGTGCACGCATGACCTGCCGACCTCGACGAGGTCCGCATGCAGTTCGGCGTGGTTGCCGAGCGCGAACTCACCGGCCGCGTACAGCCCTCCCGCGGCGCGGGCGCGGTCCGGCGGCAGCAGACGGTACGTGCCGACGACCGCGCCGCTGTTCTCCTCGCGTACGACCAGGTGGTCGCAGTGGGCGTCGAACGCGTCGACGTCGAGGCCGGGTTCGAGGCTGTGCAGTTCCGCGCCCATCTCCTCGGCGAAGACCAGGTGCCGCAACCGCTGCGCGGCCCGCACCTCGCCCACGTCGCGGGCCAGCCCGACGGTGTAGCGCGGGCCCGACGTGCGGGACGGCGCCGGGCGCGTGGACGTGGGCAGCGATGCAGGCAAGGAGGCTGGCGCCGCGACGTAGCCCCCACCGGGCACGACCCGGGCGGCGGCCGCCGAGACCATCGCCGACGCCGAGGCGCGGGCGGCGAGAACCCGGGCGGCGCCGGGGTGTTCGGGGAGTTCATACGCCGTGCCCGGCAGCGCGTAGGCGGCGGCCGGCGCGGCCGCCGAACCAGGGAGAACCCGGGTGCGGTGCTCGGTGTCGGCAGGCGGTTCGGGCGCGGTGGTGGCGGGGTCCTTCGTGGTTCCAGGGGCAGGCGCGGTCATGGCGGTCTCCCGAACCCGGCGGGCCGGCCGGGGCGTTGACGGAGCGCGGTTGCGGCCCCGCACTTCCTTGATGGCGCTCCCACCTGGAATCGGCGTAGCCGCAGTGGTGCATGTGAGTGTGGGACGGCTGAAGCCTTGCACAAAAAGCCATCAAACGCTGACAAACCATCGAGTACGCGACGGCCCGCGCAAGGCCGCCGACAAGGGCCGGCAACGGCTGACAGCAGGCGAGGCCCGCGGGCAGAGGGAGCCGCGTCAGGCCGCGTTCGAGGACAGGGCGAAGGGACCGACGGGCCGCACACCGGGCGGGTCGAGCCGCGTGGTCCGCACCTGGACGAGGCCACTCGGCCGTGTCGGACCGGCGCTCGCCGCGCACGCACGCATACGGCCGCCAGCCGGCAGGCAGCAGGCAGGCAGGCAGGCAGGCAGGCAGCCGAGAGTCGGCAGGGTTGCCCAGGCCCGGTTGCCCGGTGCAGGACATCCGGCGCCGGAGGTCGGCGTCTCGCCCCTGTCCCGTTCGCCGTAGGAGCTATGGGCCGGCAAGGCGACGACGTGCGGCCGGTTCGTCCGCTACCAGGGCAGGGGACGGCCGTCGCGGAAGAAGCCGCCGGAGGGGCCGTTGTCGGGCAGCGTGGCGGCCCAGACGATGCCGGCCGCTCCGTCGCGTACCGGCCGCCCTCCGGGGCCGCCCATGTCCGTGGCGACCCATCCCGGGCACACCGCGTTGACGAGGATCCGGTCCGGCCGCAGCTCTGCCGCGAGCATCCTGGTCAGCGCGTTCAGGGCGGCCTTCGACGCGGTGTAGGCCGGGGTCCCGCCGCCCATGTTCGTCAGGGACGCCACCTCGCTCGACACGTTGACGATGCGCCCGTGCCCGCTCTTGCGCAGCAGCGGCAGTGCGGCCTGGACGAGGCGCCAAGGCCCGTACAGGTTCGTCTCCGCGGCCTCGTGCACCACCGCGAGGTCCGCGTCCACGGCCCGCTGCCAGGTGTCGTAGTGCACGGCCGCATTGTTGACCAGGACGTCGAGGCGTCCGTGGCGGTCGCGGATCTCGTCGACGGCGCGGGCCACGGAGTCGCCGTCGACGACGTCCAGGACGAGCGGGTGGACGTCGCGGTCGGCGAGCCGCGCGGCTGCGTCCCGCGCGGCCTCCGCGGACCGCGCGGACAGCAGCACCGTGTGCCCCTGGTCGGCGAGTTGCCGTGCCACCTCGTTGCCGATCCCCCGGTTCGCCCCCGTCACCAGCGTCACCGGTGCCGCCGCGGTCATGACCACTCCTTCGCTGTCCTGTGTGCCCTGGTTCGCTGTTGCTCTGTTCTCCGCCGGTCCGGCTTCTCTGCCGGTCCGGCTTCTCTGCCCCTGG
Source organism: Streptodolium elevatio (assembly GCF_053592165.1). NCBI lineage: Bacteria > Bacillati > Actinomycetota > Actinomycetes > Kitasatosporales > Streptomycetaceae > Streptodolium > Streptodolium elevatio. Next base: position 195,227 of record NZ_JBSFVE010000001.1, read on the forward strand.
GGCTCCCTGCCGCTCCGCTTCTCTGCGCTGGTGCGCCGCCGCGCTGCCCGGAGCGAGCCGGACGCCCGCCGCCCTACCCGCTCAGTCCGCGGCCGTCCACGCGGGCCCCGGCCTCGCCGTACACGAACCGCCGCGTCGACTCGATGAAGTCCTGCGGGAACCCGAGCGTGAAGTCCACCGCGGCGTCGAGCCGTTCCACCGCCTCGCGCGGCAGGTCGAGGCCGGCCGCGCCGAGGTTGTCCTTGAGCTGCTCGGCGGTCCGTGCCCCGATGATCGGGTGCACGGCGCGCGAACGGGCCCGTGTCCACGCGATGGCCACCTGCGACGGCGAGGCACCCACCTCGTCCGCGACCTCCTGGACCGCACGGGCCGCCGCGTGGTCGCGTTCGCCGAGCGAGTCCGGGTTCACCCGGGTCGCCGCCGCCCCGGCCCCGCCCGGGCGCGTGAACTTGCCCGACAGCACGCCGCTCGCCAGCGGGCCCCACGCCGCGACGCTCATCCCGAACGCGTCGGCCATCGGCAGAAGTTCGCGTTCGACGTCGCGGTTGAGGAGGTTGTACGGCACCTGGAGCCCGGCGAACGGCGTCCAACCGCGCCACTCCGCCAGCGTGTTCGCCCGCGCGACGACCCAGGAGGGGGCGTCCGAGATCCCGACGTACAGGACCTTGCCCGCGCGTACCGCGTCGTCGAGGGCACGCATGGTCTCCTCGATCGGAGTGTCGCGGTCCCAGATGTGCACCCAGTACACGTCGATGTAGTCGGTGCCGAGGCGCCGCAGGCTCGTCTCCAGCGACAGCCGGAGGTTCTTGCGGTGGTTGCCGGCCGCGTTGGGGTCCCCGCCGTCGCGGCTGAGCGTGTACTTGGTGGCCAGGACGAAGCGGTCGCGGCGGCCCTTGAGTATCGGTCCGAGGATCGCCTCGCTCGCGCCGTCGCGGTAGTTGACCGCGGTGTCGATGACGTTGCCGCCGGCGTCCTCGTACGCGTCGACGATGCGGCGGCTCTCGTCGGCCGTCGTGCCGACCGTCTCCGGGTCGCCGAACGTCATGGCGCCGAGGAACAGCTCCGAGACCCGCAGGCCGGTGTTGCCGAACAGGCGGTAGCGCATTATCGGTGCTCCTCGCGTCCTCGTGTACGTCGTCTCTGCGTACGTCTCCGGTGATCCTCGCGGCAATCTCGGCTGTGCGTCCAAGACCGCTCGTGATAGCCATCGGTTATGGATGTGCACCTGCGCGATCTGCGCTACTTCGTGGGCACCGCCGAAGAGCTCAACTTCACGCGGGCCGCCGAGCGGCTGTTCGTGTCCCAGCCCGCGCTGAGCAAGCAGATACGCCAGCTCGAAGACCACCTGCGGGTACGCCTCTTCGAACGCGACAAGCGGGCCGTCGCCCTCACCGCCCCCGGAGCCGCCCTGCTTCCCGCCGCCCGGGCGCTCCTGAGGGACTGGGACGAGGCGCAGCGCGCGGTCGCGGACGCGGCCGCCGCGGCGGCGGCCGTCCTCACCGTGGGCCTGTCCACCAGCGTCGGCCGCGCTCTGCTGCAAGGCGCGCGCGAGCGCTTCACGGAGCGGCGGCCGGGGTGGACGGTCAAGCTCCGCCAGATCAACTGGGACGACGCGACGGCCGGCCTCGCCGCGGGCGAGGTGGACGTGGCACTGCTGTGGCTGCCGGTGCCCGGCCAGGAGGAGATGAACCTGCACGTGCTGGCCACCGAGCCGCGCTGGGTGGCGATGCGTGACGACCATCCCCTCGCGGGCCGCGACAAGATCGCCTTCGCCGAACTACTCGACGAGCCGTTCCTGGCGCTTCCGGCCACTGCGGGTCCGCTGCGCGAGTACTGGCTCGCGGTCGACCGGCGCGACGGACGCGAGCCGCGCATCGGTGCGACCGTCTCCAACGCCGAGGAGACGTTCGCGGCCATCGAGGAGGGCAGCGGCATTGTCCTGCTGGCCGAGGGCAACGCGGCCATCTACCGGCGTCCGGGCGTCACCGCGGTACCCGTCGCGGACCTGTCCCCCTGCGAGCTGGCGCTCGCCTGGCGCACCGAGGACCACCGGCCGGTCATCCGCGACTTCATCGACGCGCTGGTCCGCGCCGGGTCGTGAAAGTCAGGTCCTGAACGACGGGCGGGAACCACAGGACCGGGACGGCAGGCCCCGAACCACCACCCCGAACCACCACCCCGAACCACCGGAACCACCGGAACCACCGGAACCACCGGACCGGAAACCGCGACAGCCCCGCCCTCGGGAGGCGAGGGCGGGGCCGTGATCGGCGTACTGGGCCCGGCTGTCAGGCCGCCGGGCACCGCACAGCCCCGGCTACGCGGCGGCCAGGAGCACGACGCCCGGCCCGCGCACCCGGATCCGGGTGCCGGCAAGCATCCGGGTCAGTGCGTCTCGGTGACCTTGGCGAGCGCGCGGGGCGCGTCCGGGTCGAGGCCGCGGGCCATGGTGATCTCGTACGCCAGCAGTTGCAGCGGCAGGATCTCCAGGATCGGCTGGACCTCCTCCGGCACCCCGGCCGGCAGCGCGAAGCCCACGCTCGCCCGGGCCACCTGGTCGGCCTGGCCGACGACCATCAGGTCGGCGCCCCGGCCGCGCAACCGTTCCAGGACCGGCTGGAGCGCCTCGCCGCCGCGCCCGTCCGGCACCACCGCGATGACCGGGCTGACGTTGTCGACCATGGCCAGCGGACCGTGCAGCAGGTCCGCACCGGAGAACGGCTGGGCGGGGATGTAGCTGGTCTCCATGATCTTCAGGGCCGCCTCGCGGGCGGTCGGGTAGCCGTACCCGCGCGAGGTGATCACCAGGCGCTGCGCGAAGCGGTAGCGCTGCGCGAGCTCGGCGACCTCGGACCGCCGGGCGAGGATGTCCGCGGCGTACTCGGGCAGTCGGGCGGCGTCCGTCCCGTCACCGCCGCGCAGGCCCTCGACGAGGAGGTACAGCGCCAGCAGTTCGGCGGTGTACGTCTTCGTCGCCGGCAGCGCCTTCTCCGGTCCGGCCAGGACGTCGATGTGGAACTCGGACACCGCGGCGAGCGCCGAGTCGGCGTTGTTGGTGACGGCGAGGGTGATCGCGCCGGCCTTGCGGGCCGCCTCGGTGGAGGCGACCAGGTCCGGCGAGCCGCCCGACTGGCTGACCGTGACGACGAGGCAGTCGGTCAGGTCGGGCCGCGCGCCGTACGCGGTCGTCGTGGACATCGAGGTGAGCCCGGCGGGCCTGCCGAGCAGCACCTCGACCAGGTACTTCGCGTACAGCGCGGCGTTGTCGCTGGTGCCCCGCGCGGTGAGCAGCACGAACCTCGGGCTGCGGGCGGCGACGGCGTCCGCGACCTCGCGGATGCGCGGCGCGCCTTCGGTCAGGATCCGGCGCAGTACCTCCGGCTGCTCGGCCGTCTCGGCGGACATGATCCCGCCGCGCGGCGTTGCGGCTTCGGTGCTCGCAGACATCGTTGTGGTGCCTTCCGTTGGTTCCCGGTTGGACAGCTCGGGTGGTCTGCCTCGGTGCGTTGCCCTGGGCGGACACCCCGGCGCGGAGCGCCTGGGCGGACGACCCCGGGCGGACTACTCGGTGCCGACCGGGATCAGTCCGTCCAGGACCCGCCCGGTCAGTGTCTCCGCCGCGGCGATGCCGCACACCCGCGCGGCGCCGTGCGTGGCGATGCGGGTGAGGCCCTGCGCGTCGCCGTATGGGAGACCCATCTCCACCACGACCGTGTCCGGCCGGACCGCGACGATGCCGGCCAGCATGTCGGCGGCGGCGACGTTGCGGTGCAGGTCGCGTACGACGACCACGAGCTGCCGCCCGTCCGCCGCGGCGAGCTGCGTGTCGACCAGGCCGAAGGTGGTCATGCCCGGCCGCGCGACGGTCGTGCCGGGGACCGCCTGGGCCAGGTACGCCCCGACGCCCCACGGCGTCTCGTCGCCCACCGCGATGTTGGTCTGCGACGTCAGCTCCAGCACGTGGGCGGGAGCCGTCACCGGGGTCAGCGGGCCCTCGACGCGGACCGCGCGCCGGGCGGCCGCCAGGCCGACGGCGTGGTCCCCGGGCTCGCCGCCGCGGTTGGCGTGCTCGCGGGTCCACGCCGCGAGTTCCGCGACGCGGGCGGCGGCGTCGGCGAGGCGCTCCTCGGACAGCCGGCCCTCGCGGACCGCCGTGACGATCGCGTCGCGCAGCAGCAGGACGGTGCCCTCGTCGCACAGTCCGCCGCCGACGCAGACCGCGTCGACGCCCGCGGCGAGCGCGCGCACCGTGCCGTCGGCGATGCCGTAGGTGTCGGCGATGGCGCCCATCTCGATGCCGTCGGTCACGATGAGGCCCTGGAAGCCCATCTCCTCGCGGAGCAGGCCGGTCAGGATCGGGCGGCTGAGCGTCGCGGGGTACTCGGCGTCGTAGGCCGGCAGCACGATGTGCGCGGACATGACGGCCTTGGCCCCGGCCGCGACCGCGGCACGGAACGGCACCAGGTCTCGGGCGGCGAGCAGTTCGCGCGACGCGTCGACGCGGGGCAGCCCGAGGTGGGAGTCGACGGCGGTGTCGCCGTGGCCCGGGAAGTGCTTGACGCAGGCGGCGACGCCGGTGGCCTGGAGGCCCTCGACGTACGCCACGGTGTGCCGGGCCACCAGCTGCGGGTCGGCGCCGAAGGAGCGCACGCCGATGACCGGGTTGTCGGGGTTGGCGTTGACGTCCGCGTCCGGCGCCCAGTCGAAGTTGACGCCGCAGCGGGCCAAGTCGCGGCCCAGCCCGGTGGCCACGGCCCGGGTGAGGTCGGTGTCGTCGACGGCTCCGAGGGCGAGGTTGCCGGGCCAGGAGCTGCCCTGGCGTACCTCGAGGCGGGTGACGTCGCCGCCTTCCTCGTCGATGGCGACGAGGATGTCGTCGCGTTCCTTGCGCAGCGTCGCGGTGAGTGCCGCGAGCTGCTCGGGCGACTGCACGTTGCGGCCGAACAGGCCGACGGAGCCGAGTCCGTCGGCGACGTGGCGGCGCAGCCAGTCGGGGGCGGTCAGGCCGGCGAAGCCGGGCTGCAGGACGGCCAGCGCGAGGCGGTCGAGCTCCTGGGACATCGTGGTCAGCCCTTCACCGCACCGGACGTGAGCCCGCCGGTGACTCTGCCTTGCAGGACCAGGAAGATGAGCAGGACGGGCAGCATGAACAGCGTCGCCGCCGCCATGGTGGCGCCCCAGTCGACGGTCAGGCCGTTGCTGAACTCGTTGAGCCACGCGGGCAGGGTGTCCTGCTTGGGGTCGCTGAACAGCAGCGTGTTGGCGAACGCGAACTCGTTCCACGCGGTGATGAAGCCGAACAGCGAGGTGGACAGCAGCCCCGGGGCGAGCAGCGGGAACACCACGCGGCGGAAGGCACCGAAGCGCGTACAGCCGTCCACGCGGGCGGCCTCCTCCAGCTCGACCGGGATGTTCGCGAGGAATCCGCGCAGCGTCACGATCGAGAACGGCAGCGTCATCACGAAGTAGATCGCGGTCAGGAACGGCAGCGAGTTGAGCATCTCCTGGTCGCGGCCGATCAGGAACATCGGGATGATCAGCGCCTCCCACGGCGCCATCTGCGCGATGAAGACCATGAGGATGAAGGGCGCGCGGCCCTTCCACTGCATGCGCGCGACGGCGAACGCGGAGAAGCACGCGACGATCAGCGCCAGGCCCACGCCGCCGACGGCGACCATCAGGCTGTTGCCCCAGAAGTTCCAGAAGTTCTCGATGTCGACGGCACTCTTGAAGTTGTCGAAGGTGACCGAGCTGGGCAGGAACTTCGGGGTGTCGGAGCCGATGTCCTTGGCCGGCCGGAAGGCGGTCAGGACCATCCAGTACACCGGGAAGATCATCACCACGAAGACGATGAGTGCGGCGATGTTGAGCGGGACCCGCTTGAGGACTCGCGACTTCAGGGGCGTCACTTGTCGGCCTCCCGCTCCTGCTTGAACAACTGACGGAAGTAGAAGACGAGCATCGCCGCGAGGATCAGGACGGTGACCGTCGAGATCGCGCCCGCGACGCCGTAGCGCTTGAGCTGCATGCCGGTCTGGTACGCGTACACCGGCAGCGTCGCGACGTCGGCGAGCGGGCCGTTCTGCCCGGCGATCGCCCAGATCTGCGCGAAGCACTTGAAGATCCAGATCACTTCGAGCGAGGTGACCAGCAGGAAGAGCGGGCGCAGCATCGGGAACGTGATGGACGTGAAGATCCGCACCGGGCCCGCGCCGTCGAGGCGTGCCGACTCGTACACCTCGTCGGGGACCGTGGTCAGACCCGCGTAGATGGTCAGCGTCGCGAACGGGATCGACTGCCAGACGATCAGCAGGATGATCACGGTCATCGTCGACTTGCCGTCGGCGAACCACGTGTAGTTGTCGAACGAGTCGAAGCCGAGCTTGACCAGCAGGTAGTTGGCGACGCCGTTGTCCGAGCGGAACATCCACTTGAAGACCGTGGTGGCGGCGATGATCGGCATCGCCCACGCGCACACCAGGCTGGTGAGGACGACGATGCGCATGGTCTTGCCGAGCTTGGTCAGCATCAGCGCGATCAGCGTGGAGATCACCATGATGGAGACCACGTTGATGCCGGTGAACCAGAAGCTCCGCCAGGTGACCCGCCAGAACTCGCCGTCCTGGAGGATCTCCTTGAAGTTGTCCAGCCCGATCCACTTGCCGGACAGGCCGAGCGTGAAGTCGCGGCGGCCGTACTCCTTGAAGCCGAGGATCGCGTTCTTGATCACCGGGTAGAGCAGCAGGAAGAGGACGCCGAGGATCGCCGGGGCGACCATCAGGTACGGACTGACGAGCTGAAGTGGTCCGCGTCTGCGGCGTGGGCGCTTGTGAGAGCCGGTCCCACCCGCCGGGGGGTCTGTCATCCGCGGAGGCTGCGTGGGCGTCGCGACCACCGCGTCGGCCTTGGAGGCTGACACAGGTGCCTTCCCGTCGTTCGGTGTCGGTAATCGGGCCGGAGCCGGTCCCGACGGGACTTCCCGTCGGGACCGGCCACGTGGTGCTGGTGAGCCGATCGGATCGGCGGACGATCCGAGTCGGGATCAGCTCTTGGTGTTGAGCACCTTCGCGATGGCTTCGTCGGCCTTCTTGCCCTCGGAGTCGGGGTTGCCTCCGACCAGCACGGCGGTCAGGTACGCCTTGATCGGGTTCGACTCCTCGACCGCGGCCCAGTTGGTGGTGACCGTCGCGGGGATGACGAAGCCCTTCTGCGCGCCCAGGGCCTGGGCCTGCGCACCCGGGACACCCTCGAGCGCGGTGACCTGGGTGGTCTTGCTCGGCACGTACACCAGCGCCTTGGCGAGCTTGACCTGCATCTCGTCGCTGTTGAACAGCTTGACGGCTTCGTACGCCAGCTCCTTGTTCTTCGACTTCTCCGGTATGAAGAGGTCCGAGCCGCCGGTCAGGGTCGCACCCGGGGCCGACGCGTCCTTGCCCGGGATCGGGAAGTAGTCGTACTGGTCCTTGAGCGCCGGGTTGTTCTTGACGACCGTGTCGAGCTCACCCGGGACGGCGATGAACTGCGCGATCTTGCCGCCGGCCGCGGCGACGGTCTCGGGCTGGGTCTTCTCGTCCGAGTCCTTCGGGCCCTTGCCGTTGGCGGCGAGGTCCTTGTAGAAGTTCACGGCGGCGGCGCCCTGCGGCGTGCCGACGTTGGACTTCCACTTGTCGCCGTCCTTCGTGGTGAGGTCGATGCCCTCGTCCTTCAGGAGGCCGGCGTAGAAGTACCAGTTCTGACCCGGCAGGTAGATGCCCTGCTGGTCGCCGGTGTTGAGCTTCTTGCTGATCTCCAGCCACTCGGCCCGCGTCTTCGGCGGCTGGACGCCGGCGGCGGCGAACGCCGCCTTGTTGTAGATCACGACGCGGTTGGCGGCGTAGAACGGAACGCCGTACTGCTTGCCGTCGAGCTTGCCGGGGCCGGCCAGACCGGGGATCCAGTCCTTGCCGCCGAGCTCGTCGACCTTGTCGGTGAGGTCCATGACGCCGCCCGAGGCCGCGTAGCCCGCGATCTGGGTGTTGCCGGCCTCGACGATGTCGGGGGCGTCGTTGCTGGCGAGGGCGGCGGTGATCTTCTCACCGATGCCGTTCCACTGCTGAACCTGGATGTCGACGGTGGAGCCCGGGTGGTCCGCCTCGAACTTGGCCTTGAAGGCGGTGTTGAACTCGTCGTTCGTGGACCCCTTCATGACCCAGATGGTGACCTTCCCGGTCTTGCCCGCGGCCGCGGGGGCACTGCCCGACGCTGCCGGCTTGTCCTTGTCACCGCTGTCCGAGCTGCCGCAGGCGGCAACGCCGGTGAGCGCCGCCGCGACACCCGCCGCGACGAAGAGACGACGCTTCACACCATCCTCCTCAGGATGTTTGGTACCGCTGCCGTGGGTTTCGCGTTTCCCCGCTTCAGACCCGTCGTGAGGGACCGGGCCTTCAGGATCCGCCTGGGGGGAAGGTGCTTTGCGAACCTGGACGAGGGTTGCGCGGTGACCACCAATGGTTTAGACCATTCCGGAGGTTGGCATAGACCAATTGGGGTGTCAAGGTTCCGCAGAAGACCTGCGGGCAGCCGTTACCCGACCGACATCTGAGCCGTGGTCCGCGCTGATCCGTGCGGCCCGTCACCCGTGCCGGTCCGGTCGTGCCACGATGGGGACCGAACGTGTCAGGAGGGCACAGGTGACGGCGGAACAAGGGGCGACCGCGATGGCGGCGGCGCCGAACGAACAGGACGCCGGCAACCCGGAGAGCGTGACGGGCGGGGACCCGGCCGCCGAGGGGGCCGCGCGCGAGCCGAAGTACTACCGACTCAAGAAGCACCTGCAGGAGCTGACCCAGACGCAGCCCCCCGGCACGCCCGTGCCGCCGGAGCGCACGTTGGCCGGGGAGTTCGACATCTCGCGGACCACGGTCCGCCAGGCCCTCCAGGAACTGGTGATCGAAGGGCGCCTGGAACGCATCCAGGGGCGCGGCACGTTCGTCGCCAAGCCGAAGGTCGCACAAAGCCTCCAGCTCACCTCGTACACCGAGGACATGCGGGCCCAGGGTCTGGAGCCCACCTCCCGTCTGATCGACATCGGCTACGTCTCCGCCGACGACCAGTTGGCCGAACGGCTCGCCATCAAGCCCGGCAACCGGGTGCTGCGCATCGAGCGCCTGCGGCTGGCCAACGCCGAGCCCATGGCGATCGAGACGACGCACCTGTCCACCAAGCGCTTCCCGTCGCTGCGCCGCACGCTCGACCGGTACACGTCGCTGTACACGGCCCTCGGCGAGGCGTACGACGTACATCTGGCCGAGGCGGAGGAGACCATCGAGACCGCCCTCGCCAACCCTCGTGAGGCGGGGCTGCTCTCCACCGACGTCGGCATGCCGCTCCTGCTCCTGTCGCGGCACAGCTTCGACACGTCCGGGGAACCCGTGGAGTGGGTCCGCTCGGTCTACCGAGGCGACCGCTACAAGTTCGTCGCGCGCCTGCAGCGCCCCCAAGGATGACACGGGACCACCTCAAACGGACATAAACCCTGCTTAAGGGACGATCAAGCCGTGTGACACGTGTCACCGCGGCACGTCATGTGGCACGTCCACGTCTACCTGTCCGCCGCAGCGGTGCCGCGGGGTGGCTGAAAAGTGCGGTGCCGGGAAGCCACAAGCCGGGCGGCCACGGTGGCCGGAAAACACGGTCACCGGAAAACACGGCGGCCGGGACAGGCGGCTGCTTGCTTCCGCCGGTCCCGGCCGTGCCTCGGAGAAATTGCCGTTCACTCCGACGCCTGTGCAGAGGCCGCGGGTCGCGTGCTCGCACCGGACCCACCGCCGGTGCGGGCTCCACGCCCGCCCCCGAATCCTCCCCCGCGACCCGCCCGCGGCACCCGGGCCGCGAGTCCGCACTGCACGGGACCTTGGTCCCGGAACGCGCCGTGGGACCTTGGTGCGGGGCACGGCCGCGCGGGACTTAGGCTCTCGACGTGAGCATTCTGGTCGTCTCCGGGACCGACACCGGTGTGGGCAAGACAGTCGTGACCGCGGCGGTCGCGGCGCTGGCCGCGACACGCGGCTCCTCGGTCGCCGTCGTCAAGGCCGCGCAGACCGGCGTCGCACCCGACGAGCCGGGCGACCTCGACGACATCGGGCGCCTCGCGGGCGTGACCGACCTGCACGAGTACGCGCGCTTCACCGACGCGCTCTCACCCGCCGCCGCCGCCCGCCTGAGCGGCCGACAGCCGGTCAACCTGTACGAGGTCGTGGCGACCGTACGCGAACTCGCCGAGACCCGCCGCCTCGTCGTCGTCGAGGGCGCGGGCGGGCTCCTGGTCCGCTTCGACGAGGAAGGCACCACCATCGCCGACCTCGCCCACACCCTCGGCGCCCCGGTCCTCGTGGTGGCCCGCCCCGACCTCGGGACGCTCGGCCACACCGCGCTGACCCTGGAGGCGATGGCGCACCGCGGCATCGACCTCGCGGGCGTGGTGATCGGTTCCTGGCCCGACACGCCCGACCTGGCCATGCGCAGCAACATCCGCGATCTGGAGACCCTGGCGGCCCGTCCGCTGGCCGGTGCCATCGGTGCCGGGGCGGGCGCGCTGCACCCCGCCGAGTTCCTGGGGGCGGCCCGCTCGGGTCTGGCTCCAGCGCTGGGCGGTACCTTCGACCCGGGCGCGTTCCGTGCCGCCCACGATCCAGCGCGAGGTGAACGGTGACGGAAACGCTCGATGTGACGAACCACGGCGCCCGGGACGACAGCCCGGCGGACGGCGACATCCTCGCCGTCGCGCGCGAGCAGGTGCTCGAGCAGGGCCGCGGACTCACCGCGGACCAGGTGCTCGAGGTGCTCGGCCTGCCCGACGAGCGCCTCGAGGAGCTGCTGCAGCTCGCCCACGAGGTCCGGATGCGGCACTGCGGTCCCGAGGTCGAGGTCGAGGGCATCGTGTCGGTCAAGACCGGCGGCTGTCCCGAGGACTGCCATTTCTGCTCGCAGTCCGGTCTGTTCCCGTCGCCGGTGCGCGCCGCGTGGCTCGACATCCCGTCGCTGGTCAAGGCCGCCGAGGAGACCGCGGCGACGGGTGCGACCGAGTTCTGCATCGTGGCCGCCGTACGCGGGCCCGACAAGCGCCTCATGGACCAGATGCGCGAGGGCGTCAAGGCCATCCGCGGGGCCGTCGACATCAACATCGCCGCGTCGCTCGGCATGCTGACGCAGGAGCAGGTCGACGAGCTCGCCGAGATGGGCATCCACCGCTACAACCACAACCTGGAGACCGCCCGCTCCTACTTCCCCAACGTCGTCACGACGCACTCGTGGGAAGAGCGCTGGGACACCCTGCGCATGGTGCGCGCGGCCGGCATGGAGGTCTGCTGCGGCGGCATCGTCGGCATGGGCGAGACCGCCGAGCAGCGCGCCGAGTTCGCCGGGCAACTGGCCGAGCTGGAGCCCGACGAGGTGCCCCTCAACTTCCTCAACCCGCGTCCCGGCACGCCCTTCGAGGAGCAGACGGTCATCGAGCCGCGCGAGGCGCTGAAGATCATCGGCGCGTTCCGGCTGGCCCTGCCGCGCACCATCCTGCGGTACGCGGGCGGGCGCGAGATCGCCCTCGGCGACCTGGGCACCGAGCAGGGGCTGCTGGGCGGCATCAACGCCGTCATCGTCGGCAATTACCTGACGACGCTCGGCCGCAAGCCGGAATCGGACCTGGAGCTGCTGGCCGACCTGCAGATGCCGGTGAAGGCGCTCAACCAGACGCTGTAGGTGCCGCGGCACGGCACCCGGAACGGGCGGGGCCGGTACGAGGGCAATCCTCGTACCGGCCCCGCCCGTTCCCGCGTTCCTGCGGAAAGCCCGAAAGCGTGTCGCAACGAGGCGGCACGGTTACGGTTCTTGTCGGAGGTGTCGGCATGTCGGGCTCGCACGCGCACGACCAGCACCACGACCAACGCCACAGCCAGGACCACGACCAAGAGCGCAGCCAGGAGCACAGCCAAGAGCACGGCCAGGAACACAGTCGGGGACACGGTCGGGACCGCACCCCGGAGCGCAGCCAGGACCGGCGGCGTCCGGAGACCGTCGAAGGGCACGGCGGAGACCTCGCGGTCGCGGCGCTCCGCGCACACGGGATCGACACCCTTTTCACACTGTCCGGCGGACACGTGTTCCCGGTCTACGACGGCGCGGTGAAGGCGGCCGAGCCCCTGCGCATCGTCGACGTTCGCCACGAGCAGACCGCCGTCTTCGCCGCCGAGGCGACCGCCAAGCTCACCCGCCGCACCGGACTCGCCGTCCTCACCGCGGGCCCGGGCGTCACCAACGGCGTGAGCGCCGTGACGACCGCGCACATGAACGGGTCGCCCCTGCTGGTGATCGGCGGCCGCGCACCGGCCTTCCGGTGGGGTTCCGGCGCGCTCCAGGAACTCGACCACCCGCCGCTGCTGGCCCCGGTCACCAAGCGGGCCGCGACCGTGCACGAGACCGACCGCATCGCGGCCGAGGTGGCCGACGCGGTGGCCCTGGCCGCCCGGCCGCACCGCGGACCGGTGTTCCTCGACGTGCCCATGGACGTGCTCTTCGACCGCGCCACGGTCCCCGCACCGGTCGCGGCCGAGCCGGTCCGGGCGGTCCCCGACCCGGTCGGGATCGCCACCGCGGCGGGCCTGTTGGCGGAGGCCCAGCGCCCAGTGCTGGTGTTCGGCCAGGACGTGTGGATGGACGGCGCCGAGGAGGCCGCCCGCCGCGCCGCCGAGACCATGGGGATCCCCGTCGTCGCCAACGGCATGGGCCGCGGCGTCCTGCCCAACGGCCACGAACTGTTGGTCACCCGGGCCCGGTCCACCGCACTCGGCGGCGCGGACCTGGTCGTCGTCATCGGCGCCCCGCTCGACTTCCGGCTCGGCTACGGCGTGTTCGGCGGGCGCGACGGCGCCACGCCCGCACGCGTCGTGCACCTCGTCGACTCCCCCGGCCAGCTGGGCGGCACCGCGCCGGTGGCCGCGTCCGTCTGCGGGGACCTGACACTCACGCTCGACGGCATCGTCGAGGCGTGGACGCGCAAGGGCAAGGCGTCGGCGTACCAGCGCTGGTGCGAGCACGTGCAGGCGGCGGTACGCACGGCCGCGCAGTCGGACCGGGCGCTGCTGCGCGGCAGCGGCGACACGATCCACCCGGTGCGCGTGTACGGCGAACTCCTGCGCGTGCTCGACGACGACGCCGTGGTGATCGGCGACGGCGGCGACTTCGTGTCGTACGCCGGGAAGTACGTCGAGCCCGCCCGGCCCGGCGGCTGGCTCGACCCGGGCCCGTACGGCTGCCTCGGCACCGGCCTCGGCTACGCGGTCGGCGCCCGGCTGGCCCGGCCCGACGCGCAGATCGTGTTGTTGCTCGGCGACGGCGCCGCCGGGTTCTCGCTGATGGACGTGGACACCCTGGTACGCCACAAGCTGCCCGTGGTCATGGTCGTCGGCAACAACGGCATCTGGGGCCTGGAGAAGCACCCGATGCGCATGCTCTACGGCTACGACGTCGCGGCCGACCTCGCCCCGGCGACCCGGTACGACGAGGTCGTGCGGGCGCTCGGCGGCGCGGGCGAGACGGTGGAGCGGGCGGAGGACCTCGGGGCCGCGCTGGGCCGGGCGTTCGCGTCCGAAGTGCCGTACCTGGTCAACGTGCTGACCGATCCGGAGGCGGTCTACCCGCGCAGCACGAACGGCGTGTGACGCGAACGGGATAAGGGATACGGCCGGCACGCGGCTCTGCGTCCCGGACGGCGGCTACGCGTCCGCGGACGGCACGCGCGCGAGGAACCGCTCGCGGTCGACGACCACGCGCGTGACCTCGCCCTGCCCGACCAGCCGCCGCGCGGCGTCTTCGGCGACGACCGAGAAGCGCACGAGCCGGCCGTCGGCGTACACGACTTCGGCGCGGACCGTGACGGTGCCGCCGACCGGTGTGGGCAGCAGGTGTTCGAGGGAGACGCGCGTGCCGACCGACGTGCGGTCGGCGCCGAGGTGTCCGGCGAGCGCGCGTACCGTCGCCGCCTCGGCGAGGGCCAGGAGCCGCGGTGTGCCGAGCACCGGGAGGTCGCCGCTGCCGACCGCCTCGGCGGTGTCGGCGTCCGTCACGTTGTGGGTGAGTTCGGCATGTGTTCCGGGCGACACCGGAATGGGCTGCTGCGGCATGGAGCCGTACTCTACGACCGTGAACGCATCGCATGCCCCCGTCCCCACACCGGCAGCTCCCTACTGCGACCAGTGCGGCGAGGCCGCGGCGGCGGCGGGACACGAGGGCTGCGCACGTCGCCGGGAGCTGGAACCGCCGCGCTACTGCGGAGACTGCCGACGCCGCATGGTCGTGCAGGTGACGCCGCGCGGTTGGACCGCCAAGTGCGTGGAGCACGGCACCCGGACCGGCTGACGACCGGCACCTGACCCCGCACTCACGAGATGACCGCGATCAGGTCGCCCTCCTGGATCACGTCGCCCTCCGCGACCCGGATCGCCTCGACGGTCCCGGGGCCCTCGGTCAGCACCGGGATCTCCATCTTCATGGACTCCAGGATGACGAGGGTCGCCCCCGCCTCGACCGCCTCGCCCTCGGCGACCACGATCTTCGCGACGTTGGCCACCATCTCCGCGTGGACCTCCTCGGCCATCCCGGCGCTTCCTTTCCCGTGCTCGTCCGACGGGAGCGGTCCCGGCGCGGCCCGTGGCCACGCGCGTCGCTCCCGACGGAAATCCAACCACGCGGGACGCGTCCCACCGGGTGGTACACACGACAACACGCGCCGCGGATCTTTGTGAAGCGGACGACCGCGGACACAATGACGGCGTGGGTCTGGCCGTGCTCGTCCTCGTCCTCGCTCTCGGCGCCGGTGCCCTTCTCGGCGGCCGGGTCTCCGGCCTGTCCCGCCTTCCGGTACGCCATCTGCCGTGGCTCGGCTGCGCGTTCGCGGCCCAGCTGATCGCGGCACTGGTCTCCGACCCCACCGTCCACCAGCTCGCGCTGCTGGGATCGGCCGCGCTGGCCGCCCGGTTCGCGGCCGGGAACCTGCACCTGGCCGGCATCCCGCTGGCCGCCTCGGGGCTGCTGCTGAACGCGCTGGTGATCGTGCTCAACGGCGGGATGCCGCTGTCGGAGCACGCCGCGGCGCGGGCCGGCGTACCGCTCGACGGAGCCGCGGCGGCCGGGCGGGTGGTCGCGGGGGCGGACACCCGGTTCAACGCGCTCGGCGAGTCGATTCCCGTGCCGCTCCCGGTACTTCCCGAGGTCGACAGTCCCGGGGACCTGCTCGTGGCGGCCGGGGTGGGCCTGCTCGTCGTCGGAGGCATGCTGCGCGACCGCGGCACCCCGCCGCTCGCGGGGCTGCGGGAGGGTATCGGCCGCCGTACGCGCCGGGACGCGGGCACGCGTCCCGACACCGCCACGGACGCCATGGCAGGCTCCGCCGTGAGCACTGCCGTGAGCACTGCTGTAGGCACATCGGGTACATCCGGGGGCACCGCCATGGGCACCGTCAGCGCGCCCGAATAGTCCACACGAGCACCATTTTTCGGTTTATCCGAAATTCCTCGCCGCACGGGCAACCGTTCCCGCCGTCCGACTCTCTTTCGAGGTGAGGGCCCTCCGGCCGGGGGCCTCTGAGGGGGTGTGGCGTTGGCGGGACACGACGATGCCCTGCGCGACTTCATCGCGGCCCGGCGCGGCCCGCTCCTCAGGAGCGCGTTCCTGCTGTGCGGCGACGTCCACGAGGCGGAGGATCTGGTGCAGTCGACCCTGGTCAAGGTGGTGCTGGCGGGGCGGCGTCTGGACCGGATCGACAACATCGAGGCGTACACGCGCAGGACCCTCATGAGCGTCTTCATATCGTCGCGCCGGCGACTCTGGCGCCGCGAACACCCGCACGCCGCACCACCCGACACCACCGAGGCCGCACACGGCGACCTCGACATGAGCCTCGCGGTACGCACGGCTCTCGCCGAGGTCCCGCCTCGGCAGCGCGCCGTTCTGGTACTGCGCTACTGGGAAGACCTGAGCGTCGAGGAAACGGCGCACATCCTGGGGGTCAGTACGGGGACGGTCAAGAGCCAGAGCGCACGCGGCCTGGCGACCCTGCGGTCCGCACTCGGCGACGCGCTGCCGGACGCCGCGGACCGGTTCACCGACGCCGAGGAGGCCCGGCTTTGAAGGACATGCGCGTGAGGGATCTCCTGGGCCTTGCCGCCCAGGGGATCGAAGTGCCGGACGATCCGGTGGTCGACGACATCATGCACAAGGCCGACCGCATCCGGCGGCGGCGCAGGATCATGCTGGCCGCGGGATCGGCCGCGGCAGTCGTCGCCGTGGGAGTCGGCACCGCGCTTCTGCCGCAGCCGGGCGTGGGCGCGCCGCGCGGCGACGTCGCGGGCAGCGCGCCGGCGACGCCGCCCGGTGAGACGCCCGCGACGTCGGCGCCGCCGCCGACCGCGGACCCGACCGGGTCCGCGACGTCCGTCCCGGGCAACCGGCCGCGGACCTCCTCGGCTGCGCCGTCCTCGTCGGCCGCGACCAGCCCGTCCCGGACGGCCACGACGACGACGCCGACCACGAAGCCGCCCAGCAGCACCGGCGGTTCGGCCACGCGGACGACCGGGGGCGCGACGGCGGCCGGGGGCAAGAGCCCGCTCGACCTCGTGAAGGGCAAGCTCCCGGCCGGGATCGGGACCGTGACCAAGAAGGCGGACACCGGCACACCGTCGTACACCCGGAACCCGCTGTCCGGCCGCTACCTGGTGACCAAGAACGGCCGCATGGGCTGGATCGACATCACCGTCTACGACCCGAAGGTCAACCCGGACCAGAGCCGCGAGACCGTGGAGCAGGTCGCCGCGCACGACTACTGCGCCGACACCGGCATGGCGCCGTCCAACACGAACTGCGCCTCCAACGGGGAGGGCGAGGGCGGGATCTTCAAGACCTGGCGGTCGCCGAGCGGCCGGCAGGAAGCGGCGGCGGGACACGTGTCGGGTCCGGTGTACCACGCGCTCCTGTACTACCCCGACGGGCGCGGCCTGGAGATCTCCGCGGCCGCCGGGATCACGGGCGCCGACGGCTATCTCCCGGCGATGGACACCCCGCCCATCACCGCCGAACAGCTCACCGACCTGATCGGCGGGGCCGGCTGGTTCAAGACGTGATCCGCAAGACGCGACCCTCACTGCGCGCGGGTCAGGGGCGTGATCTTCACGGCGCGATCTTCAGGGGCTGATCCTCAGGGCCTCTTCTGGACGTGACCACGGCCAGGCCGACGGTCAGCGCGCGTCGCCGCGCTCGGCGGCCAAGGCGCCGGCGACGCTGTGCGAGTCGCCCAGCCCCATGCGCGGCACCGGCAGCGGCGGCGAGCCGTGCGGTAGGGGCGCGGGCTGCTCGGCGAGCGGCCAGCCGTGCCGCCGCAGCGCCGTCTCCAGCGCCGCGACCATGCGCGCGTCGAACTGCGCGCCGCTGCACCGGTGGAGCTCGGCAAGCGCCGCCTCGATGGGCCGCGACCTGCGGTACGACCGCGTCGACGTCATCGCGTCGAACGCGTCCGCGACCGCGATGATGCGGGCGAACTCCGGGATGGCGTCCCCCCGGAGGCCGGACGGATAGCCGCGCCCGTCCATGCGCTCGTGGTGGTGCAGGATGCCCTCGCGGCCTTCCCCGAGGAAGTCGAGGTCGCGGACGAGGTCGGCACCGCACTGCGGGTGCCGCTGGATCGTCTCGCGCTCGTCGGCGTCCAGCGGGCCGGATTTGGTCAGCAGCCGCGTCGGCACGCCGAGCTTGCCGACGTCGTGCAGCAGCGCGGCGTACTTCAGCAGGGTGACGCGCTGCTTGGGCATGCCCAGCTGGCGGGCGATCAACACGGCGGCGTACGCCACTCGTTCGCTGTGCGCGCGGGTGTAGCCGTCCTTGACCTCGACGGCCCGCAGCAGGCTGCGCACCGATGCGTCACGGGCGGCCTCGCCGCGCACCCGCGCCAGGTTCCGGCGCAGGTAGAACAGTCCCGCGGACACCACCACGGCGCCTTGGACTGCGATCCCGAAGCCCGACCCCGGGCCCCGGGCGGACCGGCCGGGTGGGGTGTTCGGCAGCGTTCCCATGCGACTGCCTCCTCGGCTCCGGTCGCGAATTCAACCGCCAACCGAGGATAGGACGGCCTACGGGCGCTGAGCGCCTTCTGTCCGGTTTACTCCGTCCAGAGTCGCCGGATTAACCCGAACGGGGGGCGCGCAATAGGCCATTCGTCGCATCATGCGCCCCCTCACGCGGCGTGTGCCGGAGGGTGCGCCGGGACCGCTGCCGGAGGCCGGGCCGGCACTACGCGCCGGGGCGCTCCACGTCGACCACGAACTGGTCGACGGTCACCTGCGAGCCGTCCGCGCCGGTGTCGACCTGGACCTTCACCTCGCGGATCCGGGCCAGCACCTTGCTGCGCAGATCCACGGGCACGTCGTCGCAGCCGCAGCAACGCTGCACGAGGGCCTTGACGTGCTGCTCCAGCCCGTACTTCTCCAGGCAGGGCGAGCACTCGTCGAGATGCGTGCGGATGTCCCCGCAGTCCGCGTCGGCCAGCTCGTTGTCGATGTACTCGTACAGCCGGCCGAGGATCTCCGAGCAGTTCACTTCGTGGTCGTCGCCGCAGCTCATGACCGCACCTCGCTTCGCCCGCCGGGGCGTCCGCCGAACGCGTCCTGCGGTGTGACTCGCGCGCCGCGCTCGCTCATGAGACCGAATCCTTCCGACCCGAACCGGCCGGAACCAGCCCGCGCTCGCGGGCGTAGTCCTCCAGCAGGGTGCGCAACTGGCGGCGTCCGCGGTGGAGCCGGGACATCACCGTACCGATGGGGGTCCCCATGATGTCGGCGATCTCCTTGTACGGGAATCCCTCCACGTCCGCGAGGTAGACCGCGATGCGGAATTCCTCGGGGATCGCCTGGAGGGCCTCCTTGACGTCGGAGTCCGGCAGCCGGTCGAGGGCCTGGGCCTCCGCCGAGCGCAGACCGGTCGACATGTGCGACTCGGCGCGCGCCAGCTGCCAGTCCTCGATCTCCTCGGTGGCACTCTGCTGGGGCTCCCGCTGCTTCTTGCGGTAGCTGTTGATGAACGTGTTGGTGAGGATCCGGTAGAGCCAGGCTTTGAGGTTGGTGCCCTCGCGGAACTGGTGGAACGACCCGTACGCCTTCGCGAACGTCTCCTGGACGAGGTCCTCGGCGTCCGCGGGGTTGCGCGTCATCCGCAGCGCGGCCGAGTACAGCTGATCCAAAAACGGCAGCGCGTCGCGCTCGAACCGCGCGTCCCGCTGCTCCAGGGTCTCTGTCTCCGCGACGGGACCCACCTCCTCAACCTGCCGATCCTCGCGGACCGCAACGGATCCGCCCGACGTCGACGATATCGGTCGACGGCGATCACCGCCCGGCACCCACTCCGCCCACTTCAACATGGACGTGTCGGGTCCGGCCTCGGTACGGCCGACCGAGGGCGTGGCAGTGAGCATGAAGTGCCTCCCGCAGGTCGAGGATGTACCGGCTCCAACACGGGGTCGGACCGGATCATTCCCGGCGGGGAGTCGGTCGGACCCGGGCAGGGAGCGGACGGACCGGGGCGGGATCCGAACGGGTCCGGGCGGGATCCGGGCGTGCGTCGAGCGGAGTCGGTCGGCGTACGGCCGCGTTGCCGACGGGGTTTCCCGGGGCTCAGGCGAACAGCGAGGTCAACCAGGTGCCTGTGGTCCCGGTGATGAGTGCGAGCGTCTCCTCCTGCGTCACCGGCGCCTTCTTGCCGACCGAGAAGCCGTGGTCGGCGTACGGCACCGGGGTGAGCTGTGCGCGCTCGTCCAACTCGGGGAACTCCGCGGGCCCGCCGAACGGGTCGCGCTCCCCCTGGAGGACCAGCGTCGGCACGCCCGCACCGAGCAGTTCCGCGGCGCGCGAGGCCTTCGGCTTGCCGGGCGGATGCAGCGGGAAGGCCAGGGCCACCACACCCGCCGCGCCGGTCGCCGACGCGGTACGGCACGCGACCCGCGCACCGGCGCTCCGCCCCGAGGCGGCGAACGGCAGCCCGTCCATCTCGCCGACCAGCCCCTCCACGGCCGGCACCCAGCCTTCGTCCAGCTTCTTCGGGGCCGGCGCGAGCTTCTTGCCGGCCACACGCCACGGCTGTTCGATCAGCGCGACGGTGATGCCGAGGGCGGGCAGCGCGGCGGCCAGGGCCACCAGGTCCCGCGCCTCGATGCCGCCGCCGGCCCCGTGCCCGGCGAGGTACCAGCCGCGCACCTCGCCGACCGCGGGGTGGATGAAGGCCCGCGCGTCCCCGGCGGGCGTGGGGAGGAGCCGTGTCGTGGGGGTGCCGGAAGCCTCGGCCGAAAGCGTCGTCACCCCGGAATCGTTCAACACCGGTCCCGCGATCGCCAACCGCCACGCGGGGCAAACCCCCGGTCGGAGTGCTCCCGCCCCGGCTCCCCCGCCTGGTCGGGCGCTCTTGCCGGAACCGGCTCCCGCCCGTCCGTCTGGCCCCCGTTGTTCCCCGTCTGCACCCGCCCCGTCAGAACAGCGTCGCGTCGCCGAGCACTTCCTCCGGGGGCAACGGCTCGGTCAGGTGCGGGGAGTTGTTCTTGACGCTGTTGACCTCGGTCGACACCGGATACGCGACCATGTGCCCCGGCGGCGGCGGGGTCAGCAGCGCGCGGGCGTCGTCGGTGTTGCTCAGCGACGGGTCGAGCCAGGCGTCCCAGCGCTCCTTCCCGAGCACGAGGGGCATGCGCGGGTGGATGCGGGCGAGTTCGGGCTCCGCGTCGGTGGTGATGATCGTGCAGGTCCACAACCACGCGAGCGGGTCGTCGTCCGCGCGGGTGCGGTCGCGCCACCACTCGTACAGGCCCGCGAAGGCGATGGGCGAGTCGTCTGCGGGGTGGATCCAGAACGGCTGCTTGCGGGCCTTGCCCTTGGGGCCGTCGGGCGCGGTCTCCGGCGTGTACCACTCGTAGTAGCCGTCGGCGGGCAGCAGGCAGCGGCGCGACGCGAAGGCCTTGCGGTACGCGGGCTTCTCGAAGACGGTCTCGGACCGCGCGTTGATCATCTTCGCGCCCATGTCCGGCGACTTGGCCCACGACGGGACCAGGCCCCACCGCAGCGTGCGCAACTGCCGCACCGGCGGCCCCTCGCGCTCGGCCGAGCGTTCCAGCACCGCGTACACCTGCTTGGTGGGGGCGATGTTCCAGTCCGGGGGCAGCGCGTCTGCCCGGACGTCGTCTTTGATCTTCTCGATCTCGAACAGCTCGATCAGGTCGTCGGGCTGTTGCGTGGAGGCGTAGCGACCGCACATGCGCTCTACCCTCGCACGTCCGGCCTACTGGCGGGGAAATCCCCGGCAGGAGGCCTGTGGCCCCCGTATAGGCTGGTTTCCCATGACGCCTCCGCTCTGGCCCGCCCCCGTCGCGTCCGCTCCCGTCGACGCGGTCGTCGCGCTGCCCGGCTCCAAGTCGGTCACCAACCGCGCGCTCGTGCTCGCGGCCCTCGCGGACGGCCCCGGCTATGTGCGGCGTCCGCTGCGCAGCCGCGACACCACGCTGATGGCGGCCGGGCTGCGGGCGATGGGCGTCGCGGTCGAGGAAACCGCCGAGGGCGACTGGCGCGTGGTGCCCGCCCCGCTGCGCGGCCCCGCACGCGTGGACGTCGGCAACGCCGGAACGGTTATGCGCTTCCTACCACCGCTCTCGACGCTCGCCGAGGGGCCGATCCGGTTCGAGGGCGACCCGCGCGCGTACGAGCGGCCGCTCGACGCCGTCATCCTCGCGCTGCGCGATCTCGGCGCGGACATCGACGACGGCGGCACCGGCCGCCTGCCGATGACGGTGCGCGGCACCGGCGGCCTGCGCGGCGGCATCGTCGAGATCGACGCGTCGTCGTCCTCGCAGTTCGTCAGCGCGCTGCTGCTGTCCGGGGCGCGCTTCGCGAACGGCGTCGAGGTACGCCACGTCGGCACGTCCGTGCCCTCGACGCCGCACATCGAGATGACCGTCGCCATGCTGCGCGCCGCGGGCGTGCGCGTGGACCACGCGGAACCGGACGTGTGGCGCGTGGCCCCCGGCCCGATCGCGGCCCGCGACATCGTGGTCGAGCCGGACCTGTCGAACGCCGCGCCGTTCATGGCCGCCGCGCTGGTCGCGGGCGGCACCGTGACCATCCGCGACTGGCCGCGCGAGACCACGCAGCCGGGCGACTGGCTGCGCGACCTGTTCACACGCATGGGCGGCTCGTGCGAGTTCACCGCCGAGGGCCTGCGGTTCACCGGGACCGGCGAGGTGCACGGCATCGACGCCGACCTGCACGACGTCGGCGAACTGACCCCGACCATCGCGGCGGTCGCGGCCCTGGCCGACTCGCCGTCGACGCTGACCGGCATCGCGCACCTGCGGATGCACGAGACGGACCGGTTGGCGGCGCTCGCCAAGGAGATCAACAACCTCGGCGGCGACGTCACGGACACCGCCGACGGCCTGGAGATCCGCCCGCGCCCGCTGCGCGCCGGGGCGTTCCAGACGTACGACGACCACCGCATCGCCACCGCCGCGGCCGTGATCGGGCTCGTCGTGCCCGGGGTCGAGGTGGAGAACATCGCGACGACCGCCAAGACGCTGCCGGACTTCCCGCTGCTGTGGTCGGCCCTGCTGGGCCAGGCCGCCGGCCCCGAAGCGGCGACGGCGAGCTGACCGCGGCCATGGCGAACACCCGGTCGACGCGCCGCAACGACTTCGACGAGGACGACGTCCGCGTCCGTCCCTCACGACGCGGCTCGCGGCCGAGGACCCGCACCCGCCCCAAGCACGAGGACGCCGAGACCGGCCGCGTGCTGACCGTCGACCGGGGCCGCTACACCTGCCTGGTCGACGAGGACACCAAGCGGGAGCACGAGATCACCGCCATGAAGGCCCGCGAACTGGGCCGCAAGGGCGTGGTGATCGGCGACCGGGTCTCGATCGTCGGCGACGTGAGCGGCGAGAAGGGCGCGCTGGCCCGCATCGTGCGGGTCGAGGAACGCCGCTCGGTGCTGCGCCGCACGGCCGACGACGACGATCCCTACGAGCGCATCATCGTCGCCAACGCCGACCAGCTGGCGATCGTGACGGCGCTGGCCGACCCCGAGCCGAGGCCCCGGCTGATCGACCGATGCCTCGTCGCCGCCTACGACGCGGGGATGCAGCCGCTGCTGGTGCTGACCAAGGCCGACCTGGTCCCGCCGGAGACGCTGCTCGACATGTACGGGGCGCTGGGCTTGCCGTACGTCGTCACCCGCGGCGGCGACGCGTACGACGACTGGGACCTCGACCCGATCCGCGCCCAACTCGCGGGCCTGACCACCGTGTTCGTGGGCCATTCGGGGGTCGGCAAGACCACGCTCGTGAACGCGCTGGTGCCGGAGCGGCAGCGGGCCACCGGCCACGTCAACGTGGTGACCGGGCGCGGGCGGCACACCACGACGTCGGCGCTGACGCTGCGGCTGCCGGCGTACGGCGAGGAGCGCGAGTCCGGCTGGGTGGTCGACACCCCCGGCGTACGCTCCTTCGGCCTCAACCACGTCGACCTGGGCCGCATCATCAAGGCGTTCCCCGACCTGGAGCCGGGGACCGCCGACTGCCCGCGCAACTGCTCGCACGACGAGCCCGATTGCGCCCTGGACGCCTGGGTCGCCGGGGGCCACGCCGACCCCGCCCGCCTGGCCTCCCTGCGCCGCCTCCTCGCAGCCCGTGAGCAGGGCGAGGACGACTAGCCGTATTTGGTAAGGCCGTACTCGGTCGGCCGTACTGGGTCGGCCGGCTGTGGTCGGCCGCGACGCGTTCGTCGCGCGTCAGCGCGGAGCGGAGACCGAGGCCCGGGCGTCCACGGCGCCTTCCCAGACCGCCTGCGAGCCGGAGTGGCCGACCAGGATGACCTGGATCGTCGCGAGGACGGCGGCCGCGACGGCGAGCACCGCCACCGCGGGGAGGACGAGCGGCGGCAGGGGCTTGGGCGTCGACTCACTCTGTGCGACGCGGCGGGCCACCATGACGAGGATGAGCGACACGACGAAGAGCGCGATGGCGTACCAGATCATGTCCTCGCCGCGCGAAACGTGGGTGCGCAGGTCGGGCGACCGGTTCGCGGGGTCCGGGTAGCGGCGCTCGACGAACTCCTGGCCGCTCTTCCTGGTGACGAAGACGACCACGAGGATCAGCGCGTTGAGTCCGACCACCCACCAGCCGAGCCGCGGCAGCCACTGGGGGCGCACCGAAACCGCCACCGTGGCCAGCGCCGCGACCGGTACGCCGATCACGGCCGCGTGCAGCACCAGGACGTGGACCGGCAGGCCTGACACCGTGTCGAACATGGGTGTTCGCTCCTTCGGCGGATGGCCGGGCGGGTCCCGGCACCGATCTGCACGTGCGGGAGACTTCCCCGGTTCGACGATCCGCGAACTATTGGGCGAGCCGTACGGGTGGCGCCGAGGGTAGGGCTGTCCCTACCCCGTTTCGGGGAGAGCGCCGGATGCCGTGGGGGGTCCACCGGCTCCTAGGGTCGTGGTACCGGCTCGAACCACGCCGAACCGGGCCGCAGGCACCGTCCCAGTCCAAGGAGTCCCCATGCCGAGCGCCGCGCGCGTCACCCTGTTCACCGTCGGCGGTGCGGTGCTCGCCTTCGCCGTCGGCTCCGTGGCGATCACCGGGCTGATCCTGGTGTCCAGCCACGACGTGCGGGCCGCGGAGCAGTTCGAGTTCGCGGGCGACACCCTGACCATCACCAGCGACGGCGGCGGCGTGCACCTCAGGCCCGGGGCCACGGCCGGGTCGGTGAACGTCGACAGGCGGACGACGGACAGCATCTGGGGCGCCGACCCCGAGTGGGACATGGACAAGACGTCGGGCACCCTGCGCCTCGACACCAACTGCCCTCCCATGTACTCCGTCAGCTGCGACGGCGACTACGACGTCTTGGTGCCGCCCGAGGTCAAGTACGTGAAGGTGCGCAACACCAACGGATCGGTCTCCATCGACCGGATCAACGCCCTGGAGTTCGACCTCGAGAGCGACAACGGGTCCATCAAGGTCCGGGAATCGTCGGCCGGGAAGCTCAAACTCTCCAGCGACAACGGATCGATCAGGGTGGCGAACACCTGGGCGTGGGGCGTCGAGGCCACCTCGGACAACGGCAGCATCAACATGACGCTGAAAAACGCTCCGGACTGGGTGGACGCGTCGTCCGACAACGGGAGCCTGAAGGTGTACGTCCCGGCCGACGGCACCAAGTACAAGCTGACCGCCGACTCCGACAACGGGTCCACCAACGTGGCGGAGGACCTGAAGGACGACAGCTCCACGCGCACGCTCGACCTGTCGTCCGACAACGGATCGGTCACCGCCAGGCGCAGCCCGGAGACCGGTCAGCCGTGGCCGGTGACGGAGCTGCCCGGGCACCCGGCCCCGCCGACCCCCTGAGACGCGTCCCGGTCGGGCCAAGTGCGTGTGCCCCGGCCGGGACGCCTTACGCCGGGCGCCGTACGCCGGGCGCCGGATCAGGCGCCGGCGCCGCGTACGCCCAGCTCGTCGATGTGCGTCAGCAGGTCGCCCGGTTCCTCGTAGACGCGGAAGGCGTGGGCGCGCTCCAACTCCTCCTGGCCGTACCCGCCGCTGAGCAGGCCGACCCCGAGCGAGCCCGCCCGGCGGGCGGCCAGGAGGTCCCAGATGCTGTCGCCGACCACGACGCAGTCGCGCGGGTCGACGCCGAGCTTGGCGGCCCCGGCCAGGAACAGATCGGGGTCGGGCTTGGCGCGGGCCACCTCGTCGCGCGTGATCATCGGCAGGTCGGCGGGCGCGCCCAGCTTGGCGAGCATGGGCTCGGCGCCCGAACGGCGGCCGCTGGTGGCGATCGTCCACTTGATGCCGGCGTCGGTCAGGTAGCGCAGCAGTTCGGGCGCGCCGGGCAGCGGCTGGACCTCCGGCACACGGGCGGCGTAGCGCCGCCCGTGTGCGTCCTGCAGACGCTCGACTTCCGCCGGACTCAGCTCGATGCCCGTCTCGCGCTGCACGCCGCGCACGAACAGTCCGCCGCTCATGCCGATCTTGCGGTGGATCCGCCAGGTCGCGAGCTTGATCCCGGCCTCGGCGAGGGCTTCCTGCCACGAGATGACGTGCTGGTAGACGCTGTCGACGAGGGTCCCGTCGAGGTCGAACACGAAGGCGGGGGACGGCGGGCGGACAAGATCGTTCATACCGCCAATCTATCCCTCGGGTACGGCGCGGCTAATCCCCCGCGCCGAGCTCGACCATCGCGTCGATCTCCGCCGCCCGGGCCTTCTCCTCGGCGGCGAACCTGCGTTTGCGGTCCAGTTCCTCGGCGGTGTCCTCGTCGGAGCGCATCAGCACCTCGACGTCGGTGCCGGCCAGGTCAAGGACGCCCATGTCCTCGAACGCCGCCCGTACCTTGGGCCCCCACAGGCCGATGTCCTTGATCGTCGGCGCGATGCGGCTGAACAGCAGTTTGCGGAAGTCGGCGAGGTACTCGGAGTTGGCGGTGGCCTCGGTCGCCTCCGCCTTGTCGATCTCGAAGTTCTCCCAGACCTCTTCGCCGCGCAGGCGGTTGCGCATCAAGTAGCAGCCGTGGACGACGAATTCCTCGCGCTCGGCCAGTTCCGCGTCGCTCAGTTCGCGGTAGTAGTCGCGGAGCGCCAGTCGGCCGAAGGCGACGTGCCGGGCCTCGTCCTGCATGACGTACGCCAGGATCTGCTTGGGCAGTTCGACCGGCGTTATGTCGCGCAGCATGCCGAACGCCGCCAGCGCCAGGCCCTCGATCAGGACCTGCATGCCGAGGTAGGGCATGTCCCAGCGGGAGTCCGAGAGCGTGTCGTCCAGAAGTTCCTTGAGCTGCGGGTTGATCGGGTAGTAGAGCCCGACCTTCTCCTTCAGGAAGCGCGCGTACGTCTCGGCGTGCCGGGCCTCGTCCATCACCTGGGTCGCGGCGTAGAACTTGGAGTCGAGGTCGGGGACGGATTCCGCGATGCGCGCGCTGCACACCAGGGCACCCTGCTCACCGTGCAGGAACTGGCTGAACTGCCAGGCGATGCTGTGCCGTCCGAGCTCGTCGCGCTCCTTCTGCGACATGCGGTTCCAGCTCGGGGTGCCGTAGAGGGAGTGGGTCTCCTCGGGGAGGCCGAGGGGCTTCATGGGGTCGACGGGAAGGCTCCAGTCGATCCGCTTTGCGGCGTCCCACTGCTTGTCCTTGCCCTTGGCGTACAGCGCGAGGAGCCGTTCGCGGCCCTCGTCGTACTCCCAGTTGAAGCGCGCGGCCCCGGCTGCGGGGATCTCCCAGACCGTCATTTCGGCCGGGAGGGCGTAGAGGTCATGCGTCGACACGTGCGGACTCCTTCGGTCGGAGCGGTGGTGTGTGTCGGATGTGGTGTCCGGCGGTCAGCCGGCGGTGGCGCCCGGCGGGCGTGGTGCGTGCCGGGCGTGGTGCCCGGCGGTCAGCCGGCGGGGGTGGTGAGGAGCCGCCTGACCAGCAGCGCTATGTGGTCGGCGGTCACTTCGACCGCTTCGGTGGGGACGACCAGGTGGGAGACCGTGAGGCGGACGGCCAGTTCGGCCACCCAGGCCACTTCGGCGGGGTCGAGGTGCGGCCAGCGTTCGAGGATGACGGCCGCGGCGTTGTCCCGGAACAGTGCGAGCAGCCCGGCCGAACGGGTCGTCAGGGTGGGGAGCAGCCCGGCGGACTCGTCCGTGAGGGCCGCCTTCACGAGCAGGTTCTGCCGTGCTTCGTACAGCGCCCAGACGGTACACGCCCGGACGCAATCCCCTGCGTCCCCAGGGGAGTTGCGGCACACTTCGGCGGTGCCGGCGAGGAAGCGCTCGGCCTCGTGGCGGGCCAGTGCCTCGGCCAGGGCGTCCTTGTTGCCGAACTCGTTGTAAAGCGTCTGGCGTGACACGCCTGCCGCGGCGGCGACGTCGGCCATGCGCGTGGTGGCCCACGCACCGGCCACGGCGGCCTCGCGCGCGGCGTCGAGCAGAGCTTCGCGTACGGACAAGACGGGCTCCCGGAGGATGTCCGAGCTTTACACGGATGGCATCTGTGTCAATCAGCATCACCCTGCGCCTGTGGCCCGTCAAGAGCAAGGCGCCGCGCGGGCCTGCGGAAGGGCTCATCCGGAAGCGCTAGGGCGGCCCTTCGTGATTCCCTTTCGCGGCGTCCGGGCCGCCTCGTACGCTTCGGGTGCACAGGGACGGCATCGCCGCCGGTCGCGCGGGGCATCCGCGCCCCGGCAGAGCCGTTCGCGGGAACAGAGCCACCGGTCGGTGGAGGTTCGGGAGCCGGAATGGCAGTGTTCGGCGTCGGGCGGGGCAGAGCGCGCGACAAGGAGGCGGTCCCGGGGCCCGTGGTGCTCGCACCGCGCCGGGGCCTGGACGGCTGGACGCTCGACGGGACGCCGCTGGCGTTCCGCTTCGGCCGCGAGCAGTTGCGCGAGCTCGCGACGCTCATGCACGGGGTGAGCGCGGGGATGGAGACGCCGTACACCTACGAGCGGGCCGCGGACCTGCTGGAGAAGGGCGGCGAACGCCCGCAGGCACTCGCGGTGTTGGACGCGTACTTCATGCTGCCCGCGCACATACGCGACGCCAATCCGTCGGAGACCCGCAGCCTCGGCCGCCGCCGCCAGCGGCTCCGCAAGCGCCTCGGCACGCCGCCGCCGAACTTCTCGGCGCCGGACGAGGCGACGGCCGTCGCGTCGGCCGAGGAGCGGGCCGCGCTCGAACAGGCGCCGGCTCCGACGCCCGTCGCGACGCCTGAGCCCGTCCCCGAGCCGGGCCCGGCACCGCAGTTCACCCGGGGGATCCTCTCCCCCGAGCCGGACACCGCGGCGAAGCCGGAACTCCCGGCGGCCGCGGCGCTTCCGGTGCCGCCGAAGCCGACGGTGCCGCCGCCGATGCCCGCTTCGGAGCCGGGGGCTTCGGAAGCGGGGCCTTCGGAACCAGGCGCTCCTGAGCCGGGCGCTGCGGAGCCGCCGAAGCCCCCGGCGCCGCCCGTGCCGCCGCCCGCGCCGCCTGCGAACCCGGTCATACCGCCGCGTCCCACGCGCTCGGCGACGCCGACGGCGCCACCGGAGGGCCGCCGCTGACCGCTCGGCACGTAGCAGGTCCGGCGTCCGAGCGACTAGTGTTCGCCGCATGCCCGGCTACGACGACGACCTGCGCTTCGCCCACGTTCTCGCGGACGCCGCGGACGCGACCACGCTCGACCGCTTCAAGTCGCTGGACCTGAAGGTCGAGACGAAGCCGGACATGACGCCGGTCAGCGACGCGGACAAGGCCGCCGAAGAGCTGATCCGCGCGCAACTGGGCCGTGCGCGCCCGCGCGACGCGGTGCTGGGCGAGGAGTACGGCTCGACCGGGCACGGCCCCCGCCGCTGGGTGATCGACCCGATCGACGGCACCAAGAACTTCGTGCGCGGCGTGCCCGTGTGGGCCACGCTCATCGCCCTTATGGACGGCGACGAGGTCGTGGTCGGGCTGGTGTCCGCACCCGCGTTGGGGCGGCGCTGGTGGGCCTCCAAGGGCGCCGGCGCGTTCACCGGCCGCAGCCTGTCGCAGGCGTCGCGGATCCGCGTGTCGGGGATCGAGCGCATCGAGGACGCGTCGTTCGCGTACTCCAGCCTGGGCGGCTGGGAGGACCGGGGCGCGCTGGACGGCATGTTGGACCTGACCCGGGCGGTGTGGCGGAGCCGGGCGTACGGCGACTTCTGGTCGTACATGCTCGTCGCCGAGGGTGCGGTGGACATCTGCGCGGAGCCCGAGGTGAACCTCTGGGACCTGGCCGCGCTTTCGGTGATCGTCACCGAGGCGGGCGGCCGGTTCACGTCGCTGGACGGCGTGCCGAGTCCGGCCGAGGGCCACGCCGCGGCGTCCAACGGACTGCTGCACGAGGACCTGCTCGGGTACCTGAACCAGCGCGTCTGATCAGGGGCGGGTGCCGGCTTCTGCGGGGCGGGGGTGCCGGCTTCGAGTGCCGGCGTCGGGGTGCGGGTTGCCGAACCGGCGGGCCCGCGGAGCGGCGGAGTGCGGTTCTGACGAGGTGTCCGGCCGGAGGCCCGTTGCGGTTGCCGCGACTTGCCTGCCGAACTGCCTGCCGTGACCTGCCTGCCGCATCTTCTCGGCCGCAACTGGTCGGCGCCGGTGGTTCGCCGCCGTGAGATCACCTCCCGCGCCGAAGCCGCGCGTGACCGGACGGACGCGGTCCGCGCACGGCACGGACATGAAGCGGAAGCAAGAAATTCTCGGTAAATCCCGACAAAGCTTTCGTCAGTCGGCAGGGCCGTGTGACTATGAGCATGAGGCGCTTGTGAACTTGTGAATTCGTTCTCAAGGCCGCCGACCCGGCCCGACCCCCTAACCGGAGGTGGTGCGTCATGCTCGTCCGCGACGGCATGAGCACGGTCGTCCTGACCATCGGCCCGACCCACACCCTGCGCGCCGCCGCGCGGCTCATGGCCGCACGGCAGATCGGCGCCGCCGTAGTCATCGATCCCGACACCAGTGGGATCGGCATCCTCACCGAGCGGGACATCCTCGTCTCGATCGGCTCCGACCAGGACCCCGACCGCGAGATCGCCGGGGACCACCTGACCTCGAACGTCGTGTTCGCCACTCCCCACTGGACACTCGCCGACGCAGCCGCGGCGATGACGCGCGGCAACTTCCGCCACCTCGTGGTCCTCGACCGCGAGGATGTCGTGGGCATGATCTCGGTCCGCGACATCGTCCGCTGCACCATCCAGGAACAGGCGCGGGCCACGGAACTCGTGGGATAGCAGCGGTGTCCGGCCGGGCCTGGACGGCCCGGCCGGGCACCGGAGTTGACGCTACGCCAGGGCGGTCAGGGCACCCGGCCCGGGCGTAGCGTGACGGTGGGTCAGGCGCGCAGCGCCTTGACCGCGGCCTCCAGGCGGTCGCCGTACTCGGGGTCGGCGGCCCGGAAGTTGCCGATCGCGCGCACCACGATGTCGTCGCGCGAGACCTGGGCGAGTCCGCCCGCGAGCCCCTCGACGAGGCGCACCTTCTCCTCCTCGGACATGAGCCGGTAGAGGTTGCCCGCCTGGACGAAGTCGTCGTCCTCGGCGTGCACCGGAGCCTCGTGGGTCCCGGTGGCTCCCGACACCCGCGTCGGCGCCCACAGCGGCTCGCCGGTCTCGTACGGGCCGCCGAAGCTGTTCGGCTCGTAGTTCTTCGCCCGGCCGCCGGCGTTGGTGGCCATCGCGCCGTCGCGGGCGTGGTTGCGGGCGACCGTCGCGTGCGGGGCGTTGACGGCGAGTTGAGTGTGGTTGACGCCGAGGCGGTAGCGGTGCGCGTCGGCGTACGCGAACAGCCGCCCCTGGAGCATCTTGTCCGGCGAAGGACCGATGCCCGGCACGAAGTTGGCGGGGCTGAACGCGGCCTGCTCGACCTCGGCGAAGACGTTCTCCGGGTTGCGGTCGAGGACCAGGCGGCCGACCTCGATGAGCGGGTAGTCGGCGTGCGGCCAGACCTTGGTCAGGTCGAACGGGTTGAAGCGGTAGTTCGCCGCCTCGGCCACCGGCATGACCTGCACCTTCAGCGTCCACGACGGAAGGCTTCCGGCGTCGATCGCCTCGCGGAGGTCGCGCTGGTGCGAGTCGGGGTCGACGCCCGCGATGGCGGCCGCCTCGTCGGCGGTCAGGTTGCGAATGCCCTGGTCGGTCTTGAAGTGGTACTTCACCCAGAACGCGTCGCCGTCGGCGTTGACCCACTGGTAAGTGTGCGACGAGAAGCCGTCCATGTGCCGGTAGGACGCCGGGATGCCGCGGTCCCCGAACAGCCACGTCACCTGGTGCGTGACCTCGGGCGAGAGGGACCAGAAGTCCCAGACGTTGTCGGCCTCCTGGATACCCGTGTAGGGGTCGCGCTTCTGGGTGTGGATGAAGTCCGGGAACTTGGACGGGTCCTTGATGAAGAAGACCGGGGTGTTGTTGCCGACCAGGTCGTAATTGCCTTGCTGCGTGTAGAACTTCAGGGCGAAGCCGCGCGGGTCGCGCACCGCGTCGGACGCGCCCAGGTTGCCCGCGACGGTGGAGAAGCGGGCGAACACCTCGGTGCGACGGCCCGGTTCGGCGAGGAAGTGCGCTTTGGTGAAGCGGCTGACATCCGCCGTGACCTCGAAATAGCCGTACGCGCCCGACCCGCGCGCATGGACCACGCGCTCCGGGATGCGCTCGCGGTTGAAGCGCGCCAGCTTCTCGAGCAGGTACTGGTCCTGGATCAGGAGCGGACCGCCCGGGCCTGCCGTCGCGGAGTTCTGGTTGTCGGCGACCGGGGCGCCCGACTCGGTGGTGAGGACGGCGCGCGAAGTGCTGTCGGACATGGTTCGTTCTCCCCTTCGGACCCCGGGACGTCCCGCCCCGGCCTTGCGAGTGGTCCCAACCTAGGTCCGAACTTAGAACTTGTCCAGTTCTGACTTTGGACTAGTTCCAAGTTTGGGGGCGGTGTACTCTTGCCGGCATGAGCGACCTCTTGGCACGGCTTCGCGACCGGGGATGGCGGCTCACCGCGCAGCGCCGCGTTGTGGCCGAGGTCCTGAACGGCGAGCACGTGCACCTCACGGCGGACGAGGTCCACTCGCGCGCGGGCGCGCTCCTGCCGGAGATCAGCCGCGCGACGGTCTACAACACGCTCGGCGAGCTCGTCGCCCTCGGCGAGGTCCTGGAGGTCAACACCGACGGGCGCGCCAAACGGTACGACCCCAACGCGCGTCGCGCCCACCACCACCTCGTGTGCACGCGCTGCCACACCATCCGGGACGTCCCGGCCGACCCTCGGACCGAGGTGCTCCCGGCCGAGTCCGGCTTCGGGTTCGCAATCTCCGGGGTGGAGATCACCTATCGCGGGCTCTGCCCGGACTGCCAGAACGCTTCCTGACGGCCTGTCACTGCGACCTGGCCACCGGGTTGTCCTGACTCCTGACTGGCGGCTCGGTGCCGGTCACTGCGGTCCAGACGAGCGCGGTCCAGACGAGCGCGGTCCTCACCAGCGCGGTTCTGACCAGCGGACCCGACCAGCGCGGTCCCGGTCGGCCGCGGCCCGGGTCACCGCGCGTCGTGCCGTCCGCCCTTCGGGCTGGGCAGCCACGTCTTCGTCAGCAGCACCGCACCCGCCCGCGCCGCACGGCGCTGCGCCTGGTGGTCGGTGTCGAACCGGTCGTGCAGTTCGGCCAGGTCCTCTTCCCCGCCGCACTCGCCGAGTCCGATGAGCAGACCGGGCACGATGCCCGGCGCGGGCGGGAATTCGAGAAGCTGCCGGTACGCCGCGGCCGGGTCGGTGCCGCCCGCGACGAGCCTGCGGCGGGCCGCCGCCCGGACGTTCGGCGAGCGGTCGGCGAGCGCGCCCGCGAGCGGGAACGGGTCGCTGAACGGCGGCAGCGCCTCGACGGCGCGCTCGCGCACCAGCGGATCGGCGACCTTCAGCAGCGCCAGCGCCGTACGGTCGCGGTGGCGGCCCCGCGCGCGGCGCAGGAGTTCGTGCCCCGCCGCCGAGCGGCACGAGTGGTCCGGGTCGCGCAGCGCCGTACGCAGCAGCGAGCGCTCGTCGGCGATGCCCAGCACGCGCGAGAGTTCGTGGCCGAAGCGGCGCAACTGCGGTGTGCGGGAAGCCGCGAGGTCGCGCGCGTGGCCGTGCCGCCGGGTCGGCAGATGCTCGGCGCGGTACGCGTCGCGATAGACCTCGAAGATCCCCTCGGAGCGCCGCCGCCCGCGGCGGGCGTCCAGGATCGGGACCACCACGGCCGCTTCGTCGGGGTCGAGGCGCCACATCAGGCCGACCCGTGCGCGGTGCCGGACCGCCTCGGCCCAGTCGTCGGTACGCAGCGCGAGCATCGCGGCGGGCAGCGGGCCGGGGATCGCGGCGAGGCGTACGACCGCCTCCTCGCGCAGCCCGCCGTTCTCGTCCATGCTCAGCAGCGCGGCGACCGCGGGGTGCCCGGCATCGAGGGCGCGCAGCAGGGCCCGACGTGCCTTCACGCCGCCGAAGACCCCGACGCTCTCCGACGGCCTTGACAGGCAGTCCAGTTCGACGAGCACCGAGGGGGGCAGGCCGGCCAGTATTTCGGCCACGGCGTCGCGGTCCTTGGCATCGGCCATGACCGCCTGGCGCAGGGCGCCCAGCAGGTCGGCGACCTCACCGCGGGGGTGTCCGACAGCGGCCAGGGCGCCGGCGACAGTTCGGGCGAGTTGCCCGATTTCGCCGGGAACGGGGCTGGTGCCCCCCAGATCCGCCGGGTTTGCCGGGTCTGCCGGGTCATACGAGAACGAGCCGTACGACGACCCGCGCCGAGCCGTCCCCGCGGGGGCGGGCACGGTACGTGACTTCGCCCCCCGCGCGCCGCGTGCCTTTTGGCCGATACCCCGCACCGCGAACACCTCCCAGTCCGTTCCCACCTCGGGCTCCGGCGCCCATGCCGACCTACGTGCCTGCACCGTGTACCGAGGTGCACCGACGTGCACCTGAGCACACGCGCGGACGCGCATGTACCGATGCACACGAGCCGACGTACACACGTGCCGACGTGCATGAGCCAACTTGCGCGGGTCGGCCCGCGCAGATCGACCTGCCGGCGAAAACGCGCCGACCGATTTCCGGACGCCGCCCACCGATGCCCGTCGGCCTTTGCCGAGCGCCGCCGTGCATCGCCGTCGCGAACCGACTCCCGCCGACCCGACACGGTGCCGAAGGCCTGCGGTGCAGGCGGCGACGGCCGGGACCGCCGCCGTGCGCACCGAAACCCGGTTTTCCGCACCCCAGCCTGCCGCACACCGGCGCCGCCCGCACACACCGCCTTCAACGCGCGTCACCCAATAGTGCATTTGTCGACCAAACGCTGTTTTCTCTTGCCGTATCTGACGGCCCGTCATATCGTCACGCCGGTCGGCTGCCGTGATCACTTTCACATCTCGAAAACCGGGCGGCGGCCGGCTGAAAACCGCCGGCGCAGGTTCGGGAGTGGATGCACGTGACCGAGACAGCACCGGACGCGACTCCGCGCGAGGCGGACGCCGTTCCGGACGCCAAGATCCACGCAATAGGCGTGGAACGCCACTTCGGACGCGGGGCCAAGCGCGTGGACGCCCTCGGCCCGCTCGATCTGGACATACGTACGGGGGAGTTCTGCTGCATCGTCGGCCCGTCCGGCTGCGGCAAGTCGACGTTCCTGCGCATCGTCGCGGGACTCGTCAAACCGACCGCGGGCCGCGTCGAGATCGCCGCGCGCTCGAACCACCCCGCCGCGATGGTCTTCCAGGACTACGGCATAAGTCCCTGGAAGTCCGTCCTGGCCAATGTGCGGTTCGGCCTCGACATCCAGCACGTGCCGCGCAAGGAGGCGGACGCCCGCGCCCGCGACTGGCTCGGCCGGCTCGGCCTGGCCGACTTCGCCGACGCGTACCCGGCGGCGCTGTCGGGCGGCATGCGCCAGCGCGTGTCGATCGCCCGCGCGCTTGCCGTCGAGCCCGAAATCCTTTTGATGGACGAGCCGTTCGCAGCACTGGACGCGCAACTGCGCACCATCTTGCAGGACGAGCTGCTGGAGATCGTCCAGGCCGACCAGCGCACGGTGCTGTTCGTGACGCACAGCCTCGAAGAGGCTCTGCTGCTGGGCGACCGCGTGCTGGTGATGTCGTCGCGTCCCGGGCGCGTGATCGCCGAGCGTGTGCCGCCGTTCCCGAGACCGCGTACGGGCGCCGTCCGTACGTCCCCCGAATTCGCCGAAATGCAGGCCGAGTTGTGGTCGCTGCTGCGCGGCGAGGTCGAGACCGCCGGAGCGAAGAAATGAGCGACAGGCCCACCACACCGGCTGCCGAGGACACTGCGGGCGTCGAGGGCGCTTCGGGTGCTGCGCGCACCACGGGCGTCCAGGGTGCCGCCGACGCCGTGCGGGGCGCATCGGCGGGCGTACCCTCCCCCAAGGCCGCTGCTGCGCCTGACCCCTCCGCTTCGACGCGGCGCGGTGGCCCCGGCGGGACGGACATGGTCCTCGTACGCGCGCCCGGGCAGGCGGAACTCGACCCCGGCAAGGCCCGCGCCCGCCGCCGCGCGC
This sequence comes from Streptodolium elevatio, assembly GCF_053592165.1. NCBI lineage: Bacteria > Bacillati > Actinomycetota > Actinomycetes > Kitasatosporales > Streptomycetaceae > Streptodolium > Streptodolium elevatio. The sequence continues at coordinate 231,334 of NZ_JBSFVE010000001.1, forward strand.
TGGAGATCACGCTCGGCATCGCGGTGCCGCTCGTACTGATCCTGTGGTGGCAACTGGCCGTCCAGCAGAAGTGGATCGACTCGCGCATCTACCCCGCGCCGCAGACGATCATCGAGGACGGCTGGCAGCGGCTCGTCGACGGCAAGCTGTGGCCGGACATCTGGGCGACGCTCAAGCGCGTCGTCCCCGGCTTCGTGCTCGGGTCCTTGGCCGGGTACGTCGTCGGCCTGCTGACCGGCTCGATGCCGCTGGTCCGTGCGGCCCTCGAACCGATGCTCGACGCGCTGTACGTCGTCCCCAAGCTCGCCCTGCTGCCGATCTTCCTGCTCATCTTCGGCCTGGGCGAGACGCCGCAGATCGTGCTGGTCGCCGTCACCGTCTTCTTCCTGATCTGGATCCAGACGATGGCCGCGGTGCTGGCGGTGCCCGAGGGCTACCGCGAGGCGGCCACGGTCTTCGGGGCCAGCCGATGGCAGATGTACCGGCACATCCTGGTCCCGGCGTCGCTGCCGCCGGTCGTCGTCGGCCTGCGCCTGGCGTCCGGCATGGCGGTGCTGGTCATCGTCGCCTCGGAGGGCCTGGCCTCGCCGAACAACGACGGCCTCGGCTACCTGATCTTCAACGCGAAGAACATCTTCGACAACCGCGCGATGTACGTCGGCATCATCGTCGTCGCCATCGTGGGTGTGCTGTTCTCCGAACTCGTCCGATTCATCGGCCGCCTGCTGACCCCGTGGGCCCCCGACCGCCGAGGCCCGGGCGGCACCTGACCGGTGCCGCCGTCCGGATCAGATCCGAGTCGTCGTCCGATCTGCTTGGTGTCGGCGATCCGTTCGCGGCTGTGTGCGCGGTCGATTGAGCGGTCGTGTGTGCGGTCGTGTGCGCGGCTGTGTGCGGTTGTGTGCGGCCGCGTGGCCGCGTCGACCGGGTAGATCACCCGGATTTGATCATGTTCGGCCCTCGGCAATGTCCTGACCATCCGTCCTGTCCCCCGGAGGAATCCCATGGCACGTCGCCGCGCCGGCCTGGCGTCGGTCCTGTTCATGTGCACCGCCCTGCTCGCCACCGCCTGTGTGTCGTCCGACGACGGCACCGACGGCGCGGCGAAGTCCGCCCCGACGCAGAACACGCCGGTCGCGGCGGTGGCCGGTTGCGAGAAGGGCTGGACCGACCCCGCCGACCTGTCCCCCACCCGCGCCCCCGCGCGCTGCGCCCCCAACACCCCGGCTCCCAAGCCGCTGGCCGCGAAGACCAAGCTCACGGTGACCGCCGGAGCGCTGTCCGCGGAGTACCTCGGCCCGCTGCGCATGGCAATCGCCAAGGGTGAGTTCCTGAAGGAGAACCTGGACGTCGAGCTGAAGCAGATGCCGTCGTCCGACGCCAACACGCTGCTCGCCAAGGGCGAGCTCGACGCGGTCTACTCGGCGCCCGAAGCCGGCATGGTCAACGCGGCCAAGCAGGGCTTCAACGTCAAGTGGGTGCTCGGCAACTACTCCGCCGACCCCAAGTCCAAGACCGGCGTGTGGGCGCGGGTGAAGGACGGCCAGACCCCGGAGTCGATCGACCTCAAGGGTGCGCGGTTCGCGTCGCTCGTCGGCAAGACCTCGATCATCATGTACCCGATCGAGACGGTGCTCGCGAAGCACAACACCAAGGTCACCGACATCGACTTCAAGCAACTGGACGCGCAGGGCGTCGGGCAGGCGCTGGAGAACGGCGGCGTCGAGGCGGCGTGGCTGCTCGACCCGGTGTGGAAGCAGTTCGAGAACAAGCCGGGGTACGCCTTCCTGGGCGGCCAGCCCGCGGGCGAGCCGCTGGGCGGCATGCTCTACGGCCCGAACCTGCTGGAGAAGAACCGCGAGGCGGGAACGGCTTTCGCCCGTGCGCTGATCCGTACGGTCAACACCTACTTCGTCGGCGACTACAAGGCGGACCCCGCCTTCACGGCGGAGCTCGCGACCGTCCTGGGCAGCAAGCCCGAACTCCTCTCCGCGATCCCGTCGTTGGTCACCGACTGGGAGATCCGCCAGGGGACGACCGACAAGGCGCAGAAGATGTTCATCGAGGGCAAGGTCGTCGAGGCGCCGGCTCTCACCGAGGACAAGTTGGTCGACCGGTCCTTCTACGCGGAGGCGGTGGGGCACACGCAGTAGGGCTGGGTTGACCTCGGCGCGGCGTCACTCTTGGGGAGTGGCGCCGCGCGCGTGTTTGGGTCTGCGGCGAAGTCGGTCAGCCCTTGATCGCGGGGCTGGAAGTCAGGATGCCATTTCGGAGCGTAGGGCGCGCAGGAGGAGGCGGGCGCGTTCGGCGAGTTCGGGTGGGGCGTGGGCGATCACGGTGGTGCACCAGCGTTCGGCGGTGCGGGTGTCGTCGGCTTTGAGGGCGAGGACCACCAGGCGCATCGCCGCGCGCCCGTGGCCGCCTTCGGCGGCGGTGCGCAGCCAGGGCTCGGCACCCTCGGGGTCGCCGCGGCGCAAGTGGATCAGGCCCAGGTTCCAGGCGCCGGCGATGCTGCCGGTGTCGGCGGCGGCGCGGAAGCGGCGTGCGGCGGAGCGTTCCGCGCCGCGGCGGGCGAGCAGGGTGCCGCAGCGCAGCATCGCGGGTACGTGGCCGTCGTCGGCGGCGGCCGCGTACCAGTGCTCGGCACCTTCGAGGTCGTTGAGGCGGGCGAGCAGGCCGCCCAGGCGTACGGCGGCGAGGGTGCGACCTGCGGAGGCCGCGACGCGGTAGGCGCGTACCGCCGCTTCGTCCGCGCCCCGTCGCTCCAGGATGAGGCCGAACTGCAGGGCGGCGTCCGGGTGTCCGCCCTCGGCCGCCCGCTCCCAGCAGCGTTCCGCGGCGGCCTGGCCGTCCGGCGTGGACCGACGCGCGTAGAGAATGCCGAGGTTGTAGGAACCGTCGATACTTCCGGCTTCGCTCGCGCGTGCGAACCAGACCTCGGCCTCCTCCTCGTCCTCGCGCGAAAGCAGCAGTCCGGCAAGGGCGTTGGCGGCGTCGGCGTGGCCGGCGTACGCGGCCATGCGGTACCACCGCTCCGCGGACGCCTCGTCGTCGCGGGCGGTGTGCAGCAGGCCGAGGTTGAAGGCGCCGTTGGACTCGCCCGTGGCGGCGGCCTGTTCGTACCAGTGCGCGGCTTCGGCGGGGTGGCCTTCGGCGGCCAGCAGCGCGCCGAGGGCGTTGGCCGCGGTGCCGTCGCCGGCCTCGGCGGCCCGGCGCCACCAGTGCGCCGCGCCGTCGGTGTCGCCCGCGTCCTGGAGCAGGAAACCGAGTGCGCGCGCGGCGCCCGGGTCGCCCTCCTCGGCGGCGAGGCGGAACCAGCTCTCGGCCTCTCCGGTGTCGCCCGCCCGGTGCAGGAGTCGGGCCAGGCGTACCGCGGCACGGACGTGGCCGCACGAGGCCGCCCGCAAGTACCAGGCGGACGCGGCACGTTCGTCGCCGCGCTCCTGTCCGTGCCGGCCGAGCCGGTACGCCGCCTCCGGGTGCCCCGCCTCCGCGGCCCGCCGGTACCAGCGCTCCGCACCGGCCTGGCCCTGCTGCTCGTGGAACTCGCCGAGCACCAGCGCCGCGCGCACGTGTCCGGCCTCGGCCGCGTTGCGCAGCCAGTAGAGAGCCTGGCTCACGTCGTCGTTGTCGTGGACGGGCGCGTCCTCCGGCACCGCGTCGAGGAGCAGCGCGCCGAGCGAGAACGCGGCGATGCGGCTGCCGGCCTCGGCCGCGCGGTACCACCAGCGGCGCGCCTCGTCCCAACGGTCCTGACGGTGCATCAGTACGCCGAGGTTGGTGGCCGCTCCCCGGTGCCCGGCCTCGGCCGCGCGGCGCAGCCAGGTCTCGGCTTCGTCCTCCTCGCCACGGCGCAGGAGCATCAGGCCGAGGCGGCTCGCGGCGGTGGCGTCGCGGCCGGCGCGGTCGCGGTAGCGGCGTTCCAGCTCGGCGAGTTCGCGGTGGTCGAGGTCGGTGTCGCCGAGGCCCGCGCCGATGCGCAGCGAGCCCGACGACGGGTCCTCGCCGGCGAACTCCGGGCCGGAGCGCGACGGGCGGCGCGGCCGGAACGGCACCAACACCGCATAGTCGTCGGGCCTCTTGCCGCGCGGCGGCACGAACGCGTCGGCGCGGCCGCGGTCCAGGACCACCGTCATCGGGCCGTCGGCGATGTCCGCGTGGGGGTCGGTGTCTTCGGGCGCGTACGGGTCACCATGCGTGTCGGCGTAGGCGGTTGCGTGGGGGTCGGGTTCGTCGCCGGGCTTTTGGGCATGACCGGGTAGCGGCTGCGCGGGCGCGCTCCGCTCACTTCGGCCCCGTCGTACCCCCATGCGTCCATCGTCGCATCAACGGACGCACCCGTCAGGGTCGATTTCTCGATTAACAGATGACAATGCGGTGTCGGGAACGGCGAAGGTCCGGTCACCAGTTGGTGACCGGACCTTCGTACGTGGTAGCGGGGACAGGATTTGAACCTGCGACCTCTGGGTTATGAGCCCAGCGAGCTACCGAGCTGCTCCACCCCGCGTCGGTGAACACAACACTACGGCAGGGCGCCCGCTACGCCAAATCCATTTCGCCGCGCCGCCGACGGCGGTCTACGCCGGGTCGACCGCCACCCAGGTGTTCTCGGCAGCCGACCGCCGGACGGCGTCCATGACCGCCTGGCCCGCCACCCCGTCGGCGAACGTCGCCACCGGCGGGTCGGCCGGCACCTCGCGCCCGAGGATGCGGTCCCGGAAGACGCCCGCGAGCCGGGCGTACGGCGCCCGGTCGATGCCCATGCAGTGCAGCAGGTCGTACGCCGTGTGCAGCAGGTCCCCCGGCGGCGGTTCCGGCGCGGGGTTGGCCAGGTCCTCCGGCACCTCCACCTTGCGGTCGCCCTCGGCGTCGCCGACGTACACGTCGTCGAACTCGACCCACGCCGAGCCGTGCGTGCCCGCGACGCGCGTGATCATCAGCGGCGGGCCGTACACCCCCGCCGAGCTCTGGAGAGAGCCCTCGACGCCGGTCACCGTGCGGAAGCGGATGTTGAACGTGTCCTCGGCGGTCTGCCCGGGCCGGTCCGACACGATGGGCAGTCCGGCACTCACTCCCTCGAACTCGCCCAGCGTGTACCGGATCTGGTCGACCCAGTGCGTCGCGTGCGCGCCCAGCCAGCCCCCGCCGTCCTCCGCGCGCCCCCACCAGTCCGGGATGCCGGCGTCCGGCCCGGCGAGCACCGGGATGTGCAGCAGCCAGGTCGCGAGCCTGGGCGTACCGACCGCGCCCTGCGCGATCAGGCGCGCGAGCAGTGCCTGCGACGTCGACCAGCGAAACTCGGTGCCGAGCATGTGCACGACGCCGGCCTTCTCGGCCGCCGCCAGCAACTGCCGCGCCTCGCCCAGGTCGGCCGCGAACGGCTTCTCGCACACGACGTGCTTGCCCGCCTCGACGGCCTGCACGACGATGTCGCAGTGCGTGTGCGGGGGCGTCGCGACACTCACCGCGTCCACGCCGTCCAGGGCCAGCGCCTCGCCGAGCGAGGTGAGGGCGTGCGGTACGCCGAACCGCTCGGCCCGCGCCGCCGTCTTCTCCGGGTCGCGGCCGACCAGCGCCCGCACCTCGAACCCGGCGTCGCGGAACGCCGGCAGGTGGGTCAGGCAGCCGAAACCGGTCCCCACGATCACCACGCCGAGCTTGTCGTCCGTCATCGCGCCCAACCCCGTTCCCTGCCGCATCCACGCATGGTGCGCATATGTCCGCATGTGTCGGAATACGCGGCCTCGGCACAGGCGGCCGAGTGCGGCGGCACGCTAACGCGTGGCGCGTGAGATCAACAGAGCGGCCGTCAGACCGTGTCGAACACCACGGGCAGGCGCACGGCGGTCCGCAACCCGAGCCCGGTGACCCCCTCGCACGGCGTGTTCGGGTCGAGCCGCAGGCCGGGCAGCCGGGTCAGGAGCAGTTCGAGGGCGACGCGCATCTCCATCCGCGCCGCGTGGATGCCCAGGCACACGTGCGGGCCGACGCCGAAGGCGACATGCGGTACCGCGCTGCGGAAGATGTCGAAGTCGTCGGGCCGCTCCCAGCGCGCGGGGTCGTGGTTCGCGGCCGCGAACGGCGTGTTGACGATCTGCCCGGCCCGGACCGGGCACCCCTCGACCTCGGTGTCGCGCAACGCCGTACGCCCGACCGCGAGCAGCGGCACCTCCCAGCGCAGCCCCTCCTCGACGGTCTGCGGGATGAGCCCGTGGTCGGCGCGTACCGCGTCGAGTTGGTCGGGGTGGCTCAGCAGGCCGTACAGGACCGTGGTGATGGCCCGGTAGGTGGTCTGCGCCCCGGCCGGGACCAGCAGCCGCAGGAACGCGATGATCTCGTCGTCCGTCAACTGCCGTTTGCCGGTGCCGTCCCACTCCTCGTCGGTGAGGCTCGCCCGGACGAGCACACCGATCAGGTCGTCGGACGGCTCCTTGCGCCGCGCGTCGATCAACTGCCGGACCATGGCGCCCAGATCGCGCGAGGCGGCGAGACGTTCCTCCTGGGACGCGGCGACGTTGGTCAGCAGTGCCGTGTGCCGGTAGAACTCCGGGAGGTCGGCCACCGGCATCCCGGCGGCCACCGCGATGACGTGGACCGGGTAGTGGAACGCGAAGTCGGCGGCCAGGTCCGCCCGTCCGTCCGCGACGAACCGGTCGATGTGGGAGTTGGCGATGTCGCGTACGAACGTCTCCTCCCAGCGCAGCATTTCGCGGCGCGTGAAGGCGGGCGAGATGAGCGACCGGAAGCGGCGGTGCTCGGGCGGGTCCATCTCCAGGATCGTGCGGCCGATCACCTCGCCGAGGGTGACGTGGTACCAGTTCGACGAGAAGGTCTGCACGTCGCGCAGCACCGCGTCCACGCCCTGGAAGGTGTAGACCGAGGCCTGGGCGTCCTCCGCCGCGATGATGCGGTCCGCACCCGGCATGTCGAACCGCGCCGAGACCGAACCCTGGTGGACCGGGCACTGGGCGCGGAGTTCGGCAAGGCGCGGGTACGGGTCCTTGACGATGCCGACGCCGTTGAGTGCGTCCTTCGCCGCGAACGCGTCGAACTGCGCCTGCGGCTCGGTCTTCTGATCCTGGGTCACGGCGTGCCTCTCTCAGTCCCGGGCGTGCTTGCCTCGTGCCTTTGCGATGCCGTCCACCGGGCCCTGGGGAGTCCCGAGGCCCCCTGCCGTGTCGTCCACCGGGCCCCGGGGAGACCCGAGACCCCCTGCCGTGCCGTCCACCGGGCTCTGGGCGATCCCCGGCTCCCTTCCCGGCGGCGTGAACAACGCCGCGTCGATCCCGTGCCGCAGCACGCGGCCCGGCGAACGGCCTTCGGCGTCCCGGGGCTTGCCGACCTGGGCACCGTCGCGGCGGATCGGGACGCCGCGGACCAGCACGTGCCGCAGGCCGGTCGGGGCGTCCGCGGTCAGGCGGTCGGCGTTCGCGGGGAAGTCGGCGACGCGGCGGATCGGCCCGGGGCCGACCTCATCGGGGTCGAAGACGACCAGGTCGGCGGCGGCGCCCGGGCGGACGTACCCGCGCCCGGCCAGGCCGAACAGGTCGGCGACCTCGCCGGTCAGCTTGCGGACCGCCTGTTCGAGCGTCAGGACACCTCGCTCGCGCACCCATCCGCCGAGCAGGTCGGTCGGGGCGACCGCGTCGCAGATCTGGTCGGGGTGCGCGCCCGCGTCCGACAGACCGAGCACGGCGCCGTCCAGCCGCAGGAGTTCGGCGACCTCGTCCTCGTCGTCGTTGGCGAGCACGACGGTGAACCGGGTCGCGAGGTCGTCGTCCAGCGCGGTGTCGAACGCCGCGTCGAGCGGGGCGACGCCGCGTTCCTCGGCGATCTCGGTCACCGAACGCCCGTGCCACGACGGCCGGGTGGGCGACTCCGCGACGTACCAGCGGTCCCATCGCGGGGCCAGCAGGCCTTGGCCGAGCTCCTGTTCCAGGCGTTCGCGCCAGGTCCGGTCGCGGTACGCCGCGGCGCGCAGCACCGGCGACCGCCCCTCCAACTCGGCCAGGCACGGCGCGCGCAGGGCGAACGGGGCGAGCAGCGTGGTCTGCGCGACCAGCGGGCGGCAGCTCACCTGGGGGTGCACGGCGGCCCCCGCCTCGACGCCCTCGCGGTGCAGCTCCACCCAGTCGCGGTGCCGCCCGTCGGCGAGGGCGAGCATGGCGGTCCAGGTGAACGGCCGGCCGATCTCGGGCTGGAGGGCGTACAGCGCGGCGTGGTCGAGTTCGCCGCCGGGCACGAACGACGCGATCCCGCGCCCCGCGTCCCGGAGTTCGGCCAGCATGCCGACGGTCTCCTCGAGGTTCGCGAAGCGCGACGGGCAGCGGCGGCCGGTCGGCGAGGCACTGGTCGCGAAGCCGATCGCCCCGGCGGCCAGCGCGTCGCGTACGACCTGCCGCATCTCGACGATCTCGGTGACGGTGGCCTCGCGCTCGTAGGCGTCCTCGCCCATGACGTCGATGCGTACGGCCGAATGGCCGACGTATGCCGCCAGGTTGATGTCCGGACCCAGTCGCTCCACGGCGTCCAGGTAGTCGGCGAACGTCGCGAAGCCCCAGTCGACCCCCTCCTCCAGGGTGTCGGTGCGCATGTCCTCCAGGTCGTGCAGCATCCGGACCATGAGCGCGCGCCGCTCGGGGCGGCAAGGCGCCAGCGAGAAGCCGCAGTTGCCCAGCACGGCCGTGGTGACGCCGTGGTAGCTGGAGGGAGTGCAGGCCGGGTCCCAGAACACCTGGGCGTCGTAGTGCGTGTGCACGTCGATGAAGCCCGGAGCGACCACGCAGCCTGTGGCGTCGAGGATGTGATCGCCTGTCAGATCCGGCCCGAGTTCCTCGACCCGGCCGTCCACCACGAGGACGTCCGCCCGGAAGGCCGGCGCGCCCGAACCGTCGACGACTTCGCCGCCGCGTACGACCACCCGCGCACCCGCCTTGAACGCCCCGCTCATGAGGACCCCACCGATATGTGCTGCTGGAACGCCCCGATCCCGGCCACGCCCCACTCCCTTCCCAAGCCGCTCATGCGGTGGTCGGGGTCGTCCGTGCGCACACCGCCGGACAGTCCGAACGGCAAGTCGTCGGCGACCGCGACCGCTTCGTCCACATCCGCGTACCCGTGAACGGTCGCGGCAGGCCCGAAAACCCCTTCGCGGGTCGTCGGATCGGCATCGAACGCGGAGCCGGAACCGACGAACTGCCCGTCGACATACGGGCGGCGGCTTGCGACGATCTCGACCCGGTCGGTCATGCGCGGTCGCCTCTCGGCCGACGTGGGAGACGTTTCGATATCTCGAAACGGATTTCGCCATGATGTTCGTCACATCGTCCGGGCGACCGCGAAAGAAATCAAGGCCACCTGGAGCCGACCACCCTCGTCGTACACATCGCCGAATCGATATATGACCGCACGATTCGCCGGAATTGTTCCAACTTTCCGTTGGCCAAACGGCGACCTGCGGCGTACGGCGTGAAATCGACGTCGCGACACCGCCGCACGCACCGGAAATCAGCCCCGCGACATGCCCGAACGGCCGGTCACAGAGGGCCTCCGATGGGGTACGGTCTGCGTCGTGGTCATATCAGGAATGGACCATTCGAGCAGGCCGCGACGGGTTCCGATCCCCGCGGTCGACGCCATGCGCGGCGGCACCGGCGACCGACTCGAACGGCATCTCGCCCTCTTCGGGCATGCCCCGGCTCCGGCCAAGGCACCCGAGGCGTCCGCGCGTGCCGCACGCGAGTCCGCCACCTTGATCCAGGACCTGACGCCGCGCCCGACCCGGGCCGGACACCGTCTGGCCCGCGCCGTCCTGACCGCGCCCCTGCGCGGCCTCCGCCGCCGCATCTCCCTCTGACGGAACCGCGCGACCCGACCGACCGGCCCCTGAGGACCGGTCGGTTGCGCGTGCGCCGCACCCGTCACGCCCGCGAGCGCGCCGCCTTCACGAACTCCACGATCAGCGCCGGGTCCTTGACGCCCCGACTCGCCTCGACCCCGCTCGAGACGTCGACGCCCCACGGCCGCGCCGCCGCCACGGCCTCCGCGACGTTGTCCGGCGCGAGCCCGCCGGCGAGCAACCACCGCTCCCCGGCCGCCGACCCGGGCATGCGGCTCCAGTCCCACGCCGTACCCGAGCCCGGGACAGGTGCGTCGAGCAGGAGCATGTCCTCGCCAAACTCACCGCAGCGCGGCACGGTGTCGCCGAACGCGGCGGCCCGGATCAGCGTCCACCCGCCCGCCCGCAACTCCCGGAAATCCGCAGCCTCGTAATCCCCGTGCAGCTGCACGGCGCGGACCCCGGACTCCTCCGCCACCGCCCGTACCTCGCCCAACGGCTCGTCCTTGAAGACGCCGACCGTCAGCACACCCTCCGGCACCCGCGCGCCGAGCCTCGCCGCGGTGGCCGCGTCCACCCGCCGCGGACTGGCCGAGAACACGAACCCGATCGCGTCGGCGCCCGCCTCCACGGCTGCGTCGACGTCGAGCTCGGTCTTCAGCCCGCAGATCTTGACGAACAGGGCCTCGCCCATAACTGCTGCTCCATCACAACGTCCGGCAGATACCACCCACATCCTCGACCACCCGCCGACCGCGCCCGCACCACCCCTCAGCCGCGCGCGGGGTGCTCCCTGTGGTCGGCGCCGCCCATGATGTTGTCGCGACCCCAGGCCCCCAGCGGCCCGAGCGCCTTGTTGAGCAGCATCCCGGTCTCCGTCAGGGAGTACTCGACGCGCGGCGGCACCTCGTCGTACGCGACGCGGTGCACGATGCCGTCCTCCTCCAACTCGTGCAGGTGCGACGCGAGGACCTTCACCGTGACGCCCGGCACCTGGCGGCGCAGTTCGCCGAACCGGATGCCCGGGTACTCGTGGAGCGCCCAGATGATGAGCACCTTCCACTTGCCGCCGATCACGCCGAGGGCCGCGTCGATGCCGCAGACGTACTGTCCCGGCCTCCTGCGCTCACTGGCCACCTGTGCCTCGCACCCCTTCCCACCTGGACACTCACCCGAGAGTAACCAGTGACTCCAAAGTGCGTACTTGAGCGGCCGGCACCCACCCGGCAGCCTTGTCGGCATGACGGAAAGCCAGCAAATTCCCGCAAATCGCCCGGTCACCCTTCTCGGCCTCGGCGCGATGGGCACCGCCCTCGCCCGCACCTGGCTCGCCGCCGGACACCCGCTCACGGTCTGGAACCGCACCCCCTCGCGCGCCGACGCCCTGGTCGCCGACGGCGCCAAGGCCGCCGCGACCGCCGCCGACGCCGTCGCCGCAAGCCCGCTCGTGGTGGTCTGCCTCCTCGACGGCGCGTCCGTGACCACGACGCTCGCCGACGTCGACCTGACCGGCAAAGACCTCGTCGACCTCACCACCGGCACCCCCGAACAGGCCCGCCGCCGGGCCGAGTGGGCCCGCGCCCGCGGGGCCCGCTTCCTCGACGGCGGAATCATGGCCGTCCCCCCGATGATCGGCGTACCGCAGTCCGGTCCGTTCATCTTCTACAGCGGCTCGCGCGACCTCTTCGACGAACACCGCGCCACACTCCAAGCGCCCGCCGACGCCACCTTCACAGGAGAGGACCCGGGCTTCGCCAGCCTCCACGACATCGCCCTGCTGAGCGGCATGTACGGCATGTTCTCCGGCGTCACCCACGCCTTCGCGCTGATCCGCAACGAGGACATCAGCCCCACCGGGTTCGCCCCACTGCTCAAAGGCTGGATCAACGCCATGAGCGAGGGCATCGACCAGGTCGCCCAACGCCTCGAGAGCGGCGACTACACCACCGGCGTCGTCTCCAACCTGGCCATGCAGGTCGCCGGCATCCCCACGTTCCTCGACACCGCCAAGGGCCAGAACGTCAGCCCGGAACTCCTGACGCCCTACTTCGCCCTGATGGAACGCCTGCTGGCCGCCGGCCACGGCGAGGAGGACACCGCCCGAACCGTCGACCTCCTGACCACGACACCCTGACCGCGGGGAGCGCCGGCGCACGGGCGATGCGAGCCGTCCAACCGTGAGGTTCACTGGGAGACATCGAGGCGCCGGGAACCGGCCCCGGTCTGTCAGGATGCATCGTATGGATGTCCGAAACAGGAACCACGTGGTGGTAACCGGCCGAACGAATGGGCCGGTCATCATGCTGGCGCACGGTTTCGGGTGCGACCAGAACCTGTGGCGCCTGGTGGTGCCCCTGCTGGAGCGGGACTTCACCGTGGTCCGATTCGACCACGTGGGGGCGGGCCGCTCGGACCTGTCGGCGTGGTCGGCGGAGCGCTACTCCTCGCTCGACGGCTACGTGGAGGACATTCTCGACATCTGCCGCGAGCTGGCGATGGGCCCGGTGGTGTTCGTGGGGCACTCGGTGAGCGCGACGATGGGCGTCCTGGCCGCGGCCCGGGAACCGGACGCCTTCGCCGGACTGGTCCTGCTCGCCCCGTCGCCGTGCTTCGTCGACGACCCGGAAACCGGGTACCGGGGCGGCTTCAGCGCCGCGGACATCGACGAGCTGCTGGAGTCGCTGGAGGCGAACTACCTGGGCTGGTCCGGTGCCATGGCCCCGATCATCATGGGCAACCCGGAGCGGCCGGAGCTGGGCGAGGAGCTTGCCAACAGCTTCTGCCGCACCGACCCCGAAATCGCCCGGGTCTTCGCCCGGGTGACATTCCTGTCCGACAACCGCGACGACTTCGCGAAGGCCACCGTTCCGACCCTCGTGGCGCAGTGCTCCCGGGACGCGATCGCCCCGCCGGAGGTGGGGGCGTTCGTCCACGCGCAGATGCCGGGAAGCACCCTGGTCACCTTGAACGCCACCGGCCACTGCCCACAACTCGCGGCACCGGAGGAGACCGCCGCCGCGATCGCCGCGTTTGCCGGGGGCCTCCGGTGATGTGCAAATCCGGGGGCCCCGGGAGCGAGAACGCCTCCGACGGACCGCCGGACGACGAAGCCCCGTTCTCCGCCTTGCTCGAGGACAGCGCGGAGGACCTGTACGAAAACGCCCCCTGCGGCTATCTGTCCACCCTGCTGGACGGACAGATCGCCAAGGTCAACGGCACACTCCTGGACTGGCTCGGCTACCAGCGCCGCGATCTGGTGGGCCGCAAGTCCTTCTCCGACCTGCTGACGGTCGGCGGCAGGATCTACCACGAGACCCACTTCGCCCCGCTCCTGCGCATGCAGGGTGAGATCAGCGGCATCGCCCTCGAATTCCGGACGGCGGACGGGAACCGGCTACCGGTCCTGGTCACCTCGACGGTGAAGACCGGCGCCGACGGCACACCGCTGCTCATCCGCACCACCGTCTTCGACGCCCGCGACCGACGCACGTACGAGCAGGAACTGCTGCGCGCCCGCGACGAAGCCGAGCGCGAACGCGAACGACTCGCGGCGCTGAACGCCACCCTCCAGCAGACGCTGCTGCCGCCCGTGCTCGTCGGCGTGCCGGGCCTCGACGTGGCCGCCTACTACCACGTCGCCTCGACCGACGAGGTCGGCGGCGACTTCTACGACCTCTTCCCGCTGTCCGGCGAGACCTGGGGCTTCTTCCTCGGCGACGTGTGCGGCAAGGGCGCCGCCGCGGCCGCCGTCACGTCCCTGACCCGCTACACGCTGCGCGCGGCGGCGGTCTACGACCCCGAGCCGGCCGCGGTACTCGGCAACCTCAACACCGTGCTCAACCACGAGTACAACGGCCCCGACCCCCGATTCTGCACCGTGCTCTTCGGCCTGCTCGTCCCCGACGACGACGGCTTCCACGTCACCCTGGCCGGCGGCGGCCATCCCCCGGCCCTCCTGATGCGCGCCGACGGCCGCACCGACTTCCTGCCCACCCCCGGCGGCCAACTGATCGGCGTCTTCCCCGACGCCCACGTCGCCACCACGGCCATCCGCCTGCACCCCGGCGACACGCTCCTGCTCTACACCGACGGCCTCACCGAAGCCCGCACCTCCGAAGCCCGCTACGGCGAACACGCCCTCCTCGACTTCGCCAAAACCCTCGCACCCACAACCGCCACCAACACAGTGGCCGCAATCCGCGAGCTACTCGACTCCTTCGGAACCGGCCTGGACGACGACACCGCAGTCCTGGCCCTAAGCGTCCCCAACCAAACCCCCTAACCCCACCGGCCCCCAAAGCAAAGCCACCCACCCCAACGCACCGGCCCGCAAAGCCGACGCACTCACCACCGAGACAAATCCGCCCCGCACCAAGTGGCGAGCGAAGCGACGCCGAACGCCCCAGCGATCCGGAACATCCGCGAGGACGGCGCATTCACCGATGGGACGGATCCCGCTCCGCGGCACGTGGCAAGCGAAGCGAAGCCGGCCACGCCAACGCACCGGAACCTCCGCAAAAACGGCGCATTCACCGACGGGACGGAGTCCGCTCCGCAGCCGGTGGCGAGCGAAGCGATGCCGAACGCCCCAGCGATCCGGAACATCCGCGAGGACGGCGCATTCACCGATGGGACGGATCCCGCTCCGCGGCACGTGGCGAGCGAAGCGAAGCCGGCCACGCCAATGCACCGGAACCTCCGCAAAGACGGCGCATTCACCCACGCGCCGGAATCCGCTCCGCAGCCGGTGGCGAGCGAAGCGACGCCGAACGCCCCCGCGATCCGGAACCCCGCAAACACGGCGCATTCACCGGCGGGACGGATTCCGCTCCGCACCCGGTGGCGAGCGAAGCGAAGCCGGCCACCCCACACCGACGGAATCCGCCCCCACCCAGTGAGACGGATCCCTCCAACGCAGAAAAGAGGGGGTGCGGGTGGCGGAGCCCCCGCCTCGCGGCGAAGCCGCAAAAAGAACGAAGGCGACGCGGCCCACGCTTTCCGTGGGCATGCGTCGCCTTCGACTTCGTAGCGGGGACAGGATTTGAACCTGCGACCTCTGGGTTATGAGCCCAGCGAGCTACCGAGCTGCTCCACCCCGCGTCGGTATGGCTTTACCCTACGCGATGGGGAGGGAGAACGCCAAACGAGTTGCCCGGCCCCCGCCGGACCCGTCGGCGGCCTCGGGAAACGCCAACCGGGTTGCCCCGGCCCTTCCGCGCGGGGCGGGAGAGCCAGGACAACCCGGTCAGGCGCACTGCTGTTGTGCTTGTGCTGGTACCGGTGCCGCTATGGGCTCGCCGGTGGTGACGCTCCGGTGGCCGGTGGCGATGCCCCCGCGGCCGGTGGTGCGGCCGTGGCCGCCTGTTCCGCCGCGATGGCCCGGTTGATCGCCGCGGAAAGCTCCTGCTGCGCCTGGCCGTACAGGGCGAAGTCGCCGGCCTTCAGTGCCGCGTCCGCCTTCTGGATCGCCTTCTGGGCGTCGTCGAGGGCGGCCTTGACCGACGGGCTCTGGCCCGGCGGCGGGGTGGAGGCACCGGGTGCCGGCGTGGTCGTGCCCGGGGCGGGCGTACCCGTGCTCGGCGGTGTGGTGCCGCCCGGTGGCGCCGGGGCGTTGGGATCGTCAGGAGTCACCGACGGTGGCGCACCGGCGAACAGCACCGCCAGCGCCTGTTCGAGGGTGTTCTCGAAGGCGATCTTGTTGCCGTACGACGCCAGCACCTTCTGGAGCAGCGGGTACGAGTTCGCCGCCGCGGCTCTCACGTACACCGGTTCGACGTAGAGCATGCCTCCGCCCACCGGAAGGCTCAGCAGGTTGCCGTACACGACTTGCGAGTTGGTCAGCTGCAAGACGTTGAGGACCTTGCCGACTTCCGTATTGGACGTGAACACGTTCTGCATCTGTTCAGGCCCGTTGATGGCGGTTGTCGACGGCAAGGTCAGAAGTCTGAACTTGCCGTAATTCGGCCCTGGTTGGGCGTTCACGGCGAGGAATGCCGCCATGTTCTGCCGCTGGTTGGGCACGAATGCGCTCGTCAGTCTGAAGGACTGCGCCGTCTCCGCGGGCTGTCCCTGCGCCGGCGGCATCTTCATCGACAGGTAGTACGGCGGTTGCTCGCCGCCCACCTGCTTCGCGCTCGTGGGGTCCTGCGGGACCTTCCACACGTCGGAGCCGTTGAAGAACGTGCGCGGGTCGGTCACGTGGTAGCGGGTCAGCATCTCGCGCTGCACCTTGAACAGGTCCTGCGGGTAGCGCAGGTGCTGCATCAGGCCGTCCGAGATCTCCGACGCCTTCTTGACCGTGCCGGGGAACGCCTTCATCCACGTCTTGAGGACGGGGTCCTTGTCGTCCCACTGGTACAGGGTCACCTTGCCGGAGTAGGCGTCGACGGTGGCCTTGACCGAGTTGCGGATGTAGTTGACGTTGCCGGTATTGCCGACCGCGCCGCGCCGCTCGTCGGCACGGACGGCCGAGTCGGTGGTCGCGTCGCCCAGCGTGGTGCGCGTCGAGTACGGGTAGCCGTTCGACGTCGTGTACGCGTCCACGATCCACAGGATGCGCCCGTCCACCACGGCCGGGTACGGGTCGCCGTCGATGGTGAGCCACGGCGCGACCGCCTCGACCCGCTCCTTCGGCGTGCGGTTGTACAGGATCTTCGACTTGTCGTTGATCGAGTCGGACAACAGGATGTTGCCGTCCGCGAACTTGGTCGCGTACAGCAGCTTGTTGAACGTCGACCCGATCGGCACGCCGCCGTCGCCCTTGTAGGTGTACGTCGCCTGACCGCCCGGCAGCTTCTCGTCCGGGTAGTCGATCTCGGTCGGCGTGGCACCGCTCGGCGCGCCGACGATGGAGTACTCCGTCGTCTTCTCGCCGAAGTAGATGCGCTGCTCGTACTGGCCGAGCGGGCCCTGTGCGCCGTCCGCGGTGATGTCCGAGACGATGAACTCGGGCTTGCCCTCGACCGTCACCCGGTTGCCGTCGGCCGCGACGACGCCGTAGCCGTGGGTGTACTTGGTGTGGTCGTTGACCCAGTTGCGGGTCTGGCCGCCGTTCGGGTTCAGCTCGCGCAGCGCGATCACGGTGTCCTGCGTCTTGCCGTTGATCGCGTAGCGGTCGACGTCGAGCGTGCGGCTGAAGCCGTAGAACTGCTTCAGCTGCTGGAGCTGCTGGAACGTCGGGCCCACGATGTTCGGGTCGAGCAGGCGGATACTGGCCGCGCCGGTGGCCTCGTCGAGCAGGCCGGCGCGCGTGTCGACGGAGCCTGCGTAGCCCTCCGCCTGCACGTCCGCTATTCCGTACGCCTCGCGCGTCGCCTGGATGTTGCGCTCGATGTACTTGGCTTCCTTCGACTGCGCGTTCGGCTTGACCTGGAAGCGCTCGACGATGAACGGGTACAGGCCGCCGATGAGCACCGCGGACAGCACCATGAGGCCGAAGCCGATGATCGGCAGCGCCCAGGTGCGGCGGAACACGTTGACGAAGAACAGCACGGCGCAGATGAGCGCGACGATGAACAGGATCGTTTTCGCGGGCAGCACCGCGTTCGCGTCCGTGTAGCGGAGGCCGGTGAACTGTGAGGCGGACTTGAAGTCGCCCGAGGACACCGCCAGCGAGTACCGGTCGAGCCAGTAGGCGACGGCCTTCAGCAGCACGAAGAGGCCCAGCAGCAGCGAGATGTGGGCCTGTGCGGCGGGGGTCGCCCGGGCGCCCGGGCTCTGTACGCGGAGGCCGCCGTACAGGTAGTGCGTCAGCACCGCGACGACGAGGCCGACCACGACCGCGACGAACCCGAAGTTGACCAGGAACCGGTAGAACGGCAGGTCGAATGCGAAGAACGAGACGTCCTTGTGGAACTGCGGGTCCTCGACCCCGAAGGACACTCCGTTGACGAACTGAAGCCAGGTGCCCCAGTGCCCGGAGGCGGAGGTCCCGGCGATGACGCCGACGATCAGCGACAGGCCGATCAGAACCCACACGCGGAACGGCGCGAGGGCCGACCGGTAGCGGTCCAGGCTCTGCTGCTCCATCGACATGCCGCGGAACGCGGGCCTCAGCCGATAGGCGAAGTACATGTTGAGGCCGACCGCGGCCGCCATGAGCAGGCCGAAGACCAGGAACAGTCCGAGTCGCGTCCACAGGCGCGTCGTGAAGACGTTGCCGTAGCCGACCGACTTGTACCAGAGCCATTCAGTCCAGAAGTTGGCGAAGAGCACCCAGGCGACGCCGACCACCACGATGATGGCGAGCGTCAGCAGGAGTGTTCGCAGACGGCGGGACGGGGCTCCCAATCTGATGCGGCGACCTCCGGGGTCGCCGCGTTCGGGCATCTGAAAAACCAAGGGTGCGCACCTCGATCATTACCTGGTTGCGCCCGGTCGGCGCTCGACTCGTCAACTTACCGAGCCCGGCCATGGTTCCCCACCGACACGGCGGAAGTGTCCGGGGGACGAGGCGGTGCGCCGTACCGGGATGATGGGGGCATGACCGTTGCACTGACCCAGGCCGTCGTGGAGATCGAACGCCACGTCGCGGCGTTCGGGTGGGACCAGCCCGCCCGACTGTACGCGCTCGTCGACACCGCCGCTCTGGTGCGATCCGAGCCACAGCTGGCCAAGGAGCTCGGGCTCGCCGCCGAGGAGGGGGCGGCCACCGCGCTCACCCCGATCGAGCAGGACGAGATCCCGAACGAGACGCCGATCGACGACTTCCTCGCCGGGATCGCCTGGCCCGACCCGGTGCTCGGCTGCGCGATCGTGCTCGAACGCCTCATGCTGCCGCCCGCCGCGGAGGCCGAGATGCCGACCACCGGGACGGACGAGGAGATCGCCGCGTGGGTCGCCGAGCGGCCGGACCGCCAGGAGGTGCGGATCGCGGTCGGCGTACTGCGCGACGGTACGCGCGAATCCGTGCTGCGGCTGCGCGAGAAGGACTCCGACCTGGAGGTGCTGTCCGGCGCGGATCTCGTCCCCGGGCTGGCCGAGGCGCTGCGCGCGACGTTCGCGTAGCCGTGACGGCTGCTACTTCTGACACTCGGTCAGGGTGCCCTGTCCGGTGCTGATGACGCCGAGGGCGGCCATCGCGTCGTCGAGCGTGTCGACCTGCACGAGCGTGAGGCCGCTCGGCTTGTCCTTGGCCGCCTCGGCGCAGTTGCCCTTCGGCGTCAGGAAGTACTTGGCGCCCGCCCGCTTCGCCGCGATGGTCTTCATCGTGACGCCGCCGATGGGTCCGACGCTGCCCTTGTCGTCTATCGTCCCGGTGCCCGCCACGAACTTGCCGCCGGTCAGGTCGCCGGGGCTGAGCGTGTCGATGATGCCGAGCGCGAACATCAGGCCCGCGCTGGGGCCGCCCACGTCCTCCAGGTGGATGGTCACCTTGAAGGGGAACTTGGGCAGGACGCCGGGGGTGATGCCGACGACCGAGCGGCCGTCGTCCTCGGCGGCGACGGTGGTCAGCGTGACGGTGCGCTGCGTACCGCGCGCGTCGGCCGGGTCGACCACGAACTCGACGGTCTCGCCCGGCTTGTGCCGGGTGATCGCGGCGCCGACCTCGTCCTCGACGCGGACCGGGGTGCCGTCGACCGACAGGATGATGTCGCCTGCGTGCAGCTGCCCCGTGGCCGGCATGTCCTTGCTGACCTTGGCGATGACGACCTGCTTGTCGACCGGGATGCCGAGCTTCTCGAACGCCGCAACCTTCGCGTGCTCCTGCGAGGACGTGAACTCCTCGGCGTTCTCCTGCTCGACCTGCTTCTCGGTCTTGTCGTCCGGGTAGAGGCTGCTCTTCTTGACGACGTCGGCGTCGTCCTTCACCCAGCCGACGAACGCGCCGAGCAGGGGCATGTCGTAGCCCTTGCTGGTGACCGAGACGGTCGTCATGTTGAGGTGCCCCGAAGTCGGGTACGTCTGCGCGTCCTCGACTTCGATCACCGGCTTGCCCCGGTAGTCGCCGAGCGTGTTGACGGTCGGGCCCGGGGTCAACTCCCCGTACGGCACCGACGTGAACATGGCCGCAATAGCCAGGGCTATGAACATCAGGCCGGAGACGACCAGGGTGGCGGTACGACGCGACATGAGCGCGACACTACGGCACGTCGCGGCGCCCGGCAGCGCGGGGCTCGTCGGCGTTCGGGTCGGCCGGGGATCGGGAATCGCCCTCGACGACGCGCGTCAGCACGGCCTGGAAGCGCTCGTAGTGGGCGACGGAATCGTGCATGTCCTGCGGTCCGCGGGTGCGTCCGCGCCATGAGGTCCACAACACGATGCCGAGCAACGCCACCGTCGGAATGGCCCACCAGCCCGCGATCGACAGCATGCCGCACCCCCGCCCGAAGCCCAACGGATTAGTGCGTTAATCGTATCTATCGGATGCTAGGGATGCATTTCGGACTATTGACCGATTCACCCGATCTGCCCAAGCCTCCCGGGAGTTCGAGGCGGTCAGCAGGCGCCGACCCACTCCGTGGTGCCGTCCGCGAAGACTTGGTGCTTCCAGATGGGCACCTCGTGCTTGAGGGTGTCGATCAGCCGGCGGCACGCGTCGAAGGCCTCGCCGCGGTGCGGGCACGACACCGCCACCACGACCGCGATGTCACCGATCTCCAGCGTTCCGACGCGGTGCACGGCGGCCAGCGCCGACACCGGGAAGTCCGCGACGACCTTCTCCGCGACGCGCCGCAGCTCGGCGACGGCACTCGGGTGCGCGGAGTACTCCAGCGCGGTGACGCCCTTGCCGCCGTCGTGGTCGCGCACGGTGCCGACGAACAGGTCGGTGCCGCCGGCGGTCGGGTGCCCCACCGCCGCGAAAACCTCGTCGACCGAGAGCGGTGTCTCCCGGATGTCGAGGAGGCGGATGACATCGGTGTCCATGTGCATACCTTCCACTGCCTGGATACCCATCTGGCGCAGTATGCCCCGGCTGTGCGCGGCGGCGATACGGCACGTCCACGACTCTGATCGCGCGGCTCCCCGGGCCGCTCCGCGGTCGGGCGGCGGCCAGGCGGGCCGGGCGGTCAGATGCCGCGCCGCTTGCGCACCTTCCGTACGATCGCCGCGGTGCCGATGAGCGCGACCGTCGCGCCGGCCGCACCGAGCGTCGTGGCGTCCTTGCGGCCGAGCCGCCGGGCGACCAGCGCGTGGCGGCCCTCGACGTCCTCGAGCAGCGCGGCGAACGCCAGTTCGTTGGTCCACAACGGGCGCCACCCCGCATCGCGCAGGCGCGTCGAGGGGACGACCCAGCCGTGCATCGCGTACGCCAGGTCCCCCGCCGGCGCGGGCGTGATGCCGAGCCGGTGCAGGCGCTCGGCGGTCCCTAGGGCGAGCGTGGCCGGCAGCTCCATGCGCCGCATGCCGGACAGCTCCTCGATCTCCTCCTGCTCCAGCCAGCCGTCGCACCCGACGGTGACGACGCCCTCGACCTTGCCGAGTGCCGCGTACACCAGCGCCTCGGCGAGGTCGTCGACGTGGCAGAACTGCCACTGCGGGCGGCTGCCGGACACGACCAGCAGGCGCGGTGCCTCGAAGTGCCGGGTCATGACGCTGTCCGCCTCGGGCCCGCCGACCAGCGTGGCGGGGCGTACCACCGTGACGTTGAGCGCACGGTGGGCGCGCGGCGCGCGGGCGGCCAGTTCCTCGATCTCCAGCAGGTCGCCGATCAGCGACGCGTCGGCGGTGGCCTTGAGCGGGGCGTCCTCGTCGAGCGGGGTCTCGTTCTCCGGGAGCGCGCCGTAGACCATCGCCGACGTGCACAGCACGACACGTGGCACCCCGGCGGCCGCGGCGGCCGTCAGGACGGTCTGCGTCCCGCGTACGTTCCGCGCGCCGCGCGCCCGCGGCTCCGAATCGAGCGAGAGGTCCAAGGCCAGGTGCACGACGACGTCGACCCCGTCGAGGCGCCCGGCAAGGGCCGGATCGCGGACGTCCATGATCCGCCACTGCGCGCCGGGGATGTCACCCCGCCGCTCGTCGATCGCGACCAGCCGTTTGACCTGCTCGTTCTCCACCAGGAGCTGGGCCACCCGGTGGCCCATCCCGGAAGCCGCTCCGGTGACCGCCACGACCGGGCGCGCGCCCGGGCCCATACCGCGTCGGGTCTCGATATCGGCCTCCTGTGGCGTCGCTTCGGTGGTCTCTGCGGGCGTCTCCGTGGACCCGTCCGCCGACCCCCCGGCCGACCGGTCCCGCCCACTCCGCCCAGAGCGAACGTGCGGAGGCTGGGAACTCACTGACCGCCTCCCGTGGTTAGTTTGGTGTGTGCGGCTCGCCTACGTTTACCGAGGAGTACGCGTCCGGAAAGCCCGCATGTGACGCAGCATCCGCAATCCATCCTGCCCGAGGTGTGGCCATGACCATGACGCGAGGCGCGTTTCCGCGCCGCGACCGGTCGCCTTCCCACGCCCCGGGACAGGTCAAACGAGGCGCGGCAGGCCAGGCAGGCCGCCGCCACACCCCCGGCGACGGGGGTCGGCACGGAGGTTGTCATGGGTGACTTCCCCTTCGGTTTCGGCAAGCCGACGGGCGGCGGTGATCCGGACCGTCACGACCCTGATTCCTCCGACGCGCCAGGCGGGTCGGGAAGTTCCCCGGGCTTCGGATTCGGCGGGTTCGGGGCCGAGGGCTCCGGCGGGTCCGGCGGCGCGGGCGGATCCGGTGGCTCGGGCGGCGGCCCGGGCTCCGGCTCCGGGTCCGGCGGCAAGGGCCCGGGCGTTCCCGGCGGCCCGGGCGGGTTCGACCCGTTCGGCGGCGGCTCCGACAACCCCTTCGGGGGTGACAACCCGTTCGGCGCACTCTTCGGCAACATGAACCCGGCCGACCTCGGTGCGGCGTTCCAGCAGCTCGGCAAACTGCTCTCGTACGAGGGCGGGCCGGTCAACTGGGACCTCGCGCACGACATCGCCCGGCAGACGGTCGCCCAGAAGGGCGGCGACGCGAGCGTCGGCCAGGTGGACCGCAACGCGGTGGAGGAGTCGGTGCGGCTCGCCGAGCTGTGGCTCGACGAGGCGACCTCGCTGCCCTCCGGCGCGTCCACGACGCTGGCCTGGAGCCGCGCCGAGTGGATCGAGGCGACCCTTCCGCAGTGGAAGGCGCTCGTCGAGCCGCTGGCGACGCGCGTGGTCAGCGCGATGGGCGAGATGATGCCCGACGAGATGCAGCAGATGGCCGGGCCGCTGATCGGCATGATGCGCGGCATGGGCGGCGCGATGTTCGGCGCCCAGGTCGGCCAGGCGCTCGGTGCGCTGGCCGGCGAGGTCGTCGGGTCCGCCGACATCGGCCTGCCCATCGGTCCCGCGGGCCGGGCCGCGCTGCTGCCCGCCAACCTCGCGGCCTTCGGGGCCGGCCTGGGCCTGCCGCAGGACGAGGTACGCCTGTATCTCGCCCTGCGCGAGGCCGCCCACCAGCGGCTGTTCGCGCACGTGCCGTGGCTGCGGCAGCACCTGTTCGGGGCCGTCGAGGCGTACGCGCGGGGCATCAAGGTCGACATGAGCCGCCTTGAGGAGGCCGCCGGGCGCATCGACCCGACGAACCCGGAGGCGTTGCAGGAGGCGTTCACCCAGGGACTCTTCGAGCCCGAGGAGACGCCGGCGCAGAAGGCCGCGCTGGCGCGCCTGGAGACGGCGTTGGCCCTGGTCGAGGGATGGGTGGACGCGGTCGTGCACGCCGCCGCGGCACCGCGGCTCCCGTCCGCCGACGCCCTGCGCGAGACGCTGCGCCGCCGCCGCGCGACGGGCGGGCCGGCCGAGCAGACGTTCGCGACCCTTGTCGGCCTCGAGCTGCGGCCGCGGCGACTGCGCGACGCCTCACGGCTGTGGGCGTCGCTGGCGGACGCGCGCGGCGTCGAGGGCCGGGACGGCCTGTGGGCACACCCGGACATGCTGCCGACCGCCGACGACCTGGACGACCCGGACGGCTTTGTGCACCGCGAGGAGCTGGACCTGTCCGGCCTGACCGCGCAGCTCGACAAGGACCTGGAGTCGCTGGAGGACCAGGCCGATCAGGGCGAACAGGGCTCCGACGCCGACGCCGACGAAGGTACCGAAGGCACGGACGGCACCGACGACAAGGACGGCCGCGACGCGGGTGACGGCGGGCCGGACAAGGACAAGGACTAAGACAGGGCTGGGCGAAGGGCTGGGCCGGGAGCGGGCCGGTCGAGGACGCAGGGACGACGGCGCCTGACGGATGCGGCAGGGTGAGCGCATGACTTTGCATGAGGACGCCCGCCGGGTGCTCAAGGGCTGGCAGGCGCCGAACGACGCGCAGGCGCGGCTGCGCGACGCCTATGTGGCCCACTTGGACGCGTACGACGACGGCGTGTGGCGATCCCGTCGGGAGGGCCACATCACGGCCAGTGCGCTGGTGGTCGATCCGGCTCAGGGCCGCGTACTCCTGACGCTGCATCCGAAGGTCGGTCTCTGGCTCCAGACCGGAGGGCACTGCGAGGCCGCCGACACGACGCTCGCCGGCGCGGCACTGCGCGAGGCCGTGGAGGAGTCCGGCGTGGCGGCGCTGACACTGCTGCCCGAGCCCGTGTCGCTGGACCGCCACGAGGTGCGCTGCGGCGGGCCCGACGCGTGGAGCGTGCACTTCGACGTCGAGTACGTCGCCGTGGCCGCTCCCGACGCCGCGGTCCGCATCAGCGAGGAGTCGCTGGACCTGCGGTGGTTCGCGTACGACGCGCTGCCCGAGCTGACCGACGATGCGCTGCGGACGCTGGTCGCGCGGGCCGTGGTCGCCCTCGGCTGAACCGCGCACCGACAAATGCGGGAACACGAGCGCGGGGCGCGTCCGGTGTCGGACGCGCCCCGCGCTCGTGTATCGGTCCCTGCCGCGCGTTTCCGCGCGCTCTCCGCTCGTACGCCCTGGGTCAGCTGCCCCAGGTGTTGCCGCGCATGCCGCCCTGCTGACCCATGCCGCGGTTGGCGAGGAAGCCGCCGGGCGCGGTGAAGGACGTCGGGGGCAGCAGCTCGCTCGGCTGCACGATGACGTAGCCCTGGCCCTGGAAGCTGAGGTTCCAGCCCTCGCCGGTGCCGCCGCGGCGGCTCCAGATGCGCTGCGAGGTGAGCTGCGCCTCCATGCGCGTCACGAGGCTCGTGGACCACGCGATGACCGCGTCGGCGTCCGCGAAGCACTCCTGCTGCGGGGTCACCTGCATGACCAGCGGCTTGCCGGAGGTCATGACGGCGAGCTTGCCGGTGCCGCCCACCTCGAGGTTGTAGCCGCCGACGCCGGCGATGCCGGTCTCGCTCTCGATGCGCACGACGTTCCAGCTCAGCGTCGAGTCGAGGGCCAGCACGTACTGCCCGTCCACGGTGAGGCCCTCGTTGTTGAGGTCGATCACGTGGATGGCCTGCGCCATGTTCGCGAGGAACACCGTGCCGTTGCCGCTGCACCGCATGAGGTTCAGCTGCTCGCCGGTCTGCTGCGCGGCCCGGCGCTCGCCGCCGCTCTGCAGGTGGCCGTCGAAGTCGACGCCACCGGTGAACGCGACCATGGTGCCCTTGCGCGCGAGCACCTCGCGGTTCTGCGCGCCGAGGAGGACGCGCAACATCTGCCTGTTCTGGAGGGCCCAGCGCTCCTGGGACTGGACCTCGGTGTAGCCGAACAGTGAACTCTGCATGGTTTCTCCCCGCTCAGCCGCGGATGTGGAAGCGGTCGGTGGAGTCCTCCGACGGCTGGACGACGACGAACCCGGCACCGCTGAACGCGACCTGCATCGCCTCACCGGTGCCACGGCCGACCAGGGCACCCATGCGCGCGGACCGCTTGCTCTTGATGCGGAGGCCGGTGGACCACGCCACCAGCGCGTCGGGGTCGACGCACGTCTCCTGCTGCGACGGGTCGAGGACGACCGGCGTGCCGCGGGTGGTGATGGCCACCCAGCCGTTGCCGGCCAGCTCGATGTTCGTCATGCCATTGCCGCTGAACTTGTTGGCGATGCCGGAGACGAACCCGATCGACTTCGTCAGCTGCGCGTCGAACGCGAGGATGTTCGCGCCGTTGACCGAGATTCCGTTGCCCTGGAGCTGGAGCATGACGACGTCGGCCCCGTAGTCGGCGAGGAACAGGTCGCCCTGGCCCGAGCACTGCATCAGTTCGAGCTGCTCGCCGGCGGCCCGGCCGCGGATGCGGTTGCCGCGGCTCTCGCGGTACGGGCTGAAGGTGATGAACCCGTTGTAGGCGATCATCGAGCCCTGCTTGGCGAACAGGTCGTAGCCCTGCTGCATGCTCACGCGGCAGATCTTGTTGCCGTGCGGGCTCATCCGCGCCGTGGGTGCCTGCTGGCCGTACGTGGCGAGCATCTGCTGCTGGTCCATGATCCCCTCACACCTCGTACGGCTGGACGACGATGAAGTGGCCCTGCATACCCCGGAATTGCAGCGACACGGTCTCGCCGCTGTGGCCGGGGTACGCCGTACGACGTACGCGTACCGCCGTGCTGGTCGACACCTGCATGCCGTGCGTCCACGCGACGATCGCGTTGGTGTCCGCGAAGGTCGGGGCGCCCGGGTTGACCGGGAGCACCATCGGGATGCCCTTCGTCTTCACGACGACGGTCCCGTTGCCGCTGAAGGTCTGCACGAACAGGCCGCCGCCGGGGATGCCCTGGCCCTCGATACGGGTCGGTTCGAGGGTCAGGCCCTCGTCCCACGCGAGGACGTTGGCGGCGCTCACGCACAGGCGGTGGCCGGCGAGCTCGACCAGGTGGAGGTTCGCGGCCTCCTCGGCGAAGAACACCTCGCCGTCGCCCTCGCAGCGCATCAGCTCCATGGACTGGCCGGTCAGGCGGTTGTCGCGGCGCTGACCGAAGCCCTGGCCCTGGAACTTGAAGTCGACCTTGCCCTGGTAGGCGACCATGCAGCCCTGCTTGGCGATCACCTTGACGGTGCTGCCGGCC
Organism: Streptodolium elevatio; assembly: GCF_053592165.1. Classification (NCBI taxonomy): domain Bacteria; kingdom Bacillati; phylum Actinomycetota; class Actinomycetes; order Kitasatosporales; family Streptomycetaceae; genus Streptodolium; species Streptodolium elevatio. Next base: position 258,063 of record NZ_JBSFVE010000001.1, read on the forward strand.
AGGGACGCGCGGATGAGCTTGGGGTTCTGCTGGACCCAGCGGCCCTGGCCCTGGACCTCGCGGAACTGGTCGAGGCCGTAGCCGTACTGGGCCTCCATCGGCAGGCCGGCGGGGCCCATGCCCGCCTGGTTCATACCACCCTGGGCGGTGCCCAGCTGCAGGCCGGACGGCTGGCCGGGCATACCCGGCTGCCCCGGCATCCCGGGCTGGCCCGGGAACTGGCCGGGGGGCATCTGACCGGGCGGCATCTGACCCGGCATGCCGGGCATCGGCGGGGCCATCTGGCCCTGCGGCATGCCCTGCGGCGGCGGGAACTGGCCGGGAGGCATCTGGCCGGGCGGCATTTGCCCCGGGGGCATCTGACCGGGCGGCATCTGACCCGGCGGCATCTGGCCCGGGAACTGTCCCGGCGGCTGCTGCATCGGCAGGGTGGGCTGCGGCGGGGGCGGGGCCTGCGCGGCCATCGGCTGCGGAGCGCCCTGCGGCGGTCCGAAGGACGGCGCGGGTGCCTGCTGCGGCGCGGCGCCGGGCGGCGGGCCGAACGACGGTGCCGGCGCCTGCTGCCCGGGGGCGGCGAACGCGGGGGCGGCCTGCGGCTGCGCGGGCTCGTCCTCGGCCGCCTCGCCGCCGAAGTTCTCGAGCAGCGCCTTGAGACCGCCGTCGAAGCCCTGGCCGACCGCCGCGAAGCGCCAGACGTTCGGCTCCTTGCGGTAGATGTCGGCGATCATCACGGCGCGTTCCGTGCTGAACTCCACACCCGAGAACGCGTACCGGACGACCTCCTGGCCGCCCACCGCGATACGGATGTAGCCGGACGCGACCTGTGACATCTGGCCCTGGCCGTCGATGGTCGCGGTGAACGCGAGCTTGCCGATCTGCGGCGGCACCCGGTCCAGCGTGACCCGGAACGACTGCTGGTCGCCGGCCTGCTCGCCGAGGAGCTGGATCGACTCCTCGGGGGACTTCGGCTGGTTGAAGAACACGAAGTACCGGTCGTCGGACAACCGGTCCTGCATGTCCAGGCCGAAACAACTGATGTCGAACGTCAGGCCCGGGGCGTCAAGCCGCAGGCCGACATACAGATCGGTTCCCGGGGTCAGATCGGACAGCTTGGCCTTCTGACCCTTCCTGAACTCGACCACCTCGTGGCTCCCTTCCCGTCAGAAGGGGCCCACCCGGGCATGACCCCCACCGCGCACGGCACGCTACAACATCCCGGCTTGTGCCGGTCCCGGAGGAGGGCCCGGCAGACCCGGAACCTCACGGCCCGCTCGGACCCCCGTTGGATCCCGACGCGGACACGGCACTCCCGGTTCCGTGTCGGGAAGACCGCGTGATTACGCGGCCCTCGGCGGGCAAGCCCTCACGTTATTACGGACGCCCCGGTCACCGCGACGGTCTCGGCGGCTTCGCCGGGATCCGAGGGTTATGCCTCAGATTCACGGTGACAGCGCCGTGCCGGGCCGTCCGAGGCGCACGCCCTCGGCGGCCCGGGCGGGTTCCGGGCGACCATCCATTCGGGTGCGTGCCTCCGGGCGGAGCCGCCCGGAACCGTCGGGCGGCGGGTCGCGTACGTCAGTACGTCACGCGTCGCACGACGCATATCGCACCCGTTGGCGCGCGTTGTCAGCGGCCGCCGCGCGGTGTCCGGCCCGTGGTGCCCTTGCGTCGCCCCGACTCGGCGGCGCTGTTGCGGGTCGCGCCGGGCCTGGCCGACTCCGCGGAACGCGAGCCGTCGCCGCGCGTTTCCGCCGCGGACTCGTCGCCCATTCCTTCGCCGGCGTCGTCCGTCTCGTCCGCGTCGCCCAGGCCGTCGCCGTCCACGCCGTCGACGTCGTCGTCTTCGTCCGAGAGGTCGGCACCTCCGGACGCGGCGACGCCTTCGAGGTACCCGCGCGCCCGCTCGGTGCGTGGGTACGCCGCGAGCAGCGTCCAAAAGCGCGGCCCGTGCCCTGGGACGAGGAGGTGCGCCAGTTCGTGGAGCAGCACGTAGTCGACGACGTACGGCGGCATGCCCTGGAGGCGGCTGGACAGCCGAATCGACGCGTCGAGCGGCGTGCACGAGCCCCAGCGGGTGTTCTGGTTGTCGACCCAGCGCACGCTCAGCGGCACCGCACGGCCGCCGAGGTAGCGGTCGGACAACTCACGGGCCCGTTGGGCGAGCGCCTCGTCGCTGGGGCGCCGGCGTTTCTCCTGGGCGGCCAGGCGGTCGAGCATTATCCCGACCCACCGTTGCTCCTCCGCCGCGGACATGCGGGCGGGCAGCAGGACGACGGTACGGTCGCCGTCGCGGTAGGCCGACACGGTTCGGCGCCGTCGAGCGCTTCGGCGGACCTCGACGGCGTGCTCATGCGGAGTTCCGGGCACGGCGGAGTGCCCGGCCCCGGGATCGGCGGCCACAACCAGACGTTACCCAACGTCGCCCGCCACGAGCCGCTGCTTCGCCGCCGCGTCCGCAAATCGCCCGTGTTCGATGTCAGAACTCGCCGGTTTTCCCGGCATTTCGGGCAATTCGCATCACGATTAATCCGATCATCACACCGTGCCTGTGGACAACCGACGCCACGCCCCGCAACCACCGGGTGAAGCTGTCCCCCGACGGCCGACCACCCTCGGTCCGCCGGCTGTGACGATCCGATACGGGAGGCCCCGATGCGACCCCGACTCCGCCCCGCGCTCGTCCGGATGTGGCGCGATCAGCGCACCCTCCAATTCGGCCTGGACCCGGCCCGCGCGCTTCTGCTGACCGGCCTCGACCCCGCACTCGCCCGCCTGCTCGACCGGCTCGACGGCACCCGTACCCCCGACCAGCTGTACGAGAGCGCGGGGCGCCTCGGGGTCGCGGCCGGACGCACCCGGGCCCTGCTCGACGTCCTCGCGGAGGCCGACCTGCTGGAGGACGCCGACGCCGGGACGCCGCGGCCGGGTACCCGGCACGGACCGGGCCGGCACGCCCCCGGGCCGTACGCACCCGGCCCTCACGCGTCCGGCTCACAGGCTCCCGGTCGGCATGCCGGTCGGCTCGCACGGGATCGGCTCGCCCCCGATCGGGCGTCCGCGTCTCTCGTGCGGCCGGGTCCCGACGGCGGCGAGGGCGTGCTCGCCCGGCGGGCCGCGGCCCGGGTCGTGGTGCGCGGCGCGGGGCGGGTCGGGGCGGCGACCGCGAGCCTGCTCGCGGCGGCAGGCGTCGGCACGGTCGAGGTCGGCGACTCCCGGCCGTTCTGCCCGGCCGACGCCGGGGCCGCCTCCGGATCCTGGGACGGCGTGCGCAAGCGCCGCGAGACCGCCGCGCGCGAGGCGCTGCGGCGGGTTGCGCCCGAGGTACGGCTGAGTGCGCCGCCCGGCCGTACCCGGCCCGACGCCGTGGTGCTCGCGACCGAGGGCCTGCGTCCCGAGCCGGCCCTGCTGGAGCGCCTGGCCACGGCGTGCATCCCGCACCTGTACGCGGACGTCCGCGAGACCACCGGCATCGTGGGGCCGTTCGTGGATCCGGGCCGGTCGGCGTGCGGGCGCTGCCTTGACCTGTACCGCCGGGACCGCGACCCGGCATGGCCCCGGCTCGCGGCGCAGTACTCGGCACCCGCCCGCAGATGGGAGGACCGGCCGTGCGACGGCGTCCTGGCCACCGCGGTTGCGGCGCAGGCGGCGCTGCAACTCCTCATACATCTGGACGGGGACACGCCGACCGCAACCGGCGGCACCTTGGAGATCGCGCTGCCCGACGGCGCGATGCGCAGGCGCAGCTGGCACCCGAATGCGGAGTGCGGTTGCGGGGCGTTCGCGGTCGCGACGCACCCCCGGGCAGCGGCGTCGTGACCGCGATCACGCATGACAGCGCTGTGTATCCCCCACAATGGAACGCGTGAGCGATCTACCGCGTAGGGCAGTGACCCGGACGGCCAAGCTCGCCACGCTTCCCCTCGGGGTCGCGGGTAGGGCCACGTTGGGACTCGGGCGGCGGATAGGAGGCCGACCCGCGGAGATCGTCGCTGCCGAACTCCAGGAGCGCACCGCGCAACAGATGTTCAAGGTGCTCGGTGAGCTCAAGGGCGGCGCCATGAAGCTCGGGCAGGCGCTGTCCGTCTTCGAGGCCGCGCTGCCCGAGGAGGTGGCGGGGCCGTACCGGGCCGCACTGACCAAGCTCCAGGACGCCGCACCGCCGATGCCGGCCCGCACGATCCACAAGGCCCTCACGGAGAACCTGGGCTCCGACTGGCGCGGCCTGTTCCAGGACTTCGACGACAAGCCGGCCGCGGCGGCGTCGATCGGCCAGGTGCACCGCGCGGTCTGGCACGACGGCCGCGAGGTCGCCGTGAAGATCCAGTACCCGGGTGCCGGAGACGCGCTGATCTCCGACCTCAACCAGCTCGGGCACGTCGCCCGGTTCGCCGGCGCGCTGATCCCGGGCATCGACGTCAAACCGCTGATCGCGGAGCTCAAGGCCCGGGTGGCGGAGGAGCTCGACTACCAGCTGGAGGCCGAGGCCCAGCAGGCCCACGCGGACGAGTTCGAGGACGACCCGGACATCTTCGTCCCGCGCGTGGTCTTCCAGGCCGAGCGGGTGCTGGTCACCGAGTGGATGGCCGGCACTCCGCTGTCGCGCATCATCGACAAGGGCACCCAGGAGGAACGCGACCAGGCGGGCCACCTGCTGGTGCGGTTCCTGTTCTCGGGCCCGGTGCGCACCGGCATGCTGCACGCCGACTCGCACCCGGGCAACTTCCGGCTGATGCCCGACGGCCGGCTCGGCGTCCTGGACTTCGGCACCGTCAACCGCCTGCCGGACGGGCTGCCCGAGCCGATCGGCACGGCGATGCGGCTCGCCCTCGACAACGAGGCCGAGGGCGTGATGGAGGTGCTGCGCTCCGAGGGCTTCGTGAAGCCGTCGATCCAACTCGACGCGCAGGAAGTCCTCGACTACCTGCTGCCGATGGTCGAGCCCGCGCAGGTCGATCGGTTCCAGTTCACGCGCGCGTGGATGCGGCTCCAGGGCGCACGCATCGGCGACCCGCGCAACCCGGCGTCGCAGATGGCCCGTCAGCTCAACCTGCCGCCGAACTACCTGCTGATCCACCGCGTCACGCTCAGCACGATCGGCGTGCTGTGCCAGCTCAACGCCGAGGTGCCGTTCCGCGAGGAACTGGAGTGCTGGCTCCCGGGGTTCGCCGAGCTGGAGTTCGAGATCGACGAAGAGCTGGACGACTACGGCGAGTTCGACGAGGTCGCCCGGGACGAGGCCGGCGTCGACCAAGCCGTCCTCGACGAAAGCGCCCTCGACCAAGGCCTTGTCGACGAAGGCGCCGAGATCGCACGGGGCGGACTCACCAAGGGCTCGGCCACGAAAGACTCGGCCGCGAAGGGCAAGGCGGCGAAGGGCGACGTCGCGGACAAGAAGCGGCGTTCGCGATAACCGCGATCATCCTTGCCGCGACCCGCCGTTCGGGCGCCCGAAGGTGAAGGGGCAGGCTCTCCGCGCCGCGTGCGGACCTCGGCTGCCAAATCCCGAATCCTCGGTCATGGTCCTCGGTCTTCGGTCCTCCGCAGAGCGTTCGCCTCCAGGGCAGCGAGGACCAGGGCGCGGCCGACGCCACATGGGCAGCGGGTTGTCGGATACGACCCGGACGCGCGCAGGGCGGGCACCCTCTCGGGTGCCCGCCCTGGTTTCGTCTCCGGCAGGTGTCGGCAGGTTTTCCGCGGCCTACTTCACGCCGCGTGCGTGCCACTGCTTGGTTCTCGGGTCGGAACGACCCCGCGTCGTCGGTTACTGCATGACGGCGAGGGCGAGAGCCCTGCGGGCCCGCAGCGAGGCCACCTCGGCGCGGCGCTTCATCTTGCGCGCGGCGCGGACGTGGGCTGCCCTGCGGTGCAGTTCGGCCTCCCGTAGTCGTTCCTCCATCTGCGCTCTTGCGAGCGCTTCATGGAGAAGATGCATCTCACGGCTCCTGTCCAGCATCGGGATCTGGTGGTTCGGGGTGGAGGGGTTCTGGGCGGTCATCGGTTCCTGGCTTGCGGTCTTGGTGCGCTGGACGGTGGCTGCTCGGGGCAGGTCGGCGGGGTTCACGCGGCGACCTCCGTCTTGCGCGGACGGCCACGCGGACGCTTCCGCGCCACGACCACACCCTGGATGAACAGCTCGCCACCCCAGACACCCCACGGCTCGCGGCGCTCAAGAGCGCCCTGGAGGCACGCGGCACGGACCGGGCACTCGCCGCAGAGGGCCTTCGCGTACTCGACGTCGGCGGGCGACTCGGCGAAGAAGACCTCGGGGTCGTAGGAACGGCACGGGATGGTGCCCTCGACGGTCTCGATGTCGTCGAACGCGGTCAGGGTCATCAGGTCTACCTCCGGTACAGGTACGGCTAGAGCAGTCGCAGTGGGCGGCTTGTCGAACGGCACGTGGTGCTCCTTGTGAATGAACTTGGTTGGCATTGCTGCCACTTGGTTGCGCTTCGCGGTCCTGGTGGACGCGTCCTGCCGGGGCTTTCAGGGCAAAGACAAGGGCCGCGGATCCCGGTGTACGGGTTCCGCGGCCCTGGAGAAGCCGACCTGACTCAACGTCAGGTTCGCGTCCTCCAGGACGGGTACCCGTGCATACCGGCAAATCCGGTCGTGCCCATGGCCTGAGCCATGTCCTCGACCTGCTGCTGCTCACATGCCGTCACGATCGATGCCGACGGTCGCTCATCGCGCGTGATGACACTGGTGCGCTCGCTGCCTTGCCAACCCAGCTCGACGTTTGACGCCAGACCGATGCGTTCGCCGCGACCGCCCAATGCGGGCAGATCAGCGGTGATGATGCGGGCATCGGTCCCGGCATACGCGAGGGACGGGGTCCGACCCTTGAGGGTCAGGACGGAGGCAGGCTTCGGCGAACCCAGCTCAGCAGAGCGCACCGACATCACGGCGGGCGCGACGGCAGTGGCGACAACTGCGAGTTTGCGGTTGGTCATCATGTCGTTCGCCTCCCTTCCCGAGAGGTCTCGTGGCGCCGCCTGCTGGGCGGATCCGATGTCTGGCATTCGGTCGGTGCAGCCGGTGCAGCCTGGTGCGCTGCACTGCCCGATCTCGCGACCGAGCACGGTCAACACGTTGACCGTGCTCGTGAGGTTAGATGCGCTTCCGAGAAGAGCGCAAACTATTTTCCGCGTGTCTGGGGTCACTTGAGGGAAATCCCTCGTCAGGAGCCCTCCGGCGCGGTACTTCCCAGGCCTCTCCGGGCACTTCGCCCGCCACCGGGAAGGCGTCTTCGTCGGGCGGGTCGCCCGGCAGCTCACCCGGCAGATCACCCGGCAGTTCAGCCGCCGGATCACCGGCCAGGTCACCATGCGATCCGGGGTCCTCGTCGGCGCCCGGATCGTACGCGTCCGCGAGCTCCTCGGGGTCGCGGCCGGCGACGATGGCGAGGACGTCCTCGCCGAATTTGTTGATCTTGGTACGGGTCACTCCGGAGATCGCCGCGAGCTGGTTCACCGAGCCCGGCTGGGCCTCCGCGATCGCGGTCAGCGTGGCATCCGTGAACACGCAGTACGCGGGCTGCCCCAGCAGCCGGGCCTGGCCGAGGCGCCACTCCCGGAGCCGCTCGAACATCGCCTCGTCGACGTCCGACGGGCACTCCATGCAGCGGGCCAGCTTGCGTTCGGCGGCCTCGGTCAGCCCGCGCCCGCAGACCCGGCAGCGCACCGGCCCCGCCTTGGCACGCCGCGCCGCCCTCGGCTCGCCCGGACCCCACGACGAGCCCGCACCGGTCGTGGCGGAACGCCCCTGCGCCGCCCGGCCGGGTGCCCCCGAGCCGGTGCCGCGCAGACCGTCGAGGAACCGGGAGGGGCCACGCCCGGGGCGGCCGCCGGGCGAGCGGGACATCGCCCACGACAACGTCAGGTGCTCACGGGCGCGCGTGATCCCGACGTACAGCAGCCGTCGCTCTTCCTCGACCTTGTCCGCGGTGTCGGCGTAGTGGATCGGCATCATGCCCTCGGTCAGGCCGACCAGGAACACGGCGTCCCACTCCAGGCCCTTGGCCGCGTGCAGGGAGGCGAGGGTGACACCCTCCACGGTCGGGGCGTGCTGGGCCGCGGCGCGCTCGGCCAGCTCCTCCACGAAGTCCGCGAGCGTCGCCTCGGGGCGCGCCGCGGAGAAGTCCTCGGCGAGGCGTACGAGCGCGTTCAGCGACTCCCAGCGCTCCCGCACCTGACCGGATCCGCCGGGCGGCTCCGGGGTCCATCCTCCGGACACCAGCACCGCGCCGACCTCCGCGGCGAGGCCGCCCGCGTCGTCCGCGGCCCCCGCCGAACGTGCGGCGCCGCGCAGCAGCACGGCGGCGTGGCGCACCTCGGGGCGTTCGAAGAAGCGCTCGGCGCCCCGCAGGACGTACGGGATGCCGAGGTCGGCGAGCGCCTGCTCGTACCCCTCCGACTGCGAGTTGGTGCGGAACAGCACGGCGATCTCGGCGGCCCGCACGCCCTGGTCGAGCAATTTGCGCACCCGGCGGGCGACACCCTCCGCCTCGCCGGGCTCGTCGGCGAACTCCACGAAGTCCGGCTCGGGGCCGTCCTCGCGCTGCGAGATCAGCTCCAGGCGGTGCTTGGCGGCCTCACCGGTGGCGTGCGTCAGCAGCCGGTTCGCCAGCCGCACGACCTGGGGCGACGAACGGTAGTCGCGGACCAGCTCGACGACCTCCGCCGTGCGGTGCCGGTGCCGGAAACCGAGCAGGAAGCCCGGGGTCGCCCCGGTGAAGGAGTAGATGGTCTGGCTCGCGTCGCCGACCACGCAGAGGCTGCGGGCGTTCTGCGACCACAGGTCGAGAAGCCGCTGCTGGAGCGGGTTGACGTCCTGGTACTCGTCGACGGTGAAGTGCCGGTACTGCGCCTGCACCTGCTCACGGACCTCGAGTCGGTCGTCGAGCAGGCCGACGGTCAGCAGCAGGACGTCCTCGAAGTCCATGCGGCCCTGGCCGGCCTTGAGCTTCTCGTACGCCGCATAGATTCGCGCCACCTCGGCGGCATCCCGCGGCGGCTTGCGCTTGGACGCAAGCACCTGCGCCGGGTAGTCGTCGGGGGCGGTCTGGGTCGCCTTGGCCCACTCGATCTCGCCGGTGAGGTCGCGCAGCTCGGCCCGGTCGGCACGCAGCCGGCAGTGCTGCACCGCCTCGGCGACCAGCGGGACCTTGCGCTCGACGAGCCGGGGCGCGTTCACCCCGTAGGTGCGCGGCCAGAAGAACTGGAGCTGGCGCAGCGCCGCCGAGTGGAACGTGCGCGCCTGCACGCCGGCCACCCCGAGCTGACGCAGCCGGCCGCGCATCTCCCCGGCGGCCCGCGCGGTGAACGTGACCGCGAGCGTCTGGGTCGGCTGCATGACGCCGGTGAGCACGCCGTACGCGATGCGGTGGGTGATGGCACGGGTCTTGCCGGTGCCCGCGCCCGCGAGCACGCAGACGGCACCGTCGACGGACTTGGCGACCCGGCGCTGCTCGGGGTCGAGCGCGTCCAGGATCTCGTCGGAGGTCGGCGGGGGCCCGTACTGGTCGATCACCGGGACATCCTCTCAGGACCCACCCTCACCGACATGGTGTTGTCCACAGCCTCCACACTTGTGGAAGAAATCCGGGGCCGAAGGGCGTTGAGACGCCGTACGGCCCGCGAAAACCCGCTCGACAAGCCGCTCCGGACTCGGTCGGCGCCGAGCGACCACCCCGAAGCAGAGGAGACCTCCCGATGTCGGCCACCGTGACGATGTACAGCACCCCGTGGTGCGGGTACTGCCGCCGCCTCAAGAGCCAGATGGAGCGCGAGGGCCTGGCGTACACCGAGGTCGACATCGAGCAGGACGCCAAGGCGGCCGACTACGTGATGAGCGTCAACGGCGGCAACCAGACGGTCCCCACGGTGGTCGTGACGGTCGGCGGCGAGATTCAGTGGGTCGCCACCAACCCGAGCCTCGCGCAGGTCAGGGACGCTTTCGCGGCCGCGGCGGCCTGACGCGAGAGCCCCGAGCACCCCGAGTACGTGAGCGCACGGAAGCCCCGGCAGTGACTGCCGGGGCTTCCGCGTGTTCGAGGGCTTTTTCAGCGGACGGCTGCCGCTGGGCCGGCTACCACTTGTTGCTCTCCGGGATGACCTCGCCGAACCACAGCTCGATCAGGTGCCGGGAGATCGAGATCGTTCCCGGGAGCAGTACGTCGCCCGCCGCCACCGCGGCCCGCAGCTCGTCGCGCGAGAACCACCGCGCCTCGGCGATCTCCGCGCCGTCGACGTCGATGCGGTCGTCCGCGGCGGTCGCGTGGAAGCCGAGCATCAGGCTCGACGGGAACGGCCACGGCTGGCTGTCGACGTACGTGACGCCGGTGACCTGCGCGCCGACCTCCTCCGCCACCTCGCGCACGACCGCCTGCCGCAGCGACTCGCCCGGTTCGACGAAGCCGGCGAGTGTGGAGAAGCGCTTCTCGGGCCAACTCGCCTGCCGTCCGAGGAGGGCGCGGTCCAGCGGGTCGACGACGAGCATGATGACGGCCGGGTCGGTGCGCGGGAAGTGCTCTGCGGCGCACACCGTGCACTTGCGTACGTGCCCGGCGGCCACCGGCTCGGTCGGCTGCCCGCACCGGGCGCAGAACGTGTGGGTGCGATGCCAGTTCTCCAGGCCGAACGCGTGCACCAGAAGCCCGGCGTCGCGGTCGCCCAGCACCGAGCCGAGCGTGTAGAGGTGGCCCACCTGGGCGTCTACGCCCTCGGGGAGTGCCTCCGCGGCGACCGCGAAGTAGGCGGTGTCGTCGGCGTCCACACCGAGGAAGTACCGCTCGCCGTCGGGCGCGTCGGCCGGCGCCACCAGCAGGAGGGCGGGCCCGCTCTCGTCGGTCCAGTGCACCTTGCCCTGCTCGATCACCAGGACGCGCGACCCGGGCGCTTCCCACGCCGCGGTCAACCACGCCTCGTCGAGCCGGTGCACGGCCGCCCTGTCATGCAGAGCCCTCGTCAACGCCAGCCCAGGATCGCGATCGCCCACGGACACACACCCCTCGTCGTTCATCGTTCCGTCACCGTGCCGCCGCGCTCCGCGCGCGGACCCCGGCAGGCACACCTCCGGTGTACACGATCGCCCCGGACCTTGGGACGGCGCGGGGTGGCAGCCGACGGGTTCGAGCGAGGGAGCCGGATGGGAGAGCGCATGCGGAGGGCCGCCCGCATGCGGGCAGGGCCGCGGCAGAGCGGCGCGGGCGCGGAGGGCCGGACTGCGCAATGGCGGAGGGCCGGACGCGCGAGCGGTTGGGCGCGGGAGTTGTGCAGGTGGAATTGGTGCTTGAGGCGAGATCCGCCAGATACGACCGAGGTGTGCACAGGCACGCGGCGGGGTTGGGCACGGTGTGACGTCGACTCCGGCGCATGGGGGCCACGCCTGCGGAAAGTGCGAGCGGACGTACGGGCCCGCCGCAGAGCACCGACTCCCGGTACGGCGCCGGGAGATGAACTGCGCGCAGCGGAGCGCGATTGGTTCGCGATTGGTTGGTGTGTGGGGCCGGGTACGCGGGGGCGTACATGCGGACTTCGGTGGGCGGCGGGCCGGGACCTGGAACGCGGGTTGGGGGCGTGATTGTGCGGGTGGCGGCGTGGCGGGAGTTGGGGACGTACGGTCAAGGGCATGACTGTCCTTCGGGTGGCGACGTTCAATCTCCTGCACGGAATGGCTCTGGACGACGGCACCGCGGGGCCCGAGCGGCTCGCCGAGGCGTTGGCCGAGTTGGACGCCGACATCGTGGCGCTCCAGGAAGTGGACCGGCATCAGGAGCGGTCCGGCGGCGCGGATCAGGCGGCGGTGGCGGCGGGGGCCATGGGCACCGACCAGTGGCGGTTCCTGGCGGCGGTGCACGGCGTGCCGGCGCCCGTGTCGGGGTGGCTGCCGTCGCCCGGCATACCTGAGCGCCATGTGTACGGCCCGGCGCAGAACGGCGAGGGCGGCCCCGCGTACGGCATCGCGCTGCTGTCCCGGCTGCCCGTCCTGCGCTGGCGTGCCCGGCGTTTCCCCGCCGCTCCGCTGAGCCTGCCGCTGCGGGTGCAGGGCCGTCCCGGCCTGACGCGCGTGCCCGACGAGCCGCGCTCGGTGCTGGCCGCGGTGGTGCAGGGGCCGAACGGCCCGCTGACCGTACTGGCCGCGCATCTGTCCTTCGTGCCGGGCTGGAACGTGTCGCAACTCGCCCGCATCGGGCGGTCGTCGGCCGACCTGCCGCAGCCGCAACTGCTCCTCGGTGACTTCAACCTGCCCGGCCGCATCCCGCAGGCGGTCGTGGGGCGGCGCGAGCGCGGCGCGCAGAACGGTCAGGCCCGGCGGCACCGGGTGCGCTGGCGGTCGCTGGCCCGCGTACCCACGTATCCGTCCTACCGCCCGCGCGTGCAGTTCGACCACGTGTTCGGGCACGGGCTGGGGCCGGACGCGGTGCGGCGGACCGAAACGGTACGCCTCGGCGTGTCCGACCACTGCGCGCTGGTCGTCGAGCTGCGCGTCTGAACGGCCGGGCGCCGTCAGGCGTTGCGGACGTCGGCGCGCGCCGCCGGACCGGTGTCGTAGATGCCGCCGAGGGTCGGTGCGTACAGGATCAGGAGCATCGCGGCGTCGTCCTCGAGCGGGCGGCCCACATGTCGTTCGACGTCGGCTTCGAGGCGGTCGAGGGTCTCCTCGACACCCGGCGTGCTGTCCGGGGCGCGGTCGAACAGCGGGTAGAACGCCCCGTGGGAGTCGCGCGCCTCCACAATGCCGTCGGTGTAGAGCAGCACCCGGTCCCCCGGCCTGACCGGCACGGTGAGCACGGGGATGTCGAACAGGTCCGGGTCCACGATGCCGAGCGGCGGGATCGGCGTGGACGGCTCCAGCATCTCCGCGCGGGCGGTACGCAGCAGCATCGGCGCGGGGTGGCCGCAGTTGACCACCTGCATCTGGCCCTGGTGCATGTCGGCCTGCGGCGTGAAGCCGACCAGCACGAGGGTCACGAACTCCTCGAGGTTCTCTTCAAGCCGACGGCTCATGCTCGCGGCGATGCGGCGCACGACACCGGGCAGGGTGGGTTCCTCGTACGCCGCCTCCCGGAACGCACCCAGCACCGCCGCCGCGGTCTGCACCGCCCCCAGCCCCTTGCCGCGCACGTCACCGACCACCGCTCGCACGCCGAACGGCGTGAGGATCACCTCGTACAGGTCGCCGCCGATCCGCGCCTCGGCGGCCGCGGCGCGGTAGCGCACCCCCACCCGGACCGGGCCGATGCGGCGGGCGACCGGGCTGAGCAGCACGTGCTGGGCGGCTTCGGCGACGCTGCGGACGTCCTCCAGCTTGCGGTCCTGGCGGCGGCGCACCTGGACGCCGGCCCAACTGGTCATCGTGACCAGAAGGATCGACAGAAGGGTCACGAACGGTTCGCCGTCACCCTTGGTCTCCCCGGTGGTGGACAGCAGGAGCATCGCGGCCGCGGCGGCGATGCCGGTCCACACGGGCGTGCGGGCGGAGCCGCGCGTCAGACCGGCCAGCGCGGGCGCCACGGCGAGCAGCGGCCCGATGTGCACCTCGGGCGGGGTGAGGAAGCCGATGGCGATGACGACGACGATCACCGCGATGGGCAGGAGCCGCAGCGTCCAGCCGACGATGGGCAGCAGGCGGGCACGCCGCGCCGACCCCTCGGTCGGCGGCGTCATGCCGGGTCCATGCTGCGGTGGTGCCATCGCTGAGGCTTGTACCTCGAAACTCCTGGTCCGATGCGGCCGACACGCCATCGACCGATTATCGGACGTCCGGATCTTGCGAAAACGATCCGAGCCGATCGGCACGCCCCGGTCAAGGGACATACGTCCCGGGAGGCCGTCAGGTTCCGGCGGAGCGGCAGGTTCCGCAGGTCGGCCAGGGGCCTACCGTCCGTCGGCCGTGTTCTCCGGGCCGCCCGAGCCGCCTCGGCCGCCCGGGTCGCCACGGTCCGCCGGGGCGTCTCCCGGCGGACCCGCGAGTACTCGTTCGATGCCGGTACGGTCCGGCAGCCCGCGGGGGCGCACCACCTCGCCCGAGCGCACGTACACGAACGACGCGGTGACCTCCTCGGGAGGCACCCCGGCCAGCTCCGCCCAGGCCAGCCGGTAGACGGCCAATTGCAGCGGGTCGGCGTTGAACGCGCGGTTCGTCTTCCAGTCCACGACCTCGAAACGGCCGTCCGCGTCCCGGTAGACGGCGTCGATCCGGCCGCGCACGACGCGCCCGCCGAGCACGAGTTGGAACGACTCCTCGATGCGGTACGGCGCCCGCTGCGCGTAGGGAGTGCGCAGGAACGCCTCCTGCAGTTCGACGAGGTCCGCCTCGTCCGTGATGTCCTCGTCCGCCGCGCCCGGCAGGTCGTCGGGTTCCAGCAGCGGACGCTCACCGAACTGCGACTCGATCCACGCGTGGAACCGCGTGCCCCGGCGCGCGGCAGGTGCGGGCGGACGCGGCATCGGCCGGGCCAGCTCGCGGGCGAGGCCGTCGGGATCGGAGGCGAGGCGCAGGAGCTGCGAGGCGGACAGGGAGGCGGGCAGTTCGACCTCGCGTACGCCGGACCGCCCGCGTACCAGCTCCTCGACCAGGCGGTCCAGGTCGCGGTCCCAGGACTCGATCAGCTCGCGGTCGGCCGGTCCCAGGTGGTCGGTGTCGGACTCGTATCCGGGCAGCAGGTCGAGGTCCGCGGGAGCGGCGGCAGGCGGACGCCCGGCGCTCGCCGCGTCCTCGGGTCCCGGGCCGCGCCCGGCAACGCCGGCGCCGTCCCCAGGCACGTCGGCACTCGCACCGGCCTCGGTCTGGGTCTCGACCTCGGTGCCGGGCCCGGCGTCGGACCCGGCACCGGCAGCCTCCCAACGGCCGTCCGGCGCCCGGCGCGCGGCGTACTCGTCCCAGTCGTCGTCCGGAGGCGGCATCTCGTCGTCGTCCGGTGGTGGCGGCAGTTCCTCGTCGTCCGGTGGCGGCTCGTCGAAGAACGGCGGCATCTCGTCGTCGACCGCGACGGCCGCCGCGACCGCCGCGCGGCTCCCCGGGTCCATGCCGTTCCGCCCCGCCGCCTCCAGCCGCACCAGCTCGTCGATCACGTCGCGCGCCGCGCGCCGGCGCTCCTCCAGGGCCACGGTGTCCAACGGCAGCGGCCACACCTGTTCCACCCCATTGGCCAGGTGCGGGTTCGCCTCGTCGTCCGGCTCGACCGCCCAGGTGGCGACCTCGCCGTGGCCCGCCTCGCAGTGCTCCGCGAGCCGCGCCAGGAACTCCGAGGGCCCGCGCTTCTTCTTCTGCGTACGGCCCCACCAGTGCCCGGATGCGATGAGCAGTTGCTTGGGACGTGTGAACGTCACGTAGCCGAGGCGCAGTTCCTCGATCGCCTTGTGCCGCTTCATGTCGGCGTCGAAGGCCTTGAAGCCCTTCGCGGAGAGGTCCGGCAGTTCGGGCAGCCCGCTCGCGTCACCGCGCAGCGGGTGCGGCAGCGTGTGTCCGCTCTTGGTCCACTTCGACTGCGCCTGGGTGCTGGGGAACGCGCCGGCGACCAGGCCGGGCACCACGACGACCTCCCACTCCAGGCCCTTGGACTTGTGCGCGGTCAGGACCTTCACCGAGTCGCCCGCGCTCGGCAGGCT
This sequence comes from Streptodolium elevatio, assembly GCF_053592165.1. Classification (NCBI taxonomy): domain Bacteria; kingdom Bacillati; phylum Actinomycetota; class Actinomycetes; order Kitasatosporales; family Streptomycetaceae; genus Streptodolium; species Streptodolium elevatio. Next base: position 273,674 of record NZ_JBSFVE010000001.1, read on the forward strand.
GCCGTCGAGCCCCTTGTCGTGCTCGGCGGCGGTCCGCAGGAACGCCAGGAACGCGGTGAGCGACGGGTCGCCGTCCAGGTCCGCGAAACCGGCCGCGACGTCGAGGAAGGAGTGCAGGGTCTCGCGGCGCCGGGCGGCCAGCGCGTTCGGCGACGCGGACAGCTCGACCTCCAGGCCGGTGACGCCGAGCACCCGGTGCAGCACGTCCATGAGCGGTTCGCCCAGATGCCGCCGCAGTTCGCGTATCTCGGCGGCGAGCCGGGCGAAGCGGATCCGGGCGGCCGGGGAGAACGGGTACTCCTCCCCCGGATCGGCGAGCGCGTCCGAGAGCGAGACGACCTCGGTGGGGTCGACACCCGCGACCGCCGCCTCCAGGCGCGCGTCGGGGCCGTCCGCGGCGCCGCTTTCGAAGCGCACGAGTTCACCGGCCCGGCGGCCCAGCAACGCGAGGTCGCGGTGGCCCACGCGCCAGCGCGGGCCGACCAGGAGGCGTACCAGCGCCGCGTTGGCGGTCGGGTCGTCCAGCACCTCGCACGTCGCCACCAAGTCGGCGACCTCGGGCAGGTTGAGCAGCCCCGACAGGCCCACGACCTCGACCGGGATGTCGCGTTCGACCAGCGCCTTGTGGATCTCGGCGAAGTCGGACGCGGTACGCGCGAGCACCGCGACGTCGCCCGGCCCGATCAGTTCGCCGTCCGGCCGGAATCGCGTCCCGATCACGTGCTGCACCTGGTCCGCGACCCAGCCGATCTCGCCGTCCTGCGTGGCCAGCAGCGCGCACCGCGCCCAGCCGTCCTGCTCGGCCCCGGAGGCGGGCCGCAGCGCCTCCACGCCCTCGTGCATCTCCCGGAGCGGCGCCGCCAGTTCGTTGGCGAACTCGAGCAACCTGCCGCCGCTGCGCCGGTTCTCGGCCAGCGAGAAGCGGTGTGCCGGGGAGCCGTCGCGCCGCGGGAAGTGGTGCGGGAAGTCGTCGAGGTTCGCGACCGAGGCGCCGCGCCAGCCGTAGATCGCCTGGCACGGGTCGCCGACGGCGGTCACCGCGTGGCCGCGGCCGGGCGCGAGGCCGGGATCGACTCCCTCCGGAATCCCGAACAGGCCCGACAGCAGTCTTCGTTGCGCGACGGAGGTGTCCTGGTACTCGTCGAGCAGCACGACGCGGTACGTGTCGCGCAGTATCTCGCCGACCTCGGGGCGCTCCTCGGCGAGCCGCGCGGCGTACGCGATCTGGTCGCCGAAGTCGAGCAGGTCGCGGTGCCGCCGTGCGTCCGCGTAGTCGGAGACCAGGCGCAGCAGGTCGAGCCGGTTCCGGGCGGCGTCGGCCGCGGCCTTGGCGCCCGCCGTGGGCTTCGCGGTGGCCTCGACGTCGGCGACCAGGTCCTCGTCGAACGCGCGCAACCGGTCGAACGGCACCAGGTGTTCGGCGAGTTCGCCGCCGAGCGCGAGAACGTCGGCGGTGATCGACGACAGCGTCTTGGTCAGCGTCGGAAACGGGCCGGACGCGCGACGGGCGGTACGCGCGGCGAGTTGGAAGCGCGTCGCGTCGGCCAGCAGGCGCGCCGACGGCTCCAGGCCGATGCGCAGGCCGTGTTCGGACAGCAGGCGGCCGGCGAAGGCGTGGTACGTCGAGATGGTCGGCTCACCGGCGTCGTCGTCCCCGCCGGATCCTCCCGCGGCTCCATTGCCAGTGCCTGCGCCGGTGCCGGTGCCGGTGCCCCCGAGGCCGACCGTGCCCCCGGCCCCGTCCGGACCGAAACCGCCCGCAGGCATCCCGAGCGCCGCCGGGTCCGGCCACAGCTTCAGCAGTGCCTTGCGTACGCGCTCGGCGAGCTCACCGGCGGCCTTGTTGGTGAAGGTGAGGCCGAGCACCGCGTCGGGGCGCACCGCGCCCGTGCCGACCAGCCAGACGACGCGCGCGGTCATGACGGTGGTCTTGCCCGACCCGGCGCCGGCCACGATCACGCCGGGCTCCAGGGGTGCGGTGACGGCGGCGATCTGCTCGGGCGTGTACGGGACGCCGAGGACGTCCTTCAGGTCGTCCGGATCCCGGATGAGGTGGTGGTGGGCCGATCGCACCGGCGCAACGTTAGACGCACCTGAGGACAACAACCGCATCCTGTGCGTTGTGACCCACGCGGCGCGCCGACAGCACTACGCTGCGCACGCGCGCCAGGCTTCCGCGCCACCCCCGCACCACACGCCGCCGCAGGCCTCCGCAACCTCTGGAGTAGGTCTCTGCCGGGGGCGTCTGCCGTCAGGCTCTGCCCCGGACTTCGCCTTCGGACCCCACCTTCGGACCTTGCCCGCGGCCGCCCGCGTTCAGCCCGCCCGTCGGCGACCGCCCCCGTCGACCGCCCCCGGCGACCACCGCCGCCGATCGCCCGCGGTCAGCCGCCCGCCGCGGCCATGCGCTGCTGCAAGGTCGCCTCGTCCACGATGCGTTCCGCGGGCGGGGCGGCCACGCCGACCTCCGCGCCGAAATCGCTCACCTTGAGGTCCACCGGATCGGCCCCCGTCCCGGTCAGCCTGATCGGGTACGGGTCCCCGGCGGCCATCACGTACATCGTGGTCGTCGCCCCGTCCGCGGACTTGATCGTCAACGGCCACACGCCCTTGCCGTCGATCTGCGTCTGCTGCCCCTTGACCACCTCCCCCGCGTCGGCGCCGAAGCTGCCCGCGAAGGGGTCCACCAGCTTGGGGTCGAGCTGCTGTCCGTCGGTCTTGAGGTACGTGCCGCGCAGGTTCGCCGGCACCGTGACGCCGGGCGTCGAGCCGATGACACTCTCGACGTTCGTGTAAACCACGCCCCCGGCGCGGATCAACTCCTGCTTGACGTCCGCCCGTGTGACGATCTGGCGTACGTCACGCAGCTTGCCGACCTCGATGCTCAGCGTCGCGGCGTCCGCCCCCGTCCCGAACTGCCCGGTGAGCCGGTACGACGTGGCTGCCATCAACTGCACGGCCCGATCGGCGAGTTCGCGCCCGCTCATCTCGGCGGGCGGCTTGGCGGGCGGCGGCGCCGCGGGGTTCGCGGTCTCCTGGCCGGGCAGGACGCCGCCGGGTGCCGGGCCCGTACCGCCCGGGCGGCCGGGGCCGCTCTTGGAGTCGACGGTCGGGTCGTCGACGTCGTCGCCGGCACACGCGGTGAGGCCGCCGAGCGCGAGCGCGGCGGCGGCGGTGACGGCGGCGGCCGTCGCGACGGAACGGGGCAGGCGCACAGGTACTCCTCGGGACGGACGACGGGCCCGGCCGCCGGCGGCGGGGGCCCGTCGTGGGAGCATCGCGCGCCCAGTATCCCGACTCTGTCAAGCATCTGACGGACAGTCACCGATGGTGAGCAGTCCGGGAGCCGGCGCGAAGGGTCAGGAGGTCAGGAGGTCTGGCGGGCCTCGTCGAACAGCTTGTCGACCTCGTCCTCGGTCAGCGTCTGCTCCTGCGCGGGAGCCTTGACGTCGCAGGGCTTGCCGACGCCGCTGATCGTCGTCTCGGTGCGCGTGCCGTCCTCGACCTCCAGCACACCCAGGACGACGGGGTCGCCCTTGGCCGCGACGTAGACGGTCTTCTCCTTGCCGTCCTTGTCCTTCTTCGTCAGCGGCACGGCCTTCTTGCCGTTGAACTCCGTGACCTCACCCTTGGTGACGCCGTCCGTGTTGCCCTCGAAGAAGTCCGCGGAGTCGTCCGGCTCCTCCTCGTCGCTGACCATCCACTTGCCGTCGAGCGCCGCGCTCAGCGCGGCCATGTCGAAGTCCGTGGTCTCCTGGCCCGCTTGCAGGATGTAGAACTCGGCGGACGCCTTGAAGTAGTCCTTGCCGCCGGTCGTCAGGACCTCGGCCGTGCGGCCGTCCCGGGTCAGCGACCCCTTGACCGACTCGGACTTCCCCTCGGGAGTCACGTTGACGCACGACTTGACCTCGAACGCCTTGCCGTCCTCGGTGCCCTTGCCGACCGCCTCCATGGAACCGCTCTTCTTGGCGAACTCGACGGCCTTGTCCGCGAGCGCCTTCGCCTCGGTCTTCGTGTTGTCGGCGCCGCCGTCGTCACTGCCGCACGCGCTCAGTGCGACGGCGGCGAGGACGGTGGCGGATGCGACAGCGGCGATGCGGCGTACACGCACGAGGAGACTCCGTTGATGGGGATGCTGGGGGACTTGGTCGATCAGTATCCCAAAGCACGGTAAAAGTCTGACAATCGGCCGGTCACCCCGCGGATTCCGGACGTTGCCGCGACGCGCTACTCCACCACCGTGCGGCCCTCGCTGCGCGCGCTGCAGCACCGCCGGAAGTCGCACCGGTCGCAGTGCGAGCCGGTGTTCGGGGTGAAGCGCTCCCCCAGGATCCGGCCCGCGACGTCCGCGAGCAGTGCGGAAACCCAGGTGTTGCCGTCCTCGTCCGGGACGGGTGCCGTCTGGTCCTGCACGACCGGCAGGCCCCCGGCGTCCGGGTCCTGTCCGGGCGCGCGGTGGCGCAACTGCACGAGTTCGGCGCCGCCGGACGCGGGACGCGCCCCGCCGAACGCCTCGATGTCGTCCAGAGCGCCGTTCGCGACCGCGATCTGGTACACCGCCAACTGCGGGTGCTCGGCCACCTCCGCGGCCCCCGGCTTGGACTTGCCGGTCTTGAAGTCGACGACGTACGCCAAGCCGTCGTCGCCGCGCTCCACGCGGTCCATCGACCCGCGGATGACGATGTGGTGCTCCCCCGCCGTCAGGCTCACCTCGAACTCGTGCTCGGTCGCCGCGACGACGCGGTGCCGGTCGTGCGTGTGCCACGCGAGGAACCGCTCCAGCGCTGCCCGCGCCTCCTCCTTCTGCTGGTCGGACTGCCACGGTGCGTCGAACGCCAGCGCGTCCCAGACCCGGTCCAACCGGTCCACCAGCACCGGCAGTTCGGCGGCCGTCGCGCCGGTGCCGACCTCGTCCGCCAGCGCGTGCACCACGTTGCCGAAACCGAGGGCCGCGGTACGTGCGGACTCCGCGCGCACCTCTCGCCCCAGGAACCAGTTGAGCGCGCACGTCCCGACCTTCTCGACCGCGCTGCCCGACAGCTTCACCGGTGCGCGGGGGTCGCGTACCGGGACCCCCGGATCGGTCGGCTCGACCAGGCCCCACCAGCGCTCCGGGTGCGCGGCCGGGACCAGCGGATACCCGTCGTCGTCGCGCAGCGCGGCCAGCCGCGCGAGTCGGCGCGCGGCGGCCAGTTGCACGGTCCGCGGGGCCTTGGGGTCGACGGCGGACGCACGCAGTTCGGCGACGAGCGCCGACGTCGAGAGCGGGCGCCGGGGACGCGAGGTCACGTCGGCCCGTTCGACGCCCTCCTCCCCCAGCTCGCCGAGGAAGCGGGAAGGCTGGTCGCCGTCTTCGTACGCGGACTTCACGGCCGTCACCACAAGCCGCTCGCGCGCCCGGGTCGCGGCCACGTAGAACAGCCTGCGCTCCTCGGCGAGCAGCGCGCCCGGCGACAGCGGCTCGGCCAGGCCGTCCGCCCCGATCCGGTCCGCCTCCAGCAGCGAGCCGCGACGGCGCAGGTCCGGCCACAGGCCTTCCTGCACTCCCGCCACGACCACCAGCCGCCATTGCAGGCCCTTGGCGCGGTGGGCCGTCAGGAGGCGCACCGATTCGCCGCGCATGGCCTTGTCGTCGAGCCGGTCGCCGGGGATCTGCTGCGCGGTCAGTTCGTCGAGGAAGTTCAGGGCTCCGCGGTGGCCGGCCCGCTCCTCGGCGCGTGCGGCCACCTCGAACAGCGCGACGACGGCGTCCAGGTCGCGGTCCGCGTTGCGGCCCGACGAGCCTCCGCGCAGGACGGCGCGCTCCAGGCGGGCGGGCCACGGCGTACCGTGCCACAGCTCCCACAGCGCGGCCTCGGTCGTGCCGCCCGCGTCGAGGATCGCGCGCGCCTTGGCGATGAGCATGCCCAGGCGGTACGCCCCCGCGCCGATCTGCGCGTCGACGGCCACCAGTTGCTCGGGGTGGGCGAGCGCGTCCCTGATGAGCTCGGCGGACGGCCGTGCGAGGGCCGGCAGGAACGGCGCGGCGGACCGGGGCGACGGCACCGCGGAGTCGGCCCGCTGTGCGCTCGCGCCCGTGTCCGCGTCAGCGTTCGTTTCTCCCGCGGCCGCCGCCTCTCCCGCGGCGCCGGCATCCCCCGTGACGCCCGCGTCTGCGGCGGAAGCCTCGGAGGCGAGTTCCGCGAAGGCCATCAGCTCAAGTTGTTCGGGGCCGCCGTCGTCCGCCCCGCCATCGACCGCCGTGCCGTCGTCCGCGTGGGCCCCCACCTCGGTCGCGGCCTCCCCGTCGGTTGCCGCATCGTCCCCGGTCGCCGCGGCCGCCTCCGCCGTCTGGGCGTCGGCCATCGCCGCGGCCCGCTCCTCGGCGCGCAGCGCCCGGCCGAGGACGCGCAGATCCGCCGAGTCCATGCCGCACATCGGCGACAGCAGCAGCATGCGTGCGGTGTCCTCGTCCAGCGCCGCAGGGTCCGCGGCCACTTTGAGGGCGGTCAGCAGCGGGGTGACCGCCTGTTCGGCGGCGAGCGGCAGTTCGTCGCCGGCGATCTCCAGCGGTACGCCGGCCACCGACAGCGCCCGGCGGATCGACGGGATCGAACGGGCGCCGGAGCGTACGAGCACCGCCATCTCGCCCCACGGCACCCCGTCCTCCAGATGGGCCCGGCGCAGAATGTCGGCGATGTTGTCCAGCTCGGCCCCGGGCGTCGGGTAGGTGTAGACCTCGACCCGGCTCGGGTCGTCGTCGCCGGTGCGGTCCGGGACCAGGCCGCGGTGCGCCGCCGCTTCGGCGGCCGGCAGGCGGGACAGGGGCATCCGGCGGGTGATCTCCCGCGAGGCGCGCAGCAGTCCGGCCCCGGCACGCCGGGAGGTGCGCAGGACGACCGTCGGTGCGGGGGCGCCCGTACGGTCGGGGAAGTGGTGCCTGAAGTCGAGGATGCCGTTGACGTCGGCGCCGCGGAACGCGTAGATCGACTGGTCCGGGTCGCCGACCACGACCAGGTCGCGGCCGTCGCCCGCGAGCGCGCGCAGCAGGCGGACCTGGGCCGCGTCGGTGTCCTGGTACTCGTCGACGAACACGACCTTGTAGCGCCGCCGCAGCTCCTCGGACACCTCGGGGCGCTCCGCGAGTATCACCGCGCGGTGCACCAGTTCGGCGTAGTCGACGACGCCCTGCGCGTCGAGCACGTCGAGGTACTCGGCCAGGAAGTCGGCGGCGGCCCGCCAGTCGCGGCGGCCGGTGTCCTCCGCGAAGCGCGCCAGCGCCTCCGGGTCCAGGCCGAGTTCGCGGGTGCGGGCGGCAACCGCCCGGACCTCGTCGGCGAAGCCGCGCGTGCCGAGGGCGGCGCGCAGCTCGGCGGGCCAGCGGACGGTGCCGTCCTCGGCCTCGCCGGCCAGCAGCTCGCGTACGAACACGTCCTGCTCGGGACCGGACAGCAGCCGCAGCGGGTACGTGAACAGCTCCGGCGGCTGGTGCTGCCGGACCAGCGCGTAGCAGAACGAGTGGAACGTCGTCGCCGTCGGCAGCGCCCCCGCGTGCCCGCCCCGGCCCGCGGCCCCGCCGGCCGGGTCGCCGGTCGCGGCCCCGGTCGCGTCGCGGGCCGGATCGCCGGCCGCGTCGTCGACCCCCGTCTCGCCCCCCGCGTCGCCGTCCCGTGAAGGCGCGCCTCCGCCGCCGCGCAGCCGCGTCGCGATACGGTCGCGCAGTTCCCCCGCCGCCTTGCGGCTGAAGGTGAGAACCAGGATCTCCTCGGGAAGCATCCCCCGGGCGACCCGGTCCGCGACCGCTTCCACCAGGGTGGTTGTCTTTCCCGTACCGGGACCCGCCAGCACCAGCAGCGGCCCGCCCGGGTGGGCCACGACGGCACGCTGGCGCTCGTCCAGCGTCAGCCGCACCTGCGGACCGATGTCGGTGCGCCGCAAGCGGTACGCGGAGGTCGCGGTCGTCATGGCTCGGGGCCTTACGGGGAAGCCGAGGGGTTCGGGAACGACGGGGACGGGGATGACGGGGAAGCCGGGAAACGGGGAGATGTGGAGCGGGTCATCGAGGCGGTACGGCAGGCGCGCAGGGAGCCGCGCCCCGGTCGGCAGGGCGCGGCCTTGCCCCATCAGATCACACGGGACCCCCGTGCCACGCCGGACGCACCCGGTCGGGCTCCGTCGACCGCCGGGTTCGCCGCGGACACCACCGCACTACCGGTCGCGCACTCCCTCGCCGGACGCCGGATCCCACCGCGCCTCGGCCATGTCGACACGTGTGCCGCCCGCCCGCATCGGCGTCCCCTCGTCGCGCAGCCGCCGCAGGCCCTCGTCCTCCAGGCCCGGGGCGTGCGTGCCGTCCGCGCGCAGCACACGCCACCACGGCACACCCCCGCCGTAGCGGGCCATCACCCGCCCCACCTGGCGGGGACCGAGTCTGGGGCGGTCCGTCCCAACACCCGCGGTTTCCCCGGCTCCGGCTTCCTCCGCGCTTTCCGGACTCTCGGAGCCTTCGGCGTTTTCCGCGGCGTGCGCGGCCTCGTCGGCGAACCAGGCCGCGATGTCCCCGTACGCCATCACCCGTCCGGCGGGGATGCGTTCGACCAGATCCAGGACACGTTCGTCGATCGGCGTGGGCAGAGTCACGTCCCGCATCGTGCCAGACTCCGCCCCCTCGGCCAGCCGGGTCCCCGCACTCCGTGCCACCATCAAGGCGGCGGTGACTGGTGATTCGAGACCAAGAGGAAACATCTCCTGGGGGTGCCCCTGTGACCGGGCGCGCCCTCGTCGTCGAGCCCTCGCAGCCCAACCGCGTGCACCGGTCCAGCGACCTGCTGCGGGTGCTCGTCGGCGTCCTCGCGCTGGCCGTGGTGTTCTTCCTGGCCAGCATCGCGCGCGAGACGACGTCGGGCCTGGAGTCCGACATCGTGCGCGGTGCGCAGAACAGCCTGCCCCGCCTGATCCTCAACCTCTCCGGCGGCGTGTTCGCGGTCGCGGTGCTGGTCGTGCCGGTCGCCTACGGCGTGGAACGCCTGCTGCGCCGGGACGGCCTGCGCGTCGCGGACGGCGTCATCGCCGCGGCGCTCACGTATGCCGCGTCCCTCGGCCTGGACTGGTGGGTCACCGGCCCGGGGCCGGACGCGCTGGAGGCGGCGCTCACCCGGCCGCTCGCCGGGGGCGGCCTGACCGATCCGGTGCACGGCTACCTCGCGCCGATCGTCGCGTACATCACCGCCGTGGGCCTGGTCCGGCGCCCCAAGTGGCAGGCGCTCGTCTGGACGCTGCTGGCCCTCAACGCGGCCACCGTGCTGGTCGGCGGCTACACCACGCCGCTGGCGCTGCTGACGAGCGTGCTGCTGGGCCGGACCATCGCGTACGCCACGATGTACGCGGTCGGCGTGCCCAACCGCCGCCCGCCCGCCGACGCCGTCGTGGCCGCGCTGCGCAGGTTCGGCCTGATCGCCGCGAGTGCGGTGCGCACCGACGACGGCCCCGAGGACAGCCGCCGGTACGCCGTGCGGCTCACCGACGACCAGCTCCTGGACGTCACGGTCCTGGACCGCGACCAGCAGACCTCCGGCGCCGTCTACCGCTTCTACCGCCGCGCGCGCCTGCGGGTGACCACCGCGCGCCGCACCTTCCTGTCCCTGCGCCGCGCGCTCGAACAGGAATCCCTGATGGCGTACGCGACGGCGGACGCGGGGGTCCGCACGCCGCGCCTGGTCGCCACCACGGAGGTGGGCTCCGACGCGGCCCTGCTGGCGTACGCGCACATCCCCGGCCGCAGTCTCGAATCGCTGGACGACGAGGAGTTCACCGACGCGCTGCTGGTGGAGATCTGGCGGCAGGTCGCGCTGTTGCAGGCGCACCGCCTGACGCACCGCCGCCTCGGCACCAGCAGCTTCCTGATCGACCACGACGGCAATCCGTGGCTGGTCGACCTGCGCGCGGGCGAGATCGCCTCCGGCGACCTGTCGCTGCGCATCGACACGGCGCAGATGCTGACCGCGCTCGCGCTGCGGGTCGGCGACGAGCGCGCGGTACGCACGGCGACCCAGGGCCTCGGCGTCGACGCCGTCGCGGCCTGCCTGCCGCTGCTGCAAAAGGTCGCCCTCAACCGGCCGACGCGTGCCGCGCTGCGCAAGAACCAGAACCTGCTGTCCGGGATCCGCGAACGGATCCTGGAGTTGCGGCCGCGCGCCGAGGCCGAGCCGATCCGCCTGGAGCGCATCCGGCCGCGCACGCTGGTCACCGTCGTGGCGTCCGCGTTCGCCGGGTACTTCCTGCTCTCGCAGCTCACGCACGCCAACCTGGGCGACATCTTCGAGCGGGCCAACTGGGGGTGGGCGGCGATCGGGTTCGTCGCGTCGACGCTCAGCTACGTGGCCGCCGCGCTGATGCTGCTGGGGTTCGTGCCGGAGCGGCTCTCGGTGTGGCGTACCACGATCGTCCAGCTCGCCGGGTCGTTCGTGAAGCTGGTCATGCCGGCCGCGGTCAGCGGTGTCGCGCTCAACGCCCGCTACCTGCAGAAGTCCGGCGTGCCCCCGGCCCTCGCGGCGGCCAGCATCGGCGTCTCGCAGCTCGGCGGCCTGGTCTTCCACATCGGCCTGCTGGTCTTCTTCGGCTACATCGCGGGCACCGAGCAGACGCCGTCCTTCGCCCCGTCCGGCGCGGTCATCGCGGGCCTGCTCGTCATCGCCCTGGTGGCGCTGCTGATCATGGCCGTGGGGCCGCTGCGCCGCTTCGTCGTCAAGCGCCTCGCGGCGTTGTTCTCCGGCATCGTCCCGCGCCTTCTGGACGTCCTGCAGACGCCGACCAAGCTCGCCGCGGGGCTCGGCGGCACGGTGATGCTCACCGTCTCGTTCATCCTGTGCCTCGACGCGAGCGTGCGCGCCTTCGGCGGGTCCGCGAGCTTCGCCGCGATCGCCGTCGTCTTCCTCGCCGGCAACGCGATCGGCTCGGCGGCCCCGGTCCCGGGCGGCATCGGCGCGATCGAGGCGGCGCTCATCGCGGGCCTCACCACGACCGGGAAGCTGCCGATCGAGACGGCCACCGCGGCGGTGCTGCTGTTCCGCTTCCTGACGTTCTGGCTCCCCGTACTGCCCGGCTGGCTCGCCTTCACCTACCTCCAGCGCAAGCAGGCCATCTGACCCCCGTACGCAGCGCGGGCGGACCAGGCGGCAAAGCGGTGCGGGCCCTTCCGGAGATCCGGAAGGGCCCGCACTGGGAACGGTGTTGACGGTCCGTCAGTGGACCGGCTTCGGTCAGTAGACGGGCTTCTCGGGCTCGATCTGGTTGACCCAGCCGATGACGCCGCCGCCGACGTGCACGGCGTCCTGGAAGCCCGCGGACTTCAGGACGGCCAGCACCTCCGCCGAGCGCACGCCCGTCTTGCAGTGCAGCACGATGCGCTTGTCCTGCGGCAGGCCCTCGAGGGCGTTGCCCATCAGGAACTCGTTCTTGGGGACGAGCACGGCACCCGGGATCGAGACGATCTCGTACTCGTTCGGCTCGCGGACGTCGATGACGTGGATGTTCTCGCCCGCGTCCATCCACTCCTTGAGCTGGCGCGGGGTGATGGTCGAGCCGAGGGCGGCCTCCTGGGCCTCCTCCGACACGACGCCGCAGAACGCCTCGTAGTCGATGAGCTCGGTGACCGTCGGGTTCTTGCCGCACACCGCGCACTCGGGGTCCTTGCGGACCTTCACCTGGCGGTACGTCATCTCCAGGGCGTCGTAGATCATCAGCCGGCCGAGCAGCGGGTCGCCCATGCCGGTCAGCATCTTGATGGCCTCGTTGACCTGGATCGAGCCGATGGACGCGCACAGCACGCCCAGCACGCCGCCCTCGGCGCACGACGGCACCATGCCGGGGGGCGGGGGCTCCGGGTACAGGCAGCGGTAGCAGGGCCCGTGCTCGGCCCAGAAGACCGACGCCTGGCCGTCGAAGCGGTAGATCGAGCCCCAGATGTACGGCTTGTTGAGCAGCACGCAGGCGTCGTTGACGAGGTAGCGGGTCGCGAAGTTGTCGGTGCCGTCGACGATCAGGTCGTACTGGGCGAACAGCTCCATGACGTTCGACGAGTCGAGGCGGTCCTCGTGCAGCACGACGTCGACGTATGGGTTGGCCTCGAGGACGCTCTCCTTGGCGGACTGCGCCTTGGACTTCCCGATGTCCGACTGGCCGTGGATGATCTGGCGCTGGAGGTTCGACTCGTCCACGGTGTCGAACTCGACGATGCCGAGCGTGCCCACCCCGGCCGCGGCCAGGTAGAGCAGCGCCGGGGAGCCGAGGCCGCCCGCGCCGACACACAGGACCTTCGCGTTCTTCAGGCGCTTCTGCCCGCTCATCCCGAAGTCCGGGATGATCAGGTGGCGCGAATACCGGCGGACCTCGTCGACGGTGAGCTCGGCAGCCGGCTCGACCAAGGGTGGTAGCGACACGGGATCTCCGATGGTCAGACCTAGTTCTGCGACATTTCTCGCACCAACAGTGCCATGGCGTGTCGGATTCCCGGGAAGGGGGTCCGGACCGTGAGACACCTGTCTCACCGGAGCTTGCGCGGGCCGCTCAGGACGGGATCGTCGGCGGGTACGGCCACGGGTTCGGCGCGCACATGAGCCCGTTGTCGGCCTCGAGCGCCTTGGTCTGCTGCATCATGACCGGCGCGAGCCCGCCCGGCAGGCAGGCCTCGGTCTCGTGGTTCCGCCCGAGGCGGTGGCCCACCTCGTGGTTGATGAGCATCTGCCGGTAGCCGAGCATGTCGTCGCCGAACGTGGGCGAGCCCTCAGCCCAGCGCCACGCGTTGATGACCACCCAGGGCGAGCCGGCCGCGTCGCAGGACACGTTCTGTATGGATGTGTCCAGCCCGGCGGCGTCGCACAGTTTGTGCGTGGTCCCCGGACTCGCCAACCGGATCACGAAGTCGGCGCTGCCGTCGGTGCGCGCGAACGACTTCTTGTTGCCGTTCGCCCACGAGCGCGGGTCGTTCAGCGTCTGCTGCACGGCCGCCGCGAACAACTCGCCGTCCAGTCCGAGCCCTTGCTCGACCTCGACGCGGTACGTGTAGTTCCTGGTCCCCGACTTGGGCGCCGCCACCTTGCCGGGCACCACGTCGAACTTGCCGCTCAGCGCCAGCGTTTCGCCCAACTCGAAGCGCACCTTCATGCGCTCGGTGGTGCTCAGCGGCGCCGAGGGCGTCGGGATCGGCAGCGTCGTCGGACCGGGGGTCGCCGAGGGCGACTGCGGGTTGGGGCTGGCCTGGCCGGGCACCGCCGCCTGCACCTGGGGCCGGTCCGAATCGCGCGACGCGACGTCGTCGGTACGCCTGGTCGGGTCGTCTGTGTGCGCGCTGTCGCCCTTGGCGTGCGCCTCGGTGCCGCCCTCCGGCATCTGCATCACGACCGCGCCGGCGAGCACCGCGCCGGTCACCACCGCACCGCCCGCGACCACGAGACGCCGCGGCTTGCGCGCGGGAGTCCGGGTGGCGCGACGCGAGGCCGCGCGGCCGCCGCCCGACGCCGAAGAGGCGGTCGACGGGGCGGTCGACGCCGCTGCCGAAGCCGCGGACGCCGTCCGCGACGACGGCACATATCCGGTGGCCGTCCCGGTACGCCGGGCTTCCGCCGCACGGGAGGCCGCCCGCGCCGCCGCTCGCGACTCGACGCGGGTGGTGGCGGGGTACGCGCCGGCACGCGTCGGCGGCTCGAAGCCGGCGTCCTCGATCGGCGCGGGCTGGGGCGCCGACGCGCGCCGCGGCCGGTACGCCGCTCCGTCCGCCGGCTTGGCGTGCACCGGCTTGGCGTGCACCGGCTTGGCGTGCACCGGTTCGATGTCGATCGGCTCGATGTAGACCGTCTCGTCCCAGGCGGCCGGCTCCGGGTCGAACTCCGGCTCCGGGTCGGGCACCGGCTCGTAGCGCGGCGCGGCCTCGGGTGCGTACTGGCTCGGAACACTGTGCAACAGCTCGCCCGCGTACGGGTCGGTCCACTGTGCCTGCGGCCCGGCGCCCCACTGCTGCTGCGCCTCGTCCGTCCACTGCGGCGGCGCTTCCTCGGCCCACTGCCCGAACTGCCCGGCCTGCGCCGTCAGCGGGTCCATGGCCTGGTCGGCGAACGCGTCGGGCTGCCCGGCCGCCGGGAAGCCGTAGAACGGGTCGGTCAGCGGGTCGAAGCCGTGCTGCTGGGCCGGGGGCTGCTCGTAGGGCTGCTGCGCGGCGTAGTCGTGGCGCGGCGCCTCGGGTTCGTACGGGTACTGCGGGTGGTCCGCGTACTGCTGGTACTGCGGGTACGCCGGGTACTGCTCGGCCGGGTACTGCTCGGCGGCGCCGTACTCGTGCCCGTACTGCTCGGGATACAAGTGCGGGAGGTGCTGGGGGTGCTGCTGGACCGCGGCGTACTGCCCTGACGACGCCGCATAGTGCTCGGCGTCGGCGTAGTCGACCGGCGGGTAGTCGCCGGAGTAGGCCTGCTGCGCCTGCAACTGTGCCGCGTACCCCTCCTGGTAGGCGGGCTGGTAGCCGCCCTGCCCTTCGTACCCGTACGCCTGCACGCCACCTGACGCGCCCGACGTATCGGGATAGGCCTGTTCCGGATGAGGCTGGTCGTACGAGGCTGCGCCATGTCGGCCCACGGTCACGTCACCGGGCCTCGGCCGGCGGCAGGGGTTTCCCGGTGTCCGCCAGGAGGTCCCGGAACCCCCGCGCGACGACGCGCGGATGCTCCAGCATCGCGACGTGCCCCGACTCGGGCACCATCAGCAGCCGCGGGTCCGGGAAGGTGGCCGCGGCACGGCGCGCCATCCGCGAGCCGACGAGCTTGTCCCGTCGGCCGTACACCAGCAGCGTGGGGGCCTGGACGGCCGCGGCCTGCTTCCACAACGAGCGTGGTCCCCGTTCGAGGTAGGAGGTGACGACGCCGCGCGCCGACCGGGTGAAGGCGTCGACCATGTACGGCAGTCCCAGACGCCGCCGGTACTCGGCGACGAAGTCGGTGAATTCCTGTTCCGACAGCATCTGCGGCTCTCCGAAGCAGAGCCCGACGGAAACGCGGGTGCGCTGCTCCGGCGTCATGTTGCGGGTGACCCGGCCGAGCGCCGCGGCGAAGCCCGGAACCGCCATCAGTGCCGTCGGCAGCGCGGTGACCTGCGGCTTGCGGTCCGGCAGCGCGGGCGAGACGAGCGTGAGCGTGCGTACGAGGTCCGGCCTGCGGGCGGCGAGCCGGGTGGCGATCGCGCCGCCCATCGAGTTGCCGAGCAGGTGCACGGGCCCCCGGTTGAGGGAGAGGATCAGCCCCTCGACCGCGCGGCAGTGCGCGGACACCGAGTAGTCCCCGTCGTGCGGGGGCGAAGAGAAGCCGAAGCCCGGCAGGTCGACCATGTCGGCCGCGACCACGTCGAGCAGGTTCCCGACCAGCGGGGCCCAGTTCAGCGACGAGCCGCCCAGGCCGTGCACGAGGACGGCTGGAGGCCGCTCGGCGTCGTACTCCGGGTGGCGCCGGACGGCGACCGTGGTGTCGCCGCCGACCGGGACCGTCCGCACAGGCCAGGCCGCCGCGGGGGCGCCGGAAACTGCCTGAGTGGTGGTCACGGTCGCCAATATTACGAGACGGTCACCGGGACGGAAGGGGGGCGTGCGCGATCGGTCCTTCGGGCGCGGCGATTTGGTGCTCGAATGGGCATTTTTGGAGGCAGTTCCAACGGCTCCGATGGCAACGGTTCGATATCGATGATCAAGCCGCTGCAACGCGGGTAGGCGGGTAGTACTCCGTGTGGGCGCCGTGCGACGAGGCACCGAGGCGACGGACGGCGCGAGTTTTCGGAGGCCCGGCAGGATCATGGGGAAGGTCGGAAGGAGTTGCACATGCCCGACATCGCGCGTGAGACGACCGGGGCGGCCGGCGTGGCCGGGGGGACCGGGGCGGGCGCCGCGGCCGGCGTCCGTGCCGACGAGAGCACCGCACCGGTGGACGCCCCCGACGCAAGGCTCGAGGACCCCGACGAGGTCCCGGCGCCCGACGACCTCGACCTGGAGGCACCGGAGGCGGACGTCGCCGAGCAGCGCACGGAGGTGGTCGACGAGGACGAGCGGGTGTGGGAGCCCGTACCGGACGGAGTGGACCCGGCGGACGGCACCGACCAGCGTCGCGTGGCCGGTCCCGACGAGGACGAATACCGCTGACCGGCCCCCGATCAAGGGCCGTGGCATGCACATCTCTGACGTAACGTCAGATTTGTCGGCATCGGGGCCTTGCACGGCGGCCACAACTTCCAGAACTCTGTTCGTTGCGCCACGAAACTTACGGCAGCGGTTACCCAAAAGTAGGATGACGTGGCGGTACAACCTTCAGGCCCCCCGAACGGTCATGGGGACCGAGGCACCTAGCAGGACCCTGATAGATCACGTTTGAGGAGCGCCGTGACAGCCATCCAGGATGCGGATTCCCGCCCGCGCGGCACCCGGCTGCCCCGTCTCGCCCGCAGGAACCAGCTGCTCGGCGCGGCCCAGGAAGTGTTCGTGGCGCAGGGCTACCACGCGGCGGCGATGGACGACATCGCCGAGCGCGCCGGTGTCAGCAAGCCGGTTTTGTACCAGCACTTCCCCGGCAAGCTGGAGCTCTACCTCGCGCTCCTCGACCAGCACTGCGAGGCGCTGGTCGACGCGACGCGTGCGGCGCTGGAGTCCACGCACGACAACAAGCTGCGCGTGGCCGCCACCGTGGACGCGTACTTCGCCTTCGTCGACGACCACGGCGGCGCCTTCCGCCTGGTCTTCGAATCGGATCTCACCAACGAGGTCGCGGTCCGCGAACGCGTCGAGCGCGTCGCGGAGACCAGCGCGGAGGCGGTCAGCAAGGTCATCGCGGAGGACACCGGCCTCGGCGAGGACGAGGCGATGCTCCTGGCCATCGGCCTGACCGGCATGGCCCAGGTGACCGCGCGCTACTGGATCTCCAAGGGCGTCCCGATCCCGCGCGACACCGCGTCGCGGCTGATCTCGACCCTCGGCTGGCGCGGCATCTCCCGCTTCCCGCGCAAGGACGAGCCCGCCGCGGGCTGACCGACACCCCCCATTCCGCCGCTAGCGGAGCGACATCCGAGTCCCGCCGCAACCAGGCGACGTCCGAGGGCCGCCGGGGCGATCGACATCCCGAGAAGCGCGACCGCCGTCCGAACCTGTGGACGGCGGTCGCGCATTTTTCGTCGCGGCCTTTCGACCTGACCCCCAAGGTGGGGCACTGCACATCGGGTGTGATGAACACACCGCCCTCGGGCGGCGGCGTCGGGGTCCGGCCGTTTCGCGCTCGGCGTACCCGTGGCGGGGCTTCGCACCCATCCGGCTCGATTAGCCTTCAGTCCTGTACGGGCGCGCGCAGTTCGATTGCCGCCCTCACTCGTCTGAACCGGAGGGACAGCCGTGGAGGTCAAGATCGGCGTGCAGCACGCCGCGCGGGAACTGGTGCTGGAGGTCGTCGACAGCGCCGACGATGTCGAGAGTGCGGTGGAGGCGGCACTGTCCGGCAGCGCGACGGTGCTCTCGCTCCAGGACGAGAAGGGCCGCAAGGTGATCGTGCCTTCCGACCGCCTCGCCTACGTCGAGATCGGCGAGCCGAGCGTCCGCCGCGTCGGCTTCGGCGCGGTCTGAGGTCCGGGTCCGGATCTCGCAGACACCACGCGAGGGGCGGGGGGGGGGCCCCGGGGGGGGCGGGGACGGCCGGGGTGGGGCGAGGCGGGAGGACCGCGCGGAGGGCCCGCGCCCGGGGGGCAGGC
>NZ_JBSFVE010000001.1:291422-349876 GCF_053592165.1 Streptodolium elevatio
TTCCCCCCCCCACCCCCTACAACACCACCACCACCCCCCCCTCCTCCCCCCCCCCCCCCCTCTTCCCTGCGGGGGGGGCCCGCACCCCCCCCCCCCCCCGGGGGGGCCCCCCCCCCCCGCGGGGCCCCCCGCCCCTCGCGTTTTGCGGTCCGTGCCGATCCGCCCGTCAGGAGGCCAGGCCCAGGGTGGCCATGCGGGCGGTGTGGGCCTCGGTGATGCGGGTGAACATGCGACCCATCTCGGCGAGGTCGAAGCCGGGGACGGCCAGGCCGCCGACGAGGAGGGCGGAGAGCGCGTCCCGTTCGGCGGCGACGCGCTGCGCCTGGCTGAGCGCCTCGCCCATGAGGCGGCGGCCCCACAGCGCGAGGCGGCCCGCCACGCGCGGGTCGCGCTCGATCGCGGAGCGGACCGCGTCGACGACGAATGCCGAGTGGCCGGTGTCGCGCAGCACCTCCTCGACCAGCGCGCGGCTGTCCGGGTCGAGGTGGGCGGCGACCTCGCGGTAGAAGTCGGCCGCGATGCCGTCGCCGACGTACGCCTTGACCAGCCCTTCCAGCCAGTCGGCCGGCGCGGTGTGGCGGTGGAACTCGTCGAGCGGCGTGACGAAGGGCTCCATCGCGTCCGCCGGGTCGACGCCAAGTGACGCAATGTGCGCGCGCAGGCGCTCGAAGTGGTGGAATTCGGCGACCGCCATGGCCGCGAGGGCGGCCTTGTCGTCGAGGGTCGGGGCCATCTTGGCGTCCTCGGCGAGCCGCTCGAAGGCGGTGATCTCGCCGTACGCCAGCACGCCCAGCAGCTCCACGACGGCCGCCCGGGCCGCCTCCGGGGGCCCGGCGTGCGCGGCGTCGTGGCCGACCGCCGTGTCGGCGGCGGGGTCCGCGTTTCCGGGCTGCGTTCCTTCGGTCATGAGACCGCAGCGTAACCAGCATCACCCCACGTGGAGTACACCGGCGGGTACAGTGGTACAGAACGCGGATGCCCGGTCGGAGGACGATCGGCTCCGACCGCCCCGCTCGGGCTGCTGCCCGAGGCCGAGGTCCCGTGTCGTGCCACAGGCCCAAACGGACATCAAGGTCCCGCTCGGATGGCTTGTTTACGGCAACGCGGTCCTGACCCGCCTCGGAGAGAGATACAGCAGCCCAAATACACAGAAGAGGCTGGACCCCTGACCACATTCAGAGAACTCGGCGTACTTTCCGAAACCGCCGAGGCCCTTGAGAGCCTCGGCATCACCGAGGCGTTCCCCGTCCAGGAGATGACGCTTCCGGTCGCCCTCGCGGGCAGCGATGTCATCGGACAGGCCAAGACCGGCACGGGCAAGACCCTCGGTTTCGGCATCCCCCTGCTTCAGCGCGTCGTGACCCCGACCGACGTCGATGCCGGCCGCGCGACCGCCGTACCGGGCAAGAGCCCGCAGGCGCTCGTCGTCGTCCCCACGCGCGAGCTGTGCGTGCAGGTGACCAACGACCTGCTCGGCGCCGGCAAGCTGCGCGCCGTGCGCGTCCTGGCCGTCTACGGCGGCCGTGCCTACGAGCCGCAGGTCGAGGCGCTCCGCAAGGGCGTCGAGGTCGTCGTCGGTACCCCCGGCCGCCTGCTCGACCTGGCCGGACAGGGCCATCTGGACCTGTCGCAGGTCCGCATGCTGGTCCTCGACGAGGCCGACGAGATGCTCGACCTGGGCTTCCTGCCCGACGTCGAGAAGATCGTCGACCGGCTGCCCGCGCGCCGCCAGACCATGCTGTTCTCGGCCACCATGCCGGGGCAGATCATCACCCTCGCGCGGCGCTACATGAGCCGTCCGACCCACATCCGCGCCTCCGCGCCGGACGACCAGGGCGCCACCGTCGCCTCCGTCGTGCAGCACGTCTACCGCGCGCACGCGATGGACAAGCCGGAGATGCTGTCGCGCATTCTGCAGGCCCAGGACCGCGGCCTCGTCATGGTCTTCTGCCGCACCAAGCGCACCTGCGCGGATCTCGCCGAGGGCCTGTCCGAGCGCGGCTTCGCCGCGGCGGCGGTGCACGGCGACCTCGGCCAGGGCGCGCGCGAGCAGGCGCTGCGGGCGTTCCGCAACGGCAAGGTCGACGTCCTGGTCGCCACGGACGTCGCGGCCCGCGGCATCGACGTGGACGGCGTCACGCACGTCGTCAACTACCAGTGCCCCGAGGACGAGAAGACGTACCTGCACCGCATCGGCCGCACCGGCCGCGCGGGTGCGGCGGGCGTCGCGGTGACGCTCGTCGACTGGGAGGACATGCCGCGCTGGGGTCTCATCAACAAGGCCCTGGACCTGTCCTTCCCGGAGCCGCCCGAGACCTACTCGACGTCCGCGCACCTGTACGCGGACCTGGCGATCGCCGAGTCGGCGACCGGTGTGCTGCCGCGCGCCGACCGGACCCGTGCGGGTCTGGGCGCCGAAGAGGTCGAGGACCTCGGCGAGACCGGCAAGAGCGCGGGTCGCGGACGAGGCGGCCGCTCCGGCGGCGCGTCGCGCTCCGGCGGGCGCGGCGGGCGCGGTGACGCGCGCCCCGAGGCGTCGACGGACGAGGCGTCCGCCGAGCCGAGCCGCCGCCGCGCACCGGGCAGCCGTCGACGTCGCCGCCTGAACGGTGACGACGCGGCCGCGACTGCCGTGGTCGAGGCCGCCGAGACCGTGGTGGCCGAGGCCGAGGCGAAGGCCGGCGCGACCACCGAGGCTGCCGCGCCGAAGCGGACCCGTTCACGTACGCGCGCCAAGAGCGCGGTGTCGGCGGACGCGGTCGCGGTGGTGGCCGAGGCTCCCGAGGCCGTCGTCGGCGAGGCCGCGGCGCAGGGCGAAGGGGAGGCCGAGGGCGAGAAGGCCCCGCGCCGTCGCCGCCGCCGTCGCCGCCCCGAGTCGTCGGCCGGATCGGCCGCCGAGTCGACGGACTGACCCACACCGCCGCAAAGGCAACGCAGAACGAACCACCCGCCGGGCGCGGTTCGGGACCGAGAGGTCCCGGCCGCGCCCGCGGTGCGTGCGGGACCGTCTGTGGGGAGCGTCAGCCGGAGACGTCGGTCGGGCGCCTCAGCCGGAGACGGCTCCGGCTCCCCCGCCGTCGCCTCCGCCGACCGGTTCGAGGACGAAGACCGGGATCCGGCGGTCGGTGGTGCGCTGGTACTCGGCGTAGTCGGGGTACGCGGCGACCGCCCGGTCCCACCACAGCGCCTTCTCGTCGCCGGACAGCTCGCGCGCCCGGTACTCCCGCGTCACTCGGCCGTCCTGAATCCCGACGACCGCCCCGGCGGCGAGGGTGGCGTACCACTGCGGGTTGGTCGCGGTGCCGCCGTTGGAGGCGACGGCGGCGTACCGGCCCTCGTGCTCGACGCGCATCACCGGGGTCTTGCGGAGCTTGCCGGTCTTGGCTCCTCGGTAGGTCATGAGGACCGTGGGCTTGCCCTTGATGCTGACGCCGTCGGTCGTGCCTGTGCTCATGACCTGCTCGACGTGCGTGCGGACCCAGCCGAGCGCGCTCGGTTCGTAGTCCTCGTCGCCGCGCCCGTCGCGGGCGTCGCCGGCGTTGCGTGCGCGCCGCGCCTGCTTGGTGTCCACGTTGTCGGCCAGGGCCCTGAGGAGGTCGGGCAGCCACTCCGCCGTCTCGGCGGGTACGCCGGCCGCGGTCTCCTCCGCGAGGGCGAACCACAACTCGTCGACCTGGGCGGCCAACGCCTTTCCCCTGTCGGTGAGTTCGACGATGCTGGCGCGCCGGTCGGAGGGGTCGGGCGTGCGGCGGACGTGCCCGGCGGTCGCCAGCTTGCGGGTCATGAGCGTGACGCTGGGCGGCTCGATGCCGAGCGCCTCGCCGAGCCGCCCTTGGATCATCGGCCCGGACCGGGCCAGCGCAAGCAGCAGCACTTCCTGCCCGGGATGCAGGCCGAGCGGCGCGAGCAGCTCCGCGGCCCTGGCGCGGTGGCGCAGGCTCAGCAGGCGAATGGCCTGGTTGAGGGCATCGGCGTAGGCGTGGTCCATGGGTTCTCCCCGCGCTCGGGTCGGACTCGACAGCTCGACCAGATTACTTATGCAAATAAATATTATGCGCATAAGTAATCGCCGTTCAGCACGTGCCACACCGAGGACGTTCGGCCCGTCACCCCCGGGGCGGCCTGGCCTACCCTCGGGTAGGTGAGCACTCCGCCCTTCCTCGACCTGCCCGCGACCGTGCGGGCGCACCGCGCCACGACCGCGCGGGGTGAGTTCGCGTACCTGGCGGCGGACCCGCCCGACGGGCAGGCGGTCGTCGGCACCGGACTGCTGGTGCCCGGGTTCACCGGGGGCAAGGAGGACTTCATAGGCGTCCTCGACCCGCTCGCGCGCCGCGGCTACCGGGTGTTCGCCCTGGACCAGCGCGGGCAGTACGAGACGCCGGGTCCGGACGCCGCCCCCGACGCGTACGCCCGCCCCGAACTCGTCGCCGACCTCTGGGCCGTACTCGACACCATCGCGCCGCGCGAACCGGTCCACCTGGTCGGGCACTCGTTCGGCGGCCTCGTCGCCCGCTCGGCCGCACTCGACGCTCCGGCGCGACTGGCGTCCCTGACCCTGATGAGCACCGGCCCCGCGGCGGTCCGCGACACCGAGACGGCCCGGCTGCTGATGCTGGAGGACGCGTTGGCCGTCGCATCGCTCCAGCAAGTCTGGGACGCCATGCGGCAGTTGGATGCGGATCAGGGGCTCCGCCCGCACCGGGACCCGGCCGTCGCGGCGTACCTGCACCAGCGCTGGCTGGCCAACTCGCCGGCCGGGATCGCGGCGACCGCACGGCAGTTGCGTACCGAACCCGACCTGACGGACGAGCTGGCCGCCCGCGTCGCCGCCGGGCTGCGGGTGCTCGTGCTCTCGGGTGCGCGGGACTACGCGTGGCCGGTGACGTGGCAGGCGGAGACCGCGCGCCGCCTCGGCGTACGCCATCTCGTCGTCGACGGCGCCGACCACTCCCCCAACGCCGAGCAACCAGAGGCGACCGCGAAGGGCCTCGCCGACTTCTGGGACGCGATGCACTGACCTGTGCGGGACGCGCCGCCGCGTCCCGCACGCGGGGGCGGGCATCGGCGATGTCACAGCCGGTCCGGCTGCCTCGTCTCGTGGGGTGACACCCGATCACCGCGACGAGGAGTAAGAGCCATGAACATCGCTTTGTGGGTCGTTGCCGGGCTGCTGGCCGCCGCCTACGCCGCCGGAGGAAGCCTCAAGGTGGTCATGCCGAAGGAGAAGATCGCCGCTTTCGGGGCCTCCTCCAAATGGGTCGACGACTTCGGCGGCACCACCGTGAAGACCATCGGGGCCCTGGAAGTCCTGGCCGCCATAGGCCTCGTCCTGCCGGCCGCGCTCGACATCGCCCCGGTCCTGGTGCCGTTCGCGGCCCTCGGCGTGGTCCTGATCATGGCCGGTGCGACGCTGACCCGCGTCCGGCGCCGCGAGTTCGCGCTGATGGCGGTGGACCTGGTGTACCTCGCGTTGGCCGCGTTCGTGGTCTGGGGACGCTTCGGCCCCGAATCCTTCGGGTGACCGGCAGCCGGCGGACGGCGGCGCCCGGTGGTGCGGACTTGCGGACGCCGCCTCAGCCCTCGCCGTGCGGTGTCACGCCGAACTCCTGGTTCAGCCGGTCCCAGAAGCCGTTGCGCAGCGCCCGCCGCAGGTCCTCGTGCGGGCGCAGCGAGAACTGCAGCTCGCCTTCCGCGTCCACGAGCAGTGCCTTGTCGACGTTCTCCGGGAGACGTGGTCCGGGCATCAGGCCCGCCATGTCCTCGCGGCCGCGCGCGCCGAGCCAGCGTTCGGCGATCTTTCCGCCGAGGCGCCAGACCTGGTCGAAGGTGGGCGGCGTCCCGCCGGTCGTGCGCTGCGGCGCCGGATTCGCGGCCGGAGTCGCCGTGACGGGCGGCTGCTGGAAGATGCACGGCGCGCAGAAGTCGTGGTGCAGGGTGCGCGTCACGTCGGCCTCCCACACCAGCGGCTCGGCCTGGTTCATGCCGTACGCCGGCTCGATGCCCCACAAGTGCACGCGCACGCCGTACGACTGCGCCGCCTCGACGGCCAGGACCAGGTCCTCGTCGCCGCTCACCACCACCGCGTCCTCGATGGCGCGGTTGCGGGCCAGCGATTCCAGGTCGCTGCGGATCAGCGAGTCGACGCCCTTCTGCTGGTTGTGGGCGTTGAGGTTGCCGAGCCTGACCTTCACGTCCGGGAGTTCGGCGACCTGCTTCTGCTCGAAGGTGGGGACGCGGTTGCGGGCGCCGTCGTACCAGTAGACGCGCAGCAGCCGCCCCTCGGGGAAGACCGCCCGCGCCTCGTCGATCAGCGAGCTGATCAGGAACTCGGCGTCGACGCGGAACGCGCGGCGCTCCGCGGTCCCGGCGACGAGCAGGCCGATCGCGGCGTAGACGTAGCCGACGTCGACGAAGAGCGCGTGCGTGCCGGCGTGCGGGGGCGCGGAGACCAGACGCACGGGGACCGCCGCGGGCGCCTCCCCGGCGTCCTGGGCGCCGCCGGCGCCGCCGGTCGCCTCGGCGGGCGCCGGGGCGTCGGGGTCCGCCCCGGAAGCTGCGGCGGAATGCGTCCCGGCGTCGGAGCCGGAAGCGTGGGCGGGGGCGGGATCGGCTGCGGGATCGGCGGGCCGACCGTACGCCGGTTCTGACGAAGGTCTCGGTTCCGGCCCGGGCGTAGCCGCGTGCGTCTCGTGCGCCTCATCCGCCACGGAACGCTCCGCCCTGGGGGCCTGCTGCATTGGGTCCATTGATTCGTATTGTCCTACGTCCCCGCCTTCCTGGCGGGGTTACCGGGTACGCGCCACTCGGCCGGGTGGCCGACCGGTCCGATGGTCGCGTTCCGAAAACCATTCGGTCACGGGAATGACTCGGCTGTGACCGGTGTTGTTCCAGTCACCCGCCGTGCTGCGAGGCGCGATTCCCGGCCGCCCAAGGGCTTCCGCGGAGCAATCGCGCTGTTCGCCGCGCACTTTTGCCGGGTGATTTATACGCTATGTCGTGTTCGGTGGCCGCCCCTCGCGGGCGGCCCCGACGCGTCCCGCAGACGAGGAAGAAGAGGAGGCGCGTATGCGCTACCGAATCACGAACCTCACCCGCACCGACGACAGCAAGAAGACCACCGACGTACACGCCAAACCGGCGACTGTGGACGTCGAAGCGGTCAACGAGGCCGTGAAGCGCGCCGCCGCCCGCGGCGAGAGCCTCTACATCAGGCCGGTTTCCCTGGCCGACGCCGCGGCTCCCCGGCCGTCGCAGGCCGTTTGATCCCTATGCGCCGAGGCGCCCCACCCGGATTCCGGGTGGGGCGCCTCGGCGTTTCGCATCCCCGCGGGGCGACGTTCCGCGGCCTGACGTGGGGGTGCGGCCGGACGTACGGGTGCAGTCGGGCGTACGGGTGCGGCCGGGCGCACGGGCTCAGTGCCCGCGTGCCACCCACGCGTCGTAGTCCGCGGCCTCGGCGCCGATCGTGGTCTCGTCGCCGTGCCCGGTCAGGACGCGGGTGCCCGCGGGCAGCGTCAGCAGCCGGTCCCGGATGGAGTCGAGGATGACCGGGAACGACGAGAAGGAGCGCCCGGTCGCCCCGGGTCCGCCGCGGAAGAGCGTGTCCCCGGAGAACAGCGTGTCGAGCTCCGGCGCGTACAGGCACACCGCGCCGGGCGCGTGTCCCGGCGTGTGCACGACGCGCAGCTCGGTCCCGGCGACCTTGACCACCTGGCCGTCCGCGAGGTCGCGGTCGGGAGCCCGGTCGGGGTAGACGGCGTCCCAGAGCATGCGGTCCCGCGGGTGCAGGTGGACCGGCGCGCCGAACCGCTCCGCGAGTGCGGCGGCCGCGTTGATGTGGTCGTTGTGGCCGTGCGTGCACACGATCGCGGCGAGGCGGCGGTCGCCGACCGCCGCGGCGATGGCGTCGGCGTCGTGCGCCGCGTCGACGACGATGACCTCGTCCGCGCCTCCCACGAGCCAGACGTTGTTGTCGACGTCGAAGTCCTGGCCGTCGAGCGAGAAGACTCCCGACGTGGTGAGGTGCTCGATCACAGGACGACCACCGAGCGCAGCACGTCGCCGTGGTGCATTTTGGTGAACGCCGCCTCGACGTCGTCGAGCTTGATCGTCTCCGAGACGAAGCCGTCCAGCGGCAGGCGCCCGCGCAGGTACAGGTCGATCAGCATCGGGAAGTCCCGAGTGGGCAGGCAGTCGCCGTACCACGACGACTTGAGCGCGCCGCCGCGGCCGAACACCTCGATCATCGGCAGTTCGATCTTCAGTTCCGGCGTCGGCACCCCGACCAGCACGACGGTTCCCGCCAAGTCACGGGCGTAGAAAGCCTGTTCGTACGTCTCCGGGCGGCCGACCGCCTCGACGACCAGGTCCGCGCCGTTGCCCTCGGTCAACGCCTTGATCGCCTCGACCGGGTCGGTCTCGCGCGCGTTGACCGTGTCGGTCGCCCCGAAGCCCTTCGCCCACTCCAATTTGCGCTCGTCGATGTCGACCGCGATCACCTTGCGCGCGCCGGCGAGGTGCGCGGCGGCGATCGCGGCGTTGCCGACCCCGCCGCAGCCGATCACCGCGACCGAGTCGCCGCGCTGCACGTTGCCGGTGTTGGCGGCGGCGCCGAAGCCGGCCATGACGCCGCAGCCGATCAGGCCGGCGGCCTCGGGGCGGGCGGCGGGGTCGACCTTGACGCACTGGCCGGCCGCGACGAGCGTCATCTCGGCGAACGCGCCGATGCCGAGGGCGGGGCTCAGCGGCGTACCGTCCTCGAGCGTCATCGGCTGCCTGGCGTTGCGCGAGTCGAAGCAGTACCAGGGACGCCCGCGCAGACACGAACGGCACTCGCCGCACGGCGCGCGCCAGGCAAGCACCACGTAGTCGCCCGGGGCGAGCCCGGACACGCCCTCGCCGACCGACTCCACGACACCCGCGGCCTCGTGGCCGAGCAGGAACGGGAAGTCGTCGTTGATGCCGCCCTCGCGGTAGTGCAGGTCGGTGTGGCAGACGCCGCACGCCTGCACCTTCACCCGTGCCTCGCCCGGCCCCGGATCGGGTACGACGATCGTCTCGACGCTCACCGGCGCGCCCTTGCCGCGCGCGACGACCCCGCGAACCAGCCGACTCATGTGCCGCTCCCCTCCGAGAAATGCGGATACTTTCCGCACTGTAACGCTGCGGGGACGGGCAGGTCAGATGGTCGCGATGCGCGAACACGCGTGCCGCGCAGGCGGCTCGCGGCGTACGTCGGCAAGCACGTCGGGACGTACCTCGGAACGTGCCTCGGGAAGCACCACCCGTTCGGGGCTTCGGTGGCGTCAGGCGCCGAGCACCGGTACGCCGGTCGCCCGGTCGGCGATCGCGGCGAACGTGTCGGGGTCGGTGGTGTAGCGGCCGAGGCCCACGGTCTTGCGGGTGCCGTGGTAGTCGCTGGAACCTGTCGTGACCAGGCCGAGGCCGCGCGCGAGGTCGCGCAGGTGGGCGCGCATGGCGTCGTCGTGGTCGATGTGGTCGACCTCGACCCCGGCAAGACCCGCCTCGGCGAGGGACTCGATGGTCGCGTCGGAGACCGTGCGGCCGCGCTTGGTGGCGCCGGGGTGGGCGAACACCGCGACGCCACCCGCGCCCCGGATCATGCGGACCGCGTCGGCGACGGAGATCTCGTACTTGTCGACGAACGCCCGGCCGCCGTCCTTCAGCCACTCCGGCGTGAAGGCGCCCGACACGTCGGCCACCACCCCGGCCTCGACCAGCGCCGTGGCGACGTGCGGACGGCCCACCGCGCCGTCGCCGGCGATCTCGACGACGCGCTCCCACGTGATGGGCGCGCCCAGTTCGACGCAGCGCTCGACCATGGCCCGCGCGCGGCGTACCCGGTCGGTACGCACCAACTCGCGCGCCCGCGCGAACTCCGGCTCGTCGGGGTCGAACAGATAGCCCAGCATGTGCAGGCTGATGCCGTCCCCGTCGATGCAGCTGATCTCCGCACCGCGCACGAGCCGGAGCCCGTCGGGCAGCGCCGCCTCCGCCTCGGCCCAGCCGCCGGTGGTGTCGTGGTCGGTCAGCGCGACGACGTCGAGCCCCACCTCGTGTGCGGCACGCACGAGCGCCGCCGGGGTGTCCGTGCCGTCGGAGGCGGAGCTGTGGGTGTGCAGGTCGATGCGCACGCGGACCTCGCTGGTTCGGTGGGGCCGGGACGATCAACCCTAGCCACGCCGTCCGGAGGCAAGTTCGGCAGCGTCAGGTGAGCAGTTGCGGCGACAACGCGCCGCAAGGCAGCAGGCCCAGTTCGGCGCCCGCGTCGCGCAGGTCGGTGAGGACCACGTCGTCGTACACGAGATGCCCGGCCTTGCCGGGCCACAGGATCGCCCACAGCCACAGGCCCATGGCCTCGCCCGCGTACACCGCCCGGTCGCCGGGTGTGCCCGGCACGCACCACAGCGCGGTCGGCCGGCCCGCGGCCATGACCTTCGCGGGAGCGACCCGGGTGCCGAGCAGGTCGCTGCCCGGGTCCGGCCCCGGGAGCCCCGCGAAGCGGGCGCCCAGGCCGACGCCGAGTTCCTCGGCCACCAGCACCAATTCGCCGGGGCCGCCCAGCGGCGCCGGACCGGTGCAGGCCACGGCGACGCCGCGCGGACCGGACCGGTCGTCGCCGGCGTGCGCGACTCCGGTGAACAGCCAGCCGACCGGGAGCGGCCAGGGCAGCCAGACGGGGACGCGGGAGCGGCGTACGACGACGTCGAGGGCGTCGACGCTCGGCGGGACGACCGGCTGCAGCGGCGGCACTGATCCGTGCAGGTCGCATTGCCAGGTCTCGGAGAACAGCCCCGGGGCTCGGACCCGGCCTCCGCAGCGTGGGCAGCTCGGCTCGCCCTTCATACGCACGACGGTCCCCTGCCGAGAGCGCCGCGTCAAGGACGATCACCCCATTGGCGCCGAAGTCGGCCTCGCGGCGCGGCCGACCGGCGGCCGGCCTGGCGCCGACCGGCGCGGGACCTGCGGAGCGGCCGCCGGGGTGACGGGCAGGGGCCGACCGGGCGAACGCCCGTACCGCCGCGCGAGTTGTCGACACGCGGAGGAAGGGAGGCTCCGATCCGCCCGAACGGCGGATACGCTCGCGGACATGCGGGCAACTCCCTGTGTCGGTGCGATCGTCCTGGACGGTGAAGGGCGCATCCTCCTCATCCGCCGCGGTACGCCCCCGGGCAAGGGCCTGTGGTCGCTGCCGGGCGGGCGGGTCGAGCCGGGCGAGAGCGACGGCCAGGCCCTCACCCGCGAACTGCTGGAGGAGACGGGACTCGACGTGACCGTGGGGCCGCTGGTGGGCAGCGTGACGCGCCCGGCGTCCGACGGCGGGACGTACGAGATCCGCGACTACGCCTGCATCGTGCACGGCGGCACGCTGCGCCCGGGGGACGACGCCGAGGCGGCGCGCTGGATCCCGACCGAGGAACTGCGCCGCCTCGAACTCACCGAGGGTCTGCTCGACGCGCTGCTGGAGTGGAACGTCCCCGGTGTCGGCTGACGCCGTGGCGGCTCCGCTGCTGGTCGTCGGCTCGGTCAACGCCGATCTCGTCGTACGGGTGCCGCGGCACCCGCGGCCCGGGGAGACCGTCCTCGGCGGCGACCTCGCGGTGCATCCGGGCGGCAAGGGTGCGAACCAGGCGGTGGCGGCCGCCCGGCTCGGGGCGGACGTGGCGTTCGCGGGACGGGTGGGCACGGACGCGTACGGCCCGCTGCTGCTCGGCGCGCTGCGCCGCGACGGCGTCGACACCTCGCTGGTCGCGACGGACGACGGCACGACCGGCGTCGCCCTGATCACGGTCGACGACGACGGCGAGAACGCCATCACCGTCTCCCCCGGCGCCAACGGACGCTTCACGCCCGCACACGTCGACGCCCTCGAACCGGCCCTGCGCCGGGCACGCGTCGTGTCGCTGCAACTGGAGATCCCGCACGAGACGGTCGCGGAGGTCATGCGGCGTTGCGCGGCCTCGGGGACGCGGGTCGTGCTGAACCCGTCGCCCGGGCCGTGGGCCATGCCGCCGCACGCGCTCGGCATGTGCGATCCGTTTGTGGTCAACGAGCACGAGGCGGCGGACGCGGTACGCGGCGCGGACAGCGCAGGGCTGGAGCCGGACCCGCGCGGGGACGCCTCTGACGGACCTCTCGAACGCGCACGCCGAGCCGTGCTCGCCCTGCGAGCCTCCGGCGCCGAGCCACGATCCGTCGTCGTGACGTTGGGCGCGGCAGGCGCGGTCTGCGCCGAGAACGGCGGCGACCTGGTACACGTCCCGGCACCGCCGGTGCACCCGGTCGACACGACGGGCGCGGGCGACGCCTTCACGGGTGCGCTCGCATGGCGGCTAGCACTCGGCGACCCGCTCGCCGACGCCGTCGGATACGCGGTCCGCGTCGGCGCCGCCGCCGTCACCGCGGAAGGCGCCCAGCCGTCCTACCCCACTCCCGCCGACCTGCCGCCGCCCGCGTAGTCCCGGCAAGGCACCCGCCCCCGCGCACGGCACGACGACCACCGCCGCGCGACAGACGGTCCAGATCGCCGCACTGCGCCGGTGCCCGCGTCGTCACGCGTTCCCCCCTCCCGAGTCGATCTTCGAAGGGCGGAGCGTCGCACGGCCGAGAAGCGACGGCGAGGGCCCGGGACTTCGGGCTGCCGCCGCGGGTGCGGTCGACGGCCTCGGAGTCCCGGGCCCCTGCCGTGCTTCAGGCGTTTGCGAGTGCCGGGTTCCCTGGGCGCTCGCGGCGCAGGGCTCCCCGGGTTCACGGGCGCTCGGGTGTGTCGGGTGTGTCAGTCCTCGCGGAGTTCGGGACGGCCGGGCTGCTCGCCGCCGCGCGCATCGCCGTACGACGTCTTCGGCACCATCACCTTGCGGCGGAAGATGCAGACCAGGGTGCCGTCCTGCTTGTAGCCCTTGGTCTCGACGTACACGACGCCGCGGTCGTCCTTGGACTTGGACTCCCACTTGTCGAGCACATTGGTCTCGCCGTAGATGGTGTCGCCGTGGAAGGTCGGCGCGACGTGCCGCAGCGACTCGATCTCCAGGTTCGCGATCGCCTTGCCCGAGACGTCCGGCACGGACATGCCGAGCAGCAGCGAGTAGATGTAGTTGCCCACCACGACGTTCTTGCCGAAGTCGGTCGTCTTCTCGGCGTAGTTGGCGTCCATGTGGAGCGGGTGGTGGTTCATCGTGAGCAGGCAGAACAGGTGGTCGTCGTACTCGGTGACCGTCTTGCCGGGCCAGTGCTTGTACGTCGCACCGACCTCGAACTCCTCGTAGTAGCGGCCAAACTGCATGGTGTATGCGGTCCTCTCTCGGGGAGCCCCGTGGGGTTCTGCGGCACATCATTCCCGACCGGGGTTACCGACAGGTAGGCGGCCCCGCCGAGCGGCGGCCGGGCGCGGGTGGACTCCCGACAATTTAAGTGTACGCTACATTTATTAGCTGAGCTAACGATCGGAGGAAGACATGGCAGCGGGCGAGCACGGCGGCGGCATCCTGAAGCAGCCCATGGCCGTCTGGGCGACGGCGTTCGCCGCCGTCGTGGCGTTCATGGGCATCGGCCTCGTCGACCCGATCCTCCCCTCGATCGCCAAGGGCCTCGACGCCTCCCCGAGCCAGGTGTCGCTGCTGTTCACCAGCTACTTCCTCATCACCGCGGTGGCCATGCTGGTCACCGGGTTCGTGTCGAGCCGCATCGGCGGTCGCCGCACCCTACTGCTGGGGCTCGCCCTCGTGGTGGTGTTCGCCGCCTTGTCGGGTACGTCCGACTCGGTCGGCCAACTCGTCGGCTTCCGCGCCGGCTGGGGCCTCGGCAACGCGCTCTTCGTGTCCACGTCGCTGGCCGTCATCGTGGGCGCCGCGAGCGGCGGCAGCGCGGCGGCCATCCTGCTCTACGAGTCGGCGCTCGGCCTCGGCATGTCGTGCGGCCCGCTGCTCGGTGCGGTGCTCGGCGACGCGTCCTGGCGCTACCCGTTCTACGGGACGGCCGCCCTGATGGCCATCGGCTTCGCGGCCATCACCGTGTTCCTCGAGGAGCAGCCCCGGCCGGCCCGGAAGACCGGGCTGCTCGACCCGCTGAAGGCACTCGCCCACAAGGGGCTCGCGGCCACCGCCGGATCGGCGTTCTTCTACAACTACGCGTTCTTCACGGTCCTGGCGTTCACCCCGTTCGTGCTCGACATGAGCCCGTACAAGTCGGGGGCGGTGTTCTTCGCGTGGGGCATCCTGCTCGCGCTGTTCTCGGTGCTCGTCGCGCCGCGCCTGCAGTCCCGCTTCGGCTCGGTGGCGGTGGCGGCCGCGAGCCTCGTGGTGTTCGCCGCCGACCTCGCCGTCATCGCGTACGGCTCGAAGGCCGTGATCGTGACGGGAGTCATCGTTTCGGGCGCGCTGATCGGGATCAACAACACTGTGTTCACGGAATTGGCTCTGGAGGTGTCGGATGCGCCGAGGCCGGTCGCCTCGGCCGGGTACAACTTCGTGCGCTGGTTCGCCGCCGCGGCCGCGCCGTACCTCGCCCCGAAGCTCCACGAGCACTTCAACGTGCACGTCCCGTTCCTGGTCGCGACGGGCACCTGCCTCGCCGCCGCGGGCGTCCTGGCCGGAGCGCACCGGCTGCTCGCGACCGCCGCCGCGGACCACACGCCCGCCGCCGCCCAGCCGCACCCGGTGCCCGCGGCGGGCTGACCGCGCCTGAATCCCGGCCCCTCGGGTACGCGCAGACACACGCCACGCACCGCAGATCCGCACGCAAGACCACGCACAGCAGAACGCACAGCAGCGCAGCACGCACAGGAAGAGGAACCATGTACGAGCGCATCCTTGTCGCCGTCGACTCCACCCCCGAGACCGCCGACGTCCTCGCCGCCGCGGCCGGCCTGGCCAAGCCGCTCGACGCCAAGGTCCGGGTACTGCACGTCCAGGCCGTCGACGTCATCGACGGCGGCGGGGGTGTCGGCGGGGTCGTCGAAGAGGAGGACTCCGACACCGCGAAGAAGACCGTCACCGACGCCGTCGACATCCTGCGCGCGGCGGGCGTCGGCACCGTCGAGGGCTGGACCGGCGAGACGCTGCGCAGCGACGTGCCCAATGCCGTCCTCGACCAGGTCAAGGACTACGGCGCCGACCTCCTGGTGCTGGGTGCCCGCCGGCACCACGGCATGGCGCGCCTGTTCCTCGGCAGCGTCAGTGACGCGGTCGTGCACCGGTCGCCGTGCCCGGTGCTGCTCGTGCCGTGAGCCACCCGCACGCGGCGGCGCCGTTCTTCGTGCCGTGAACCGTACGCACGCGACGGACGCAAACGCGCGCAACGCACCCGGCGGACGCACGCAACGGACGCACTCAAGCGGCGGCGGTGCGGGGCCGTCGCCGCGCGGCCGGTCGGCCCGGTCAGCTCAGCGGGACCGCCCTGCGCCTCGGATCGCGCAGGTCGGTCCCGTTCTGCAGCCACAGCTCCTGGAGCGCCTCGGCGCCGTGCACCCGCTTCCACGCGGTCTCGGCAGCGGTCATCGGCAGTAGCGGCAGGAACCGTACGGCCTCCGCCGGCTCGGGCAGCGCGAGGTCCGCGACCAGCCCGCCCGGCTCGGCCACCAGGACGGCGGTGAACGCGGCGCCGTCCCACAGCGGGCCGCCTACGTCCAGCGACGCGCCGGGTGCCACCACGATCCCCTCGACCTGCGGCGACGCCGCCAGCACGGCAAGCGGACGCAGCACCGAGTCCTGCGCGCCGCGTACCGACAGGACCAGTTCGGCACGCGGACCGCGTACCGGGTCGGCGAGCGCCGCGGCCGGATCGGTCATCGGGACGCGGGACATGCCGAGCGTCGCGTACCGCGACACGCCGACCTCGTCGGGGCCGAAGCGCAGCACCTCGATGCGGTCGGTGCCGACGAAGGTCACCCCGGCGCGACCGGACGGCTCGCCGAACGCCTCGACGAGGTGGGCCTCCACCGCCGGGACGGGGTCGGGCGGCTCGTGATGCGGCGTCAAGTCGAACATCTGGGCATCGTACGGGTTCCCCGCAACGCGCCCGTGCGGCAACTTGCCGCCTGCTACCCTGATTTGCTGGCCCACCCCGGAACGTCGGGCGAGGCGTCGAGTCGTACCCCCAGCGGGGACAGGCCGAGGGAGGTGGTTGTGGTGCATACCAGTCCATCGTGCAGTACCGGCGGTTCACCCGATCTCCCTCGATACGCCGCCCGCGCCCACACCGCCTGACCCGCACCGCGGTCCCCCGCTGTTCTTTCCCCCGCCCGTGACCACGGGCCCGCGGAAAGCGCCGCGCACCGCGACGAACGGGCCACCGGACGGCATCCCTGTCCTTCCCCCAGCCTCTCGGCTGGGCGGTGCCCCATTGCCGCCCGCACCGGGGTCGGCCGCGTTCCCCGCACCATCGCGCCACGCAATGTGCCGGGGAACACGCCTGCCTTGACGCGCGCCCTCCTGTGAAGGAGCCCGCCATGTCGATGATCCGCGACCTGCGTGCCGCCGTACGTCCGCACGTCGTCCGCCGTACGCCGCTGCTCACCGCCCTCCCGGATCCGGTGGACGGCGACTGCGTGGTGGACTGCGCGGTCTACCGCGACGGCAGGCGGCAGTCGGGCTGCGCCGGACCCGAGGCGGCCATCCACGACGTGCACACGCGCGGCGACGGCTTCGTGTGGATCGGCCTGCACGAGCCCACCGCGGCCCAACTCGCGGGCATCGCCGAGCGGTTCGACCTGCACCCGCTCGCCGTCGAGGACGCCGTCAACGCGCACCAGCGCCCCAAGCTGGAGCGCTACGACGACACCCTGTTCGCGGTCTTCAAGACGGTGCGCTACGTCGAGCACGAGCACCTGACCGCGACCAGCGAGGTCGTCGAGACCGGCGAGATCATGGTGTTCCTCGGCCGCAACTTCGTCATCACCGTGCGGCACGGCCTGCACGGCGGGCTCGGCGAACTGCGGCACCGGCTGGAGGGCAACCCGGACCTGTTGGCCGCGGGGCCGTCGTCGGTGCTGCACGCGGTGGCGGACCGGGTGGTGGACGCGTACCTCGACGTGACGCAGTCGCTCCAGGACGACATCGACGAGGTCGAGAACGAGGTCTTCGGCGGCCGCGGCAGCGGCGACGCCGGGCGGATCTACCAGCTCAAGCGCGAACTCCTGGAGCTCAAGCGCGCGGTGACGCCGCTCGCCCGGCCCCTCCAGGCGCTCGCCGAGCGCCCGATGCGGCAGGTGCACCCGGACATCCGCGAGTACTTCCGCGACGTCGAGGACCACCTCGCGCGCGTGAGCGAGCAGATCGCGTCGTTCGACGAACTGCTGACCTCGATCTTGCAGGCGAACCTCGCGCAGGTGACGGTCGCGCAGAACGAGGACATGCGGCGGATCTCCGCGTGGGTCGCGATCTTCGCGGTGCCCACGATGATCGCCGGGATCTACGGAATGAACTTCGACCACATGCCCGAGTTGCAATGGAAGTACGGCTACCCGACCGTGCTGGGCGTGACCCTCACGGTGTGCCTGGTGATCCACCGCGGGTTCCGGCGCAACGGCTGGCTCTGAACGGGGCCAGGCCGTCACGGGGCCAGGCGGTTGCAGGTCAGACGGCTGCGGACTCGGGCGGCTACAGACTCAGGCGGCCCACGATGTTGCGGGCGCGCTCGGCGAACTGCGTCTCGACCAGCACGTCGTAGCGCGCCGCGACGAGTTGGCTCGTCGACACGAAGTCGCGCTTACCGCCCATGCTGCGGTAGCCGATCCACCCGAACAGCGCACCGGCGAGCGCACCCCAGACCACGCCCATCAGCACGATCCAGATCCACCCGGTCGCGCGCTCCGCGAAGATGCCCAGGAACAGCCCGATCAGCAGGCCGAACCACACGCCGCTCGCGGCGCCGGCCATGGCCGCCTTCTTGGCGTCGAGTCGGCCGAGGACGTTCTCGACCAGGCGGAGGTCCGCACCGACGATCGCGGTGTGCTCGACCGGGAACTCGTTGTCGGACAGGTAGTCGACGGCACGCTGGGCGCCCGCATAGTCCGTGTAGGACGCGATGACCTCGCCGCCGACCGGCTTGGCGCCGGCGGACGGAGGAATCCTCTCCTGTCCGAACATCGTGTCTTCTCCAAGGTCGGGGACTGGGAAGCAGGGCTCGGCCGCCCTCGGGAGCCGAGGAAGATCGTCTGCTTCGCAACCGTTTACCCGATAAGCGGCAAAGCACACCGGAGCCACTTCTCGAAGCCTGTTCCCGAAGCCCGTTCCCGAAGCCCGTTCCCGCAAGCGCCTACCCCGGTGCCGCCCGTCCACCGCCTGTGGACAACCCGCGCACGATATCCGCCGCCTGTGCTGAAACCCCCTGGAGCGGGGTCTCAATTCGTTGGCTGTGGACAACCTCGTCCGCCACATGTGGGCCACGTCCATTCGGCTCGGTGGACGCCATCCCGACCCGGTGGAGTCGATCCCGGCTCGGCCGACGTCGATCCCCGTGTGACCGACGTCCGTCCCGGCTCGGCCGGTGTCAGTCCGTCTTGGCTTCGGCGAGGACCTCGCGCACTGCCGCCACCACGGCGTCCGGCCGGTCCATCATCAGCAGGTGCGCGGCGTCGTCCAGCACGTCGCAGCGGCCGCGCGGGGCCAGGTCGGCGAGCGTCCGCTGCGCGCGCAGCCACCGGGCCCGCACCGCCAGCGTCTCCCGGCCGCCCGCGCCCGCGAGCACCCGCAGCGGCACATCCGGCAGGGCACGCCGCTTGCGCAGCGCGACGAGTTCGGCGGCCTGGTCGCGGTACATGGTGTTCTCCGCGAACGCCGCCGCCAGGAACCGGCCCGACCCGTACGCCTTCCGCGCCCATCTCGGATCCGCGACGTCCCGTCCCCGGCGCGACAGGGCCAGCACGGCCAGCCACCGCAGCGCGGGCCCGAGCGGACGGCTGAGCCCCGTCACCCGAAAGGCCGCACCCGCCGTGCGGGCGGCCTTGACCCGCAACTCGGGGGCGGGCCGCACGCGGGGCGACGCCTCGACGCTCGGATCGACCAGCACCAGCCCGGCCACCTGCTCGGGGAACAGCCGCGCGAAAGCCTCCGCGTGGAACGCCGAGAAGGAGTGCGCGACCAGCACGTACGGCCCGCGTACACCGAGCCGCGCAACCAACGCCGCGATCCGCGCCGCCTCGCCGTCCAGCGTCTGCGGCGCGGGGTCCGGCGCGCTGAACCCGAGCCCGGGCCGGTCGAACCGCACCACCTGGCAGTCCCGGCCGAGTTCGGGTGCCACGAGGTCCCAGTCGCACCAAGCTCCGCCCAGCCCGCTCGTGACGACTACGGCCGGCCCGTCACCGCGCCCGTCCCTGACCACGTGCAGGACCACGCCGTCGACCTCGACGAACTCACCGGGCGGCCGTCCTTCGCCTGCCATGTCGTTCTCCCCGCTCTCCCCGGGTCCGGTTCCCCCGCACGCGCCGCGTCGTGACCACCGGTGCGGTCATCATCGCCGCCATCCGCCCCGGTTCGGCGCAGCGACGCGGCCGCGACGCCGAGCCACACCGCCGACAACCCCACCTGCACGCGCTGCGGGACGCCCTGCCCGTCGGCGAGGAAGGACGGCACGTCGAAGCGCATGTCGTGCAGGCTCAGCAGCATCGTCGCCAGGGTCATCACCAGCGCGCCCCAGAACAACGCGGCACCCCACCGATGTGACGGCACCGGCCGCGCCGTACCGTCTCGCGCCGACCACCACAGCGCCGCTATCGCCACCAGTCCCGCGGCGTTCGCGAGCACGCTCGTGACCAGGTGCATGTCGTGCCGCCACGACAACCGCCCGGCCAACTCCCTTGCCTCGCACGGCGCGAGGGAGGGAGCGCAGTCGAGCGGGAAAACGACGTCCAGGACCGTGGCGACGCCGAAGACGACGACGGCCGCCCAGCCGACGTACGCCCAGCGCAGCCCGGGACGCTCGCCGCGGACGAGGCGCAGCACAAGCCCCGCGGCGACCGCCGCGCACACGCCCGCGACGATGTCGAGGCCG
Source organism: Streptodolium elevatio (assembly GCF_053592165.1). Lineage (NCBI taxonomy): Bacteria > Bacillati > Actinomycetota > Actinomycetes > Kitasatosporales > Streptomycetaceae > Streptodolium > Streptodolium elevatio. Next base: position 311,433 of record NZ_JBSFVE010000001.1, read on the forward strand.
CCGAAGAACCACCGGTAGGGCTGGTCCGCCGCGAACAACTCACTCGCGAAGCCGTCGATCGTGCTCAGCTTGGTCGGGAGCGCCGCCTCCAGGACCCAGGAGCTGTACGCCACCGCCGCGACCGCCAGCAACAAGCAGGCGGCAGCGGGCGAAACGGCCCGTTCCGAGCGGTTCGTGATCATTGCTTCCAGGCTCTCACGCACGGGCCGACCGGGTGATCACCCGAAGCAGTGAGGTGCCGCCGGATGACGACCCGTTCGGCCTACGCCGCGAAACGCCGCGGCCCGGCCGTCCGTCGGGACAGCCGGGCCGCGGGTCGTCCGGGCAGCGCGTGTCAGCGCAGCTTGTACTCCTCGAGCAGGCGACGCCCGATGATCATCTTCTGGACCTCGGCCGTGCCCTCGCCGATGAGCAGCATCGGAGCCTCGCGGTAGAGCCTCTCGATCTCGAACTCCTTCGAGAACCCGTAGCCGCCGTGGATGCGGAAGGCGTCCTCGACGACCTCCTTGCAGTACTCCGACGCCAGGTACTTCGCCATGCCGGCCTCGAGGTCGTTGCGCTCGCCCGCGTCCTTCTTGCGGGCGGCCATCACCATCATCTGGTGCGCGGCCTCGACCTTGGTCGCCATCTCCGCCAGCTTGAACTGGATCGCCTGGTGCTCGTGCAGCTGCTTGCCGAAGGTCTCGCGCTGCTGCGCGTACCGCACGCCCAGCTCGAACGCCCGCTGCGCGACACCGCAGCCGCGCGCGGCCACGTTGACGCGGCCGACCTCGACGCCGTCCATCATCTGGTAGAAGCCCTTGCCGGGGACGCCGCCCAGCACCCGGTCCTCGGGCACCCGCACGCCATCGAGCACCAGCTCGGTCGTGTCGACGCCCTTGTAGCCCATCTTGTCGATCTTGCCCGGGACGGTCAGTCCCGGGCGCGTCTCGCCGAAGCCCGGCTCCTTCTCGATCAGGAAGGTCGTCATGTTGCGGTAGACCGAGTCGGCGCCCTCGTCGGTCTTGGTGAGCACCGCGATGAGGTTGGACGTGCCGCCGTTCGTCAGCCACATCTTCTGACCGTTGAGGACGTAGAACTCGCCGTCCTTGACCGCCTTGGTGCGGATCGCGGACACGTCCGAACCGCAGTGCGGCTCGGACATCGAGAACGCGCCGCGGATCTCGCCCTCGGCCATCTTCGGCAGGAAGTAGTCCTTCTGCTCCTGCGTGCCGTGCTGCTGGATCATGTACGCGACGATGAAGTGCGTGTTGATGATGCCGGACACGCTCATCCAGCCGCGCGCGATCTCCTCGACCACGAGCGCGTAGGTCAGCAGCGACTCGCCGAGACCGCCGTACTCCTCCGGGATCATGAGGCCGAACAGCCCCATCTTCTTCATGCCCTCGACGATCTCCGTCGGGTACTCGTCCCGGTGCTCCAGTTCCGTCGCCACGGGGATGATCTGCTTGTCCACGAAGGTGCGGACGGTGGAGAGGATCTCCTGCTGGACGTCGGTCAGCCCGTCGGTCTGCGCAAGGCGGCCCACCAGGCGCCTCCTTCTCGTGTACGCGCATGTCCGGGCCTGCTCGGCGGCTGGTCCCGGCCACGCGTCTGGTCGTGAGGGTTACTGGGGAGTATGTACGACGGGGGCTCTCCCCGACAGGGGGACCCCCGTAATCCCGGCCGAGCAATCTCTGACGCTTTGTCAGGCATCGGGGCTCTGCGGATCAGGCCTCCACGAGGGCTCCCTGCCGCCATACGGTGCGGACCAGGGGGACGCCGGGGCGGTAGGCGAGGTGTACGTGTGAGGGGGCGTCGAGCTCGACGAGGTCGGCCCGCGCGCCTGGGGTGATGCGGCCCACGTCGGTGCGGCGGAGGGCTGCCGCGCCGCCGGCGGTGGCGGACCAGACGGCCTCGTCGGGGGTCATGCCCATCTCGCGTACGGCGACGGCGATGCAGAAGGGGACCGAGGTCGTGAAGCTCGATCCCGGGTTGCAGTCGGTCGAGAGCGCGACGGTGGCGCCCGCGTCGAGGAGCCGGCGCGCGTCCGGGTAGGCGGCACGAGTGGAGAACTCGGCGCCCGGGAGCAGGGTCGCGACGGTGGACGTTCCGGCGAGGGCGTCGATGTCGGCGTCGGTGAGGTGCGTGCAGTGGTCGGCGGAGGCCGCGCCGAGTTCGACGGCCAGTTGTACGCCCGGTCCGGGGCCGAGCTGGTTGGCGTGCACGCGCGGTACCAGCCCGCGGGCCATCCCGGCGGTCAGGACCGCGCGCGCCTGGTCGCCGTCGAACGCGCCGCGCTCGCAGAAGACGTCCACCCAGCGGGCATGCGGCGCGCAGGCGTCGAGCATGGGGCCGGTGACGAGGTCGACGTATCCGGCGGGGTCGTCGGCGTACTCGGGTGCGAGGACGTGCGCGCCGAGGTAGGTGACCTCGTCCGTGACCTGTCCGGCCAGGCGCAGGGCGCGGGCCTCGTCGTCGACGGTCAGGCCGTAGCCGGACTTGCACTCGATGAGCGTGGTGCCCTGCCGTGCCGCCTCGGCGACCAGGCGTTCGAGGTTGGCGGCGAGGGCCTCGTCGGTCGCAGCGCGGGTGGCGGCGACGGTGGTGCGGATGCCTCCGGCCGCGTACGCCTGCCCGGCCATCCGGGCGGCGAACTCGTCGGTGCGGTCGCCCGCGAAGACGAGGTGCGCGTGCGAGTCGACGAAGCCCGGGATCACCGCCCGGCCCGCCGCGTCGTGCCGGGCGTCGGCGGGCGGCGCGTCGCCGGCCGGTCCGACCCAGGCGATCCGTTCGCCGTCGAGCACGACCGCCGCGTCGCGCAGGACGCCGAGCGGCCCGTCCCCGAGCGACGGGTCGTTGGTGACGAGGGACGCGATGTTGTCGATCAGGAAGGACGCCACGGGCGCGGTTCTCCGGGAGTAGGTGGGTGCGGATGCGGAGTGGGGCCGGGTGCAGGCGGGGCGGCCGACGGGGCCGAGGCGGTCGTGCGGGGCCCGGCGCGCGGGTCGAGGCCGCCACGGCTTGCCGGCTACTCGACCAAGGACCTGATCGTCCTGGCGAGTTCGCCGGGGACGTCCTCGACGGTCTGGTGCACGCCGTCCGCCACGACGGTCCGGCCGCCGACCATGACGTGTGTGACGTCCGCCGCGGTGGCGGCGAAGACCGCGGACTCGGAGGCGAGGCGCGGCAGTGTCCCTGCGAGGCGTACCGAGTCCAGGCCGACGGTGACCAGGTCGGCGTGCATTCCGGGCTCGATGCGGCCGACGTCGTCCCAGCCGAGGGCAGCCTGCCCCAGGACGGTGCCGTGCGCGAGGAGGCGGGCGGTGGTGAAGTGGCCGCGGCTGCCGGTGCGCAGGCGTTCGTCCAGTTCGACGGCGCGGGCCTCCTCGAACATGTCGATCACGGCCTGGCTGTCGGTGCCGAGCGACAACGGGACTCCGGCGCGCGAGAGTTCGCCGGCGGGACCGATGCCGTCGGCGAGGTCGCGCTCGGTGGTCGGGCACAGGCAGACGCCGGCGCCGGACGTACCGAGGACCGCGATGTCGCGGTCGGTGAGGTGGGTCGCGTGGACCGCGACGAAGCGGCTGCCGAGCGCGCCGGCGTCGTCGAAGACGCCGACCGGGGTGTTGTCGTACGCCTCCAGCGACGCGTGGTTCTCGGCCGGCTGCTCGGACACGTGTGCGTGCAGCGGTGCCTCGCGTTCGGCGGCCCAGGCGGCGACGACGGGGATCTGTGCGGCGGGGACGGCGCGTACGGAGTGCACGGCCGCGCCGATGCGGGCGTGGTCGTCGCCCTTGAGGCCGTCGACGCGCGCGGCCCAGCGGTCGGCGTCGCCGTCGTCGAAGCGGAGCTGGGTGCCCGTCAGCTTCTCGCCGATGCCGCCGGTCAGATAGCAGGTGTCGAGGAGCGTGATGCGGATCCCGGCCTGGCGGGCGGCCTCGACGAGGGCCTTGCCCATCGCGTTGGGGTCGTCGTACGGGGTGCCGCCCGGGGCGTGGTGCAGGTAGTGGAACTCGCCGACCGAGGTGATCCCGGCGAGGGCCATCTCGGCGTACACGGCGCGGGCGAGCGCCAGGTAGGTGTCCGGGTCCAGCTTGGCCGCGGCCGTGTACATCATCTCGCGCCAGGTCCAGAAGGTCCCGGAGCCGGCCTGCGTGCGGCCGCGGAGCACGCGGTGGAAGGCGTGCGAGTGGGCGTTGGCGAAGCCGGGGAGGGTCAGTCCGCGGCGTACCGCGGCGCCGGGCGGCGGCGTGGGGGTGTCGGGCCGCACGGCGGTGATGCGGCCGTCGTGCACCTCGACGACGACGTCGCGTTCGATCCCGGTGCGGGTGTGCACGATCTCGCACCACAGGGCTCGGGTGGGGGGCAGAGCGGTCACGCGGTCGGTCCCTTGTCGATCAGGTCCGCGGGTTTGTCCGCGAGCAGGTCGGCCAGCACGTCCGCGAGGGCGCCGACCCCGGCCAGGCAGTCGGACATCTCCGCGGACTCGGCCGGGGAATGCGATACCCCCGTCGGGTTGCGTACGAACACCATGGCGGTCGGCAGCGTGGCGGACAGGATGCCCGCGTCGTGCCCGGCGCCGGTGGGCAGCACCGGTACGCCGCCCAGGTGCCCGGCGATCCGGTCCCGCAGGCCGCCGGCGAACTCGACGACCGGCGTGTACGACTCGCGCACCACGTCGACGCCGGTCCCGTCGCGCTCGGCACGCTCGCGCGCGGCCTTGGCGATCTCGGCGACGACGGCGTCCAGGACCTCTTCCTCGGGCGCGCGCGAGTCGAGCCAGCCGCGCACCAGGGAGGCGATCGCGTTGGTGCCGTTGGGCTCGACGGCGACCTTGCCGAAGGTCGCCACCGCACCCGCTAGCCGCGCCTTCTTGCGCGCGGCGAGCACGGTGGTCGCGTACGTCAGCATCGGATCGCGGCGGTCCTCCAGCCGCGTGGTGCCCGCGTGGTTGGCCTCGCCGCGGAAGTCGAAGCGCCAGCGCCCGTGCGGCCAGATGGCCGAGGCCACGCCGACCGCCGCGTCGCGGTCCACGAGCGCGCGGCCCTGTTCGACGTGGAGTTCGACGAAGCAGCCGATGCGGTCGAGGAGTTCGGGGTCGGCGCCGATACTCTCGGGGTCGTACCCGGCGGCGGCCATCGCGTCCGGCAGGCGGGTGCCGTCGGCGTCGCGCAGGTCGCGGGCCTGCTCGGGGGTGAGCACGCCCGCCGCGAGGCGCGAGCCGACGCACGCGACGCCGAACCGGGCGCCTTCCTCGTCGCCGAAGTTGACGATCGCGAGGGGCCGGTGGAAGGCCGCGCCCCGTTCGACCAGGAGGTCGAACGCGGCGAAGGAGGAGATGACGCCGAGGGGACCGTCGTACGCGCCGCCGTCCGGCACCGAGTCGAGGTGCGACCCGGTGACCACGGCGTCCCGGGCGTCGGCCGGGGTCCAGTCGGCGTCCGGGGCCGAACCGCCGTACCAGGCCCACTGGTTGCCGTTGCGGTCGATCTCGTACACGAGCCCGCGGCGCGCCGCCTCGGCCCGGAACCACGCCCGGCACTCCAGGTCGGCGGCGTTCCACGCGAACCGGCGGTAGCCGCCGGTGCGGGCGTCGCGCCCGACCGGCAGCAGGTCCCGCCACATGGCTTCGAAGGTCACGACGCGTCTTCCCGCATGGGCACGCGCACGCCGCGCTCGGCGGCGACGTCGGCGGCCAGGTCGTAGCCCGCGTCGACGTGCCGGATGACGCCCATGCCGGGGTCGTTGGTGAGCACGCGGCGGATCTTCTCGCCGGCCAGCTTGGTGCCGTCCGCGACGGTGACCTGGCCGGCGTGGATCGAGCGGCCGATGCCGACGCCGCCGCCGTGGTGGATGGACACCCACGACGCGCCGGACGCGACGTTGACCATGGCGTTGATCAGCGGCCAGTCCGCGATGGCGTCCGAGCCGTCCAGCATGGCCTCGGTCTCGCGGTACGGCGACGCGACCGAGCCGCAGTCGAGGTGGTCGCGCCCGATCACGACCGGGGCGGACAGTTCGCCGCTCGCGACCATGTCGTTGAAGCGCTCGCCGGCCTTGTCGCGCTCGCCGTAGCCCAGCCAGCAGATGCGCGCGGGCAGACCCTGGAAGTGCACCTTCTCCTGGGCCATCTTGATCCACCGGGCGAGCGAGTCGTTCTCCGGGAAGAGGTCGAGGACGGCGCGGTCGGTGGCCGCGATGTCCTTGGCGTCGCCGGAGAGGGCGGCCCAGCGGAAGGGGCCCTTGCCCTCGCAGAACAGCGGGCGGATGTAGGCGGGGACGAAGCCGGGGAAGTCGAACGCCCGGTCGTAGCCCGCGAGTTTGGCCTCGCCCCGGATGGAGTTGCCGTAGTCGAAGACCTCGGCGCCCTTGTCCTGGAAGCCGACCATGGCCTCGACGTGGCGGGCCATCGCGTCGCGGGAGGCGGTGGTGAATTCGGCGGGCTTGTCGCGCGCGTACTCGGCCATGTCCTCGAAGGCGACGCCGAGGGGGAGGTACGCGAGCGGGTCGTGCGCGCTGGTCTGGTCGGTGACGATGTCGATCGGCGCGTCCATCGCGAGGAGTTGCGGGACGACCTCGGCGGCGTTGCCGAGCAGGCCGATGGACAGCGGGCGGCGGGCGTCGCGGGCCTCGACCGCCAGGCGCAGGGCCTCGTCGACGCTGTCGGCGCGGACGTCGCAGTAGCGGTGCTCGATACGGCGCTCGATGCGCGAGGGGTCGCACTCGATGCAGATGGCCACGCCGCCGTTCATGGTGACGGCGAGGGGCTGGGCGCCGCCCATGCCGCCCAGTCCGGCGGTGAGGGTGATGGTGCCTTCGAGGGTGCCGCCGAAGCGCTTGGCGGCGACCGCGGCGAAGGTCTCGTAGGTGCCCTGGAGGATGCCCTGCGTGCCGATGTAGATCCACGAGCCGGCGGTCATCTGGCCGTACATGGTCAGGCCCTGGGACTCCAGGCGGCGGAACTCCTCCCAGTTGGCCCAGTCGCCGACGAGGTTGGAGTTGGCGAGGAGCACGCGGGGCGCCCACTCGTGGGTCTGCATGACGCCGACGGGGCGGCCGGACTGCACGAGCAGGGTCTCGTCGCCGCGCAGGGTCTGGAGGGTGCGCACGATGGCGTCGTACGACCGCCAGTCGCGGGCGGCCTTGCCGGTGCCGCCGTAGACCACCAGCTTGTCCGGGTGCTCGGCGACCTCGGGGTCGAGGTTGTTCATGAGCATCCGCAGGGCGCCTTCCTGCGCCCAGCCCAGCGTGTTGAGCGCGGTGCCGCGCGGGGCGCGCACCGGGCGGGCGCCGGCCGTGGGGTCCGTCATGTCTCTTCCCCTCCCGCCCGGTCCGTCCGGCCTGTGCGGACCGGCGCCGAGCGGCTTGCCTGGAGCTTGCATGGAAATCTTCAAAGTGTTCGAGAGTGAATGTATCTCGTATTCAGGGTGCCGGACAGGGGGCATATCAGCCACCCGGTTAGGCTTTTGGGAGATTTCATCCCCAATGTGAGAGAGCCGGGCCGAGACGCGATGCAACTTGAGCAGCTGATCTGGGGCCTCACGGCACTCGGCGCCCTGGCGGTCGGCGCGTCCGGCGCACTCCTGACCTTCGGGCGCGCCCGGGTGCGCGAGAGCGGCATCGCCCTGGCGGTGCTGCTCACCGGACTGTTCTTCTGCACCGGCGGCTTCCTGCTCAGTACGCCGCGCTACGCGGCCACCGGCCTCATCGCGGGCGGCGGGGCCCTGGTCGGCGTGATCGTGGGCCTGGCCTGGGGCCGCGGCGGCGCCGACCGCACCCGACGGCCGCAGACCGGACGGCAGCCGACCCGCCGCTAATCCGCCGTGCGGGTGGCACCACGGCGGCCGGCCGGGTCACTGGCACCAGGACGGCAAGCCGAGTGACTGGCAGCCCGACGTCCGACCGGGCGGGCCCCGTCCCGAGGTGCCACCGGGCAACGGGCACCCCGGTGCCCACCCCGGGGTCGAACTCGCGGGAACCGGCGCCCGGTTCGGGTCACTGGTCTGGCCGCTGGGCACCGCCGCGGCACTGCTGCTGATCGGCATCGCCTGCATGAGCGTCCGCCGAACCGCCCGCAAGGACCGGAACGGCTCCTGACACTCACGCCTCGAAGAGGCCGCGCTCCATGGCCTGGCGGTCGAACTCCTCCAGCCGGGCCTGGGCGCGGCCCGGGGTGATGTCGCACATCGCCTGCAGCAGCACCTGGCCGAGGAGCATCGGCGCGCCGCACGAGTCGAAGACGAGCTGGCCGCTGACACCCGCCACGAGCACGGCGTCCGACAGCGCCGCCGCGGGGGCGAAGGGGCCGTCCGCGATGGTGACGATGCGCAGGCCCAGGTCCTTGGCCGTGCGCAGCGCGTCGGTGAGTTCACGCGGGTAGCGCGGCAGCGCGAAGCACAGTACGCCGGTCGCGCCCGCGGCCCGGGCCTGGTCGAGGCGGTCGGCGAGCAGGGAGCCGCCCTCGTCGAGGACACGTACCTCGGGCAGCACCTTGGCCGCGAAGTAGCCGAAGCCGCGCGCCGGCGCCATGCCGGTACGCAGCCCCAGCACCACCAGCGGGCGCGAATCGGCGAGCAGCGCCGCGGCCTTGGCCACCGGGCCGGGGTCGGCCAGCTGCTCGGCCAGGCGCGTCAGGTTCGCGATCTCGGCGTGCACCGCGCCCACGTACTCGTTGCGGTGCACCTCCGCCTCGGTCTCGGTGCGGACCGGCAGGCCGAGGGTGCGCAAGCGGGCGCGCAGAGCCGGATAGCCGTCGAAGCCGAGCGCGACCGCGAAGCGCGTCACCGACGGCTGGCTGACCCCGGCGAGTTGCGCGACCTCGACGCTGGACAGGTACGGCGCCTCCCCCGCGTGCCGGACCAGGCAGTGCGCGATGCGCCGCTGGGTCGGGGTCAGCCGGTGCTGCTCGAACAAGGCCAGCAGGCGGGATGAAGGGCTGTCGCGGGGGTCGTCGGTGTCGTCCGTGGTGTGGGGGTCGTCCGCGGAGTGGGGGTCGTCCGCGGGGTGGGGGTCGTCGGCGGTGCGGGGGTCGTCGTCGGCCGCTACCTCCGGGGCGTCCGTGGTCGCCCCGGTCGCGGTACCGAAGGCGTCGTGGCCGTCGGACCTGTCGGGCAGGTCGTGCGCTTCGTGCCTGTCGAGCCGGGCGTCCGGCCGGCCGTCCCGGCCGGACGCCTCCGGCCTGCCGACGGCGTCCCGCGCCTCGGACACGTCGGCTCCGGGATCGGACGTACCGTCCACCGCCACCATCGCTCCCCCTCTCCCTTCCGCTCTCCGTGCGCTCTCGTCGTCGCGCGGGCCGCCCCCGAGCGGGGGCGGCGCGTCAGGCCAGTGGCCCGGCGACCGAGGCGGCCGCGCGGACCAGCGCGCCTGAGCGTACAAACTCCTCGGCCGCGGCAAGTTCCGGGGACAGGAACCGGTCGGAGTCGGGGCCCGGGACGCCCGCCGCGCGCAGCGCCGCGATGACCGCCGCGGTCGCCGGGGCCGGGGCCAGGTCGCCGGACTGGGTGCGGATGTCGGTGGCCCGTGCGGCGGCGACGAGTTCCACGGCGAGGATGCGCGTGAGGTTGTCGACCGCGGAGCGCAGCTTGCGGGCGGCGCTCCAGCCCATCGACACGTGGTCCTCCTGCATCGCGGACGACGGGATCGAGTCGACCGAGGCCGGCACGGCGAGCCGCTTGCACTCGGAGACCAGCGCGGCCTGCGTGTACTGCGCGATCATCAAGCCCGAGTCGACCCCGGGGTCGTCGGCGAGGAACGCCGGCAGCCCGTGCGAACGCGCGGGGTCGAGGAGGCGGTCGGTACGGCGCTCGGAGATCGAGCCGAGGTCGGCGACCGCGACCGCCAGGAAGTCGAGGACGTACGCGACGGGCGCGCCGTGGAAGTTGCCGTTCGACTCGATGCGGCCGTCGTCGAGGATGACCGGGTTGTCGACGGCGGCGGCCAGCTCGCGCTCGGCGACGAGCGCGGCGTGCGCGAGGGTGTCGCGGCCCGCGCCCGCGACCTGCGGCGCGCAACGCACCGAATAGGCGTCCTGCACGCGGGGCTTCTGGTCCTGGTGGTGGCCGGTCATGCCGGATCCGGCGAGGACGCGCAGCATGTTGTCGGCGCTCGCGGCCTGGCCGGGGTGCGGGCGGATCGCGTGCAGCGCCGGGTCGAGGACGCGGTCGGTGCCGAGCAGCGCCTCCAGCGTCATCGCGGCGGTCACGTCGGCGGCGGTGAACAGCGCGGCGAGGTCGGCGAGGGCCATGAGCAGCATGCCGAGCATGCCGTCCGTGCCGTTGATGAGGGCCAGGCCCTCCTTCTCGCGCAGCTCGATCGGGGTGAGGCCGTGTTCGGCGAGGAGTTCGGCGGCGGGGCGCACGACGCCGTCGGGGCCTTGGGCCTCGCCCTCGCCGGTGAGCACGAGCGCGCAGTGCGAGAGCGGGGCGAGGTCGCCGGAGCAGCCGAGCGAGCCGTATTCGTGCACGACGGGGGTGATGCGCGCGTTGAGGAGGGCGGCCATGCCCTGGGCGACCTCCGGGCGTACGCCGGTGCGTCCCGACGCGAGGGTCTTCAGCCGCAGCAGCATCAGGGCGCGGACCACCTCGGTCTCGACGTGCGGGCCCATGCCGGCGGCGTGCGACCGGACCAGGGAGTGCTGGAGCCGGGTGCGCAGTTCGGTGCTGATGTGGCGGGTAGCCAGGGCGCCGAAGCCGGTGGAGACGCCGTAGACCGGGCGCGGGGACGCCGCGAGGTCGTCGACGACCGCGCGGCTGGCGGCCATGGCCTTCAGCGCGCGCGGGGACAGGTCGACGCGGGCGGCGTGGCGGGCGACGGCGAGGACGTCGGCCGGGGTGAGGCCGGCCTCGGCGACGGTGACGGCGGGAACGGAGCCGTTGTGCAGATCCTTATTCACCAGCACATTATGTGCATAGTTGACGACACCGCGAGGGGTTGGCGGAGGTTGGCGGAGAAGCCGCGGGACCGTCGGCGCGACCTGGCCCCCCGGTGCGTCAGGCTGGGGACGGCAACGGCACGGCGCGGGGCAGGTCCGTGGACGGGACGCGGTCCGCGGGTACACCGCGCGGGAACGACGAAACAGCAAGCGAGGAGCCGCCACGTGGGCAGGGTCACCAGCCGCCACAAGATCCTCCGCCTGGACGGCGGCGAGTCCGTGCGCCGCTCCGACACGTTGGCGGCCGAGGAACCGCTCGAGATCCGCGTCTCGGGGCGCACGCTGACCGTCACCATGCGCACCCCGGGCGACGACTTCGACCTGGTCGCGGGGTTCCTGGTGTCGGAGGGCGTCGTCGGGGCGACGCACGACCTCGCGAGGCTGCGCTACTGCGCGGGGACCGACGACGAGGGGCGCAACACGTACAACGTGGTCGACGCGGTGCTGGGCACCCATGTGCCGCCGCTCGACCCGGGGTTGCAGCGCGGCGTGTGGACGTCGAGCGCGTGCGGGATCTGCGGCACGGCAGGGATCGAGGGCCTGCGCAGGATGGCGCGCTGGGACGTGGCGGCGGACGAAGTGCGGGTGACGCCAGAGGTGTTGTACGCCCTGCCCGGCCGACTCCGCGCCGCCCAAAAGGTGTTCGACGCGACCGGCGGACTGCACGCGGCGGGGTTGTTCACGGCGGACGGCGAACTGGTGTGCGTACGTGAGGACGTCGGTCGGCACAACGCCGTCGACAAGGTGGTCGGGTGGGCGCTGCGCGAGGGGCGACTGCCGCTGTCGGGGCACCTCCTCGCGGTCAGCGGGCGCGCGTCGTTCGAACTGACCCAGAAGGCCGCGATGGCGGGGATCCCGGTGCTGACCGCGGTCTCCGCGCCGTCGTCGCTGGCGGTCGAGCTGGCGGAGGACGCGGGGGTGACACTGGTGGGGTTCCTGCGGGGGCGGAGCGCGAACGTGTACGCGAACACCCGGCGCGTGGAGCTGTGAGGGACGGGTGCTGGGGTTGTCCACTCCCTGGGCCGGGTCACTCCGGTAGGGAGGCTCCGCCGGTCAGGGCTACCGCGACCAGGGCTCGCAGCACCGGCGCAAGGCCGTGCACCGGGAGGCTCCGGCCGTCCGTGAAGACCTCCACCAGCCACCCCCCGGCCGCGTTGGTGCCACCCGCCACGACCATGGCTTTGTAACCGCCCACCAGCAGCAGGTCCTCTTCTGCCGGGTCGTTGCCCGGGTCGCCGACCTCCTGCACGAAGCCGCCACCCTGCACCGCCTCCGCCGACGCCGGGTACGCGTGCAATGCGTACTCGGTCGCCGTCTCCTCGAACCGCGCGCGAGCGGAACTCGGCGCGCCGGTCATCCGGTGGATCGAATAGCGGACCGTGCGCAGCGAGCGGCCGTGCGGCGGCACGTACGAGATCCACCACGCCACGCCGTCCAGCATGCGCGCGAACGTGTCCGCGACGATCTCCAGGCGGCCGAGCGTGTCCGCCCGGTGCACGCGGCCCGGCTCGCGCTCGTCGAGCGCGCCCAGCACCGCCGCGAGCAGCCGCCCGGGGTCGGCGTTGTGCAGGGCGCCGCGGAAGCGCCTGCGGTCCCGCAGCGGCATGCCGGCCGGCGTCGATTCGGTCGGCACCGGGGCGTCGCCGCCCGCCAGCGACACCGTCAGGTCCGGCGGCTGGCCGCGGCCCGCGACGACCGGGTGGATGGCCCGGCTGCCCTTGGCCCGGTACTGCGCCGCGTCCGCGAGCCGGAACAGCCGGTCCGCACTGGTCACCGGCCCCACCGGATCGCCGGTCGAGGCCACCCCGCACGCCACGCCCTCGCCGTCGTGCATGCGCAGCGCCCGACGGCACAGATCCTCCGCCACCGCGACGACCTCGTCGGGGCTGAATCCCTCCGCGAGTACGCAGAACTCGTCGCCGCCCAGCCGGGCCGCCATCGACCCGGGCAGCATGGCGCTGCACGCGGAGAGCTGGTCGGCGAAGCGTTCGAGCAGCCGGTCCCCGACGTCGTGGCCGCGCTCGTCGTTGAGCCGCTTGAGCCCGTTGACGTCGCAGACGATGAGGCTGACGACCGTGCCCTCGCGGTAGTGCCGGGTCATCGCCGCGTCCAGGCGCGCGTCGATCGCCCGGCGGTTGGCCAGGCCGGTGAGCGGGTCGGTGAACGCCAGCTTCTCGATGCGCTGGTAGTGCTCGGCCTGCGCGAGTCCGGCCGAGATCTGCGCCGCGAGCACCGCGGCGAACTCCGCGTCGACGGCGTCGAAGCGCGGCTGCTCGGCGTTCCGGGCGAGGTAGAGCTCGCCCCACACGCGGCCCTCGACCATGATCGGCGCGACCATGCAGCCGTGCCGGCCCCGGCGGCGCAGCGCGACGACCCGCTCGTGGTCGGAGTCGTGCTCGTCGACGCTGTTGGACCACGTGGTGGGCCAGGTCGCGGGGTCGATGATCTCGGGGAAGTCGGTGACGGCGTACGTCTCGGCGTGCGGCAGCGCCTCCTCGCCCTCCGCCAGGTCGCCGTCGTTGACGAGCACGCGCAGGTGTCCCGAGTCGCGCTCCCACACGGAGATCGAGGCGAGTGCGGCGTCCATCGCGAGGCGGGCCTGCCGGGCCGAGATACCGACCACGTCCATCAGGGTGTGCGCGGTCGCCAGCGCCTTGGCCAGCTCCATGACCGCGTGCAGGCGTCGGGCGGCGTCCGGGGCGGACGCGTCGCCGGAGCCACCGCGCTCGGGGCCGGAGCGTTCCGGGGCGTCGGCACCGGGCGGGCCGGTCCCCGGGGAAGCGGGGTCCAAGGTGGTCGCGTCCGCGGCGGTACGCCGGTCGCCGGGGTCGGGCCGGTCGTGCCCTTGCGGGTCAGCGCGCGCTACGACTTTCCTCACCTCGCCTCCCTACGGGTATGCCGACGCGAGAGCCCGGGGGCGCGTGTCCGACGGGCTGTCCGCCACCGCCGAACAGCCTTGGACAGCGCCCGGGCAACCGTGCCGGCCGTCAGTCGGCCCCGCCCGACACCACTCAGAGTATGTCGCTATTTGCCGTATTCGCAGCAGAAAAAGGTCACATCTGTAGACGACACGTCACAGTGCGTTCGCTTGCCGGTGCTCATCCCCCTGGGAACTTCCCGCGGGTGCGGCTCGCCGCCGGAACCCCACGGGACCCTCCGTCCACGCCCTTCGCACCCTACTCCTCCGTACCGACTTGGCAACGCCGCGTGTCCGTACCGTCGCGTACCGACGGGTCCCGGGACGCGGGCGGACAGCCCGAATGCGCATACCGGAACGAGCCCCTCCCCTCGCACACGGCCGAACGGGTACGGTGCCGGGACAGGGAGGACCAGTGCCGACGCTCTCCGTCACCACCGTGATCGACCGGCCCGCCGACCAGGTGTGGGATGTGATCCGCGACTTCCGGGACCCGTCCGTGTGGTACCCGCTGCCGCTCGCGGACCGCGCAGCCGGTGCCGAGCCCGACATCCGACACGTACACGCCCCCGGCGGCGCGACCTTGCGTGAACGCCTGGTGGAGCACGACGACCCCGAGTGCCGTTATACCTACGAAATTCTCGACCTGGACCGGCATCCCTGCGGCCTCCGCTTCGACGGACCGTGCCTGGCGACGCTGCGTGTGGAGTCGATCATCGGAGGCACGATGGCCCGGGTGGTGTGGTCCGCGCGGTACACCTGGGCGCTGCCGCAGGACGAGTCCGACGGCGGGCACGAGCAGGTGCGCCGGCTCGAACGCGACCTGATCCGACCCGCCCTGCGCGCCCTGCGCAGCAAGCTGGGCTGAGCCGCGGGAGCAGGAGGCCGCGAGAGCGGGAGCGGGCCGACGAACTCGGCCGAACAGACTCGCCAGGACAGACTCGGCAGGACAGGCGTTCGCGGTTCGCGGGCGGTACCGCGCGGCGCCGCGCGATGTCACTTCCTGCGAAACGTCTCGACCCCGCGCCCGGGCCGCCATACGCGGATGACCAGTTCGTCGCCCTCGACCGCGGTCATCACGGCCTCGTGCAGGTCGAGCCGGAAGGAATGGAAGCCGCCGGGCGGCTCGCCGCCCGTGGTGTACGCGGCCTTCTCGGCCGTCTCGACGACCTCGACCGCCACCCCGGCGACCTTCGCGTCACCGTTCGCCGCCGGGTGCGCGTGGATCGCACACCGCCCGTCCCGGGCCAGGTCGCGTGCCTTGACGGCGTTCAGCATCGACCCGAAGGAGAGGTCGTCGCCCATGAAGTCGACCTCGCTGCCGCTCACCCGCGGCGCCCCGTCGCCGCGCAACGTCGCCAGCACATGGGTCTCCGCCGACTCGAACCGTTGCCGCACCTCACGCGCGAGTTCGCCGGCTTCCGTCTCGAACTGCTTCCACGTAGCCATGCCCGGCAGTGTGGCAACGAGCACCGACACCACCGGCCTTCCCGGGCCGGGCGGAACTCAGGCCACCGGACCGGCCTGATCGGGTATCGCGGTGCCGTCGACCTCCGGCTCGCGCACGCCCGGCCGCCCGACCGTCCACGGCTCGACGAGGCCCAGCCCGCGCACCGGGCGGCGCCACATGGGCTGCAACTCATACGCCGGAACCTCGCCCAGCGCGGCGGCCAGATCGCGGTCGATGACCACGGTGTTCTTGGGCGCCAGCGCGGTCAGCCGGCTCGCCAGATTGACCGTGGTCCCGAACACGTCGCCCATGCGGGACAAGACCTGGCCGTACGCCATGCCCACCCGCAACTCCGGCAGCACCGGCTCGTCCGCCATCACCTCGACCAGCCGCAGCCCGAGTTCGACCGCCGACTCCGGCTTGAACGCGACGAACAGCACCTCGTCGCCCAGCGTCTTGACCAGCCGCCCGCCCAGGGACGTGATCACGTCGGACGCCGCGTCCTCGAACGTCTGGACGAGACGCCCGAGTTCGGCCTCCGAGAGGTTGCGGGACAGGCGCGTGAACCCGACCAGGTCCGCGAAGCCCACCGCGAGGCGCTGGCCGACGGTGTTGTGGTCGGTGAGCGACTCCATGACGCGCGTGGTCGCGGCGGCGAGGTGGCGGCGCCACGCGTACAGCACCAGCGGCTCGAGTTCGGGCATCACATCGCCCGCACCCCCGACGACCTGCTCGGAACGCTCGCCGGTCAACTCGCCGCCGATGTACTCGACCCACGCCTCGGTCTGCCACTCGGCGAAGCGGGCCATCGTCTGTCCGACGGAACGCACGAACTGCGCGGCCACGGGCTCGGGCAGCAGGCCGGACGAGATCAGGTCCAGCAGGTGGCGCAGGGCCTCCACGTCGGCGTCGGTGAACGCCCGGGCGGGCCCGAAGTCCGGGAAGCCGAGAGAACGCCACAGCCGCCGGGCCTCCTCCAGCGGCACGCCGACCAGGTGCGCGACCTGGCCCGAGGTGTAGCGGCGCGGGGCGCCGAGGACCAGTTCCTCCATGTCGGAGATCGAGTGCTGGATCGCCTCGGGGTCGTCGAGGTCGGCCAGCCACCTGATGTCCCTCGGCCCGCCGCGCGCCCTGGCGTTCGCCGGGTCGGGCGCGGGCGCGGCGTCGCCGGGCTGATCGCCGGGCTGCTCGCCGTCCTCGCGTTCCTGGTCGTCGGGGCCGTGATTCCCGCGATCGCCGGCCGGGGTCGTCCGGCCTTCGATGCGGTGCCCGTCGCGGGCACTCTCCTCGGGCATGCGCTCCACCATGGGGTCAGGGTGTCTCGTCAGGCCCACCTTACGTGTCCGGCATCACACCGGTCAGCCCGCGCCCCCGTCAGCGTCTTGTGCGGTACGCGCGGCCCCGTCCCGGTCCGCGTGGTAGGCGGCGTCGCGGTCCGCGTAGTAGGCCGCGTCGCGCGCGAGATCGACGAGCCGCAACAACCGGGCCTGCGCGTCGGTGACGCGCGGCAGTCCGACGATCTCGACCGGCTCGCGGCCGTCGTCGAGTTGCACGACGAGCGTGCCTATGCCGAGCGCACGTTCGAGGAGGGAGTCCTGCGAGAAAGTGACGTCCTCGACGCGGGCGAGCGCGATCGCCCGCCCCTCCTGCGTCCACAGGCCCGAGCGCACGACGAGGCGTCCGCCGGCGACGATGTGACGGTCGGTCAGCCAGCGCAGCCACGGGACGACCGTCCAGTGCGCGACCGCGGCGGCCGCCACGACGAACACCGCGACGCGCGCCCAGTTGCTCCCGCTGCCGCCCGGCGCGATGGAGGCCAGGAACCCGGCCACGCCGGCCACGGCGAACAACATGACGACCGGCCGCACCAGGACGCGCCAATGCTCGCGGAAGACGAGGTCGACCTCGCCGGTGTGCTCCCGAGCCGCCACCGCCCCCACCTCCGTCCGCACATGCCCCGCAGGAGATCCCGCAGGGAAATTGTGCGCCGAACGGAGCAGTCCGAGCCGATGGACACGCTGAGTGGTTGCGAGGACGACAGCGATGGGGGCGACGTGCCGGCAGTGCGACGGCGTGCGGCGGGAGAGGCGCGGGCGCGCGGCGGGAGAGGGACGGGAGCAGAGAAGGGGGCGAGACTGCCGTCGTCCGCCGTGCGGTGCCGACGCCGCGACCCGCCCCTGCCCGTCCGTGGGCCTCCGCGGCACTGCTTCTTAGGTGTGCGGGGCTTCTTCCGCCGGGCGCACATGGACGACGTCGCCCGCGCCCACCGCCTCCGGCCCGTCCGGGCTCGCGACGATGATGCGGCCGTCGTCGTCCACGCCGGTGGCGTTGCCCACCAGCACGCGGCCCGCCGGGAGTTCGACGCGCACCCGGCGCCCGATCGTCGCGCAGGCCGCGGTGTACGCCGCATGCAGCCCGCTCGCCCGAGCGTCCCCGCCGGCCGCGCGCCAGCGCTCGTACCAGGTCTCCAGGTCGCGCAGCAGCGCCCGCAGCAGCGGGTCGCGGTCGGTGGTGATCGACTCGGCGAGCGCGAGCGAGATCGCGCCCGGGACCGGGAGTTCGTCCTCACGCAGCGAGACGTTGAGGCCGATGCCGACCACCACGCCCGTGCCCGCGCGCTCGGCCAGGATTCCGGCCAGTTTGCGGTCGCCGATCAGCAGGTCGTTCGGCCACTTCAGGCGTACGTCGACGCCGCCGACCCGGCTCACCGCCTGCGCCGCCGCGACGCCGACCAGCAGCGGCAGCCAGCCCCACCGCGCCACCGGTACGTCCTCCGGCTTGAGCAGCACCGAGGCGAAGATCCCCGAGCGGGGCGGCGCGGTCCACTGCCGGTCCAGGCGCCCGCGCCCCGCGTTCTGGTACTCGGCGACGAGCACGAGGCCCTCGTCCTCCGCGGCGCGTGCCGCCAGGTCCGCGTTGGACGAGCCGGTCTCGGGGACGACGCGGACCTCGCGCCACAGGCCGCCGGCGCCCTCCAGGCCGCGGCGCAGCCCCGCCTCACGCAGCGGAGGCCGGTCGAGGTCGGTCCACGGGGAGGGCTCGGGGGCTTCGGTTGCTCCGGTCATGCGGAAAGACTAGGTCGTGCGGGCGCGATACCCGCTCAGGACGCGGCCCGGGACACGGCAGGGTCGGGACAGGTCCCGGACAGGTCCCGGACAGGGACCCGGCCGTGCGGAAGCGGCCCCGCGACGGGCGTCCCGAGCTGCGCGTACGTGCCCCGCGAGGGGGCCTCGGGAGGCCCTTCCGACGGGGCGGTGAGAACGTGTTTCGGGGCGCGGATACGCTACGGAACGCCGCTGTTCGACTTGACAGGAGCCCGCGCAATGGACCCGGTACAGGGCGATCCCGACATCCACACCACGGCCGGCAAGATCGCCGACCTGCGTCGCCGCATCGATGAGGCCGTGCACGCGGGCTCGGCCCGCGCGGTCGAGAAGCAGCACGCCAAGGGCAAGATGACCGCCCGCGAGCGCATCGAGTACCTCCTCGACGAGGGCTCGTTCGTCGAACTCGACGAGTTCGCCAGGCACCGGTCGACCAACTTCGGCCTGGAGAAGAACCGCCCCTACGGCGACGGCGTCGTGACCGGGTACGGCACGGTCGACGGCCGCGAGGTCTGCGTGTTCTCGCAGGACGTCACCATTTTCGGCGGCTCCCTCGGCGAGGTCTACGGCGAGAAGATCGTCAAGGTCCTCGACCTGGCGATCAAGACCGGCCGGCCGATCATCGGCATCAACGAGGGCGGCGGCGCACGCATCCAGGAGGGCGTCGTCTCGCTCGGCCTGTACGGCGAGATCTTCCGCCGCAACGTCATCGCGTCCGGCGTGATCCCGCAGATCTCGCTCATCATGGGCGCCGCGGCCGGCGGACACGTCTACTCCCCCGCGCTGACCGACTTCGTGGTGATGGTCGACCAAACCTCGCAGATGTTCATCACCGGCCCGGACGTCATCAAGACGGTCACCGGCGAAGACGTCTCGATGGAGGACCTGGGCGGCGCGCGTACCCACAACACCAAGTCCGGCAACGCCCACTACATGGGCGGCGACGAGAAGGACGCCCTGGAGTACGTCAAGGGGCTGCTCTCGTACCTGCCGAGCAACAACCTCGAAGAGGCGCCCGCGTACCCCGAGGTCGCCGACCTGGAGACCAGCGAGTACGACCTCGAGCTCGACACGCTGATCCCGGACTCCGCCAACCAGCCCTACGACATGCACAAGGTCATCGAGCATGTCGTGGACGACGCGGAGTTCCAGGAGGTCCACCCGCTGTTCGCGCCGAACATCATCGTCGGCTTCGGGCGGGTCGAGGGCCGCAGCGTCGGCATCGTCGCCAACCAGCCGATGCAGTTCGCGGGCACGCTGGACATCGACGCGTCCGAGAAGGCCGCGCGCTTCGTGCGCACCTGCGACGCGTTCAACATCCCGGTGCTGACCTTCGTCGACGTGCCGGGCTTCCTGCCGGGCACCGACCAGGAGTGGACGGGCATCATCCGTCGCGGCGCGAAGCTGATCTACGCGTACGCCGAGGCAACCGTGCCACTGGTCACGGTCATCACGCGCAAGGCCTACGGTGGCGCGTACGACGTCATGGGCTCCAAGCACCTCGGTGCCGACGTGAACCTGGCGTGGCCGACCGCGCAGATCGCCGTCATGGGCGCGCAGGGCGCGGCCAACATCGTGTACCGCAAGGAGCTCGCGGCGGCGGAGAACCCCGACGCGCGGCGCGCCGAGCTGATCCAGGACTACGAAGACACGCTCTGCAACCCGTACATCGCGGCCGAGCGCGGGTACGTCGACGCCGTCATCATGCCGTCGTCGACGCGGGCGCACGTCGTCAAGGCGCTGCGGGCCCTGAAGGGCAAGCGCGAGACGTTGCCGCCGAAGAAGCACGGCAACATCCCGCTGTAATCCGCGGCATCCGCGCGGCAGCCCCACGCGGGGGTGCCGGCGCGGTCCGCTTCGTCCGCACGCCGTCGTCGCGTGGTGGGGCACCGGGCAAGAACCGGTGCCCCACCGCTGGACCGGCCCACGACCGGCAGGGAGCACGAACCCCATGATCAAGATCGTCCGCGGCGAGCCGACCGCCGAGGAGCTGGCCGCGATCGTCACCGTCATCGCCGCGAAGGCGTCCGGCGGCGGTGCCCCCGCGTCCGCACCGGCGCCTTCCGAGTGGAACTCCCCCGCGCGCCTGGTACGCACGCCGCTGCGGCCCGGCCCGGGCGCGTGGCAGG
Source organism: Streptodolium elevatio (assembly GCF_053592165.1). Taxonomy (NCBI): domain Bacteria; kingdom Bacillati; phylum Actinomycetota; class Actinomycetes; order Kitasatosporales; family Streptomycetaceae; genus Streptodolium; species Streptodolium elevatio. Next base: position 331,948 of record NZ_JBSFVE010000001.1, read on the forward strand.
CCAGCGGCTGGGTCCGCTGAGGCCGAGCCGCACATTTGCATCGCGCCCGGCGTCCGCGCCGGGGGGCGTCCCGATCACCGCGTGCGGGGTGGATGCGCCCTCGTCCGGACACCATTGGGACTCAGGTGGCCTGAGGTGTCCTGAGGGTGGGCTCAGGTGAATTGAGTACACGTACTCAAGAGCGCGACTGCCCCTCGGTCGGACCATGGACGGCATGCGCCGCATACGTGAGGAACCGCCGGAGGAACTGCGACGAGCAGTGGACCAACTGCGCCGCGTCGTCTTCCTGCTGCCGGTCCTGATCATCCTCGTGGTGGCCCTGCTGGCGACGTGGTGAGGACCGGGCCGTGAGAGTGGACCCCTGACAGTCGCCCTCTGACAACCGACTCGTGACAGCCGACTCGTGACAGCCGACTCGTGACAGCCGACGCGTGACAGCCGACGCGTGACCGACCGGGTGCCATCGAACCGAGGGCCGCAGACACGGGCACGAACTCGCGGGTGCCGCGCCTGCCTGAGCCGAACTCTCCGGAGCCGAACTCTCGGAAGCCGCGGACGCGGCGTCCGTGCGCCTCGGGCGGGGGCACTACCGTTGTGGACCATGTCCGAGCGCACACCGACCCGCCGCCTGATCCTCGCCTCCGCCTCCCCCGCGCGCCTCAACCTGCTGCGCGACGCCGGCCTCGTCCCCGAGGTACGGGTGAGCGGCGTCGACGAGGACGCCCTCACCGCCGCGACCCCCGCCGAACTCGCCCTGGTCCTCGCCGAGGCCAAGGCGCGCGTCGTCGCGGACGCGTGCGCGGACGGCGAGCTGGTGATCGGCTGCGACTCCGTCCTCGAACTCGACGGGCAGGCGCTGGGCAAGCCCGCGTCCCCCGAGGAGGCGACCGCCCGCTGGCACGCCATGCGGGGGCGGTCCGGTGTCCTGCGTACCGGGCACTGCGTGATCGACACGCTGAAGGGCCGCCAGGCCTCGGCGACCGCGTCGACCGTGGTGCGCTTCGGGACGCCGAGCGACGCCGAGGTTGCGGCGTACGTCGCGTCCGGCGAACCGCTGCACGTGGCCGGGGCGTTCACCCTCGACGGGCGGTCGGCGCCCTTCGTCGACGGCATCGACGGGGACCCGGGCAACGTCATCGGCCTCTCGCTGCCGCTGCTGCGTACGCTCCTCGCCGACCTGGACACCGCCATCACCGACCTGTGGGGCTGACCGGGCCGACCGGCGGGTCAGGGGTATCCCTCACCCGCGTTTCCGGGCTATCCGGATCACGTGGGGACGGCCGCGCAGGCGACGGAAGACCAGTTGGCCCTGGTAGCGTCCTTCGCCCGGCTCAACGCCATCCGACGACCTCGACCCTCGGGACGGAACCCCCATGTCCGCACCCGGCCGGACACGGCCGCAGCAGACGGAAGCCACCACGCCGGCACCACCGCGACACCGAGAACGCCGAGAACAGCGCGAACAGCACGTACCGCACGAACACCTGGAACACCGCGCGGTTCCGCCGCGCCCGCCGCTGAGCGCGCCCGCGCCGCTGCTCGACACGACACTGGACCAACTGCGTACGCTCGTCGCCGTGCACGCGACCGGCACCGCACTCGCGGCGGCCCGCCTGCTCGACCGCGAGCAGTCCAGCGTGCAGAAGCAACTCGACACCCTCAACCGGAACTTCCGCGCGATGTGCGGTGAGCCGCTGGTGGTCAAGCAAGGCCGGGGGCGCGACGTCCTGTTCACCGGAACCGGTGAGGCGCTGGTCGACATGGCGCACACGACTCTGGGCGACTGGGCGGAGCGCATACGCGCCTGCCGCAACCGCGTCGACGGGACGCTGACCGTCGGCACGACGCGCTACACGCTGGGCCTGATGGCCGACGCGTGCGCCGACATCGCGGACGAACTCCAGCAGCGCGGCGTGGAGTTGAAGGTCGAGCATGTGCGCACCCGGAACTTCCTGGAGCGACTGCGGGCCAAGGAGATCGACCTGGTGTGCGGCAGTGTCGTCGCGCGCGTCGGTGCGGACGCCGCGCCCGAGGACTGCGAGGTCATGGAACTGGCCCGCGGCGACCTCCACTTGCTGACCAACCTGCCGGCCGACCGGGTGCCCGAGGGGCCCGTACCGGTCGACGCGCTGCCGTCGCTGCCGCTCGCGGTCCCGAGCAGCGGTCTGATCGCCGACTTCCTGCGGACCTGGTTCGGCCCGGGGTACCGGGACCGCCTCACCATCGCGGCGGAGATCGACGCCGTGCCGTTCGGCCTCGAACTGCTCAGCTCACGACTGCCGCTGCACGGCTGCATGCTGGTCACCGAGGGCATCGGCCGGGCGGTGCGCGAGGGCCGGATCCCGGGTGGCGACGGGCTGCGCGTCCTGCCGGTCGTGGACGACCGGGCCGGCCCGGGAGCCGCAACCGAACACGTGGTGGGGATATTCGTCCGAAAAGGCGAGCTGGCCCGGCTCGCGACCGACCATCCGCTCAATCTGCTGTGGCAGGCAATTGCCCGCCGAATTCACACGGAACGGTTTCCGGCGCACGAGTGACGCGCACCGGAAAGATTATCCGGGTGAATGCGACGGGCAATACGCGTGCGATCAGGCGCTGCGGCCCTTGAGGAACGCCATGACGCCCGCGACGACCGCGACCAGCGCGCCGACCAGGACGACGTAGACGCCGAACGACGTGGAGATGTCGAACATCTCCAGCCCCTCGGATATCTCCGCCGACGAGGCGCCCTCCCCTTCGAGCTTCTGCGTCGGCAGGCGCTCGGCGTCGGCCACGTTCAGGATCCCGAAGACCAGCGCGACCAGCGCGGGAACTGCGGCGGCCGCGCTGACCACGGCCTTGCGGGCGACCACACCGCCGACGAAGAGGGCGGCGGCGAGCAGCGCCGCGACGATGACGAACGTGCCGTCGTCGCCCTCGGTCCCCTTGAGCGTCTCGCTCTCGCCCCCGATGCTCAGCTCCACCCAGGCGAGGGCCGAACCGATTGCCGCGAGGACCCCGCCCGCGATACCGACGTACGAAACCGCGGCGTGCGCCCGGCCGATCTGCGGCCCAGCATCCTGGGCATGTTGTGTGCCATAAACCGGTGTTGTCATGGGCAGCGAGTCTAGGAGCAGAAAAGCCTTCCCCATAACCCCGGGGAATTAACTTATCCGAAGGATTTTTCGGCTGTCCCGGAGATTATTTCGGGAGCCGGTGGAAATCACCTCGGCCACGGCGCTTCGGCGGCCCTGCCTCAGTCCTGGGTGCCCGACAGGTCGCCGCGGCGCGGGCCGGGGCCCATGCTCCCGCCGAAGCCGTCCGGCGGCGGCGCCTGCCCCGGCTGGTCGGGGATCGCGAAGCCCGTGTTCGTGGCCGGGGTTTGGCCGTAGCCGGGGCCGTCGTAGCCCGGGCCGGAGTGCTCGTACGCCCCCGGTCCCGGGTTGCCCGGCAGCAGCCCCTGGTCGCCGGGGCCGTACGGGCCCGGGCCGTAGGGGTCGGGCCCCGTCGGGTACAACTCCTCGGCCCCCGCGTGCGCGGGCACCGGCGCGGGGCCGTACGGATACGCCCCCACCCCGCTCGGGTCCGGACCGCCGGCCCCCGGCGCCGGACGCCGCAGCGCCGCCCAGATGCTCAGCGGCACCGCCAGCCCGGCCAGGACCAGCAGCGGCACCGGGACGCCGCCCGGCCGCTCGGTGAGCACCTCGACCCACTCGTACTCGGTCCCCGCGGTCTGCAGGTCCGGCCAGACCGGCCCGCACGCCGCGGTCAGCCCCAGCGCGGCCAGCGCGGGTTCGGGGCGCAGTCCGCCGATCACCACCCCGAGGGCGAACGCCCCGGCGCAGCGCACCAGCAGGACGTGCGTCTCGCCGGTGTCCGCCCCGGCGAACTCGGCGGCGACGAGCACGACCGCCGCCAGGCCGATCGCGTACGCCCCGGTCACCCGGGCCGCCACCGCGCCCGCGACGCCGGCGGCGACCAGGCCGACGATCCACGGCACCGACTCGCCCGCGCCGTCGAAGCCGAGGCCCGGGTTGAACGCCGTGCGGTCGAAGCCGAACAGCGCGGCCGGCAGCGCCGCGATGCCGACCGCCATCGCCAGCAGCGACCCGGCGACCGAGCGGACGCCGTCGACCCGGTACGTCAGCCCGGCCGCGACCAGGCAGCCGCCCAGCGCAGCCACCGGCCACAGCGCGACCGCCTTGGGGATGTCGTCGCCGTCCACCAGGGTCCAGACCGCGACCGCGACGCCGACCAGGCCCAGCAGCACGACGCCGAGGAAGGCACCGCGCGAGGCGCGCGGCCAGCCCTGCCCGGGGCGTACCAGCACCATGCCGGTCGGCAGGAGCAGCAGCACCAGCACGAAGCCGACCAGCGGCAGGGCGGTCTGCCAGACCGCGTCGGCCTTCCACAGCGGGTCGAGCAGGTCCTCGCCGACGACGGTGAACAGGATCGGCAGCGCGGCCGCCAGCGTCGCGGCGAAGGCCGCGTTGAGGGCGACCCGGTGCCGCGGCGGCGCGAGGTGGATCCACAGCACCACGCCGACCAGGATCTGCACCGCGAAGCCGAAGCGCAGCAGGTAGACGACGCCGAGCCAGCGCGGCGGCTGCCCTTCGCCCGCCGCCACCAGGTCGAGCAGCGAGGTCAGCGCGGCGCCGCTCAAACCGACCAGGAGGACGCCCGCGACCGCGCCGCGGCGGTGCACGTACGCGGTGTCCGTGAGCCCCACCCCGCCGATCACCAGCGGGATCGACCACGGCAGCAGGACCGCGGTGAGGTCCCAGATGTCCCACCCGGTCGGGATGCCGCCCGGGGCGACGGGCACGGCGGAGCCGTAGCCCTCCGCGTCCGGTGTCACGGCCGTCTGCGGGCCGCCGACCGAGGCGCCGGTCCGCAGCAGTATCAGCGCCGAGCTGACGGCTATGACCACGAGCAGAGCGCCCGGTATCCACTCCACCGCCCTGGCCCCCCAGGGCTCCGGCTTGCGAGCGGTGCGCTCGGCCACCGTCGCACCGGTTTCGTACGTTCTGCGCAGCAATCCGCCGCCCACGGCCATCGCCGCTCTCCCAACCCTGGTGGAAAGTACCTGAAAGCCCGCACGGGTGCGGCAGTTGATGTCTCGGATGATAGGGACGCGGGGGGCGGCGCGGACCCTTCGACGACAAGTTCGCTGCCGAAGCGGGACGCGGCGGCGACAAACCAAGTAGTCGGCGGATACGCGCGGTCCGGCGAGGTCGCCGAAACGGCCCAACTGCCGCCCGCCATCCGGCGCGAGGGCAACCTCTTTCGAGTGACGCCAACGAGGCTTTTAGCGTCTTCCGACCTAGGCTGACCCGGTGTCTCGTACCCATATGTCGCGCATGGCCGTTGCCATGACCACCGCAGGTACGCTCGTTTGTACGCTGGGCGGCCTCTTGACCATCACAGCGTGCTCGAACGAGGAGCCAGGCCGGCCGTCGGCCCGCTCGGCCACCTCGGCCGCGCCCGCCCCCGAGGAGAAGGACACCACCGTCCAGCCGGCGCTGCCGCACGGGGTGAACGCGAACGCGCTGCCCGGCATGCCGCCGGTGCTCGACCCCAACGACCTGTACGCGGCCGACCGGCCGAACCAACTGGTCGACGCGGTGAAGAACTTCCCGTCCCGGGTGTACGTGCCGAACACCGAGTCGGACACCGTCTCGGTCATCGACCCCGCGACGTACCAGGTCGTCGAGACCATCAAGGTCGGCGACCAGCCGCAACACGTCGTGCCCTCGTGGGACCTCAAGACGCTGTGGGTCAACAACGACCTGGGCAACACGCTGACGCCGCTCGACCCGGCCACCGGGAAGACCGGGCCCACGGTCGACGTGCACGACCCGTACAACCTGTACTTCACGCCGGACGGCAAGTACTCGGTGGTCATGGCCTCCGCCGACCACGAGCTGGTGTTCCGGGACGCCCAGACCATGAAGGCGGTCAAGCACCTGCCGGTCGGCTGCGACGGCGTCAACCACGCCGACTTCTCGCCGGACGGCCGCTACTTCATCGTCTCCTGCGAGTTCGACGGCACGCTGCTCAAGGTCGACACCGAGAAGATGGAGATCATCGGCCGCCAGAAACTGCCCCGGCACCACACGATGCCGCAGGACGTGAAGATCTCCCCGGACGGCCGCACCTGGTACATCGCCGACATGATGAGCCACGGCGTCTGGGTGCTGGACGGCGACGCGTTCACGACGCCCAAACTGGTGAAGACCGGCAGCGGCGCGCACGGCCTCTACATCAGCCGCGACTCCAAGTACATGTACATCTCGAACCGCGGCGAGGGCTCGGTCACCCTGTGGGAGTTCACCCCGGGGGCCGAGAACGGCGGCCGGATCAACACCAAGTGGCACATCCCCGGCGGCGGCTCACCCGACATGGGCGGCGTCTCGGCGGACGGCAAGGTCTTGTGGCTTTCCGGCCGGTACGACTCCGAGGTGTACGCGATCGACACCGCCGACGGCCATCTGCTCGCCCGTATCAAGGTCGGCCGCGGCCCCCACGGCCTGGCCGTCTACCCGCAGCCCGGCCGGTACTCGCTCGGCCACACCGGCATCTTCCGCTGACCCTGCCGACCCCGCTCACTCGTGGCCCCACCGACCGCCCGCACACCCGGCTCGCGCCCCGGGCCCGATCCCGCACGCGGGATCGGGCCCGGCCGCGTCACGCGCGAGGCACTGCTGCGGTCCAGGTGACGGCACCGGAGTCGGGGTCGGTGCGTACCGCGGTCTCCAGGCGGCGGATGCGCTCGGGGTCGTTGCGCGCGGCACCGCGCGCCCGCCACAGGCGCAACACGCCCTGTAGGCGGGACATGTCCGTACGCCGCACGTCCGCGTCGAAGTCGGAGCGCATCGGCTCGGGCAGGGACCGGCGGATGATGTCGATCATCTTGGGCGCGACAAGCGCTGAAACCATGGCGAACTCCCCTAATGGGTTATTTCGTTGTCCACGCTAACGCCCGAAGATCAACACGGCGTTCCCGGCCGACCAATTTTTTGCGTCGGCCGAACGGCGCATCGGCCGGGCTGCGGGAAAAGGGGCCGGTCGGCGGGACCGCCCCGGGACTCACCCGGGACACACGCGGGACAACCCGCCCCCGGTTCCAGGGGGCCGGAGGCCCGGAGTACTTTGGGACCATCGGCAGCGCCGCCGAAGTCCCGTCACCAGTCAGGTCGACCGGGGCGCCGACCTGTGACGGGGTGGGGCGGCACAGCATCTTCTTGTGCCACTCCCTAGACTCTGCCCAGTTCTAGGAGGGAGCCAGATCGTGCGCAAGGTGCTGATCGCCAATCGCGGGGAGATCGCCGTCCGCGTCGCCCGTGCCTGCAAGGACGCCGGCATCGCCAGTGTCGCCGTCTACGCGGACCCGGACCGCGACGCCGTGCACGTGCGGGTGGCCGACGAGGCCCACGCGCTCGGCGGCAACACTCCGGCGGAGAGCTACCTCGACGTCGCCAAGGTCCTCAAGGCCGCCGCCGACTCCGGTGCCGACGCCGTGCACCCGGGCTACGGCTTCCTTTCGGAGAACGCCGAGTTCGCCCAGGCCGTCATGGACGCCGGACTGAACTGGATCGGCCCGCCCCCGCAGGCCATCCGCGACCTCGGGGACAAGGTCGCCGCCCGGCACATCGCGCAGCGCGCGGGTGCGCCGCTGGTGGCCGGCACCCCCGACCCGGTCTCCGGCTCGGCCGAGGTGGTCGCGTTCGCCGAGGCCAACGGCCTGCCGATCGCCATCAAGGCGGCCTTCGGCGGCGGCGGCCGCGGCCTCAAGGTGGCCCGCACCCTCGAGGAGATCCCCGAGCTGTACGACTCCGCGGTCCGCGAGGCGGTCACCGCCTTCGGCCGCGGCGAGTGCTTCGTGGAGCGCTACCTCGACAAGCCGCGCCACGTCGAGACGCAGTGCCTCGCCGACAAGCACGGCAACGTGGTCGTCGTGTCGACGCGCGACTGCTCGCTCCAGCGCCGCCACCAGAAGCTCGTCGAGGAGGCCCCCGCGCCGTTCCTGTCCGACGAGCAGAACGCCGAGCTGTACCGCGCGTCCAAGGCCATCCTCAAGGAGGCGGGCTACGTCGGCGCCGGCACCTGCGAGTTCCTGGTCGGCCAGGACGGCACCATCTCCTTCCTGGAAGTCAACACCCGTCTCCAGGTCGAGCACCCGGTCACCGAGGAGGTCACCGGCATCGACCTGGTCCGCGAGATGTTCCGCATCGCGGACGGCGAGGAGCTCGGGTACGACGACCCGCCGCTGCGCGGCCACTCCTTCGAGTTCCGCATCAACGGCGAGGACCCGGGCCGCGGCTTCCTGCCCGCGCCCGGCGCCGTCACGGTGTGGAACCCGCCGAGCGGTCCCGGCGTACGCCTGGACTCCGGCGTCGAGCAGGGCTCGGTCATCGGCCAGGCGTTCGACTCGCTGCTCGCCAAGCTGATCGTCACCGGTGCGACCCGGCAGCAGGCGATCCAGCGCGCGGTGCGCGCCCTCACCGAGTTCGAGGTCGACGGCATGGCCACCGCGCTGACCTTCCACCGCGTGGTCATGGAGGACCCGGCCTTCACGCCGGAGACGCACGGCAGCGACGGGCCGTTCACGGTCCACACCCGGTGGATCGAAACGGAGTTCGACAACACGATCGCCCCGTTCGTCGGCGGCGGCGCCGGCGACGACGAGCCCGCCGAGCGCGAGACCGTCGTGGTCGAGGTCAACGGCAAGCGTGTCGAGGTCACCCTGCCCGCGGGCCTGGGTGCGTCCGGTGCCGCGGCGGCGGGGCCGGCCAAGAAGGCCCCGAAGCGCGGCGGCGCCAAGAAGGCCGGTGCGGCGGCGAGCGGCGACGCCCTCGCGTCGCCGATGCAGGGCACGATCGTCAAGGTCGCCGTCGAGGAGGGCCAGGAGGTCGCCGAGGGCGACCTGATCATCGTCCTCGAGGCGATGAAGATGGAGCAGCCCCTCAACGCCCACCGCGCCGGCACCGTCAAGGGCCTGACCGCCGAGGTCGGCGCCACGGTCACCAGCGGCGCGGTCCTCTGCGAGATCAAGGACTGACGCGGGCGGCGCACAGCGACGACCACGAGCCCCCGACCGCCACGGTCGGGGGCTCGTGCGTGCCCGGCGCCCGGCGTGTCCGGTCGGGTGTGCGCGGCCTGGTGTGCGCGGCCTGGTGTGCGGCCCAGGCACGTTCGGCGGGGCGCTACCGTGCCGAGATGACGGCTCCCACCGGGCGACGCCCCCTGCTGTTCCTCGACGTCGACGGCCCGCTGATCCCGTTCGGCCGGACACCGCCCGAGTACACGACGTACGACATGACGGGCGTAGCGCCGGACGTCGCCGACCACCCGTTCCTGCCCAGGCTCGACCCCGCGCACGGCGGCATGCTGTCGGCACTGGCCTGCGACCTCGTCTGGGCCACCGCCTGGCAGCACGAGGCGAACACCTACCTCGCGCCGCGGCTCGGCCTGCCCGAACTGCCCGTCGTGGAGTGGTTGGAGACGTTGGACCTCGACGGCCACGACGAGCGGACCGGGCTGCACTGGAAGACCCGTGCCCTGGTCGCGTACGCGGCCGGGCGGCCCTTCGTGTGGGTCGACGACGAGATCACCGGCACCGACACCGCATGGGTGGCCGCACACCACGGGACGCACGCCCTGCTGCACCGCGTCGATTCCCGCGAGGGGCTCTCCCCCGCGGACTACGCCGAACTCGCGGCATGGCTGCGCGACGCACCGGCGGCCGAGGCCGCCGACGAGTGCGGTTGAGGCGTACGCCGCGTACGAACTCAGCCCGTCAACACGGCAGTTGCCGCCCTTGGACGCACGGGCGCACGGGCGCACGGGCGCACGGGCGCACGGGCGCACGGGCGCACGGGCGCACGGGCGCACGGGCGCACGAGTGCATGAGTACGCAACCGCCCGGAGGGTGGCGGCAGACGGTGGACCGGGATGTGCCTGGATGTTCCTGGATGCGGGGGGCGGCGCCGGAGGGGAGGCACGGCGGAGGGGTGACGGCCGCTCAGGGCCGACGCGGCCGTCGGGGGCGGGCAGGGCACGGGTCGGGCCTGCCCGGGAGGGTGCCTTTCGGGCGGGGGGCGCCCGGTGGACGGCACGGCTGCGGTGATGTTCGGTGGTGGCGCCTCACGGGGGATTCGGGCGGGTCAGGGACGGCGGTCGCGGGCCTCCACGGCGGCGGCGTGGTCCACGCCGAGGAGCCGGTCGCCGTTGATCTCGGAGCGGGCTCCGGGTACCGCGCGCTGGGGCAGTTGGGCGATGTGGATCTGGGCGCCCAACTCGGACAGCGCGGCCAGTTCCGCGGACGGTGCGTCCTCGTCGGTGACCAGGTGGGTGATGCGCTCCGCGGCCACGGTCTGGAACATCGTGTCGACGCCCATCTTGGTGTGGTCGACGAGCACGACGACTTCGTGTGCCGCCTGGACGAGCGCGCGGTCGACGCTCGCGGACAGCATGTTGGGGGTGGACAGCCCGCGGTCGGCGGTGAGGCCGTTGCCGGACACGAAGGCCCGGCGCACGCGGAGCCCGGACAGGGCCTGCTCGGCACCGCTGCCGACCAGGGCGTACGACGAACCGCGCAGCGTCCCGCCGGTCATGACGACCTCGACGCGATTGGCGTGCGCGAGCACCTGGGCGACCAGGAGCGAATTGGTGACGACGGTAAGGCCGGGGATGCGGGCCAGTCTCCTGGCCAGCTCCTGGGTCGTGGTTCCCGCACCGACGACGATCGCGTCTCCCTCGTCGACGAGCGACACGGCGAGATCGGCGATCGCGGCCTTTTCGGCGGCGGCGAGATGGGTCTTTTGCGAGTAGCTGGGCTCCCTCGCGAGTCCTCCGGGCAGTACCGCACCGCCGTGCCTGCGATCCAGAAGCCCTTCGGCCTCCAGCGCACGCACGTCCCGGCGTACTGTCACCTCGGACGTCTGGACCACCCGGGCGAGCTCCCTGAGGGAGACCGCTCCGTTGGCCCGCACCATTTCCAGAATCAACTGACGACGCTCTGCAGCGAACACGTGACGAAGGTAACGCGACCGACCACCTCTTTTCAGCCGGTTGCATGTCTTACCCAAACTTGTTCACCGAGATGGTGAATCTCCGGGGCATTTAGGGCATGCAACTGCGGCGGTGGCGGGACAATCCACCGAACACCGCTTACGGCCGATACGTATTTTGCCCGCGGGCACCGCTTCTGACCCGCCGTCATTACATACGCGCGACACTGCCGAGTCATGTCGTGCCCATCCGGGCGCGACACCTGACCGCTCGCAGACGAGTATGCGTGTTTGGCGAGCACAGTCACGCCGGTTCGCGGAAAGCCACCCGATCGAGCGCATCACCGCATCGGAGAGCCCCGGCAGTCGGCCGCGTGCGTCCCCTTTCCGGAGTCACGCCCGCAAACACCCCTGACTCGACCGGCGAACTCCCGGGCGTGTCAAGCCCGGTCGCGTCGGTGGAGACGGCGCGCCGCCTCCGCGAGGGATCCGGAGAGCGACGGGTAGACGGTGAACGCGCTGGAGATCTGATCGACGGTCAGATGCAGGTCGACGGCCAGCGAAACCGCGTGGATCAGCTCGCTCGCGCGCGGCGCGACCACCACACCGCCGACCACAATGCCGGTACCCGGACGACAGAAGAGCTTCACGAAGCCGTCGTGGATGCCCTGCATCTTCGCGCGCGGGTTACGCGACAGCGGCAGCTTGACGGTGTGCGCGTCGATCTCCCCCGCGTCGATCGCGGCCTGCGAGTAGCCGCAGGTGGCGATCTCGGGGTCGGTGAAGACGTTGGACGCGACGGCCTTGAGGTCCAGCGGCGAGACCGCGTCGCCCAGCATGTGGTACATCGCGATGCGGCCCTGCATCGCGGCCACGGACGCCAGCGCGAAGACCCCGGTGCAGTCGCCGGCCGCGTAGACACCGCTGGCCGTCGTACGCGACACGCGGTCCACCCGCACGTGCCCGCTGTCCTTCAGGAACACCCCGGCCTGCTCCAGGCCCATGTCCGCGGTGTTGGGCACCGCGCCGACCGCCATCAGGCAGTGGCTGCCCTCCAGCGTCTGGCCGTCCTGGAGCCGCACGATGACGCTGTCGCCGAGCCGCTCGACGCTCTCCGCGCGAGACCGCGACATGACCCGCATGCCGCGCCGCTTGAAGACGCCCTCCAGCACCTCGGCCGCGTCGGAGTCCTCGCCGGGCAGCACGCGGTCGCGGCTCGACACGAGCGTGACCTTCGAGCCCAGGGCCTGGTACGCGCCGGCGAACTCGGCGCCGGTGACCCCGGAGCCGACCACGATCAGCTCGCGCGGCAGTTCGGTGAGGGCGTACACCTGCTTCCAGTCGAGGATGCGCTCCCCGTCCGGCTCCGCCCCCGGCAACACGCGCGGGGTGGCGCCCGTGGAAATCAGGATCGCGTCCGCGTCCACCGACTGCTCGGTGCCGTCGTCGAACGTCGCCACCACCCGCCGCGGGCCGTCCAGCCGCCCGGCGGCACGCAGCACCTCGACACCGGCGCGGCGCAGCCCGTTGGCGATGTCGACCGACTGCGCCTGGGCGAGTTCGAGCACGCGCTTGTTGACCACGTCGAGGTCCACCCCGACGATCGGCCGGTCGAGCGTGCCGGGCGTGCCGTCGTCGACGTAGATGCCGAGCTCCTGGTGGGAGTCGGCGAAGTTCGTCATCACCTCGGCCGTCGCGATGAGCGTCTTGGACGGCACGCAGTCCGTGAGGACCGCGGCACCGCCCACGCCCTCGCGTTCCACCACGGTCACCTCGGCCCCGAGTTGAGCCGCGACAAGCGCGGCTTCGTACCCTCCCGGGCCGCCACCAACGATCACAATGCGAGTCACCAATGCCTCCGCAGGGAGCCCCGGCTTGTCTGCCGGGGAGGAATTCGGTCGCCCGCGTAGCGGGGCAGGGACAGCCGTTTCGCCTGTGGGCGTATCGGCTTTGCCCGCACCGGGATTCCGATGCGAGCCGGCGCGGGTTGTCGGTGGCGGCGGATAGCGTGCGCTGCATGGCGACGCAGCGTGAGCCGACGGCTACCGGGTATGCCCGGTACAACTGTCGCCTGCGCCTGTCGTCCACTGCCTGCGCCGCGCTCATCGCCGAATGGGACCGGTGCCGTTGGGTCTGGAACGCATGTGTGGCCGCGTCGCGTATGGCACACCGGGTCGGCGAGCCCTGCGGCCCGGCCGCGCTCGACCGGATGCTGACCGGCTGGCGTCGCGAGCACGCGTGGCTGGGCGAGGGAGCCTCGGTACCGCAGCAGCAGACTGTCCGCGACTTCGCCGCGTCGCGCGCCAAGGCGTTGAAGGACGTCAGGAAGAACCTGCCGCAACGCCGTCGCGCGGGGATGCCCCGATTCAAGAAGAAGAACCTTGCCGCGCCGACACTGAACTACACGCGACGTGGCTTCCGGGTCGTCGACGGTCGCCTTCACCTGGCGGGCGGCGTGGTGGTGCGAGTGGTCTGGTCGCGGGACCTTCCCGAGGCTCCGTCGAGCGTGCGCGTGTACCGCGACGGGCTCGGGCACTGGTACGCCTCGTTCGTCGTCCCGGCACAGCCCGAACCGCTCCCCGCCACCGGCAGGGTGATCGGGATCGACTGGGGCGTCGCGGCCCTGGCGACCACCACCAGCGACACGCACGACCTGCCGCACCCCGGACACGGCAAGACCGTCGCCGCGAGGCTTGCCCGGTACCAGCGGATGATGGCCCGGCGCAGACCCGCCAAGGGCCAAGCACAGTCCAACGGCTACCGCAAAGCCCGGCTCCTGGCCGCGAGGACGCACAAGAAGGCGGCTCGGCAGAGGCAGAACACCGCCCGCGTCTGGGCCAAGCGCGTAGTCCGCGATCACGACGCGATCGCCGTGGAGGACTTCCGCCCGCGCCTCCTCGCGCGGTCCACCATGGCGCGCAAGGCCGCCGACGCGGCCATCGCGGGGGCCAAGGCGCAGTTGGTTGCCATGGCCCGCAAGCACGGCCGCTCCCTGCACCTCGTCGACCCCGCGCACACCACTTCGGAGTGCGCGCAGTGCGGAGCGAGAGCCAAGCACGCGCTTCCCCTTTCGGAACGTACATACACCTGCACCGTGTGCGGAGCCTCGTCCCCGAGGGACAAGAACGCCGCCCGTGTGATGCTCGTCCGGGCTGGACTGGCCCCGGCCGGTGCCGATCGCAGAAGTCCCGACCGTCCGCCGGACGGGCAGGCAGCGTGAGCCGGGAATCCGCTCCCCCGAGGAGTGGAGCAGCCAAGGGTGTCATTCTTCCGCATCCCCGGCGTCCGCGTAGGATGCGGTCCCATGCCCCTCTACGCCGCGTACGCCAGCAACCTCGACGCGCGGCAGATGGCACGGCGCGCCCCCCACTCCCCGCTCCGCGTCACCGGCTGGCTGCCGGGATGGCGCCTGACGTTCGGCGGCGAGCAGCTGGGCTGGGAGGGTTCGCTTGCCACCGTGGTCGAGGACGACATCTCGCAGGTCTTCGTCGCGTTGTACGACCTGACCGACTCCGACGAGGCGGCGCTCGACCGCTGGGAGGGCGAGTCGCTCGGGCTGTACCGCAAGGCCAAGGTCCGCGTCGAGACGTTGTTCGGCGAAGAACTGGCCTGGCTGTACGTGCTCAACGACTACGAGGGCGGGCTGCCCTCGGCGCGCTACCTCGGCATGGTCGCCGACGCCGCGGAGTCCGCGGGCGCGCCGGACGACTACGTCAAGGAGCTGCGGACCAGGCCCTGCCTGTCCGTCGGCCCCTGACCCGGCGCGCGGCGCGCCGCCCCGCCTCCCGGCACGTCCCGGCCTGCCGTCGGCTCCGCACGTCGGCCCCGCACGTCGGCCGGACGCCACCCGGGCATCCTCACCGCGCTTTGCGCCCGTGTCCGCGGGCGTGTCCCTACGCGTGTCCGAGCGGTTCTCGGCATCGATTGCGACACGATCTCTACGCGCATAGACCCCAAGCGCGACGATCGCCCCACCACCATTTACGCTCACGGTGTGAACGCTTCCGTCAGCAATGACCCGACCGCCGCGGCCAGCGCGGCAGCCCAGCGGCTCCAGGAGATCACCGGAGCGGCGACCCACGACATCGCGCTGGTCATGGGTTCCGGCTGGGTGCCCGCCGCCGACATGCTGGGCACTCCGGACCACGAGTTCGCGGTCACCGACCTGCCCGGCTTCCCCCCGCCGGCGGTCGAGGGACACGCCGGCAAGATCCGCTCGATCACCGTGGGCAACCGCCGCGCACTGGTGTTCCTGGGCCGCACCCACCTGTACGAGGGCCGCGGCGTCGCCGCCGTCGTGCACGGCGTCCGCACCGCCGTCGCGGCGGGCTGCAAGACCGTCGTCCTCACCAACGGCTGCGGCGGGCTGCGCCCGTCCTTCGCGCCCGGGCAGCCGGTGCTGATCTCGGACCACATCAACCTGACCGCGACGTCCCCCATCGTCGGCGCCAACTTCGTCGACCTGACGGACCTGTACTCGCCGCGCCTGCGCGACCTGTGCCGCGAGGTGGAGCCGAGCCTCGAAGAGGGCGTGTACGTCCAGTTCCCCGGCCCCCACTACGAGACCCCCGCCGAGATCGGCATGGTCCGGGCCATCGGCGGGCACCTGGTGGGCATGTCCACCACGCTCGAGGCGATCGCCGCCCGCGAGGCCGGTGCCGAGGTGCTCGGCATCTCGCTGGTGACCAACCTCGCCGCGGGCATGACGGGCGAACCGCTCAACCACGAAGAGGTCCTGGAGGCCGGACGCGCGTCGGCGGTGCGCATGGGCCACCTCCTCGCCGAGGTGCTCCCCCGGATCTGACGGCCGATCCGCCGCTGCCGCGGAACGTACGCCCCGAGTCGCAGGCGAGGGCGTGCCCGCGGTGCCGGCGCCCCGGCCGCGCTCCGGCCGCGCTTCGGCCCGGGCATCTCGCCGCTCCCCCCCGGGGACGCGGAGCACGAGGTGCCCGGGCCGGTCCGCGACACGGCACGCCGTCGGCCCGCGCCTGGTGCGATCGAGGTCTTCCGGTCGGCACTCTGGTACGAGCGGAAGCCCGACCGCTTCCGCTCGTTTCCACTCGTTCCCGCTCGTGAGGAGACCGCTTTGAGTGACGTCGTCGAGACCGCCCGCGCGTGGCTGGCCGAGGACCCCGACCCGGACACCCGCGCCGAACTGCGGGCCCTGCTCGACGCCGACGACCGTGCCGCGCTGGAGGACCGGTTCGCCGGACTCCTGCAGTTCGGCACCGCCGGGCTGCGCGGCGAGTTGGGCGCCGGGCCGAACCGGATGAACCGTGCGGTGGTGATCCGCGCGGCGGCGGGGCTCGCGGCGTACCTCGACAGAACCTCCGCGACGGCTTCCGAGGGCGACGCCGGGAGGGCTTCCGCGGCGAACCCCCGGACCGTGGTGATCGGCTTCGACGCCCGCCACAAGTCGGACGTGTTCGCCCGCGACACGGCCGCCGTGATGGAGGCGGCCGGCCTGCACGCGCTGCTGCTCCCCCGGCCGCTGCCCACTCCGGTACTGGCATTCGCGATCCGCCATCTGGGCTGTCTCGCGGGCGTCATGGTCACCGCCAGCCACAACCCGCCGCGCGACAACGGCTACAAGGTGTACCTCGGCGACGGCTCGCAGATCGTGCCGCCCGCCGACGCGGACATCGCGGCGGCCATCGACGCGGTCGGCGCGCTCGCCGACGTACCGATGGCGGACGGCGGGTGGGAGGTGCTCGGCGAGGCGCTGCTCGACGCGTACCTCGACCGCGCGGTGACCGTGGTGCGCCCGGACGGGCCGCGCGACGTGCGCATCGTGCACACGGCCATGCACGGCGTGGGCGGTGCCGTGATGCTGAGCGCGTTCGAGCGGGCGGGCTTCCCGGCCGCCACCGTGGTGGCCGCGCAGGCCGAGCCGGACCCGGACTTCCCGACCGTCGCCTTCCCGAACCCCGAGGAACCCGGCGCGATGGACCTGGCGTTCGAGACCGCCGCGGCGGCGGACGCCGACCTGGTCGTCGCCAACGACCCGGACGCGGACCGTTGCGCGGTGGCGGTCCCGGACCCGGCGGCGGAGGGCGGCTGGCGCATGCTGCGCGGCGACGAGGTCGGCGCGCTGCTCGGCGTCGAACTCGCGCGCCGGGCCGCCCGAGCGCCGGGCACCGGCGTGCTCGCGACGACGATCGTGTCGTCGTCGCTGCTCGGCCCGGTCGCCGCGAAGCACGGGCTGCAGTACGTCGAGACGCTGACCGGCTTCAAGTGGCTCGCGCGCGTCCCCGGACTGACGTTCGGGTTCGAGGAGGCGTTGGGCTACTGCGTCGACCCGGAAGGCGTACGCGACAAGGACGGCGTGACCGCCGCGCTCGCCGTCGCCGAACTGGCCGCCGCCGCCAAGCGCGACGGCCGCACGCTCCTCGACCTGCTGGACGGCATCGCGGTCGAGTACGGCCTGCACGCCACCGACCAGTACTCCGTCCGGGTGGAACGCCTCGACCTGATCACGGAGGGCATGGCCCGGCTGCGCGCCACCCCGCCGACGTCGCTCGGCGGCCTCGCGGTCTCGCAGGTGGACGACCTCGCCGCGGGCTCGGCGGACCTGCCGCCCACCGACGGCCTTCGCTACACCCTCGCGGGCGCCGACGACGTGGCGTCGGCGCGCATCGTGGTCCGGCCCAGCGGCACCGAGCCCAAGCTCAAGAGCTATCTCCAGGTCGTCGTCCCGGTGCACAGCCAGGTCTCCGAGGCCCGCACGGTCGCCGCGGCGACGCTGGCCGCCCTCAAGCGGGACCTGGCGGCGGCCCTCGGGATGTGACCCGCGCATACCGGTGAATCCCCGGGTGGCGGGGGGGGGGGGGGGGACGCCCCCCCCCCCCCCCCCACCCGCTGTCCCCCCCCCCCACCACCCCGGGCGGTTACAATCGCCGCGCGCGAACGAGGGTGTGGGGGGGGGCAAACCGGGGAGG
>NZ_JBSFVE010000001.1:349886-846636 GCF_053592165.1 Streptodolium elevatio
GGATGCGGGCGGTGGCGGGCGGTGTTCGAACACCGCCCGCCACCGCCCGCATCCCGTGTCACCCGCGCCGCACGATCGCCTGCCTGAACCGTTCCCGTCGCTCTACCGTGGTTGCGGGGAGGGACAACCGTGGAAGCACTGCGGTCTGAGGATCCGTCAACCATCGCGGGGTACCGCATGCTCGCCCGGCTCGGCGCCGGGGGCATGGGCCGCGTCTATCTCGCGCGTTCGCCCGGAGGGCGACCGGTCGCGTTCAAGGTCATCCGGGCGGACTTCGCCGACGACGCCGACTTCCGCGTGCGGTTCGCGCGGGAGGTGGCGGCGGCCCGGTCGGTGAGCGGCGTCTTCACGGCACCCGTGCTGGACGCCGACCCACAGGGCGACCCGCCGTGGCTGGCCACCGGGTACGTGGCCGGGGTCGCGCTCGACGACGCGGTCACCCGGTTCGGCCCGCTGCCGGGTTCGCTGCGGCAGTTGGCGGGCGGCATCGCGGAGGCACTGATCGCCGTGCACGCCGCGGGACTTGTGCACCGCGACCTCAAGCCGGCCAACGTGATGCTGGCGGCGGACGGGCCGCGCCTGATCGACTTCGGCATCGCCCGCGCGCTGGAGGGCGGGACCATCACGCGCACCGGGTTCCTGGTCGGCT
Organism: Streptodolium elevatio; assembly: GCF_053592165.1. Lineage (NCBI taxonomy): Bacteria > Bacillati > Actinomycetota > Actinomycetes > Kitasatosporales > Streptomycetaceae > Streptodolium > Streptodolium elevatio. Next base: position 350,536 of record NZ_JBSFVE010000001.1, read on the forward strand.
CACCCGGCTTCCTCGCCCCCGAGCAGGCGGGCAGCGGCGCGATCGGCCCGGCCACCGACGTGTTCGCGCTCGGTGCCGTGCTGACGTACGCGGCGACCGGCCAAACGCCTTTCGGCGAAGGCGTGTTCACCGAACTGCTCTTCAAGGTCCTGTACGGCGAGCCGGACGTGTCCGGGGTGCCCGAACGCTTCCGCCCGCTCGTGGCCGCGATGCTCGCCAAGGCACCCGCCGACCGGCCGACGCCCGGCCAGATCCTGGACCGGCTCGCGGAGTTCGGCCCGGACGCCCGCGCGGGCGCGTGGCTGCCGCGGCCGTTGACCGAGTTGGTGCTCGCGCGTTCGGCGGCGCTGCTGGCGGAGGACCCTCCCCCGGCCTTCGGCCGGGAGGCGCCCCCCGCCGCGGAGACGGTCGTAGAACACCCGGAGCCCGCGGCCCCGGTGCCTCCCGCGCCGCAACCCCCGCCACACCCCGCGCCGCCGGTCGAGCCCATATCCGAGCCCCTGTCCCAGCCCGCGCCGCTCAGACCGCCGCCCGGGCAACAGCCCACTGGACCACCGACGTCGTCGCAGGCGACCGCGTCGCAAGCGATGCCACCGGCGGTACCACCGGTGGCATCCCCGTCGCCGCGACCATCGGCACCGCCGTCGCCGTCGCTCTCGCCGCCCGGGCAGCCGCCGCACGCGCCACCGTCCGAGCGCCCCGGCGGCCCCGCCTCGGCAGGCACGGGCCAGCGCCGCCGCATCGTCGTCGCGGCGGTCGCTGTCATGGCACTGGCCGTGGCGGCCGCCGTCCTCACCCCGCGCCTGCTCGACGACGACAAGAACCCGGAGGGCGGCGGCAAGGCGAGCCCCAACTCCGGAACTCCCGGCACCGGCGGCCCCGCGTCGCCCACCGCCTGCGGCGCGGTGTCCGCGAACTTCACCGGCACCACGGTGTATCCGCAGATCAGCACGCCGACCGACGGCATCGAGCCGGAGCAGACGGCGGCGGGGTACGTCATCACGGCCGAGCCGGAGTCCGACGTACGCGCCGACTTCCAGGGCAAGGTGACCGCGCCTTTCGCGAGCGCCCGGGTCAACGGGGACCTGACCGTCGAGACGCGCGTGACGGTCGACCCGCGCGTCGGCTACCAGGCCGCCGGCCTCCTGCTGTTCACCGACCAGCACAACTACGTGCGGCTGGAGCGCGGCTACGGCGACTTCGACGCCATCGCCTTCGAGTACTTCGCGAACTCCGTGCACTACAAGCTGACCACGCCCTACAACACCGAGCCGGAAGGCAAGGTCAGGGCCACGTCCGACACGGTGTCCCTGCGCCTGGAGCGCAAGGGCGGCAAGGTCACGGCGCAGTGGCGGGCCGCGGACACCGAGCCGTGGAAGCCCCTGCCGGGCGAGGCGGCGTTGCCCGAGGGGCGCGCCGACGCGGGCATGACGGTCCTCAACTCCCCGAAGACCGGCCTGTTCAGCGCGACGTTCCGGAACCTGACCGTGAACTGCCTGTGAGCGCCGGGCGGGACCACCCGCGTACGGCCGCTACCGGGCCGCTACAGGGCCGCCCCGATCGCCGCGAGCACGATGCCCGCGGCCAGGGGCGCGAGGATCTCCCAGGACCAGGCCACCTTGACCGGTCCCGTCGACTCCTTGCCCATTTGTTCGGCCATGCCGCGGAAGTCGGCCACCGCGTGGTCGGCGAGCGCGGCCTGCGCGATCTCGTGGTGCCGGGAGCCGTAGGGGCTCTCCGCGGCCGACCGCGAGTTCATGCGCATGGCCCGCTTGCGCTCGCGCAGCGAGACCGGGATCGACCAGATGTGGAACTTGCGGTCGTCGGCCCGCACCTCCAACGAGTACTCCGCACGGACCTCCTGCACGGCGCCCCACGGGATCTCGATGGTGCGGAACGGGTTGCGGATGCGCAGCATCTCCGGCCCGGCGAACACCGCCGCGCGCAGCGTGAGCGCGACGACCACCGCGCCCACCGCGACCACGGCTCCCACGACGGTCACCGAGGCCTTGCCGTCGGCACGGACCAGGCTGTCGACGACCAGCCACAGCCCGGCGGCGAGCAGCGCGACGCCCGTGAAGACGGCCGGCTTGGACCGGTAGGTGGTGACGCCCTCATCGGTGTTCATGACTCGGGATTGTGCCCCACGCCCCGGCGGCTCGGAAACGGCAGGCCGAGCGCCCGGGCCTCGGGAGATCCGCCGGGCGGCCGCGTTCCGCGCGGATTCGCGGGCCTCCGCCCGTCCTTACCGGGCGCGTGCCGGGCCGCTGGGCGGACCAAGGGGCGAAACGTTCCGTTTGATAGCCCCTCTGGCCGTCAGCTACGCGTGTAGATATGCTCATGTGGTGACCATGCTGTCTGCCTTCCCAGCCGACCCGGCCGAGGTGACGTCCTCCGAGGCGGCCCTGACCCGGTTCCTCCACGGGCTTCCCGGCATCGACAAGGTCGGGGCCGAGTCCCGTGCCGCGATGCTCGGGACGCGTTCGATCAAGAAGGACGCCAAGGCCTTCGCGATCGACCTCGCCATCTCGATGATCGACCTGACCACCCTGGAGGGCGCCGACACCCCCGGCAAGGTCCGGGCGCTGTGCGCCAAGGCCCTCCACCCCGACCCCGGCGCCCCCGACGCGCCGCGGCCCGCCGCGATCTGCGTCTATCCGGACCTGGTCGGCGAGGCCAAGAAGGCACTCGGCGCCGCGCCCGTCAACGTGGCGTCCGTGGCCACCGCGTTCCCCTCCGGCCGCGCCGCTCTCGACGTCAAGCTCGCCGACGTGGTGGAGGCGGTGCGCGCGGGCGCCGACGAGATCGACATGGTCATCGACCGGGGCGCCTTCCTGTCCGGGCGCTACCGGCAGGTCTTCGACGAGATCGTGGCCGTCAAGGCGGCTTGTGGCAGCGCGCACCTCAAGGTGATCCTGGAGACCGGCGAGCTGTCGACGTACGACAACGTGCGCCGCGCGTCGTGGCTCGCCATGCTGGCCGGCGCCGACTTCATCAAGACCTCGACGGGCAAGGTCGCCACCAACGCGACGCTGCCCGTGACGCTCGTGATGCTGGAGGCGGTACGCGACTTCCGCGCCGCGACCGGGCGCCAGATCGGCGTCAAGCCGGCCGGCGGCATCCGGACGACCAAGGACGCGATCAAATACCTCGTCCTGGTCAACGAGACGGCCGGCCCGGACTGGCTGACCCCCGACTGGTTCCGCCTGGGCGCCTCCAGCCTGCTCAACGACCTGCTGATGCAGCGTCACAAGCTGGCGACCGGCCGCTACTCCGGCCCCGACTACGTGACGGTGGACTGACCCGTGAGCAAAGACGTTTCCACACCGGGCAAGGCGTTCGAGTACGCCCCGGCGCCCGAGTCCCGTTCCGCCGTCGACATCGCGGCGTCGTACGGGCTGTTCATCGACGGCAAATTCTCCGAAGCCGCGGACGGCGGCGTGCTCAAGACCGTCAACCCGGCCACCGAGGAGGTCCTGGCCGAGGTCGCGGTCGGCGGTGACGCGGACGTCGACCGCGCGGTCAAGGCGGCCCGCAAGGCGTTCAAGGGCTGGTCCGCGCTGCCCGGCAGCGAGCGCGCCAAGTACCTGTTTCGCATCGCGCGCCTGGTCCAGGAGCACGGCCGCGAGCTCGCGGTCCTGGAGACCCTCGACAACGGCAAGCCGATCCGCGAGTCGCGCGACGTCGACATCCCGCTCGTCGCCGCGCACTTCTTCCACTACGCCGGGTGGGCCGACAAGCTCGCGTACGCCGGCCACGGCCCCGACCCGAAGCCGCACGGCGTGGCCGGCCAGGTCATCCCGTGGAACTTCCCGCTGCTGATGCTGGCCTGGAAGATCGCCCCGGCGCTGGCGGCCGGCAACACGGTCGTCCTCAAGCCCGCCGAGACCACGCCGCTGACCGCGCTGCGGTTCGCGGAGATCTGCGTCGAGGCCGGGCTGCCGGCCGGGGTCGTCAACATCGTCACCGGCGCGGGCGCCACCGGCCGCGCGGTCGTCGCGCACCCGGACGTCGACAAGATCGCGTTCACCGGCTCGACGCCGGTCGGCAAGGAGATCATCCGCACGGTCGCCGGCACCGGCAAGAAGCTGACCCTCGAACTCGGGGGCAAGGCCGCGAACATCGTCTACGACGACGCCGCGCTCGACTCCGCGGTCGAGGGCATCGTCAACGGCATCTTCTTCAACCAGGGCCAGGTCTGCTGCGCCGGTTCGCGCCTGCTCGTGCAGGAGTCGGTCGCCGACGAGGTGCTGGCCATGCTGACCCGCCGCCTGGGCACGCTGCGCCTCGGCGACCCGCTGGACAAGAACACCGACGTCGGCGCGATCAACTCGGCCGCCCAGCTCGACCGCATCAGGACGCTGGTCGCGTCCGGCGACGACGAGGGTGCCGAGCGCTGGACCGCGCCGTGCGAGATCCCCGCGAAGGGCTTCTGGTTCCCGCCGACCGTGTTCACCGGCGTGACGCAAGCGCACCGCATCGCGCGCGAGGAGATCTTTGGGCCGGTGCTGTCGGTGCTGACCTTCCGCACCCCCGCCGAGGCGGTAGAGAAGGCCAACAACACGCCGTACGGCCTGTCGGCGGGCGTGTGGACCGAGAAGGGCGCCAAGGCGCTGTGGACCGCGCAGCGGCTGCGCGCGGGTGTCGTGTGGACCAACACGTTCAACCGGTTCGACCCGGCGTCGCCGTTCGGCGGGTTCAAGGAGTCCGGGTTCGGCCGCGAGGGCGGCCGCCACGGTCTGGAGGCGTACCTCGATGTCTAAGGCTTCGATGTCCAAGGCCGCGATGTCCAAAGACCTGATGCGCGCCTCGGGGACGGCCCGTCTGGCGGTCAACAAGACCTACAAGCTGTACATCGGGGGCAAGTTCCCCCGGTCCGAGAGCGGGCGGGTGTACGCGGTGACCGACACGAAGGACCGTCCGCTGGCCAACGCGCCGCGCGGCACCCGCAAGGATGCCCGCGACGCGGTCGTCGCCGCACGCAAGGCGTTCGGCGGCTGGTCCGGCGCGACCGCGTACAACCGCGGCCAGGTCCTCTACCGTGTCGCGGAGATGCTGGAGGCGCGCCGCGAGGAGTTCGCCACCGAGGTCGCCGCGGCCGAGGGCCTCGGCCGGGGCAAGGCGCTCGCGCTCGTCGACGCGTCGGTGGACCGCTGGGTCTGGTACGCGGGGTGGACCGACAAGCTCGCGCAGGTCGCGGGCGGCGCGAACCCGGTGGCCGGGCCGTACGCGAACTGGTCGACCCCGGAGCCGACCGGCGTCGTCGCGGTCCTCGCCCCGCAGAAGTCGTCGCTGCTCGGCCTCACCAGCGTGGTCGCCCCGGTGATCGCGACGGGCAACACCGCGGTCGTGCTGGCGTCCGAGAAGGCACCGCTGCCGGCGCTGGCGTTCGCCGAGGTGCTGGGCGTCGCCGACGTGCCGGGCGGCGTGGTCAACCTGCTGAGCGGTCCGGTCGCCGAGGTCGCCCCGTGGCTGGCCGCGCACCAGGACGTCAACGCGATCGACCTCGCGGGCGCGGCGCACAACGCCGGCGTCGCGTCGGTCCGTGACCTGGAGATCGCCTCGGCCGACAACCTCAAGCGCGTGCTGCGCCCCGAGGCCAAGGAGCCGGACTGGTCCGCGGACCCGGGCGTGGGCCGCATGCTCGCGTTCACCGAGACCCGCACCGTGTGGCACCCGACGGGCAACTGACCCGTCCCCCGGCCGGAGAGCCGGGGCACGCGCCGAGTCTGAGCGGCGCGTGCCCCGGCTCTCCGCACATCCGCCGGCGCGTCAGCCGGTGATGCCCCGGACGATCTCCTCCAGGTTGGTGCCGTCGGCGATCTGGCCGGTGACCATCCCGCTGCTGAGCGGCAGGTCGCCGACCGTGGTGCCCACCGAGTTGTCGAGCGGGTTCACGCCGGTGCCGGCGAGCGGGTTGAGCGCCACCTTCGCGGCCGGGTCGACGGCCGCCGGAACGGCCGCGTCCAGCGCCGGTTCCAGGCGCGTGGGGCCCGGCGCCTTGGGCGCGGCGGTCGCGGCCGGGGCGGCGACGCCCAGGGCCACGGCGGCGCCGATCGACGCGGCCATCACGGTACGCATTGCCGAAGCCATGGCAGGTCCTTCCGTACGACACGACCAGCCGGCGCGTCGCCGACCGCGACCGGACACGAAGAGCACCCGATCAAACACGCAAGGTAGCGAAACTGCCGTCGTCGGGGCAACGTGACACCCGCCGGAACCGAACCCGCGGCCGCGCCGTCCTCAACCGCGTGACAGCACAGCCCGGCAGACGACCGCTTCCGGGAAAACCCGGAAACGACGAAGTCCCGGGCCGGTCCGGCGAACGGACCACACCCGGGACTCCAGGTCCCCACAAGCCCCCCCGGACCGGTGTGAACTCTCCACGTCGCGCAGCCCCCGCCACCACGGCGGGGCACCTCACGTACCGCGGCTCAGGCAACCAGCTCCGCGAACGCCTCGTCCGCGCCGAAGCTGAGCGCCTCGTCCTCGCGCAGCCGGCGCAGCGCGCGCCAGATGCTGCTCTTGACCGTGCCGACGCTGACGCCGAGCACCTCGGCGACCTCGGGGTCGGTCCGGCCCTCGTAGTAGCGCAGCACGAGCATCGTGCGCTGCGGCTCGGGCAGCTTGGCCAGTGCCGACCACAGCACCGCGCGCAGTTCGGTGTCGCCCATCGAGTCCGAGCAGTCGGGGCGCTCGGGCATCTCCTCGGTGGGGTACTCGCCGATGCGGCGGCGCCGCCATGCCGATATGTGCAGGTTGGTCATCGTGCGGCGCAGGTAGCCGCCGAGCGCGGCCTTGTCCTGGATGCGGCCCCACGCCTGGTAGGTGCTCATCAGGGCGCTCTGCAGGAGGTCTTCGGCCTCGTTGCGGTCCCCGGTGAGGTGGTAGGCGGTGGCGAACAGCGCCGAGCGGCGCTCCCGCACGTACGCCGTGAAGTCGTCGTCCACGCAACCGGTGTCCTGCACGGCGGCGCGCGAGGCCGGCGTACCGGCACTCGGGACCGCGGCGAGCGCGACGACCGTGCGGCGGTTCTCGTGGCGGTCGATCAGCTGTGACTGCATGGTTCCTCCCCCAAACCCTGCTCCAACGCGAGCTTCGTTCACAGCCACAACTCTGCTGGTCGGGCTTCATCGGACCGTCTGCCTCGTGTCACAGCTGTGCAACAGGGCGCGGTGCCGGAGAACCACGGAATGCGGACCCGTGTTCTTCCCACCCGTGACGTCAGACACAATGGCTCGCGTGCCCTACCTGTTGCTGATCGAGGACGACGAGGCCGTACGCACCGGCCTCGAACTCGCGCTTGGCCGCCAGGGTCACCGTGTGGTGACCGCTGCCACCGGCGAGCTCGGCTTGGAGCGGTGGCGTGAGCAGCGCCCCGACCTCATCGTGCTGGATGTGATGCTGCCCGGAATCGACGGCTTCGAGGTGTGCCGGCGGATCCGCCGCACCGACTCGCTGCCGATCATCCTGTTGACCGCGCGCAACGACGACATCGACGTGGTCGTCGGCCTGGAGTCGGGTGCGGACGACTACGTGGTCAAACCGGTGCAGCCGCGCGTCCTGGACGCCCGCATCCGTGCGGTCTTGCGGCGCGGCGAGCGCGAGGTCTCGGACGCCTCGGTGTTCGGCGACTTGGTGGTCGATCGCAACGCGATGATCGTGACCAAGGGCGGCGAGGAGTTGTCGCTGACCCCGACCGAGCTGCGGCTGCTCGTCGAGCTGAGCCGCCGGCCGGGCCAGGCGCTGTCGCGGCAGCAACTGCTGCGGCTGGTCTGGGAGCACGACTACCTCGGTGACTCGCGCCTGGTGGACGCGTGCGTCCAACGACTGCGCGCCAAGGTCGAGTTGGTGCCGTCCGCACCGACGCTCATCCGTACCGTACGGGGCGTGGGTTACCGCCTCGACCCGCCGTGACGGGCCGGTTCGGCCGTACGCGGAAGCAGTCCACCGCCCGTCCCCGCTCGCGCCGCCCGGTGCTCGCGCGGCTCGGCCATGCGATGCGTCTGAGCTCGCTGCGGGTGCGCATCCTCGCGGTGTTCGCGATCGTCGCCCTCATCTCGGCGGTCGCGGCCTCCGGCATCGCCTACTGGCTGACCCGCAACGCGGTGCTCCAGCGTGCGCAGGACTCGGTCATCAAGGAGTTCCGCGACGGCCTCGGCCGGGTCTCCGCGAACCTGCCCGCCGACCCGACGCGGGAGCAGCTCGACGCGGCCGCGCTGCAGCTCAAGAGCACCAGCTTCGGCTACCAGGTCGTGCTGGTCGGCAAGGACGATCTCATCTCGGCACCCAGCGACGGCGAGTTCACGCTCGACGACGTGCCCGAGGACCTGCGGCGGGTGGTGAACACCACCGACGACCAGCTGAAGTACCACATGTACTTCAAGCGCGTGAACATAGACGGCCAGCCGTACCTGATCTGCGGGACGAAGGTCGTCGCGTCGGCCCCGGGGCAGGCCGACGGCCCGACCGGCTACATGTTCCAGTCGCTGCGCGCCGAGCAGACCGACCTGACGTCGCTCGCCCGCTATCTGACGACCGGTGCCGTGCTCGCGCTCGGCGCGGCCGCCGTACTCGCTCTGGTCGGCGCCCGGCACGTGCTGCGTCCGGTACGCCGACTCGGCGACGCCGCCCGGCAGTTGGGCGCGGGCAAGCTGGACACCCGGCTGGACGTCCGGGGCTCCGACGAACTCGCGGATCTGGCCCGCACCTTCAACGACGCGGCCGAGAAGCTGGAGCGCAGCGTCACGGAGCTGCGGGCACTTGAGGCGTCGTCGCGGCGGTTCGTCGCCGACGTGTCGCACGAACTGCGCACGCCGCTGGCCGCGATGACGGCGGTGAGCGAGCTCCTGGAGGAGGAGGCCGACAGCCTCGGCGAACAGGGCGCCCCCGCGGCCCGCCTGGTCGTCGCGGAGATCGACCGGCTCGCCACGCTGGTCGAGGACCTGATGGAGGTCTCGCGCTTCGACGCGGGCACCGCCGCCCTGGTCCTCGACGACGTCGACATCGCCGACCTGGTCACCGCGTGCCTCGACGCGCGCGCCTGGATGGACGCCGTCGACCTGCGCTCGGCACGCGGCATCATCGCCCGGGTGGACGCGCGCCGCCTCGACGTGATGGTGTCCAACCTGGTCGGCAACGCGCTGCGGCACGGAGGTTCGCCGGTGACCGTCGAGATCCGCCGTGAGCCCCGCACGCACGTACCCGGCATGCTCGCCGTGGAGGGTACGGAAGACCTGGTCATCGACGTGTCCGACACCGGCCCCGGCATCCCCGAGGAGGTCCTGCCGCACGTGTTCGACCGGTTCTACAAGGCGGACAGCTCACGGGCACGCTCCGAGGGCAGCGGCCTCGGCCTGTCCATCGTGATGGAGAACGCGCGGATCCACGGCGGTACGGCGTCCGCGTCCAACGTCCCGGGCGGGGGCGCGATGTTCAGCCTGCGGCTGCCGCTGGTCCCGCCGGCCGACGACGAGATGGACGCCGGGTCCGACACGTCGCTCCGGCTCGGAGGTGCCCCGTGAGCCCGGCCCGGCACGTCGCCCGGCGCACGCCGTCCGGCACGGCCTCGCCCCGGACCGTAGGCCGGTACCGGCGCTCCCGCCGCACCCTCGCCCTCGTCGGCGTGGTCGGCGCCGCGGCGCTGCTCGTCGGGTGCGGGATCCGGGAGACCGAGGGCCCGATCAACGCCGGCGAGCCCGCGAAGCGGCCCCAGGGCACCGCGACGTCGCCCGTCCTGGCCATGCACTCGATCTACCTCGTGCGCAACGGCCGCCCCGCGCCGGTGTTGCGCGGCGACGCGGTGGACCTGCCGGTGCCGGGGCAGAACTCGACGCGCCAGCCGGTGCCGGGCGACCCGCTGCGCATGTCGCTGATAGACCGCCTGCTGCGCGAACTGGGCCACGGGCCGAACGCGGAGGAAGCGGCCGCGGGCTGGACGACGAGGCTGCCGGTCGGCGGGGTGAAGCTCGCCGAGCCGGTCGCCGAGGACCCCGCGATCCTGATCCGCCTCGACCTGGCCGCCGTCTCCGAACTGGACCCGGTGGCGCTGGGCCAGGTGGTCTGCACGCTCCAACACGCGGCGAAGTCGGCCTCGGTGCTCCTGGCCGGGCGTACCGGCCCGGGACGCCCGCTGTCGTGCGCGACGTTCGAGGACGGGCCGCTCGGCCCGGAAGCCGGCCCCCCGCCCACGCCGTCCGCCCCGTCCGCGACCCCGTCGGCTTAGGCCGCGCCGACCTCGTCCGCTTCGCGGTCCTTGGCGGCCTGTTCGTCTTCGGCTTGTCCGTCGTCGGCTGTTCGTCCTGGGCCTGTGTGTCGTCGGTCTATGTGGCGTCGGCCTCGCCGCCGGTCGACCGGTCCCTCGTCCTCAGGGTCGAACCCTGAGGAGTCCCCTACGCCCGCGAGGCGGTTCCTCCGCCTTGCGCAGCATGTCCGTCCGGTCCGGCAGGAGGACGAAATGCGCCTCGGTCCTGCGTACCTTCGAAGGTGAGGGTGCGAGGTACGCGCCGCTCCGAGGAGGAACAGATCGCCATGTACGCCATGACGCAACCCGCACGATTGACCCGGCCCCGCGAAGGCCGGATGATCGCCGGCGTCTGCGCGGGTATCGCACGCCGCTTCGGCTGGACCCCCAAGGCGGTCCGCATCGCCTTCGTCGTCTCCTGCCTCCTGCCCGGCCCGCAGTTCCTGCTGTACCTGGCGATGTGGGTGGTCGTCCCCAAGGACAGGTGACCCGCGCCCGGCCGCAGCGGGGGTCTTGCGCCTATCATCCGTTCAGGGTCCGGACGGTGTCCGGACCGGGGACGGACGTACGGCGCAGGCGAGGGGGGAGGCCCGGTGGGGCCGACGTACCACAGGAACAGGATCATCACGCTGTCCGTCGTGGGCGGCGTGATCGTCACGCTGCTGGGGCTCTTCCTGAGCGGGACCCTCGCCGTGAAGGCGGCGAAGACGTCCGCGATGTCGTCCAAGAAGTACTCCGACCAGGAGATCGAGGACAACAACCGCTTCTGGGACGACGAGGGCAGGCTCGGCGAGGCCAAGCCGGTCGGCCCGCAGGGCGTCGAGGCGCCCTCGAACCCGAACTTCCGGCCGCCGCGCACGGTGGACGCCGAGGGCGTCTCCGCTCCGTACGACCAGGAGACCGCGATACGCGGCAAGATCTTCTTCGAGGTGCCGGGCGGCGTCGCGGAGTGCAGCGGCACCGTCGTGAGCCATCCGACGGGCAACATGGTCTGGACCGCGGCGCACTGCCTGCACGGCGGACAGAGCGGCGACTTCTACAAGCGCGTGACGTTCATCCCGGGCTACAACGGCGCGGGGCGCACGTCCGCCGACAAGGCGCCGTACGGCCGCTGGCCGGCCCGCCAGGTCGAGGTGAGCGACCAGTGGGTCGAGGACGCCGACCCCGAACGCGACAGCACCGCCTCGCCCTTCGACTTCGGCGCGTTCATCGTGCAGCCGCCCCCCGGCCGGCAGTCGCTGGAGGAGGAGTTGGGCAACAGCGCCGAGATCCTGTTCAACGCGCCGCGCAACCTGACCGTCGACTCGTTCGGGTACCCGGGCGAAGAGCCGTTCGACGGCAGCGAGTTGTTCACCTGCCACTCGCCGACCACGGACTTCCGCAACACCGGGTGGCCGGAGCCCGCGATGTTGTGGATGGGCTGCACGATGACCGGCGGGTCCAGCGGCGGGGGCTGGTTCGCGGAAGTCGAGGGCAAGAGATATCTGGTCAGCAATATCTCGCTGGGGATAACGACGTCGACCGCGGAGACGATGACGGGCCCCTACCTGGGGAACGTCGCGCGCTCGTTGTACGACCGGTTCTGACCTGCCCGAGACACGGGAAACCGCCGGACCGCGCCTTGCGGGGACGCGGACCGGCGGCGGGCAGCCGTACGGTCAGCCGGTGAGGCCGGGAACGCCGGGCAGGGCGTTGGTCGGCAGGGCGTTGGCGGGCAGGGCGTTGGTGGGCAGCGACTGCGTCGCCGACTGCGCCGCGGTGTCCAGACCGCCGGTGACCTGGCCGGTCGGCAGGCTGTCGGTCACCCCGCTGATCGGGAACGGCCCGAGGGTGCCGCTGTTCTCCTGCGCCACCTTCGGCACCGTGGGGACGTTCGGGTTGAGCAGTCCGGCGTTGCCACCGGTCACGGCCATCGCCGATCCGGCCGTTCCGGCCACGATCGCCGCACCGAGCCCGGCCGTGACAGCTGCCTTACGCGTTACCGATCCCATGAGCATCCTCATCTTCCGGACGCGGCTCTACCACGCCACGTGACGACATGACCACGAAAGGTAGCGAACGCAAGACGGGGAGTGCAAAACGCAAAAGGCCCGGGCAGCCGCTTGCCGAGGCCGTCCGGGCGTATTGCGTTCCGCCGAATCCGCAGGTCAGCCGCGCGGGAAAAGCCATTCGGCGCGAAGTGCGGCGTAACCGGGCTTGATCACCTCGTTGATCATGGCCAGCCGTTCGTCGAACGGGATGAACGCGGACTTCATGGCGTTGACCGTGAACCACTGCATGTCGTCCAGGTCGTAGCCGAACGCGTCGACCAGGTGCTCGAATTCGCGGGTCATCGAAGTCCCGCTCATCAGCCGGTTGTCGGTGTTGACGGTGACCCGGAAGTACAGCTTGCGCAGCAGGCCGATCGGGTGGTCCGCATAGGAATCGGCGGCGCCGGTCTGGAGGTTGGAGGTCGGGCACATCTCCAGCGGGATGCGCTTGTCGCGCACGTACGCGGCCAGGCGGCCGAGCGAGACGGAGCCGTCGTCCTTGACGTCGATGTCGTCGATGATGCGCACACCGTGTCCGAGACGGTCGGCGCCGCACCACTGCACGGCCTCCCAGATCGACGGCAGGCCGAAGGCCTCGCCGGCGTGGATCGTGAAGTGGAAGTTCTCGCGCTGGAGGTACTCGAACGCGTCGAGGTGGCGGGTGGGCGGGTGGCCCGCCTCGGCGCCCGCGATGTCGAAGCCGACGACGCCCGCGTCCCGGTAGCGGTTGGCGAGTTCGGCGATCTCCAGCGAGCGGGCGGCGTGCCGCATCGCGGTCAGCAGCGCGCCGACGCGGATGCGGTGGCCGGTCCGCGCGGCGTTGTGCTCGCCGAGGCGGAAGCCCTCGTTGACGGCCTCGACGACCTCGTCCAGGGTCAGGCCGGCGTCGAGGTGCTGCTCGGGTGCGTAGCGGATCTCGGCGTACACGACGCCGTCGGCCGCCAGGTCCTCGGCGCATTCGGCGGCGACGCGCACCAGCGCCTCGCGCGTCTGCATGACCGCGCAGGTGTGCGTGAACGTCTCGAGGTAGCGCTCCAGCGAGCCGGAGTCGGCCGCTTCGCGGAACCAGGTGCCGAGTGCGTCGGGGTCGTCGGTCGGGAGGTTGCCGTAGCCCACCGCGGCGGCGAGTTCGACGATGGTGGCCGGACGCAGGCCGCCGTCGAGGTGGTCGTGGAGGAGAACCTTCGGGGCTCGGCGGATGTGCTCGGCCGAGGGCGAGACTGCGTGTTGGCTGTGCATGCGCAGACTTTAGTACCTACGCGCGTAGAAGGCACGAATGTCAGGTGAAGACAGGGCGCGGAAAAGATGGCGGTCCAGGTCGGCCGAGGCGCCCCCCGCCGCCCCGAGGATGCCCCGGGGCACCACCCGGCCGCAGTCGGGGCCGCGGTCCGGTCTCAGCCCCGGCCCAGCAACCGGCCGGTACGGCCGATCACGAACTCGCGGAACAGCCGTACCGGTGCCGTCTCCGGGCGCTCCCGCGGCCACGCCAGGCCGATCGTGCGGTACGCGCGGGGCTCGGTGACCGCCAGCTGCACGGTCCCCGGCCGTACCGCCTCGGGCGCGGGCAGCAGCGCGACCCCGAGCCCCGCCGCGACCAGGCCGCGCAGCGTCTCGGCCTCCTCGCCCTCGAAGGCGACGCGCGGCACGAACCCGGCCTCCGCGCACAGCGCGTCGACGATGCGGCGCAGGCCGTACCCGGGCTCCATGCACACGAACTCCTCGCCCGCCGCCTCGGCCAGCCGCACCCGCCCGCGGCCCGCGAGCCGGTGGTCGGCCGGGACCACGAGGTAGAGCCGCTGGTCGTCGAGTGCGCGCACCGCGAGGTCGGGGTCGTCCGGCAGCGGTGAGGTCAGGCACAGGTCCAACTCCCCCGCGCGCATCCGGACGAGCATCGACGCGGCCGAGTCCTGCACCAGCGAGAAGCGGATCCCGGGGTGGTCGGCGCGGAACGCGCGCAGCAGTCCCGGGACGGCCTCGGCACCCATCGTGTGCAGGAAGCCGAACGCCACCTTGCCGCGGGCCGCACTCACCTCCCCCTGGATCTCCTCGCACGCCTCGTCGAGCCGGTCGAGCACCGGCTCGACGGCGGCCAGCAGTGTGCGGCCCTGCCGCGTCAGGCGCACCCCGCGCCCGGTGCGCACCAGGAGGGGCACGCCCAACTCGGCCTCCAGCCGCGCCATCGAGCGGCTGAGCGTCGGCTGCGGTACGCCCAGCTCCTCGGCGGCGCGCGTCACATGCTCGCTGCGCGCCACCGCCGCGAAGTGCACGAGCCTGGGCACGAGGACCTCCAACGGATTCTCGGCACCGTCCGGGCGTGCGCCACCGGCTGACCTGCTCTCATACGACATGGCATCAATCATCACCGAAACATGCATTGGACGCATGACTCGGCGAGCCCTACGTTCGTCGGTATGTCCGCGTCGTCCGCACAGTCCGAGTCCTCCGCGCCGGAACCTGCCACACCGGGGCCCGCCCCGGTGGCCCGCCACGCCAAGGGCACCGCCGCGTACCGCCGCGTCAACCTCGCGCTCTTCCTCGCCGGATGCGCGACGTTCGCGATGCTCTACACGACGCAGACCCTGCTGCCGCAGCTGTCCGGCGCGTTCCACCTCAGCCCGGCCCAGGCGAGTGCGTCCGTCTCGGTCGCCACCGGGGCGCTCGCCCTCGCGGTCATCCCGGTGAGCATGCTCTCCGAGCGCTGGGGCCGCACGCGGATCATGACCGTGTCGGTCTTCGCCGCCGCGCTGCTGGGCGTACTGGCCGCGTTCGCACCGGACTTCGGCACCCTCGTCGCCCTGCGCACCCTCCAGGGCGTGGCACTCGCGGGCCTCCCGGCGACCGCGATGGCGTACCTCGCCGAGGAGATCGAGGGCACCTCGCTCCCGGCCGCGATGGGGCTGTACGTCGCGGGCAACAGCATCGGCGGCATGGGCGGCCGCCTGGTGACGGGGCTCGCGGGCGACCTGGGCGGCTGGCGTACCGCACTCCTCACCATCGGCCTCGTCGCCCTCGCCTGCGCGGTCGCGTTCCGCGTCCTGGTCCCCCGCTCGCGCAACTTCCGCCCGGCGGACCGCAGCGCGCGCGAACTCGCCGGAACGCTGCGCACGCACCTGGCCGACCCGGTCCTGCGCCGCCTCTACCTGCTGGGCATGCTCTTCATGGCGGCCTTCGGGACCGTCTACAACTACCTCGGCTACCGCCTGCTCGACGCCCCGTTCAACCTCCCCGAGGCGGTCGTCGGCGCGGTCTTCGTCATCTACCTCGCGGGTACGTTCAGCTCCGCCGCCGCGGGGCGCATGGTCGGCCGCTTCGGCCACCGCGGCACGCTGTGGGCCGCCTCCGCGGTCACCGCCGCCGGAGCGCTCCTCACGCTCCCCGACCACCTGGTGTTCGTGATCCCCGGCCTGGTCGTCCTGACTGCCGGCTTCTTCGCCGGTCACGCCGCGGCGAGCGCGGCGGTCGGGCTGCGGGCGACGCGCGGGCGGGCGCAGGCCTCCGCGCTGTACATCGCGGCGTACTACCTGGGCAGCAGCCTCGGCGGCCCGCTCGGCGGCATCGCCTTCCACGACATCGGCTGGCCCGGCGCCGTCGCCTTCGTCCTCACCCTGTGCGCGCTGGCCGCCCTGGTGACCGCCGGTCTGCGCACCGGGAACTCCGCCGCCACCCCGGTCACGCAGTCCTCCGCGCGGCGCGCCCCTGCCAGGGCCTGACCCTGGCAGAGGTACGCCTCGGCGGAAAGGTTCAGCAGGTGAGGCCGGTCACGAGGTGAGGCCGGTCAGGAGGTGGGGCCGATGCGGTCGATGACGATGGGGGTGGGCTCGAACCTCGTCCCCGGGGCCGCGACGTCGTACGAGTCGGCGACCGCCTCGAGCGCGTAGTCGAACCGCTCGGGGGTGTCCGTGTGCAGGGTCAGCAGCGGCTGGCCCTGGGCCACCGTGTCGCCCGGCTTGGCGTGGATCTCGACGCCCGCGCCCGCCTGCACGGCCTCTTCCTTGCGCGCGCGGCCCGCGCCCAGGCGCCAGGCGGCCACGCCGACGGCGTACGCGTCCAGGCGCGTCAGCACGCCGGAAGCGCTCGCCGTCACCACGTGGGTCTCGCGCGCGGTGGGCAGCGCGGCGTCCGGGTCGCCGCCCTGCGCGGCGATCATGCGGCGCCAGGCGTCCATCGCCGAGCCGTCCTTGAGCGCCTCGGCGGGGTCCCGGTCGGTCACGCCCGCGGCGGCCAGCATCTCGCGGGCCAGGGCCAGCGTCAGTTCGACGACGTCGGCCGGACCGCCGCCCGCCAACACCTCGACGGACTCGCGGACTTCGAGGGCGTTGCCGGCGGTCAGGCCCAGCGGCGTGGCCATGTCGGTCAGCAGCGCGACCGTCCGGACGCCGTGGTCGACGCCCAACCGCACCATCGTGCGGGCCAGTTCGCGGGCGTCGGCGAGTTCCTTCATGAACGCGCCGGTGCCGACCTTGACGTCGAGGACCAGCGCGCCGGTGCCCTCGGCGATCTTCTTGCTCATGATGGAGCTGGCGATCAGCGGGATCGCCTCGACGGTGCCGGTGACGTCGCGCAACGCGTACAGCTTCTTGTCGGCGGGGGCGAGGCCGTCGCCGGCCGCGCAGACGACCGCGCCGACCGACTCCAGGACGGCGAGCATCTCGTCGTTCGAGAGCTGCGCCCGCCAGCCGGGGATGGCCTCCAGCTTGTCGAGCGTGCCGCCGGTGTGGCCGAGGCCGCGTCCGGACAACTGCGGGACGGCGACGCCGCACGCGGCGACCAGCGGCGCGAGCGGCAGGGTGATCTTGTCGCCGACGCCCCCGGTGGAGTGCTTGTCGGCGGTCGGCCGCGACAGCCCGGAGAAGTCCATGCGCTCGCCGGACGCGATCATCGCGTCCGTCCAGCGGTTGATCTCGGCGGAGGTCATGCCGTTGAGCAGGATCGCCATCGCGAGCGCGGACATCTGCTCGTCCGCGACCTCGCCCCGCGTGTAGGCGTCGACCACCCAGTCGATCTGACTGTTCGTCAGCTCGCCTCGGTCGCGCTTCGTGCGGATGACGGAGATGGCGTCCATGCTCAACAGGCTCCTCGCTTCACTTTCAGGTCAGGTTGTCGGGGCCGAAGGCGTCCGGCAGGACCTCGCTCATCGGCCGGATGCCCCGCGCGGTGTCCACCAGCAACCCCGGGCCGCCGTGCTCCCACAGGAGTTGGCGGCAGCGACCGCACGGCATCAGCACCGCGCCGTCGCCGTCGCAGCACGTGAACGCGACGAGGCGGCCGCCGCCGCTCGCGTGCAGGGCTCCCACCAGACCGCATTCCGCGCACAAAGTCACGCCGTACGACGCGTTCTCCACATTGCAGCCCACGACGGTACGCCCGTCGTCGACCACCGCGGCGGCGCCGACCGGGTACTTCGAGTACGGCGCGTATGCGTGCGTCATCGCCTCGCGCGCCGCGTCCCGCAGTGCCTCCCAGTCGACGTCCGCGCCGGTCGTCGGATGGCTGCCCGCATCGGTTCCGGTCATGCCGTCAGCCCTTCGTGTAAGGCTTGTTGGCCGCGGCCGGCGGTCGGACCTTGCCCACCAGGCCGGCCACCGCGAACACCGTGACGATGTACGGCAGCATCTGGAGGAACTCCGCCGGGATCGGCGTCTGCAGCGGCTGGAGCGACGTCGCGAGGGCCTTCGTGAAGCCGAACAGCAGGGCCGCCGCGACGGCGCCCAGCGGACGCCAGCGGCCGAAGATGACCGCCGCCAGCGCGATGTAGCCCGCGCCGGACGCCATGTCCTTGCTGAACGTGCCGACCGTGCCGATGGTGAGGAACGCGCCGCCGATGCCGGCGATGAGGCCGGCCCCCGAAACGTTCAGGTAGCGGGTGCGCAGCACCTTGATGCCGACCGTGTCCGCCGCCGTCGGGTGCTCGCCGACCGCCCGGGCGCGCAGGCCCCAGCGGGTGTGGAAGAGCGCCAGGTGGACGACCGCGACCAGGACGTACATCAGGTACACGATCACGTTGACGTCGAAGAGCACCGGGCCGATGACCGGGATCTCGGACAGGCCGGGGATCGCCCAGTTGTCGAAGGTGCCGGGGTTGTTGTACTTGTCGCTGTTCGGCCGTAGCAGCTGCGAGTACAGGAAGCCGGTCATGCCCGCGACGAGCAGGTTGATGACGACACCGAGCACGACCTGTTCGACCAGGTAGCGCACCGCGAACACGGCCAGCAGCAGCCCGACGAGGCCGCCCGCCACCGCGCCGGCCACCAGGCCCGCGTACAGCGAGTCGGTGATGGAGCCGACCAGTGCCGCGGAGAACGCGCCGGCCAGGAACTGGCCCTCGATGGCGATGTTGACGACACCGGAGCGCTCGCCGATGACGCCCGCGAGGGCGCCGAGGATGAGCGGCGTCGCGGCGAGCATCGTGTTCTGCAGCGCGCCCGCGAAGGACATCTGCTTGCCGGCGATGGCCCAGCTGAGGAACGCGACCACGAACGCGATCACGAACACCGCGGCGCTCAGCCGCCGGGCGAGCTTGGACCGGTCCAGCAGGATGCGGGCCACGCCCGCCGCCATGCACAGGATCGACATCGCGATCGCGGTGCCGCGCGCGGCGACGTCGAGGTCGCCGACCTCGGGGCCGGAGCCGGAGACGGTCAGGCCGAAGACCGCGTCGACGCCGCCCTTGGTGCCGAAGCCGAAGGCCCACAGCGCGTACACGCCGATCAGGACGAAGCCGATGCCGGTGATCAGCGCGCGGCGCCGGGCGGCGGCCGCGAGCGTACGCGCCGCGGCACCCGTGGCCTCCTGGGGCGCCTCTGCCTCGGGGGTGATGAGAGTGTTCGACATCAGACGGCCTCCGCCCCTGCGGTTTCCTTCGCCACCAGGCCGCCTTCGCCGCCCCGGTGTGCGCCCTTGAGGCGGAAGATCGTGCGGACCAGGGCGGGTGCCGCGACGCAGAGCACGATCACCGCCTGGATGACCATGACGATGTCGATCGACACGCCCACGGCTGCCTGCATCTTCGAACCGCCCGCCTGGAGCGCGCCGAACAGCAGCGCCGCGAAGATCACGCCCAGCGGCTTGGTGCGGCCGAGCAGCGCCACGGTGATGGCGGTGAAGCCGAGGCCCGCGTCGATGGTCGGGCTCAGCTGGTGGCCCGCGTTGTACGGGCCGGCGAGCTGCGAGACGCCCACCATGCCGGCCATCGCGCCCGCGATGGCCATCGCCACGATCTGCGCGCGTCCCACGCTCATCCCCGCGGTGCGGGCGGCGTCCGGGTTGGAGCCCACCGCGCGCAGTTCGAAGCCCATCGTCGAGCGGTTGAGGATCCACCAGTACAGCGCCACCGCGGCGAGCGCGAGGATGATGCCGAGGTTGATGCGCAGCTCGTCGCCGAACAGCCGGGGCAGCAGCGCGCCGTCGTCCAGCGGCTTGCCGATCGGCTGCTGCTGGTTCTCCTCGCGGAAGGTGTCGGTGGTGAGCAGCCACGCGAGGAAGTTCAGCGCGATGTAGTTGAACATGATCGTGATGATCACCTCGTGGGCTCCGAAGCGGGCCTTGAGGACGCCGGCGAGCCCGGCGTACACGGCACCGCCGAGGATGCCGCCGACGATCACGAGGATGAGCAGCAGCGTGCCCGGCAGGTCGAAGGTGAAGCCGACCCACGACGCGACGATGGCGCCTGCGATGAGCTGGCCCTGCGCACCGATGTTGAACAGCCCGGCGCGGAAGGCGATCGAGACCGAGAGACCGCCGAAGATCAGCGGGGTGGCCTGCGAGATCGTCTCGGAGATCGGGTTGAGGATGTAGGGCGCGTAGTTGCTGTCAAAAGTGCCCGGGTCGACGATCGAGCCCTTGAAGAGGGCGACGTACGCGTCCTTGACCAGGTTCCACGACGCCGACAGCGCGTCGCCCGGGTCGTCGAAGAAGTACTTGTACTTGTCCAGGACGTCCTGGTTCGACAGCACGATCAGGACGGCGCCGACGAGCAGAGCCAGCACGATCGCCAGGAACGTGACGACGGCCGAGTTGCCGGTGACGATGCCGTCGACGACCTGGCGCCCGAACGACTTCCGCGGCTGCGCCTGGGCCTTCTTCGCCGCGGCGACGGCCGCGACGGGCTTGTCGGCGGGCGTCTCGGCCGGCTGCTCGGCGGGCGTCCCGGCAGGGGTTCCGGCCGGTGTCCCGGCAGGCTGCTCGGGAGGCGTGCTGCCCTCGGGCTTCTTGCCGTCGCCGTCGTTGTTCGCGTCGCTCATGCCTGCCCCTCCTCTCCACCGGTCGTGTCCGTGTCGTTGCCGCCGTCGTTGCCGCGGTCGCGCGGGGTGTCCTCGACGTCCAGTTCCAGCGACGGACGTGTGGCGGCCTTCTCCAGCAGCGCGGGGTCCTCGACACCGGCCATCAGGAGGCCCAACTGCTCACGTGTCGCGGTCGGCGGC
The DNA here is from genome assembly GCF_053592165.1 of Streptodolium elevatio. Lineage (NCBI taxonomy): Bacteria > Bacillati > Actinomycetota > Actinomycetes > Kitasatosporales > Streptomycetaceae > Streptodolium > Streptodolium elevatio. The sequence goes on from NZ_JBSFVE010000001.1 coordinate 371,229, forward strand.
ACGATGCCGACGATGCGGCCGCGGTACATGACCGCGATCCGGTCGGCCAGCGCGACGACCTCGTCCAGTTCGGTGGAGACGATGACGACCGGCGTGCCGACGTCCCGCTCGGCCACGATGCGCTGGTGGATGAACTCCATCGCGCCGACGTCCACACCGCGCGTGGGCTGCGAGGCGATGAACAGCCGCAGCGGGCGCGACATCTCGCGCGCCACGACGACCTTCTGCTGGTTGCCGCCGGACAACGAGCCCGCCGGGCTGTCGATCGACTGCGTGCGGATGTCGAACTCCTCGACCCGCTTGTACCCGTTCTCGCGCACCTTCTTGGGGTTGATCGCGATGCCTCCGCCGTACGGCGGGCGCGTGACCAGGTCGAGCACCAGGTTCTCGGAGACCGTGAACTCGCCCACGATGCCGTCGTGCTGGCGGTCCTCGGGTACGAACCCCACGCCGGCGTCGAGCGTCTTGCGCGGACTGAGCGCGGTGATGTCGCGGCCGTCCAGCCGGATCCGGCCGGCGGCCGGCCGGCGCAGCCCGAGGATCGCCTGCGTCAGCTCGGTCTGGCCGTTGCCCTGCACGCCCGCGACGCCGAGGATCTCGCCCTCGCGCAGTTCCAGGTTCACGCTGTCGACCTGGACGTTGCCGAAGTCGTCGAGCACGGTGACGTTCTCGAGGGTGAAGCGCACCTCGCCCGGCTGCGCGGGTTCCTTGTGCACCACCAGGTCCACGGGCCGGCCGACCATGAGCGAGGCCAACTCGGTCTCGGAGGAGGACGGGTCGGCGCTGCCGACTACCTTGCCGCGGCGGATGACCGTGATGCGGTCGGCGACGGCCTTGACCTCTTTGAGCTTGTGGGTGATGAAGACGATCGAGTGGCCCGAGTCGCGCAGCGCGCGCATGACGCGGAACAGCTCCTGGGTCTCCTGCGGCGTCAGCACCGCGGTCGGCTCGTCGAGGATGAGCACCTTGGCGTCGCGTACCAGGGCCTTGAGGATCTCGACGCGCTGCTGAAGGCCGACGGGCAGGTCCTCGACGGTCGCGTCCGGGTTGACCTCGAGGCCGTACTCGGCGACCAGGTCGAGCACCTTCTTGCGGGCGCGGCGGCGGTCCAGCCAGCCGAGCGCCTGGGTCTCCTCGTTGCCCAGCATCACGTTCTCGGCGACCGTGAAAACCGGCACGAGCATGAAGTGCTGGTGGACCATGCCGATGCCGGCGTCGATGGCGTCGCCCGCGGTCCTGAAGGTACGCGGCTGTCCGTCCACGACGATCTCGCCCGACGTCGGCTCGTAGAGCCCGTACAGGACGTTCATCAGCGTCGACTTGCCGGCACCGTTCTCACCGAGGAGGCAGTGGATCTCTCCGGGCTCGACGGTCAGATCGATGTGGTCGTTCGCGACCAGCGATCCGAACCGTTTCGTGATCCCGCGCAGTTCCAGCTTCAGCGCGGTCACCTCCTCAGCGGCGCTGCGCCCCGGGCGGCGGGGCGTGCGGGGGGATGGGCAAGGGTGTGTGAATACTGCGGTGCGTGCCGGGCGACGGGGGCGAGGGGCCCGGCGGGTCGAGCGGGTACGCCGAGGGGTGAAGCACAGCGCCGGGTGCCGTGGACCGAGGGGTCCACGGCACCCGGCCGCGGCGTCACTTCGGCTGGCTCGGCGAGGTGATCTTGATGGTGCCGGCGATGATGTCGGCCTTGATCTTCTGCAGCTCGGCCTTGGTCTCCGCGGAGACCTGCGAGTCGAAGTCGTGGAACGGCGCGAGGCCGACGCCCTCGTTCTGCAGCGTGCCGAGGTACGGCGCGGTGGTGTACTGGCCCGCGGCGGCTTCCTTGAGCGCCAGGAACACCGAGTCCTTCATGGACTTCGTGACGGTCGAGAGCATGACTTCCTTGTCGTTCGTGCTCTCGTAGCCGTCGACGTCGACCCAGATGACGCTGGCCTTGCCGGACTGCTTGGCCTTCGAGGCCGCGCCGAGACCGGTCTGCCCCGCCACCGGGTGGATGATGTCCGCGCCCTGGTTGATGAAGTCGTTGGCGATGCGCTCGCCGTCGCCGGGCGAGTCGAACTTGCCCGCGATGGAGCCGTCCTGCTTGGCCTCGTCCCAGCCGAGGACCTGGACGTTCTTGCCCTTTTGCTGGTTGTAGTAGTTGACGCCCTCGACGAAGCCGTCCATGTAGATGGTGACCGGCGGGATCTTCATGCCGCCGAAGGTCGCCACCTTGCCGGTCTTGGTCTGCGCGGCGGCGAGGTAGCCGCCCATGAACGCCGCCTGGGCGGTGTTGTACTCGAGACCCTTGATGTTCGGCTCGACGCTGCTGGAGTCGACGATGATGAACTTCTGATTCGGGTTCTTCTTCGCCGCCTCGCCGGTCGCCTTGGCCATGAGGCCGCCGACCGCCACGACGACGTCGCACTTGTCGGCGACGAGGCTGTCGATGTTCGGCACGTAGTCGTTCTCCGTCTTGGAGTCGACCTTCTTGATCTGCATGCCCAGCTGGTCCTTGGCCTGGTTCAGGCCGGCCCACGCCGCGGCGTTGAAGGAGCGGTCGTCGACGCCGCCCTGGTCGGTGACCATGCACGCCTTGAAGTTCGCGGCGTTGGTGGCACCGCCGGCGCCGGGCGCGGACGCACCTGCGCTCGGGGTCGAGCCCTTGTCATCGTCCTTCGGCTTGCTGCCACAAGCAGTCGCGGTGAGGGCGAGAGCCCCGGTGACCGCGACCACGGCGACCTTGGATACCCGGCGCACGGGGTGTCTCCTTCCGATGCACGCCCAACAAGGCGTGAAATCAGCTGAACATCTGGCAAGACCTGTGGTGGCGGTTGGCTGACACGCTGCGTTCAACGCGAGTAGAATGCGTCGTGTACGCGCGTAGACATGCGAACCGCCGCTGAGCATACATACAAAATCAATATCTCTGACATACAGGTCAGATCACCACTTGGACACGATCTGCTGAGCCAAGTGGATGAAGGTAGCCGGTGGTTGGGCCAGGTCTCACGGCTCCACGGTTTCCCCGTCGCGAGCCTCGGTAAAAGCAAGGCCCCGCACCGGTCGGTGCGGGGCCTGATTCGTGTCCTGGTCGTTATCGCGGGTACTACGTATAACCTGGTCAGGGCACTCATTTGCCCCCGCGCAGGGCTCCGTTCGGGCCCGTACGAGGGGCGTCGGCGGGACGTGCCGGAGAGGAACCCGGGCCTACTGGCGCGGGCGCAGCGCCAGGTCGGCGAACAGCCGCACGCCCACGCCGATGGCCTGCTCGTCGACGTCGAAGCGGCCCTGGTGGAGGTCGTACGGCGCCTCGCCCACGGGGCGCACGCCGAGCCGGGTCAGCTGCCCGGGCACGTCCTCCAGGAACCACGAGAAGTCCTCGCCGCCCAGGCTCTGCTCGGTCACCTCGACCGACGCGGCACCGAGAAATCCGGTCGCCACGGTCCGCGCCGCGGCGACCGCGTCCGCGTCGTTGACGACCGGGGGCACGCCGCGGTGGTGCTCCAGCTCCCACTTCGCGCCGTAGGTCGAGGCGATGGCGTCGACCAACTCCTGGATGAGGTCGGGCGCCTGCCGCCACGCCTCGATGTCCAGGCAGCGCAGCGTGCCGTCCAGTTCGCCGCGCTGCGGGATGACGTTGGGCGCGGCCCCCGCGTTGATGCGGCCCCACACGATGCTGACGCCGGAGCGCGGGTCGATGCGCCGGGCCAGCGCGGACGGCAGCTCGCCGGCCATCTTCGCCAGCGCGGTCACCAGGTCGGTGGACTGGTGCGGCCGCGCGGTGTGCCCGCCCGGGCCGCCCAGCGTGATGATGATGCGGTCGCAGGCGGACGTGATCGCGCCGACGCGCAGCGCCACGCGTCCGACCTCCACGCGCGGGTCGCAGTGCACCGCGTGGATCTCCTCGACGCCGTCAAGCCCCCCGGCCTTGATGACGTCCAGCGCACCGCCGGGCAGCTTCTCCTCGGCGGGCTGGAAGATCAGCCGCACCGGACGCGTCAGCAGCCCCTCGCGCGCGAGGTCGGCCAGCACGAGGCCCGCGCCGAGCGTGACCGTGGTGTGCACGTCGTGGCCGCACGCGTGGGCGCGGCCGGGCACGGTCGAGCGGTACGGGACGTCTTTGGCGTCCTCGACCGGCAGCGCGTCGATGTCGCCGCGGAAGGCGATGAGTCCGCGCCCGTCGGCCGCACCCGCCGAGGCCGGGATGTCGCACACGACGCCGGTGCCCGGCAGCAGACGGGGCGTCAGACCGGCGGCCACCAGCCGGTCGTGGATCAACCCGGTGGTGCGAAACTCCTCCCGCCCCAGCTCAGGATGCATGTGCAGGTCGCGGCGGATCGCCACGAGTTCGTCGGCATAAGCAGCGACATGGGAGGACGCGGCTGAAACTGCGCCCTCGGGGCCTTCGGGGAGGGATGCGCTCACCCCTGCAAGGGTACGTTGCCGCGCTACCCGGGACGTGAGAGAAAGCGAATTACCCCCGTTAGGGTGAGGAAATCTGCCCTCCGTGGCGCATGACCCAGGGCCGGTGGGGGTATGCCACTACGCCCACTTGGCTGACGCCCCGTCAGGGCGCCAACCGTACGGTCAGTCCGTGTTCCCGCCCCTGCCGTGGAACGCGTCCAGGATGCGCGCGGCGGCGATCGTCGCGGTGATCTCGCCGTCCCGCACCTGCCGTTCGAGATCCGGCACCAGGCTCTTGACCTGGGGGTTCGCCCGCAATTCGGCCAACAGCGAGTCGTGTACGGCGGCCCATGTCCAGTCGACCTGCTGACGGCGCCTCACGTCCGCCAGCCGCCCTGCGGAGTCCAGGGTCTGACGGTGCTTCAGGACGGTGTCCCACAGCTCGTCGAGCCCTATCCCGGTCAGCGCCGAACAGGTGAGGACCGGCGTGTACCACAATTCACCCGGTCTGCGCATCAGCCGCAATGCGCCTTGGAGTTCGCGCGCGGCGGCCTTCGCGGCCGCCTCGAACTCGCCGTCCGCCTTGTTGACGGCCACGATGTCGGCCATCTCCAGGACGCCCTTCTTGATGCCCTGGAGCTGGTCGCCGGTACGCGCGAGGGTCAGGAAGAGGAAGCAGTCGACCATGTTGGCGACGGTCACCTCCGACTGCCCGACGCCGACCGTCTCGACCAGCACGACGTCGTGGCCCGCGGCCTCCATGAGCACGATGGACTCGCGCGTGGCGCGCGCCACGCCGCCGAGCGTCCCGGCGGTCGGCGACGGGCGCACGAACGCGGCGGGGTCGACGGCCAGCTTCCCCATCCGCGTCTTGTCGCCCAGGATGCTGCCGCCGGTCCGCGTCGAGGACGGGTCGACGGCCAGCACCGCGACCCGGTGCCCGGCGGCAGTCAGCTTGGTGCCCAGCGCCTCGATGAAGGTGGACTTGCCGACGCCCGGCACACCGGTGATGCCCACCCGGTGCGCGCCGCCCGCGTGCGGCAGCAGCTTGACCAGCAACTCCTGGGCGAGGTCGCGGTGTTCGGCGCGGGTGGACTCCACGAGGGTGACCGCGCGGGCCAGGACGGTGCGGTTGCCGGCCAGCACGCCTTCCGCGTACTGGCCGACATCGATCACACGACGTGCCACGTCACTCCGATGCGGTGGAGAGCGCCGCGGGCAGCTCGTGGCCGAGCTGGTCGTACAGACGCTTCAACAGGTCGACCGCGGCGTCCGAGATGACCGTGCCGGGCGGGAAGACCGCGGCGGCGCCCATGTCGAGCAGCGGCTGTACGTCGGACGGCGGGATCACGCCGCCGACCACGACCATGATCTCGCCCGCGTCGAGCTTGGCGAGCTCTTCGCGCAGGGCCGGCACCAGCGTCAGGTGGCCGGCCGCGAGGGAGGAGACGCCGACCACGTGCACGTCGGCCTCGACGGCCTGGCGGGCGACCTCCTCCGGAGTCTGGAACAGCGCGCCCACGTCGACGTCGAAGCCGAGGTCGGCGAACGCCGTGGAGATCACCTTCTGGCCGCGGTCGTGCCCGTCCTGGCCCATCTTGGCCACCAGGATGCGCGGGCGGCGGCCCTCCTCGCGCTCGAACTCCTCGACCAGCGTGCGGACCCGCTCGACGTTGCCCGTGGCCCCCACCTCCTCGCGGTACACGCCGGTGAGCGTGCGGATCGTCGCCTGGTGCCGACCGTACGCCTTCTCCAGCGCGTCGGAGATCTCCCCCACCGTCGCCTTCGCCCGCGCCGCGTCGACCGCGAGCTTGAGCAGGTTGTGCTCCAGGTCGTCGGGCCGCTCCCCCGCGAGGTCCGCCTCGGCGGCACCCGCGAGCGCCGCGAGGGCGCGCTCGACCTCGCCGCCGTCGCGCTCCGCGCGCAGCCGCTCCAGCTTCGCGATCTGGTCGGCGCGTACCCGCGCGTTGTCGACCTTGAGCACGTCGATCGGCTGATCGTTGTCGACGAGGTACTTGTTGACGCCGATGAGCGGCTGGCGGCCCGAGTCGATGCGGGCCTGCGTACGCGCCGCGGCCTCCTCGATGCGCAGCTTGGGGATGCCGGCGTCGATCGCGGCGGCCATGCCGCCGGCCTTCTCGATCTCGGCGAGGTGCTCGCGGGCGCGCATCGCCAGGTCGTAGGTCAGGCGTTCGACGTACGCGCTGCCGCCCCACGGGTCGATCACGTTGCAGGTGCCCGACTCCTGCTGGAGCATCAGCTGCGTGTTGCGCGCGATGCGGGCGGAGAAGTCGGTCGGCAGCGCCAGCGCCTCGTCGAGTGCGTTGGTGTGCAGCGACTGCGTATGGCCCTGCGTCGACGCCATGGCCTCGACGCACGTGCGCACCACGTTGTTGAAGACGTCCTGCGCGGTCAGCGACCAGCCGGAGGTCTGCGAGTGGGTGCGCAGCGACAGCGACTTCGGGTTCTTCGCGCCGACGCTCTGCACGAGGTCCGCCCAGATGAGGCGGGCCGCGCGCATCTTGGCGATCTCCATGAAGAAGTTCATCCCGATGGCCCAGAAGAACGACAGGCGCGGCGCGAACGCGTCGACGTCCATGCCCGCGTCCATGCCGGCCTTCAGGTACTCCAGGCCGTCCGCGAGCGTGTAGGCCAGCTCCAGGTCGGCCGTGGCCCCGGCCTCCTGGATGTGGTAGCCGGAGATCGAGATGGAGTTGAACTTCGGCATCTTCTGCGAGGTGTACGAGAAGATGTCGGAGATGATCCGCATCGACGGCTTCGGCGGGTAGATGTAGGTGTTCCGGACCATGAACTCCTTAAGGATGTCGTTCTGGATCGTCCCCGCGAGCTGCTCCGGCTTCACCCCCTGCTCCTCCGCCGCGACGATGTAGAGCGCGAGGATCGGCAGCACCGCGCCGTTCATCGTCATCGACACCGACATCTGGTCGAGCGGGATGCCGTCGAACAGCTGCCGCATGTCGTAGATCGAGTCGATGGCCACGCCTGCCATGCCGACGTCGCCCGCGACGCGCGGGTGGTCGGAGTCGTAGCCGCGGTGGGTGGCCAAGTCGAACGCGATCGACAGGCCCTTCTGGCCGGCCGCGAGGTTGCGGCGGTAGAAGGCGTTGGACGCCTCGGCGGTGGAGAAGCCCGCGTACTGGCGGATCGTCCAGGGCTGGTTGACGTACATCGTCGGGTACGGCCCGCGCAGGTACGGCGTGATGCCCGGGTAGGTCGCGAGGAAGTCGAGGCCCTCGGTGTCCTTCTCCGTGTACAGCGCCTTGACCGGGATGCCCTCGGGCGTGTCGCGGGTCAGCTCGGCGGCGTCCTTGCCGGTCGCCTCGGCGACCGCGGCGACCCACGCCTCGGCGTCGGCGGCCTCGGGGGTGCCGAGGTCGATGCCGGTGAAGTCCGGAATGGTCATCGGTCCCCTCCCGCGATGATCGTGTACGCCCGGTTCAGTACTTCGAGTGCGTCGCACCCGACAAATACGTACCCGTCGGCGTTCGTGTCCGCCCACTTCTTGGCCGCACCGGCGAGAAGGACATGCCGGGCGCCGGCCTCGTGCAGGCGCGTGACGGCGTCCTTCGCGCGCTCTTCGTAGATCTTGTCGCTGGAGGCCAGGCAGGCCACGGCCGGGGCACCGGCCGCGCGGTACGCCTCGACGACCTCGTCCTCGGTGGCCGTCGCGCCCGCCTCGACGGCGTCGATGCCGCCCGCCGCGAACAGGTTGCGGGCGAACTGGGCGCGCGCGGTGTGCTGGGCGACCGGGCCGAGGGTGGCCAGGAAGACCGTCGGGCGCGCGTCGGTGGCGAGGTAGATGTCGTCCGAGCGGTCGCGCAGGGCCTCGTAGCCGTCGGCGTACCGCACGCGCGGCAGGCCGCCCCCGGGCAGCGCCGGGGCGGGCTCGCGGATCACCGCGTCCTCGGTGAGGTTCGGGAACTCGCTGACGCCGGTGAGCGGGTCCTTGCGGGTGGCGATCGCCTTCTCGCGGGCGGCCCGCACCTCGGCGATGCGGTCCGCGACGAGACCGCCGTCGAGCGCCGCGGCGATGCCGCCCGCGCGCTCGATGTCCTGGAAGAACGCCCAGGCGGCGTGCGCGAGTTCGTCGGTGAGCTTCTCGACGTACCAGGAGCCGCCCGCCGGGTCGATGACCTGCGCGAGGTGCGACTCCTCCAGCAGCAGCGACTGCGTGTTGCGGGCGATGCGGCGGGCGAAGGCGTCGGGCAGGCCGATCGCCGCGTCGAACGGGCGGACCGTGACGGAGTCGGCGCCGCCGACGCCGGCCGCGAACGCCGCGACGGTCGTGCGCAGCATGTTGACCCACGGGTCGCGGCGGGTGGCCATCGACCAGGACGTGATGGCGTGCTGCTTCTGCGCACCGGCCCCGGCCGAGGCGCCGGACGCCTGCGCGACGCGGGCCCACACGCGGCGGGCGGCACGCAGCTTGGCGATGGTGAGGAACTGGTCGGCGGTGGCCGCGAAGCGGAACTCGACGAGGCCGAGCGCGGTGTCGACGTCGAGTCCCGCGGCGGTGAGCGCGCGCAGGTACGCGACGCCCGCGGCGGTGGCGGCGCCGAGTTCCTGGCCCTCGGAGGCACCGGCCTCGTGGTAGGGCTGGCCGTCCACGGTGATGGCCTGGAGGTGCGGGAACTCGGCGTGCGCGCGTACCGCGAGGTCGGCGGCGGCGGCCAGGTCCCGGCCGGCCCCCGGGGCGCGGCCGGTACGGGCGTGGGTGGTGACGGGGTCGGCGCCGAGGTTGCCGCGTACCTCGGCCGGGGCGACGCCGCGCTCGCGGAAGACCGCGAGGAGGGCTTCGGCGGCCGGCCCGAAGTCTGCCCCGGGGTCGAGCACGACCGGCGCGAGGTCGAGCAGCACGCCGGCCAGGACGCCGGGCAGTTCGGCGGGGTCCAGGGCGTCCTCGCCGCCGGGCGCGCCGGTCTGCAGGAAGACGGACGAGACGCCGTTCTCCAGGTCCGCGAGCACGGCTTCGGCGGTGCGCGCCGGGTCCGGGTCGCTGTGCAGCTGGCGTACGTCCCAGCCGTCGACGGAGCTGCCGGCCGCCCGGGCGCCGCGTACGTAGGAGGGGAGTCCGGGAGCGCCGGGCTCGGGTGAGGCGTCGTCGGCCGTGTAGAGAGGGGCCAGCCTGATGCCGTCGTAGGTGGTGGTCGCGAGCAGATCCTCAGGGTTGTCGGGTGCGTCGTCCGCACCGATGACCCTCGACTTGCGGAGCACGCCGGCCACCAGGCCCTGCCACTGTTCACGCGTGGGCTGCGGGAACTGCGAAGCAAAGGTGGAGCCGGTAGACGTGCCGCCGTCGACAGTAGCCTCCGTCATGTTCACGCATCGTAGGGACCGCGCCCCAAGATCGATACACGGCCTCGGTGTGACATCAGTCGCGAATTCGCTTGACCGCGGCAAGGACAGTGTCGCGGAACGGTTATCCGATTTGTCCGACGAGTGCCGGCGACCGCCCGGAGGCGTCGATGACACTGCGTCACATCAGCTGGCGGGAAAGGCCGTAGGACGCGAAGTGTCACCCGTTTGGTTCCCGTAGGCGTGCGGAATCGATCACATCACGCGCCCCCGGGCGGGAGCCGGTGATTTCGATGGCTAACATGGCCGGGGCCGGAGGAAGGTACCCGGCCGGGCCGACCGACGGCTTGCCGGCCGAGCCCCGTCTACCGCATCCGGAGGGTAGTTTCCGTGCCGGCTGGAACGCTCTACCGCGGCCGGGAAGGCATGTGGTCATGGGTGGCTCATCGAGTCACCGGCGTCCTCATCTTCTTCTTCCTGTTCGCCCATGTCATCGACACCGCTCTTGTGCGGGTCTCGCCCGAGGCGTACGACGAGACGATCGAGATCTACAAGAACCCGTTCGTCAACGTCATGGAGTACGGCCTCGTGGGCGCCGTTCTCTTCCACGCCCTCAACGGCCTGCGCATCGTCGCGGTCGACTTCTGGGAGAAGGGCCCCCGCTACCAGAAGCAGATGTTCTGGGGCGTTGTCGGCCTGTGGGCCGTGCTCATGGCCGGCGCCTTCTACCCGGTCCTGGAGCACACGCTGCGCGAGATCTTCGGGAGCTGACCCAGATGGCTTTGATCGAGAACGCTCCCCAGATCAGCGGCGGCGGCCCGGCCATCGAGGCCCCCCGCTCCAAGCGCTCGCCGCGCTCCACCCGGACCAACTTCGAGCTGTACAGCTGGCTGTTCATGCGGCTGTCCGGCATCCTGCTGGTCGTCCTCGTGCTGGGCCACCTGATCATCCAGCTGGTGATCGACGGCGGTGTGTCGCGGATCGGCTTCGCGTTCGTCGCCGGCCGCTGGGCCAACCCGTTCTGGCAGGCGTGGGACCTGATCATGCTGTGGCTCGCCGAGCTGCACGGCGTCAACGGTCTGCGCACGATCATCAACGACTACGCGGAGCGCGACCAGACCCGCTTCTGGCTCAAGGTCGTGCTCTACACGTCGGCCCTGATCGTGCTCTTCACCGGCACGCTGGTGATCTTCACCTTCGACCCGAACATCGGCCAGTAGCCGGCCAACGGACCGCACTCGAACGCACCCGAACGCGCCCCTTGGTGGTCGCGGAGATCGGTACCAGAGGACACACAGGTCATGCAGATCCACAAGTACGACACCGTCATCGTCGGCGCGGGCGGCGCCGGCATGCGTGCCGCCCTGGAGGCGAGCAAGAGCAGCCGTACGGCCGTTCTCACCAAGCTCTACCCGACCCGCTCCCACACCGGCGCCGCCCAGGGCGGCATGTGCGCCGCCCTCGCGAACGTCGAGGAGGACAACTGGGAGTGGCACACCTTCGACACGGTCAAGGGCGGTGACTACCTCACCGACCAGGACGCCGCGGAGATCATGTGCAAGGAGGCGATCGACGCCGTCCTCGACCTGGAGAAGATGGGCCTCCCGTTCTCCCGGACCCCCGAGGGCCGCATCGACCAGCGCCGGTTCGGCGGCCACACGCGTGACCACGGCAAGGCCGCGGTACGCCGGTCCTGCTACGCCGCGGACCGCACCGGCCACATGATCCTGCAGACGCTGTTCCAGAACTGCGTCAAGCAGAACGTCGAGTTCTACAACGAGTTCTACGTACTCGACCTGCTGCTCGTCGACGACGAGGACGGCAACAAGACCACCTCCGGCGTCGTCGCGTACGAGCTGGCGTCCGGCGAGGTGCACGTCTTCCAGGCGAAGGCCGTCATCTTCGCGACCGGCGGCTTCGGCAAGGTCTTCAAGACCACCTCCAACGCGCACACCCTCACCGGCGACGGCATGGGCATCGCGTGGCGCCGCGGACTGCCGCTGGAGGACATGGAGTTCTACCAGTTCCACCCGACCGGCCTCGCGGGCCTGGGCATCCTGCTCACCGAGGGCGCGCGCGGCGAGGGCGGCATCCTGCGCAACGCGGACGGCGAGCGCTTCATGGAGCGGTACGCCCCGACGATCAAGGACCTCGCGCCGCGCGACATCGTCGCGCGCTCGATGGTGCTGGAGGTCCTGGAGGGCCGCGGCGCGGGCCCGAACAAGGACTACGTCTACCTCGACCTCACCCACCTGCCGGCCGAGCAGATCGAGGAAAAGCTCCCGGACATCACCGAGTTCGCGCGCACGTACCTCGGCGTGGAACCGACCACCGAACTGGTCCCGGTGTACCCGACCGCGCACTACGCGATGGGCGGCGTCCCGACCAACGTCGAGGCCGAGGTGCTGGCCGACAACGAGACCGTGGTCCCCGGCCTGTACGCGGCGGGCGAGGTCGCCTGCGTCTCCGTGCACGGCTCGAACCGGCTGGGCACCAACTCGCTGCTCGACATCAACGTGTTCGGCCGCCGCGCGGGCATCGCCGCCGCGAAGTACGCCGCCACCGCCGACTACGTCGAACTGCCCGAGAACCCGGCGGCGGACGTACGGGCGCTCCTGGACCGCCTGCTGAACAGCGAGGGCACCGAGCGGGTCGCGCAGATCCGCTCGGAGATGCAGGAGACGATGGACGCCAACGCGGGCGTCTACCGCACCGAGGAAACCCTCAAGCAGGCCCTCTCGGACATCAAGGCACTGCAGAAGCGGTACCTCGACGTGTCCATCCAGGACAAGGGCAAGCGGTTCAACACCGACCTGCTCGAAGCCGTCGAACTCGGCTTCCTGCTCGACCTCGCCGAGGTCCTGGTCGTCGGCGCCGCCAACCGCAAGGAGTCGCGCGGCGGCCACGCGCGCGAGGACTTCCAGGCGCGCGACGACGCCAACTACATGAAGCACACGATGGCGTACCGCGAGGTCGACGCGGACGGCGACGTCTCGATCCGGCTTGACTGGAAGCCGGTCGTCGTCACCCGCTACCAGCCGATGGAGCGTAAGTACTGATGACTGCCGTTATCGACGAGACCCCGGCTGCCCCCGCGCAGAAGCCGGCGCGCGACCACACCCCCATCACCATCACCCTGCGGATCCGCCGCTTCCTGCCGGACCTGGTCGGCCCGAACGGCGAGCCCCCGGTGCCGTTCTGGCAGGACTTCCAGGTCGAGGCGGACCCGACCGAGCGCATCCTCACCGCGATGCTCAAGGTCAAGGGCGAGCAGGACGGCTCGCTCACCTTCCGCCGCTCCTGCGCGCACGGCATCTGCGGCTCCGACGCGATGCGCATCAACGGCCGCAACCGCCTCGCCTGCAAGACCCTGGTGAAGGACCTCGACGTCACCAAGCCGATCACCATCGAAGCGATCAAGGGCCTGAAGGTCGAGAAGGACCTCGTCGTCGACATGGAGCCGTTCTTCCAGTCCTTCCGCGACGTGATGCCCTTCCTCGTCACCTCGGGCAACGAGCCCACGCGCGAGCGCCTCCAGTCCCCCGAGGACCGCGAGCGCTTCGACGACACCACCAAGTGCATCCTGTGCGCCTGCTGCACGACGTCCTGCCCGGTCTTCTGGACCGACGGCCAGTACTTCGGCCCGGCCGCCATCGTCAACGCGCACCGCTTCATCTTCGACTCGCGCGACGAGGGCGCCGAACAGCGCCTGGAGATCCTCAACGAAAAGGAAGGCGTCTGGCGCTGCCGCACGACCTTCAACTGCACCGACGCCTGCCCCCGCGGCATCGAGGTCACCAAGGCCATCCAGGAAGTAAAGCGAGCCCTGATCTTCCGCCGAGTCTGAGCAACCCGCTGTTCCGAACGGTCCGTACCCCATCGGGGGCACGGGCCGTTCGGGCTTCCCGGGCAGGCTTCCCGGGCCCCGGGACCCGGTGTGCCGCGGCTTCGGTGCGCGCGAAGAACGGGCGGCCAGGTTCGGGTCAGTCCATCGAGTTGTCGAGTTCTCGTGCCGGGCAGTCGGGTTCGGGGCTTGGCAGCTCGGGACGGTCCGGAGCGCCTGCGGCGTCCGACGGCCCGGTTGCGCCGTAGTGCCGGTCGGCAGCCTGCCCGGGTGCCAACACGTCGGCTCCACGCTGCGTGGCGGACGGGTCGACGTCATGCGCGGGGGCGTGCGTCTCGTTCAGGTCGCTCAGGCCGTTCGCGGCTATGCGGGCCACGTCCGTCGGTTTCTCCGAGGCCGGTGCGGCCGGTGCTGGACCTGTGTACGGTGCGTCGCGTCCGCGCGGACGGGCCGGCAAGACATCTGGGGTTGCCGACTCTTGCAGGGTGATGAAGGGACCGACATGGCCGACCGGCTCGGTCGGCAGGGACTGCGCGAGCTCCAGGAGCACATCCCTGACTTCCGCGGCGGAATCGGGCCGCCTACCCGGGGTGTTCACGGTGAGCGCGGTCACGATTCCCGCGAGATCCCGCGGTACGCCCCTGGCCGCGTCGGCTATCGGCTGCAGTTCCCCGGTGGACTGAGCGAGGATCCGGTCCTCGCGGTCGAAGCCGGGGAACGCCGGTTCGCCCGAGATCATCTCGTACATGATGACGCCGAGGCCATACAGGTCGTTTTGGCGCGTGTTCACGCGTTCGCCGGTTGCCGGAAGGCCGTAGTCCCGCGCCACGACCGCCCGCGCCATCTCCGGTGACATGTAGCCGGGAGACCCGGCGATCGGCGAGCCGCGGCCGCCGAACTCCAGCGTGGCATTGCCGTAGTCGGCCATCTTCAGCACGCCGTCGTGCCCGAACAGCACATTTGCGGGCTTAACGTCGCGGTGCAGGATCCCGCTTTCGTGGGTCGCGGCCAGCGCGTCGGCGAGCGCCGCCCCCAACTTGGCCACCTGGTCCAAGGGAAACGACCCGCCAAGGGCCAATCTGTGCGCGAGAGTTCCTGTGCCTACCAACTCCATGGCTATGAAAGCGTCATGGTCGGTGCTCCGCTTGGGAGAGCTGTCGTGGATGCGCACCACGTGGGGGCTCCGGACCGCCGACGCGATGTGGTACTCCCAGTTGAGCTTGTCGTAGTGCGCCGGCGCCAGCGGCTTGTCGTACCTCAGAGTCTTCACCGCGACGTCCTGGCCGAGTCCCTTGTCACGGACCCGCCACACGTATCCCTCACCCCCCTGACCGATGCGCGTCACCTGCGCCGGGTCGAATCTCTCGGGAGGCAGCTGCGGCTTGCGAACGGCCACGGCGTACCTCCCTGGGCAGAGTTCGACCGAGGAGTTCATGAGAGCGGCTGCGTAGCCGCCCCGAAAGGCCGTGAGGCGCGAAGAACTGCGCGGGATCGGGCGATTCGAGGCGGCTTCCGGATTCAGTCGTTCGGCGCGTGCCGGCGGCGGAGGCGGGCGTTGCGGCCGGCATGCCGCACACGGTCAGCACGGCCGTCGTGGCGACAAGTGCGCGCTTCCGCGGCATGCGGCGGCGGCGCGGTGATGAAGTACGCATTTCCTCCCGTCCGGTGCGGCTCACGGTGTCTGAAGTACGGTGTCCGAAGTCCGGGGTTGCCAGCCTGGATCACCAGCTGTGCACGGTCTTGATCGGGAAGTCCCGGACGGTCCTCCGGGCGACGGCCCGGAAGCGCACGTTCACCTGCGTGGCAGCCGCCGCAGCGGGCCGCACCGCGGCAGGACGGTGCCGACACCCGCGGCCCCGCCGAGGAGGAGTGTCCGTCGATGCCCGACCGGGCCTGGCCTGGCGCCTGCCCGGCCTCCGTGAGACCCGGGGACGCCGGTCCCACCGACCACCCGTTGCAACCACGGCATGCGCCACTGGCGTTTTACCACCGTGCCCTCCTCCCCGGCCCCGCTCACCCCCGGACCGGCTCGGCGGCCCCCGACGCGCCGCGCGGGGCGGGTATCCCGTAAATGATTTGCGTTGATCCTGCAAAAAATTGACGCGATCGGTACTACTCTTGCGGGCATGGTGCGTCGACTTGCTGAGGTTGCCAAGAAGGTCGGAGTGAGCGAGGCGACGGTCAGTCGCGTGCTCAACGGGAAACCCGGGGTCTCGGAGGGGACCCGGGCCGCGGTGCTGACCGCGCTGGACGTCATGGGGTACGAGAGGCCGACCCAACTGCGCGGCGAACGCGCCCGCCTGGTCGGCCTGGTCCTGCCCGAACTGCAGAACCCGATCTTCCCGGCGTTCGCCGAGATCGTCGTGGGGGCGCTCGCGCAGCGCGGTTTCACGCCGGTGCTGTGCACCCAGACCGCGGGCGGGGTGAGCGAGGCCGACTACGTCGAGATGCTCCTCGACCAGGCGGTCTCCGGCGTGATCTTCTTCGGCGGGCTGTACGCGCAGGCCGACTCGCCGCACGGCCACTACGACCGGCTGGCCGAGCGCGGACTGCCGACCGTGCTGCTCAACGCGGCCGTCGACAACCTCGACTTCCCCCGCGTGAGCTGCGACGACGCGGCCGCGGCCGAGCAGGCCATCGCCCACCTCCAGGCCCTCGGGCACGACCGGATCGGCATGATCCTCGGACCGCCCGACCACGTACCGTCGAACCGCAAACTGGCCGCCGCCCAGGCCGCGATCGGCCTCGCCGACGACCGCGTCGAGCACACGCTCTTCTCCTCCGAGGGCGGCCAGGCCGCCGCCACGCGGCTCATCAACCGGGGCATGACCGCACTCGTCTGCGCGAGCGACCCGCTGGCCCTCGGCGCGGTACGCGCCGCCCGCCGGCTCGGCCGGAGCGTACCGGGCGACGTGTCGGTCGTGGGGTACGACGACTCGGCACTGATGGCCGCGACCGACCCGCCGCTGAGCACCGTGCGCCAGCCGATCGAACTCATGGGCCGGGCCGCCGTGGAGATGTTGATGGCGGAGATCGCCGGCAGCCCGGTGACGCACGACGAGCTGCTCTTCGAGCCCGAGTTGGTGCTGCGACGGTCGTCCGGCCCGGCACCCGCGCTAACTCCCCCGGTCGATCCCGCCGCGGACACCCGAGCGGACGCCGCGGCCGGTACCGCAGCCGGGGCTGCGATCTCGCCGTCGACCGCGGCCGTACGTACGCCTGCCGCTCGCGAGCCCGCGTAATCGATGTTCTTCCTTCTGTTGTCAATTTTTTGCGGAATCTAATCGAGATATTGAGTCCTGCTGCCAAGCGTGGTTGAGTGTGGCCCGCGCCACGCACGGGCCGGAGGGACACCTTCCGGTTCGCCCGCGTATCCGACCTCGTTCGACTTCCCGGGCAGAAGGGCTATTCCCATGCGCAGCTCCACCCGGTACCGCAGATCCTCCGCGATACTCCTCGCCGCCGGCCTGCTCTTCACCGGCGCCGCGTGCTCCGACGACGACTCCGGGGACAAGGCGTCCGACGCCGGAGGAACCGCCGGACCCGGCGACACCGGTGCCAAGAAGGTCACCCTCACGGTCAACTGCAAGCCGCCGCGCACCGCAGAGGTCGACCGCAAGCAATGGGAGCAGGACGTCGAGGCGTTCGAGAAGCTCAACCCGAACATCAAGATCGAGTCCAAGGACGCGTTCCCCTGCTCGGACCCGACCACCTTCGAGGCGAAGTTGGCCGGCAACCAGATGGAGGACCTGTTCTACGTCAATTACACGAACGTCCAGACGGTCCTGGCGCGCGGCGGCGCGGCGGACATCACGCAGTACATGGACAAGGTCGTGAAGGACAAGGAACTCCGGCCCGACCTCGTCAAGTTCTTCCAGGACGCCGACGGCAAGACGTACGGCGTGCCGCGTACGAACTACTCGATGGGCCTGATCTACAACCGCGCGCTGTTCACCAAGGCCGGCCTCGACCCCGACAAGCCGCCCACGACGTGGGACGAAGTCCGGGCCGCGGCAAAGAAGATCGCCGACAGCGGCGGCGGCAACGTCGGGTACGCCGACTACAGCGCGAGCAACCAGGGCGGCTGGCACTTCGTCGCCGAGCTGTACTCGCGCGGCGGCGCGGCCATTTCCGCAGACGGCAAGACCGCGACCGTCGACACCCCTGAGGGCAGGGCCGTTTTGCAGACGCTGCACGACATGCGCTGGACCGACAACAGCATGGGCAGCAAGCAGCTCCTGACCATCAACGACGTGCAGCAGATGATGGGCAGCGGACGCCTGGGCATGTACATCGCGGCGCCCGACAACGTCACCCAGATCGTCAACGAGTTCGGCGGCAAGCTCGAGGACGTCGGCCTGGCCCCGATGCCCGATGGCAAGGGCACCCTGGCCGGCGGCGACGGCTACATGTTCAACAAGAAGTGCACGCCGGAGCAGATCGAAGCGGGCCTGAAGTGGCTCGAGTTCCTGGCCCTCACCCCCGGCAAGGGCCTCAACGACTGGGCGCGCGGCAAGCAGGACAAGGAGCCCGTCGGCCTGCCCGAGCCCGCCATCTGGACCGGCGCGGCCGCCAAGAGCAACGACGACCTCAAGGCCCAGAACGCGACGCTCCCGGTGGGCAACTACAAGTCCTTCGTCGAGGCGTCCGGCAAGGTCCCGGAGATCGCCGAGCCCCCGCAGGCCCAGCAGATCTACTCGGTGCTCGACGGCGTGGTGTCCAGCGTGCTCACCAAGAAGGACGCCGACATCGCCAAGCTGCTCACCGATGCCAACGGGAAGATCACCCAACTCCTCGGCAAGCAGTAGCCGTTCCTCCGCGTCGGCCGCCGTCAGCCCACGGTGCCGCCGACCACGGGTGGACCGGGGAGCCCGCCGCGCCCCCGGTCCACCCGCCCGTCCGCCGCCTTGCCAGGTCTGTCCGCCGCTTTGCCGAGACCGTCCTTTACCTCGCCGAGCAAGTCCGTCGCCTCGCCGAGCATTCGGCCGCTTCGCCGAGTCATTCGGCCGCCTCGTCGAGTCCGTCCGTCGCCGCATCGAGGGAGTGCACGCCATGACCAGCACCGTCGGTGCGCCCCGGAAGCCGAAGAGCCCCACCGGGGCTCCCGCCCCGCCCGGCGCTCGGCCGCCCGGGAACCTGCGCCGCAAGGTCACCGACAACCTGACGGCGTACGCGTTCCTCGCCGGCGGCCTCATCTGCTTCGCGCTCTTCTCGTGGTACCCCGCGATCCGCGCGATCCAGCTGGCCTTCCAGCGCACCGGGGGCCAGGACGGCGCCGAAAAGACCGAGTGGGTGGGCTTCGACAACTTCACCACGGTCTTCCGCGACCCTGAGTTCGGCGCCGCGTGGCGCAACACCGTCCAGTTCACGCTGCTGGCCCTGCTCATCGGGTTCGTGGTGCCGTTCCTGCTCGCGCTGCTGATCAACGAGATGCGGCACGCCAGGGCGTTCTTCCGGCTCGCGGTCTACCTGCCGGTGATGATCCCGCCGGTCGTCACGGCGCTCATGTGGCAGTGGTTCTTCGACCCCGGCCCGGGGTTGTTCAACGAACTCCTCAGAGCCGTCCACCTGCCGACCTCGAACTGGACCAACGGCGAGGACACCGCCATGATCTCGCTCGTGCTCGTCGCCACCTGGGCGAACATGGGCGGCACGGTGCTCATCTACCTCGCCGCGCTGCAGGGCATACCGGGCGAGCTGTACGAGGCCGCCGAACTCGACGGCGCCAACCTGTGGCAGCGCATCCGGCACGTCACCATCCCGCAGACCCGCTTCGTGATCCTGATGCTGATGCTGCTTCAGATCATCGCCACCATGCAGGTGTTCGTCGAGCCGTTCATCATCACCGGCGGCGGGCCCGGGGATTCCACGATCACCGTGCTCTACCTCGTCTACAAGTACGCGTTCGTCTACAACAACTACGGAAGCGCCTGCGCGCTGAGCGTGCTCCTGCTGGCCTTCCTCGCCGCCTTCTCCGCGCTCTACCTGCGGCTGACCCGGAACCAAGGCTGAGGGGAGAGACGGCGATGGCCACCAAAGAGACCGCACACGTGCGCACACTCGTCTCGCCGATGCGGCTGCGCAGCCGACGCGGACGCACGATCTACTGGACCGTCTTCACCCTGACGGTCGCGGGATTCACGTTCGCGTTCCTGTTCCCCATCTACTGGATGGTGACCGGGGCCTTCAAGTCCCCCGACGAATTGCTCCAGAGCCCGCCCACCTACGTACCGAACGAATGGCACCCGGACAACTACTCCGAGGCCTGGCGCCGGATGGACCTCGCCGGCGTCATCAAGAACACCGTGCTCCAGGCCGGCGGGGCCTGGCTGTTCCAGATCGTGCTGTGCACCGCGGCGGCGTACGCGCTGTCCAAACTCAAGCCGGTGTTCGGCCAGATCATCCTGGGCGCCATCCTGGCCACCCTGATGGTCCCGGCGTCCGCGCTGCTGGTTCCGAAGTACCTCACCGCGGTGGACGTCCCCGTCATCGGCACCAACCTGCTCAACACCCCGTGGGCGATCTGGCTGCCGTCCGTCGCCAACGCCTTCAACCTGTACCTGCTCAAGCGGTTCTTCGACCAACTCCCCAACGACGTCCTGGAAGCCGCCGCCATCGACGGCGCCGGCCCGCTGCGGCGGCTCTGGTACATCGTCCTGCCCATGTCACGGCCGGTCCTGGGGGTCGTGTCGATCTTCGCGGTCGTCGCGGTCTGGCAGGACTTCCTGTGGCCGCTGCTGGTCTACCCGGACACCGACAAGCAGCCGGTCAGCGTCGCGCTCGTGCAGCTGTCGGCGAGCCTCCCGCTGACGTATCTCATCGCGGCGATGGTGATCGCGAGCATCCCGATGGTCGCCGTCTTCCTGGTGTTCCAGCGGCACATCATCGCCGGAATCAGTGCCGGCAGCGTCAAGGAGTAGGCCTCAAGGAGTCGGCTCCGAGGAGGAGTTGGCCCGGTAGTTGGCCCAGGTAGTTGGTCCCCAAGGAGCAGGCCCCGCGGACCCTCCCGAATTCCGGTACCGCCCGAAAGGACATGCCACGTGGCAGAGCACGGCCCGCAGAACGCACCGGAGACCCCGTGGTGGCGCAGCGCGGTGATCTACCAGGTCTATCCGCGCAGCTTCGCCGACGCGGACGGCGACGGTACGGGGGACCTGGCCGGCGTCCGGGAGAAGCTGCCGTACCTGGCGGAACTCGGCGTCGACGCACTCTGGTTCAACCCGTGGTACCCGTCCCCGATGGCGGACGGGGGCTACGACGTGGCCGACTACCGCGGCGTGGCACCGGAGTTCGGCACCCTGGGCGGCGCGGAGAAGCTGATTGCCGACGCCCTGGAACTGGGCATCCGGACCATCGTCGACATCGTGCCCAACCACATCTCCAGCGAACACCCCTGGTTCCGTGCGGCGGTCGCCGACCCCGCCGCGGCCGAACGGGAGTTGTTCTGGTTCCGACCCGGCCGCGGGGCGGACGGCGAACTCCCGCCCAACAACTGGATATCCGAGTTCCACGGCTCTGCCTGGACCCGTACCACCAACCCGGACGGCGCCCCCGGCGACTGGTACCTCAACCTCTTCGACTCCCGGCAACCCGACCTGAACTGGGCGCATCCGGCGGTACGCGAGGAGCACGAGGACGTCCTGCGGTTCTGGTTCGACCGCGGCGCGTCCGGCGTACGCATCGACTCGGCGGCGCTCCTCGAGAAGGACCCCGCCCTGCCGGACCTCGCCCCCGACGCGGTACCGAACGGCGGCACGCACCCCTACATCGACCGCGACGGCCTGCACGACATCTACCGCGCGTGGCGGCACATCGCCGACTCCTACCCGGACCGGAGGGTGCTGATCGGCGAGATCTGGCTGCCCGACACCGAGCGCTTCGCGCGCTACCTGCGGCCCGACGAACTGCACACCGCTTTCAACTTCGACTTCCTCACCTGCCCGTGGGAACCCGCCCGTCTGAAGGCCTCGATCGACGGGACGCTCGCCGCGCACGCCCCGGTGGCCGCCCCCGCGACGTGGGTGCTCGCCAACCACGACGTCACGCGTACGGTGACCCGCTACGGCCGGGCGGACACCTCCTTCGGGTTCGCCGCCAAGGCCCGCGGCGTTCCGACCGACCTCGACCTCGGCACCCGCCGGGCCCGCGCCGCCGCGCTGCTCACCCTCGCCCTCCCCGGCGCCGTATACATCTACCAGGGCGAGGAGTTGGGCCTGCCGGAGGTGGAGGACATCCCCGTGGAGAAGTTGCAGGACCCGATGGCGCTGCGCTCCGGCGGGGTCTCGCCGGGACGGGACGGCTGCCGGGTGCCGCTGCCGTGGTCGGGCGACGCGCCGCCGTACGGCTTCAGCCCGGCCGGCGCCGAGTCGGAGCCTTGGCTGCCGCAACCGGACGACTGGGCGTCGCGTACCGCGGAGGCACAGGACGGCGATCCGGACTCGATGCTGGAGCTCTACCGCACCGCGATCCGGCTGCGCCGGGCCGAACCGGCTCTCGGTGACGGCGAGTTGGCCTGGCTGGCGGACGCTGCCCCGGACACCTTGGCCTTCCGGCGCGGCCACGGCTTCGCCTGCGTCGTCAACTTCGGCCCGGACGCCGCCGAACTGCCTTCGCACTCCGCCGTACTCGTGGCCAGCGCTCCACTGGCCGGCGACGGCAGACTGCCCACGGACACCGCAGTGTGGCTGCGCCTCTGACCGCCAGACGGGATCACGTCACGACCTCGTAGCGGCAGGACATCCCGATGCGCGGTGGGAAGAGGCCGTACGCGCAACCGCGCATCGTCCACACCTCCCCCGTCAACGCCTCCACCTGCCCAGGCGCGCGCCAGACCATGACGCCGTCGCCGTCACCGCCGCCCGCACTCACCGCAACGGCCGTCCCGGACAGCATGGCCCCTCCAACGACGACCGCCGCCCCCGCGACCGCGACCACGCCGCCGCGCTTGATCATCATCATCCGTCCTCCAAAAGGGAGTTGGCACCACCATCCACCCAACGGCCGGGTGCGGCCCAGGTAACGCCCGTCGCGAGGCGGCCGGAAGCACAGAGGAGCGCACGCCGGTGCGCTGCGCGCGGGGCGGGTGGGGGATGCGGGGTCCCATGTGAGCGTGTGGACACGGAGTGCAGACCTCTCGATCGGGTCGGTCACGTCTCCTTGCTCTGCTCCTGCTCCAGCCCGGGCCCAGGCGAGAGTTCGGGCGCCGGGGCCGGAGCCGGCTGCG
Organism: Streptodolium elevatio; assembly: GCF_053592165.1. Lineage (NCBI taxonomy): Bacteria > Bacillati > Actinomycetota > Actinomycetes > Kitasatosporales > Streptomycetaceae > Streptodolium > Streptodolium elevatio. The sequence goes on from NZ_JBSFVE010000001.1 coordinate 394,001, forward strand.
ACTCGTCAACCGATTGCTCGGGGGCGGACGTCGAACGTGTCTCGGCCGTGGAAAGCCCCAGCGCGGCGGGATTGTCGAGCGCGCTCGGGGTCGGCCCCGGCAACTGCGGCGCCGACTCGGATCGTCCCGTCTCCGGCGTGGGCTCAGGGCCTGACGTTTCGGGACCTGACGCGTCCGAGCCCGGCGCGGGATCGTCGACACCACGCGCGCCGGACGCCGCCTCCGGCTGCGTAACGCCTCCCGGATCGGCATCCCGCTCGGCAACCGGCTCCGGGTCGGCCCTGGTCCCGCGTTCCCCCTCCGGCCGGGCGGGGGTCGCCTGCGGTGGGCCGCTCGGTGCGTGGCCGATCGCGGCAAGTGCCTCGATCTGCATGTCCGGTGTGACGTCCGGTGCCGCCAGTTCCGGGTGGTCCTGCGCCGCCAGGAGGACGCGTTCGGTCATGGTCTGGGCCCAGCCCTGCTGGAACCCGTCCCATGCGGCCTGCTGGAACCGCTGCTCGTGAACCTGGGCGGCGGTCAGTCCACTCCCCGGCCTGGCCTCCGAAAACGTGGCTTCCCTGAGCGCATCGGCCCCCTGGGCCGCCACGGCCGCACCCACGGGAGCGGTGAACGGAGCCTCCGCCGCCCAGTCGACGCCGACCTGCTCATCTGCCCCGACATCGTTCTCCGCGGCCGTACGCCGCGCCTCGGCAAGCCGCTCGCCGCCCCGGTCGACGTTCAGGACCGGCGTGCGGCCCGCCGCTCCGGCCTCCTGCCCCCACGGCACTTCGGCCGCCGCCGCAGCTGCCGCCCCCGTCTGCCGGCCGGCCGGATACCCGCGCATGCTCGCGTCGAAGTAGGCGGCCTGTTCCCCCAGTCGCGCCAGATGCGGAGGAAGCGGCGGAGCGGGCGGCAGGTCAGGTCGGGCCGGCGCATCCGGCACATCCACCCGTAGCGGCCCCACCGGGACCGAGACCGACCCCTCAGCAAGCGGAACGGCCGATTCCCCGGCGGCTCCACGGTCTTCCGAGGACGCCTCCGGCGTCGGAGCCGTGCGCTGTTCGGACTCGGTCCCCTCCGGGCCCGGCAGCGGCCCGGCCTCGGGCTCCACACCATCGAAACGGCGTACGTCGGCCTCGTTCAGTCCCTCGCGGACGGCCCGCATCGTGGCTGCCGAAGGCCGGTAGCCCGGGTCGTTCTCGATGCGCGTGATCTCCGCAGCCGGTACGCCGGAAAGTTCCGCAAGCTCCTCGACGGTGAGGTCGGCGACCTCGCGGTCCCGGAACACATCGCCTTGCGGTCCGGCCTCCGCCTGCTCGGTGCGTCCCTCGAAGAACGTGCGGGCCGCGTCGTCGAGTGCGCCGCGTACGGCTTCGACGGTGGCGTCCCTCGGACGCGCGGTGGCGCCCGACTCCCAGTCGTGCAAGGTCGCTTCGCGGACGTCGGCGAGCCGGGCGAGGTCCGCGACGGTCAAGTCCAGCATTCCGCGCACGGCCGCGGGGTCGAGATCATGGGCCGAGACCGCCTCGCTCACGGCGCCTGCCAGAGCGCCGCGGATGGCGGCGTTCGTGGCCGCCTGTGCGCCGACCGGGCGACCGCCCTCCTCCACCGAGGCAAGCGTCTCCGCCGATATACCCGCCCGGGCGGCCAGTTCGCCCCGCGACAGGCCGAGCCGTTCACGCACGTCGGCGACGTCGAAGTCGAGCGCGCGGCCGGCCGGCGGTTCGGCCTTCGCCGCGCGCAACGCCTCGCGGATCGCGGCATTGGTGGTCGCCAAGTGTCCCTGGGGGCCCCGCCCCTCCTCGACCGCGGCGACCGTCCGGCGGTCCACCCCGGCCAAATCGGCCAATTGCTGTTGCGACAGCCCCAAGTCCTCGCGTGCCTGCGCGAGATCGAAGTCGATCTGGGCGTTGTTCTCCAGACCTTCCTCAGCCGCCTGTCGCAATGCGTTGCGCAGCGCGGAGTCGATCTCCGCGGTCGGGCGGGCTCCCGCTTCGACCGCGGACACCGTTCCCTTGGAAACGTCCGCGCGTTCGGCCAATTCCGTCTGGGTCAGACCCAGTCGGTCGCGCTCGGCGGCGAGGTCCAGCGGGGGATCCGCGGCCATCAGTGCGGCCCGTATCGCCGCGACGGTCTCGGGCGATTGGTTGCTACCTGTCTCCACGTCTGACGAGGTCCCGAGTCGCAGCCCCGCTTGCGCGTCGACCTCGTGCTGGGTGAGCTTCAGTTGTCGGCGGAGATCACGCAGCTGTTCGACCTCGGCGCGGAGAAGTGCCCGGCGGACTTCGGTGATCGATTGCGCGTCGAGTCGTGTGCGTCCGGATTCGAAGGCCTCGACCTCCCCGATGGTGACGCCCAGCCTTTCGGCCAACTGACCGCGCGTCAGCCCGAGCTGGGTGCGCTCGGCCGAGAGGTCGAACCGACCTGCCGCGGCATCCTGTTCCGCGGCGATGCGGGACAGCGCCTGGCGCACGTCCGCGACAGCGGCGACGCGAGGCGTGGTCGCCCCGGTCTCCATCTCCGAGAGCTGTCTGTTGTTGAGGCTTGTGTACTGCGCCAAGTCGGTCTGGGAGATACCGAGCTGGGCACGCTCGGCAGCCAGATCCAGCTCGGCGGTGAGTACGAAGTCCGCGCCCGACTCGACCAGCGCCGCACCGATCGCGCTTACCGAGGCGTAGGAGGGGTTGGCGGTGCGGCCGCTCTCGATTCCGTCCACAACACTCTTGCTGGTCCCCGCGCGTTCCGCGAGTGCCCGCGTCGACAGGCCGAGCGCGGTGCGTTCCTCCCGGAGCCGTGCTCCGACGAGTTCGGTGGCGTCGACCTCCCGGGTCGGCGCAGGTAGCACCGTGCCGACGTCGGCGGCGACAACAGCGGCAATGGCCGCGCGCGTCTCGGGATCAAGGTCGCGCTCCCCTTCCTCGATCCTCCGAATACGGCGGTACGGCACACCGCTCGCGTCGGCGAGTTCCTGCTGTGAGAGGCCCTGAACCCAACGCTGTCGCGCCAGCGGATGGAGATCGCTCGGGATCAGGCCCAAACTCTCCACGTCACCGCCCAGCGCCTCGGCGATCGCATGGGCGTGCTCCATCTGCGGATGCGCCCGCTGCCCACCCTCAAGGCGGCTGATGACAGACGGGGAGACTCCCGCCTGGAGGGCGAGTTCGCCTTGGCTCAACCCCGCGTCCCGGCGCGCCACCGCCACGGGGTGTGTCGACTCGGACCGTGGCGGGGGCGCGGAGCCGCCGAACCCGAGGGCTTCGGGCGTCGTGTTCAACGCCGCGGCGAGGTTGGCGGCGATCTCTGCGGAAGCGCCCTTGGCTCCGCTCTCGATCTGGCTGATGCGGCGGCGGGAGACTCCGGAGACGTCGGAGAGTTCCTGCTGGGTCATGTCTCCGCGCGCGATGCGGAGAGGGTGATCGAAGGCCACGTCCTGGGTGACGACCGCTTCGTCCTGGGTGGCGACGCCCTGGTCCTGGGTCTCGATGGCCTGGTCCTGGGTGCGGACGGCGCGGTCGTGGGCGGCTTGGCCTGCGGCTATCCAGGGGTTGGGCTCGTTCTCCCCGGCCATGTCACCCCCGCTTGGCTGTGCCCTGCGTACTCCCCTCGACCGCACTTGACAGCTCCCGATCATCCGGCGAGCGAATGGGGCATTTCAAGCCTCTTGCGGTGTGCCGCGCTCCGGGGATAGCGCGACGCGGGGAACTCGACCTCGGCGTTGGGCGGGAAGGCGCCTCGTCGGAAGCGCACTGCACGACAAAGGGCGACGAACCAGTAGGCGTGCCAACGCTGTTACTGCTGGGCACCCCCGCGTGAATCTGTTCACAAGGCGATTGGCACAATCAGGAACGCGGAGGTTCGGGCACCGGGGAGGCAGCATGGCCGACACCATCGAGAAGGCCGCGGACCATAGCGGGGACGACGGCGGGGACCACGGCAGGGGAGACGGCGGGGGCGACGCCGAGAGGCACGGCGGCGGGGACTCGGAGCCGCAGCTCGACCGGCGGCGGTGGATCGCCCTTGCCGTGGTGCTCACCGCGGGGTTCATGGACCTGCTGGACGTCACAATCGTTAACGTCGCGATCCCGGCGATCCAGGACGAGCTGGGGGCGAGCTACGCGTCCATCCAGTGGATCGTGGCGGCGTACGCGCTCTCCTTCGCGGTCGTCCTGATCACCGGCGGCCGCCTCGGCGACATCTTCGGCCGACGCCGCCTGTTCCTGATCGGCATGACGGGGTTCACCGTCGCCTCGCTGCTGTGCGGCATCGCGACCGGGCCCGGAATGCTCGTCGGGGCAAGGGCGTTCCAGGGCCTCATGGCGGCGATCATGGTGCCGCAGATCCTCGCCATCGTGCACGTCACCTTCCCGCCGTCCGAGCGCGGCAAGGTCTTCGGGATGTACGGCGCCATCGCGGGCATGGCCGCGATCAGCGGCCCCATCGTGGGCGGACTCCTCATCGAGGCCGACGTGTTCGGCTGGGGCTGGCGGCCGATCTTCCTGGTGAACATCCCGGTGGGGATCCTCGGCATCGTCGCGACGCTGGTGTACGTACGCGAGTCCAAGGCACCGCACGCGCTCAAGCTCGACCTCGTCGGCGTGGGCCTGGTCACCACGGCCCTGCTCATGCTCGTCTTCCCGCTCGTGCAGGGCCGCGAACTGGGCTGGCCGTGGTGGACGTTCGCGCTGATGGCCGGATCCCTGCCGCTCTTCGCGGTGTTCGTCGCGTACGAGCGCGTCAAGACCCGCCGCGACGGCTCACCCCTGGTCGAACTGGGTTTGTTCAAGGCCCGTTCGTTCTCCGCGGGCATGCTGGTGCTGCTGCTGTTCCAGGGCTGCATGGCGGCGTTCTTCCTCACATGGAGCCTCTACCAGCAGCTCGGGCTCGGCTGGAAGCCGCTGCACGCGGGTCTTGCGGGCGTTCCGTTCTCGCTCGGCGTCTCGGTCGCGGCGGGGCTGTCGATCCAGTTCCTGGTGCCCCGGCTCGGCCGCCACGTGCTGAGCCTCGGCGCGGTGGTGATGGCCGTCGGCATGCTCGCGTACGCGTGGGCCGTCGACCACTTCGGCACCGGCATATCGGCGTGGCAGATGCTGGTCCCTCTGATGGTCGCGGGCCTGGGCATGGGGCTGCTGCTCCCGCCGCTCGCCGACACCGTGCTGTCGGGCGTCGCGGAGAAGGACGCGGGGTCGGCGTCCGGCGTGCTCAACGCGGTCAACCAGCTCGGCAACGCGATCGGCATCGCGGTGGTCGGTGTGATCTTCTTCGGTCTCCTCACCGCACAGGCCGGGCCCGCAGCGTCGTCCGCCGCACCGCAGTTGCGGCGCGACCTGGCGGCGGCGGGCATCCACGGGCCCGCGCAGGACCAAATGGTCGCGGGCTTCCGCGACTGCGTGCGGGACCGCACCGAGGAGCAGGACCCCGCCGTCGTCCCCGCGTCGTGCGATGACGCCCCGCTGCGCCAACTCCCGCAGCCCGTGCGGGACAACGTGCTGCAGGCGGTGGAGAAGGCGGGGCGCGAGGCGGGGGCGACCGACTTCGCCCGCTCGTTCCAGCGCACGCTGTACGGCGTCGCGGGGGGCATGGTCCTGGTGTCCGTCCTGATCCTGGCCCTGCCCAGGCGCATCGAACACCACGAGGGCGTACACGTGGGGTGACGGGCGGAAGCCCCGATCCGGTCCCCGGGCCTGCCCGGGAACCTTCGGATACCTGTGCCGTCTACGCGCGATGGGCGCCGTCGGGCGCAGATTCCGCAGTCCCGCTTTTCGGGCCTCTGGCCCCACTCGTACCCCTGGACCTTGCTGCAGAATGCCCTGTTTCTACCCATCTTTCCGGCTACGCCGCACTGTCGGATCGACAATTCAACGACAACTAAATCCGCAGAATATTGCTCATTAGACAATTGATTTCGTTCTTCATTGTCCGATGACCAACTGGATACCATCCCGAACAGGCAATCCAGCTTCGGAATCAGCACATTCCCTTCTGGGGGTTATGCATGTCCAGATTCAGCGACCGTGAACTCGGGATGGACCGGAAGATCACCCGCCGGGACTTCCTGGACGGCGTGGCCCTCAGCGCCGCCGTGGTGGCCGCCTCCGCCGCGTTCCCGAGCGTCGCGTCGGCCTCGTCCGGAGGCTCGCACGGCCGCCCCGGAAACGGCGGCCCCGGGAACGGCGGCGGCAACGGCCACGGCGGCAACGGCGGTTCCGGCAAGCCCTACCCGCCGACCCAGACCGGCCTGCGCGGCCAGCAGGCCGGCGCGTACGACGTCGCCCACGCCGTCCGCGACGGAGCCTTCACGCCCTGCCGCATCACCGAACTGCGTGAGGCGTACGACCTGGTCGTGGTCGGCGGCGGCCTCAGCGGCCTGGCCGCGGCGCACTTCTACCGCAAGGCGGCCGGCTCCCGGGCCCGCATCCTGATCCTCGACGCGCTCGACGACTTCGGCGGCCACGCCCGCCGCAACGAGTTCCACGTGGGCCGCACGATGCTGCTGTCGAACGGCGGCACTGTCAACCTGGACACCCCGAGCACCTGGAACCGCGCGGCATACGACCTGGTGACCAAGGACCTCGGCATCGACCTGAAGGGCCTTGAGGCGACGGTCAAGAGCGACGCGTACACGCCCTATGGGCTGCGCAGCGCGACGCTGTTCAACTCCGAGCGCTGGGGCAAGGACCAGCTCGTCATCCGCGAATCCGGGGAGCCCTGGGTGTCGTTCGCGCAAAAGCTCCCGATGAGCGCGGCGAGCAAGGCCGCACTGGTCCGCCTCTACAGCACCACCGAGGACTTCTACCCGGGCCTGACGGACGCCCAGAAGAAGGAGATCCTCGCCCGCACGCCATACGAGACGTACCTGCGCGAGAAGATCGGCATGGACGACGACGCGCTCGCGGTCATGCGGCGCGGCACCAACGGCCTGTGGGGCGTGGACGTCGACCGGGTCTCCTCGGCCGACGCCTGGGCCACCGGGCAGCCCGGCTTCGGCGGTCTCAACCTGGCGCACACGCCGTGGCCGGGTGCCGGGTTCACCCCGCTGATGCATCTCGCGGAGACCGACGAGGACGGCAACTTCTACTTCCCCGAGGGCAATGCCTCGGTGGCGCGCCTGCTGGTGAACAAGCTCGTCCCGCACGCGTTCGAGGAGAACCGGCTCGACTGGCGGAAGATCCCCACCGCGCACGCCCGGTACGACCGCCTCGACCACCCGGACTCCGACGTCCGCATCCGGCTGTCCAGCACGGCGTTCGACGTCCGCAACGACGGACGCCGCGGCGCCGTCGTCAGCTACTCCCAGGGCGGCCGGAGCTACCGGGTCCGCACCAAGGGCGTCGTGATGGCGTGCTGGAACTCGGTGGCGTCCTACGTCATGCCCGAGTTGAAGGCCGACCAGATCGAGGCCATGCGGTACGGCGTCAAGGTCCCGCTCGTCTACACACGCGTCGCGCTGCGCGACTGGCGCGCCTTCGCCGCCGCGCGGGTGCGCAACGTCAGCACGCCGACCCGCTTCTTCAGCAGCTTCGGCCTGCCGACCGTCACCGACATCGGCGACTTCACGATGCCGCACCAGCCCGAACTGCCTACCGTGATCTCGTTGTCCGCGACCCCGAACTCGCCCGGGCTCAAGTGCCGTGACCAACACAAGGCGGGCCGCCGGACGCTGATCCGCATGCCGTTCGAGGACTTCGAGCGGGAGATCCGCGACTCGATGACCCGCGCGCTCGGGTCGTACGGCTTCGACCCCGGCCGAGACATCACCGCCATCACCGTGAACCGGTGGGCGCACGGCTACGCGTACGAGTACAACTCCCTCGACGATCCGGCGCTGTTCGGGCCGGAGGAGCAGCGGCCGTACGCCAAAGCCCGCCGCCCGGTCGGCCGCATCGCGATCGCAAACTCCGACGCCGAGGCCTTCGGCTACACGCACGCCGCGTTCGACGCCGCCTACCGCGCGGTGCGGCACCTGCTCTGACCTGCCGTCCCCCGGAAAAGCGGGGCCGTCCGCGGCACATGCCGCAGACGGCCCCGCCCGCCGTCACTCCTGTGCCGCGGATTCCCCGGGCTCCGCGGCCTTCGCAGCCGCCGCGGCCTCTGCCGCCCGGACCGCGTCCCGGTGCCGCAACGCGGCCGCGCGCAGCGCCGTTTCCGCGTCGACGCCGTGCGTCGCGGCCAACTGGGTTGCGGCGAGGAGCAGTTCGCCGACCGAGTCGTCATCCACATGCTCGGGCACCGTGACGGATCCCGGTACCGGCACGTCGAATCCGGCACGCCTGCTGCGCGCGATCACCTTGCCGGCGAGGGACAGTGCGGGCTGGCCGAGCGGGATGCCGTCCACGACCGACTCGCGCCCGGACTTCTCGGCGGCCTTCAGCTCGTCCCAGTTGCGCTCCACGTGCTCCGCGCTCTCCGCCACGACGTCGGCGAACACGTGCGGATGACGCCGCATCAGCTTGGCCACGATCTCCCCCGCGACGTCGTCGATCGTGAACGGGTCCTCGGGGTCCTCCTCGGCCACCCGGGCGTGGAAGGCGACTTGGAACAGCACGTCGCCCAACTCCTCGCGCAGATGCGCGCGGTCACCGGAGTCGATGGCGTCGACGAGTTCGTACGCCTCCTCGACCAGGTAGCGCACCAGCGACTGGTGCGTCTGCTTCGCGTCCCACGGACATCCGCCCGGCGAGCGCAGCCGGTCCATCACCGCGACCAGGTCGAGGAGCCGCGAGCCCGGCAGGTCCCACGAACCGGGCACCACCTCGATGGCCGGGAGCGCCTGCGTACCGCCGGCCGCGACCGCGCCGAGTGCCGCGCCGAGCTCGGGGTCGCCGTCCGAGCCGGCCAGCCAGACGACGGGACCCGTCCGCGCGTCCGCGAGCAGGCGCCGGGCGAGCACCTGCGGCGCGGCGCCCTGGTCGTCGTCGGAGACCACGGTCACCTCGACTCCGGCGTCGCGCACGTACGGCAGTTGGGGATGCGTCGCCTCCCCGGTCAGCACCTGTCCCCCGCTCGCCGCCGACGTCTCGCGCAGCACCTGCCACGCGGGCCAGCTCAGCAGGCCGGGGGCCACCCGGTGGGTGCCCGTCAGGAGGATCAGCCGGTTCTGCGGCACACCGCTCTGTTGCTCGCTCACGGGATCACCGTAAGGGGTCCCCGGGACGGGCGGGCTCAGTCGCGCGGGGTCTCGCCGGCCAGGACGGCCCGCACGCGCTCCACCTGCATGCGCACCAGTTCCTCGTCGGGCAGGACGACGTCGGGACCGGTGAGGTTGACGTACGTGGCCTCGACCAGGGTCGTCCCGACGCGCACCGCGACGATGCCGTGCACCCACGCCCGACCGTCCGCCGTGCGCGTCGTCTGCGACAAGGCCAGCGCCTGGTCGCCGAGGGCAGGGGACTTCTGCTCGACGTAGCCGCTACTGAAAGCCTGGCCGTCGGACGAGGTCCGCCGCACGTCCGCGCAACGCGGCAGCAGTTGCTCGGTTTGTCCGAGGAGCTTCTCGGCGTCGCCGGCGGCGAACGACGCCAGGTTGACGCCGACGATGGCGTACGCCTTGCCGCCGCCGGGCGTGTCCATGGCGATCACCGACGCCTTGCCCTTGGCGGTCACCGACTCGGCGTTCCCCGGCGACAACATCTCGTCGATCGCGTCGCACTCCGGCTTGTCCGACGTGTCGCCGCCGTCGCCGCGGTCGTCGTCATCGGCGCCGCCGATCACCGTCCACCCCGAGGGCAGCGCGCTCTCGGGCACCAGGGCGGTGCGGAGCTGCTCGTCGGTCAGGTACGCGAACTGACCGCTCCTGGGCGACTCCGCGGCGGAGCCCGCACCGGTCCGGGCGGGCGTCGGGGTCGCCGGGCCGCCCGCGGGCGCCGAAGCGGCACCGGACCTGCCCGAGCCGCCTGACCCGCCTGAGCCGCCGACCGTGTCAGCGGCATCGGCGACGCCTCCGGCAGCACCCGACGAACACGCCGTCGCGGCGAAGAGCGCGAGCGGCAGGAGCGCGACCGCCGTACGACGGGCAGTGCGACGCACGGTGTGGCGACCGGCGCGACGGGCGGTCCCCAAGGCGGCGGGACGGGCGGTGCGGGATCGGGTCAAGGCCGGCTTCCTCGGACTGGCGGGATCGGGGTGATCATCCTGCCAAAGCGACCCCGGCCCCCGACCGCTGGGGCGGGCGCTACGCGCCGGCGGCGCCCGTGCCCGCGGTCCCGGCGATGTTGTCCGGCGTCAGCCACTTGTAGGCCACCGGGACGAGGCCTTCGGCGACGTCCCACTTGCCGTACCGGGGGTTCACGGTGATCTCCATCGACTCGGCGGTCTCGGTGTAGATCTTGTCCGCGCCGGCGTTGCCGTTCTTGGCGATGAGCCGCTCGATGATGATCTGGGACCGGGTGAAGGCGTCCACGCCCGAGGCCGGCACGCCCTTCTCCGCGAGCGACTCCTCGATCGGCACGCCCCTGTTCTGGGCCAACCACTCGTTCTTCTGCTCGGCGATGTCGGTCGGCGTGACCACGATGCCGCTGCGCTCCGCGGCCTCGTCCAGGACCTTGGTCTGGAGCAGCAGGACCAGTTCCTCCTGCGACGCCGTGACGCCCGGAACCGGGGCGGCGCCGACGCTCTCCCGGGCGTCCGCGGCCTTCTCGACGCGGGAGTTCAGTGTGGAGATGTCGATGCGTTCGCCGTCGACCACCGCGGCGGCGCCCGCCTTCGAGTCGGCGCAGCCGGTGAGGGCGAAGCCCGCGAGCAGGGCGGCGAGAGCGAGCGTGGGGACGGAACGCGACGTGCGACTCACACGAACTCCCAGGGTTCGATGGCGCTTGTACGACGGCACTGCGTGTGACCCATGACCAACGACCAAAGATACGGGCGGGCACGCCGCGATACTTGGATCTTTGCCAAGTTCGCGCCGTGCCGTCGCGGATCTTGTCGTCGGTCGAGTTCGGTCTTACACGGGTCGGCAGCGGTCATCAAGGGCCGCGGAGCGATCAGCCGCCGTGATCAGCGGTGTGACCAGTGTGATCGGCCCTCGACGCGGCGTGGTCAGCCGCCTCCGCCGGACGACGTCGCCTTCGCGTCGCGCACCGCCTTTCGCAGCGCGTCCGGCACCGGGCCGAGGCCGGCGGCGAGTTCGTCGACCCGGCCGCGCGCCGCGCGGCGCTCGCCGCCCGACATCACCGTGTTCATCTCGGCGATGTGCACGAGGACCGTCGTCGCGGCCTGGCGGCGGGGTACGCGGGACGCCGGCTGCGTGGCCCGCAGCGCGTCGCGTACGCCGGCCAGGGCCGCGGTCCGCATGCGCGGCTGGCGCAGGGCGACCGAGTGGTAGGGGAAGACCAGCAGCACCCGGGTCTTCTCGACGCGGAGGACGCGTGAGCGGGCGAGTTCGGTGCGTACCGTGCCGACCGCGAAGGCGGCGGACTTCTTCACCCAGTGCCGCCACGACCGGGACCGGTCGGACGCGACGACCCGGGCGAACACGTCGGCCTCCAGCGCCCCGTCCGGCACCGCCCCGCGCGACGCCGCCACCCGCACCCGGCCGCCCTCGTCGGCGAGGAAGCCGGCGTCGAGGAGCCCTTGCAGCGCCGCGGCATTGAGCGCAAGGCCCATGTGCTGGCCGCCGGCCAGCCGCTGCCGCTCAGGCCGGTACGCCAGGAGGAACACCCGGTGTACGAGGGATACATCGTCCTGCGCTTCCATGGTGGGTCACCCTCCTGCCCTGGTTCGCACTCTCGGTCCGGTTGTGGTCGCGGAGGCCGTTGCGGCGGCTGCCGCGGTCGTCCCCAAGGCCACCGCCTTGGTCATCGCCGCTGTCATGGCCATCACGGTCGCCGTGGCCGTGGCCGTCGCCGTGGCCGTGGACGCGGTCCGGTCGGCCGCCTCCGCGCGGTCCGCGGCACCGTCCTCGGGGTCACCGTCAGCCGGGTTCCGGTTCGACACCGCCATCGTCGCCAGCGCCGCCGTCACCGTCGCCAGCACCGCGAGCATCGTCTCGAGCGACACCGTCGTCCCCCTCCCCCTCACGCCGCCTCGGCGGCCTGCCTCGCCGCACCGGGCGCCCGGCGTCGCCGGGCATGCGGCCCGCGTCGCCCAGGGCCCGGCGCAGCAGGAACTCGATCTGGGCATTGGTACTGCGCAGTTCGTCGGCCGCCCAGCGGGCCACCGCGTCGTGCACGGCGGGGTCCAGGCGGAGCAGGATCTTCTTGCGCTCGCTCATCGGCGCCGAGGCTATTGGTACAGCGAACCGGAGTTGATCACCGGTTGCGTGGCCTGCTCGCTGCACAGCACGACTAGCAGGTTGCTGACCATCGCGGCACGGCGCTCGTCGTCGAGTTCGACGAGCTGCTGTTCCTCCAGGCGGTTGAGCGCGAGCTCGACCATGCCGACCGCGCCCTCGACGATCCGGGTACGGGCGGCGACCACCGCGCCCGCCTGCTGGCGGCGCAGCATGGCCTGGGCGATTTCAGGGGCGTACGCGAGTCTCGTGATGCGCGATTCGATCACCCGCACGCCGGCCGCCTCGACGCGTACGCCGATCTCCGCCGACAGCTTGGCGGTGATCTCGTCGGCGTTGTCGCGCAGCGAGAAGCCCTCGGTGTTGTGGTTGTCGTACGGGTAGCTGTTGGCGATGTGCCGCACCGCGGTCTCGGTCTGGATCGCCACGAACTCCTCGAAGTCGTCGACCTCGAACATGGCCTGCGCGGTGTCCTGCACCTGCCACACCACGACGGCGGCGATCTCGATCGGGCTGCCGTCGAAGTCGTTGACCTTGGCGGTCTGCGTCTCCAGGTTTCGGATACGGGTCGAGATCCGGGTGCGGTCGGTCAGCGGGTTGACCCACCGCAGGCCCTCGTGCCGCACGGTCCCCTTGTAGTGGCCGAAGAGCTGGACGACCCGGGCCTGCCCGGGGGCGATCGTGGTCAGCCCGCACAAGCCGACGAGCGAACCGATCGCGATGACGACGCCGAGGGCGATGAGGCCCGCCCGCGAGCCGCCGTGCACCGTCGCGCTGACGAAGAAGAGCACCACGGACAGCGCGAGCGCGAGGAACCCCACGCCGAGGGCGGGAAACCCGCCCGCGCCCTGCACCAGCCGCTCGCGCACTTGCGGCGCGGGCATCTCCACCGTGGTCTCGGGAACCGTTTCGGCCATGGCGTCCTCCACTCGTCGACCTGACACCATCAGGTTAGCAAAGTGATATCACTTTTCGCGTGAGGGACATCCCTCGACTTGCCCGGGCGGCCCGCCGTACGGGTACGCGCCGCGGCCGTCGGCGCAGGACAGCGCCGGTCCCGCACCCCTGGCCGAAAACCGCGGGCGGCCGCCGCGCCGACTGGCTAGCTCCCACCCCCCGACGCCCCCTTAGCCTCGGCGCCGGACCAGGCGCCGGCGAGACGCGCCCCGGACTCGGAGGGACCCACTCACCGGTGCGCGCAAAACATGCAAGCCCGTCGCTGCGACCGCGCCGTACGGCGTTGATCGCGGCCATCAGCGCGTTGGCGATCTTCGGGGGCATCCAGGGGGCGAACGCGCTCCAGGGCGACGGGGGTTCGGCACCCGCCGCGGTGTACGCCGAGCCGACTCCGGCCGCGACGGAAGCCCCCGGCGACCCCGAGGCGCTGCACGAGCCCGAGTACAACCCCTCGGAATCGGACGCGTCCGCGGCGAAGCCCGGCGCGGGCCCGGCGTCGGCCCCGGCCGGCGCCGCCGCCGCGGCCGCGCAGGCCGCGGCCCCCGTAACTACTCCCAGCGCAACGTGAACGGCAACAAGATCCAACTGCACACCTGCAACGGCACCGCGGCGCAGAAGTGGCGCATCGACAGCGCGAACCGCATCGTCAACGCCGGAACCGGCAAGGTTCTCGACGTGGCCGGCAGCAAGACCACGAACGGCACCGCCGTACAACTCTGGGCGCCGCACACCAAGGCCAACCAGAAGTGGACCGTGCGGGCGCAGTAGGCCATCAGAGCCTGCCTGCGCAGCCGGTCGGGCAGAGAAGCCGAGCAGGCCGAGGAAGCCCGGCGGGACCGAGTAGCCCGGCGGGACCGAAAACCCGGCAGGACCGCGTAGGGGCCGCCGCGTCGCGACGCGGCGGCCCCTACGTTTGCCACGTCAGCGCGTCGCCGCGATCGGCTCCAGGATGACCGCGTCGACCAGGTCGCGCGCCCAGTTGAGCAGCGCCGTGTCGCGCAGCGGCTGGCCGCCGATGCGGGCGGTCATCGGCTTCGGCACCAGGATCTGGTGCACGGCCGACTTGACCAGCGTCTTCGGATAGAGCCGCTGGAGCCGCAGTTGCTGCGACTCGCGCAGGTCGACCGGGCCGAAGCGTACGAAGTTGCCCTGCAACGTGACGTCCGACAGCCCCGCCTTGCGAACGTGCGCGCGGAACCTGGCCACTTCCAGCAGGTTCTCCACGGGGACCGGCAAGGGGCCGTAGCGGTCGATGAGTTCGTCCCGCACCGCGGCGATGTCGTCCTCGCAGGTGATCGCCGCGATGCGCTTGTACGCCTCCAACCGCAGCCGCTCCCCCGGCACGTAGTCGTGCGGAATGTGCGCGTCGACCGGCAACTCCACCTTCACCTCGGGCACTTCCTCGCCCTGATCGCCCTTGTACTCGGCGACCGCCTCGCCCACCAGGCGCACGTACAGGTCGAACCCGACCCCCTGGATGTGCCCGGACTGCTCACCGCCGAGCAGGTTGCCCGCGCCGCGGATCTCCAGGTCCTTCATCGCGACGAACATGCCCGCACCCATCTCGGTGTGCTGGGCGATGGTCGCCAGGCGCTCGTGGGCCGTCTCGGTGAGCGGCTTCTCGGGCGGGTAGAGGAAGTACGCGTACGCCCGCTCGCGCCCGCGGCCCACCCGGCCGCGCAGCTGGTGGAGCTGCGAGAGGCCGAAGTTGTCGGCGCGTTCCACGATCAGCGTGTTGGCGTTCGAGATGTCGATGCCCGACTCCACGATCGTCGTGCAGACCAGGACGTCGAACTCCTTCTCCCAGAAGTCCACGACGACCTGTTCGAGGGCGTTCTCGTTCATCTGCCCGTGCGCGGTCGCGACGCGCGCCTCCGGCACCATCTCGCGGATCTTCGCGGCGGCCTTGTCGATCGACTCGACCCGGTTGTGGATGTAGAAGACCTGGCCCTCGCGCAGGAGTTCGCGACGCACCGCGGCGGCGATCTGCTTGTCGTCGTACGGCCCCACGAACGTCAGCACCGGGTGCCGCTCCTCGGGCGGCGTGGTGATCGTGGACATCTCGCGGATGCCGGTGACCGCCATCTCCAGCGTGCGCGGGATCGGCGTCGCGGACATCGTCAGCACGTCGACGTTGGCGCGCAGCTTCTTGAGCTGCTCCTTGTGCTCGACGCCGAACCGCTGTTCCTCGTCCACGATGACCAGCCCGAGGTCCTTGAACCGGGTGTCGGACGAGAACAGCCGGTGCGTGCCGATCACCAGGTCGACGCTGCCGTCGGCCAGGCCCTCCAGCGTGGCCTTGGCCTGCGACTCGGTCTGGAAGCGCGACAACGCCCGGATGTTGACCGGGAATTGCGCGTACCGCTCGGCGAACGTCGAGAAGTGCTGCTGCACCAGCAGGGTCGTGGGCACCAGGACCGCGACCTGCTTGCCGTCCTGCACCGCCTTGAACGCCGCGCGCACCGCGATCTCGGTCTTGCCGTAGCCGACGTCGCCGCAGATCAGCCGGTCCATCGGGACCGACTTCTCCATGTCCGCCTTGACCTCCTCGATGGAGGAGAGCTGGTCCGGCGTCTCGGCGTACGGGAACGCGTCCTCCAACTCGCGCTGCCACGGCGTGTCCGCGCCGAACGCGTGCCCCGGCGCGGCCATGCGCGCCGAGTAGAGCTGGATCAGCTCGCCCGCGATCTGCTTGACCGCCTTCTTGGCACGGGACTTGGTCTTCTGCCAGTCGGCGCCGCCGAGCCGGTGCAGCGAAGGGGCCTCGCCGCCCACGTACTTGGTGACCTGTTCGAGCTGGTCGGTCGGGACGAAGAGGCGGTCGCCGGGCTGGCCGCGCTTGGCCGGCGCGTACTCGACCACCAGGTACTCGCGCTGCGCGCCGCCGACCGTACGCTGCACCATCTCGATGTAGCGGCCCACGCCATGCTGTTCGTGCACCACGAAGTCGCCGGTGCGCAGTTGCAGCGGGTCGACGACGTTGCGGCGGCGGCTGGGCAGGCGACGCATGTCCTTGGTCGAACTGCGCTGACCGGACACGTCGGTCTCGGTCAGCACGAGGAGCTTAAGGCTGTCCGAGACGAAGCCGTGCTCGATGCGCCCGGTGGTCACGTGCACGAGCCCGGACTCGGGCGCGGTCGGCAGGTCGGGGTCGAGCCGGGCGGTCACGCCTTCACCGGACAACAGCTCGACGTACCGCTGCGCCGGGCCCTGACCCTCGGTCACGAAGACGATCCGCCACTCCTCGGCGAGCCGCCCCTTGACGTCGGCCAGCACCCGCGCGGAGTCACCGCGGTACGACTCGACCGCGTGCGCCCCGATGGCCACCGTGCCGGCCTCCAGCCGCACGTCGAGGTCGGTGTCGGCGCTGAACGGGCTCGTGGTCCACCAGGCCACGCCCAGCTCGTTCGCGTGCTCGCGCGTGTCCGCGAGGCTGCGCAGCGAGGCGGCGCCCAGGTCGATCGGGCTCTCGCCGCCACCGGCCGCGGCGGCCCACGACGCGTCCAGGAACTCCTGGCTGGTCGCCACGAGGTCGGCGGCCCGGGTCCGCACCCGCTCGGGGTCGCACACCAGGATGTGCGCACCCGCGGGCAGCACGTCGAGCAGCATCTCCATGTCGTCCACGAGCGCGGGCGCCAGCGACTCCATGCCCTCGACCGCGATGCCCTCGCTGATCTTGCCGAGCATGTCCGCGAGGTTGGGGTGCTCCTCCAGCAGCACGGCCGCGCGCTCGCGCACGTCGGCGGTGAGCAGCAGCTCACGGCACGGCGGCGCCCACAGGCCGCCCTCGGCGACCTCCAGCGAGCGCTGGTCGGCGACCTTGAAGTAGCGGACCTCCTCGACCTGGTCGCCCCAGAACTCCACGCGGAGCGGGTGCTCCTCGGTGGGCGGGAAGACGTCCAGGATGCCGCCGCGTACCGCGAACTCGCCGCGCTTCTCGACCAGGTCCACGCGCGCGTACGCGGCGGCGGCCAGCCGCTCCACCACGTCGTCGAGCTCCGCCTCGACGCCTGCGGTCAAGCTCACCGGCACCAGGTCGCCCAGGCCCTTCACCTGCGGCTGCAGCACGCTGCGGACCGGCGCGACGACGACCTTGACCGGGCCTCCGACGGTGTCCGGCGCGCCGGGGTGGGCCAGCCGCCGAAGCACGGCGAGCCGGCGGCCGACGGTGTCCGACCGCGGCGACAACCGCTCGTGCGGCAGCGTCTCCCACGCGGGGAACTCCACCACGGACTCCGGCGGCAGAAGCGACCCCAGCGCGCTGACCAGATCCTCGCTCTCCCGCCCGGTGGCCGTGACGGCCAGCACCGGCCGTCCGGCACGGGCCGCGATCGCGGCGATCACAAACGGCCGCAGCGCGGGCGGCCCGACCAGGTCGAGGTGGGTACGCCCACCGCTCGCCGCGGCCTCGACGGCCTCGGCGAGGGCGGGATCGGTGACGACGACATCAAGCAGACCGGTAAGGCTCATGAGATGCGCGGATCCTCCGGACGAGCGACGCGCGGGCAACGCGGAACGCCCCGGCCTGAGAAGGACCGGGGTTCCCCCAAGAGTACGCGGCCCACCGAAAACCTGCCGGACAGCCGCCCCCGCCCCCCGCTCCCCCACACCCCACTAGGCCAAACGAGTGAACCCCCACCATTCACGCCACCCCCCGCCACCCCGCTACCTACCGTTCCCCCATGGTCACTTCGCACGCAGGCATTGCGTGGCGCTGACACGGACGTCCTCGGTTACTACTCGGAGTTCCTGGAAGTCGGGCCGGACAACACCCCGGCGCGAGCCTTCTGGAGGGACTTGATGTACCGCGGCAGCTTCTTCCCCGGGCGCGGGACGCTCGTCGAGGAGAGCCAGAAGATCGGCGAGGCGCGGGCGCGCGCGGCCGACGTCCTGCGCATTCTGGAGCGGCGCGGCGTGGCCGTACCGGAGGTCCACCGGCAGCGCGTGCTCGAATGCGACGACCTCGGTGTGCTCGACGACTGGTTCGATCGCGCGATCACCGCCGAGGCGGCGGACGAGGTCTTCGGCGAGCCGCAACAGTAGCTGTCGGCTGCTCTGCCCCGTGTTGTACGGCCCGGTGTGACGAGTGCCGCTTGGCCGGTGCGGTCTTGCCCCTTGGCAACGCAAGGCGTAGGGGATCAAATGAGACCGGAGAAATCTGACGACGCGTCGGATTACTGAGAGTCACATCGGGTCGTACGGGCGTACAGGGCGAGGGAGACGACGCAAAAGATGAGTGGCGAGGCGCAGAAGCTCTTCATCGGTGGCGAGTGGGTCGAGCCGGACCGCGGCCACTATGAGGTGATCAACCCGGCGACCGAGGAGGTCGTGGGCCTGGCTCCCGAGGCGTCGGTCGAGCAGGCGCACGCGGCGGCCGAGGCCGCCTCGAAGGCGTTCGAGTCGTGGTCGCAGTCCACCCCCGAGCAGCGCGCCGCGATCCTCGACCGGGCCGCCGACCTGCTGTTCAAGGGCGGCGATCTGCCGGCCCTGGCCGCGGCCGAGTCCGGCGCGACGCCGCAGACCGCGATGATGATGCACGTCGGCACCGCGTACGCGCGCTTCAAGCGCTACGCGAAGGGCGCCCTGGAGCCGGTCGAGAGCGCGCTCCCGCCGTCGATCGCCCCGGCCACCGCGCTCAGCAAGGCGGGCGTGTTCGGCTCGCTGGTGATCCGCCAGCCGGTCGGCGTCGTCACCTGCATCACGTCGTACAACAACCCGCTGGCCAACACCGCGGGCAAGATCGCCCCGGCCATCGCGATGGGCAACACCTGCGTCGTCAAGCCCGCGCCGCAGGACCCGCTGGCGGTGTACCGCCTGGCGAACGCGCTGGAGGAAGCGGGCCTGCCCAAGGGCGTGCTCAACATCGTGACCGGCTCGGCGCCGGACGTCGGCGTGGCCACCGTCGAGTCGCCGTTCGTCGACATGGTCAGCTTCACCGGTTCGACCCAGGTCGGCATGAAGATCGCCGAGGCCGCGGGCCGCGGCATGAAGCGGCAGCTCATGGAGCTGGGCGGCAAGGGCGCGTGTGTCGTGTTCGACGACGCCGACATCCCCGCGGCGGTCGCCGGCATCGGCACCGTGTGGAGCTTCTACTCGGGCCAGATCTGCACCGCCCCGACGCGCGTGATCGTGCAGCGCGGCGCGTACCAGCAGCTGGTGGCGGGCCTGGAGGCGTACGCCAAGGCACTCAAGGTCGGCAACCCGGCCGACGAGGGCGTCGTGGTCGGCCCGGTCATCTCGGCGGTGCAGCGCGGTCGCGTGGAGGACCTGGTCGCGCAGGGCAAGGCCGAGGGCGCGCACCTGGTGGTCGGCGGCGAGCGCCCCGACTTCGACAAGGGCTTCTTCGTCGCCCCGACGCTGTTCACCGAGGCCACGAACGAGATGAGCATCGCCCGCGAGGAGTTCTTCGGCCCGGTCGTCACGGTCATCCCGTTCGACGACGAGGAGGAGGGCGTCAAGATCGCCAACGACTCCGACTACGGCCTGATCAGCTACGTCTTCTCCGCGGACTCCGAGCGCGCCTTCCGCGTCGCGCGCCGCCTCCGCTCGGGCGGCGTCGGCGTCAACACGGTCGGCCGCAACATGGAGGCGCCGTTCGGCGGCTTCAAGAAGTCCGGCGTCGGCCGCGACGGCGGCTCGTACGGCCTGCACGCCTACAGCGAGATCCAGTCGCTGGTCTGGCAGGGCTGACCCCACACGCAACCACCCGAGGGCCGCACCGGATTCACCTCCGGTGCGGTCCTTCGTGGTCGGGGATGGGGTCGAGGGGTTCGTATGCGTGAGTCGTCCACGTGAGGTCGACCTGAGTCCGATCGAGTTCGTCACGTCGCGCCAACGCGTGGGCCACGAACACACCGAGCAGGCGGTCGCGGCGGTGAGGGGCGGTTGGCAGGGGTGTCGGGGGAATTGCCGCCGGGCGGGTGGGTTGTCGCATAGCCTGACGGGGTGCGGCCGGGGGTGGCCGTGGGGCCGGGGGGCTGGGGGTATCGGGTGCGGGATTTGCGTGCCGATGTGCGGCGGGTCGTACGAGGGGCCGCCGGGCGGTTCGTCGTGCCCGTCGCGGCGCAGTTCGACGCCTCGACGCGCGCTCGTCGGTGGGAGTGGTTTCGCGAGGCGTTCCCGGACATCGACAAGCTGCGGGTGGTCGACCTCGGCGGGTCCGTCGACTTCTGGTTGCACGCGCCGGTGCGGCCGGCGCATGTCGAGGTGGTCGGCATCGACGCCAAGCCGCGGCGGGTGCTGTCGTGGCTGGAGCTCGGGGTCGGCGATCCGGTGACGTACGCCGGAGCGTACGACGTCGCCCTGTGCGACGGGCTGTTCGAGGTCGAGTCCGGTCGTCGGCGCGAGGCGCTCGCGGGGGCGGTGCGCGGGCTCGCCTCCCGCTACTGGGTGCGCGCCGCGCGCGTTCGGCGGGCGGAGTTGGAGCGGTTGTTCCCGGACGCCGTCGTGCGCCGGGAGCGCCGGGGCGGGCTCGTGGTGTCGCATATCGCCGCCAAGCCCCGCTAGCGCGGGGACGGCAAGGGTTGTTGGGGAGGGGAACAGCATGCGGGTGGTCATCGCGGGTCAGGGGTACGTCGGGCTGCCGCTGGCGGTACGCGCGGCGCAGGTCGGCCACGACGTCGTCGGCTACGACACCGACGCACGGCGGGTGAAGCAGCTTGCCGCGGGCGAGTCCTATGTCGAGGACATCCCGTCGGCGCAGGTCAAGGAGATCCTGGACGCGGGCCGCTACCGCGCCACCGCCGAGCCGCGCGAGCTGGGCGGGTTCGACATCGCGGTCATCACGGTGCCCACGCCGCTGCGCGAGGGCGTGCCGGATCTGACGTACATCGAGGACTGCGCGCGCACGCTGTCCCGGTATCTGCGGCCGGGCGCGACGGTGGTGCTGGAGTCGACGACGTACCCGGGCACGACCGAGGAGTTGGTCGGGCCGCTGCTGGAGGAGGGCTCCGGGCTGGCCGCCGGGCGGGACTTCCACCTCGGTTACAGCCCCGAACGCATCGACCCGGGCAATCCGACGTGGAACCTGGTCAACACGCCGAAGGTGGTCTCCGGCATCGACGCCGAATCGCTGGCCGTCGTCGACGGGTTCTACGGCTCGCTGGTGGACCGCACGGTGCCGGTCACGTCGCCCAAGGAGGCCGAGCTCGTCAAGCTGATCGAGAACACCTTCCGGCACGTCAACATCGCGCTCGTCAACGAGGTCGCGATGTTCGCCCACGACCTGGGCATCGACGTGTGGGAGGCGATCGACGCGTGCTCGACGAAGCCGTTCGGCTTCATGCGCTTCACCCCCGGGCCCGGCGTCGGCGGCCACTGCCTGCCGATCGACCCGTCGTACCTGTCGTGGCGCGTGCAACGCACTCTCGGGCAGAGCTTCCGGTTCGTCGAACTGGCCAACGACGTCAACAACCACATGCCCGACTACGTGGTACGCCGCCTCACCGCCGCGTTCAACGCCCGGCAGCGCTCGGTCAACGGGTCGCGCGTGCTGCTGCTCGGTCTCGCGTACAAGAAGAACACCGGCGACGCGCGCGAGTCGCCGTCGACGCGGATCGCCCGCCTGCTGCTGGACCTCGGCGCCGAGGTCAGCGCGGTGGACCCGCACGTCGACCTCGCGCAGCGGGTCGACGCTCGGCTGGTCCGCGTGGAGCTGACGGCCGAGGCGGTCGCCGCGGCGGACGCGGTGGTCCTGCTGGTCGACCACGACGACCTGGACCTCGCGCTGGTGCGCGAGCACGCCGCGTACATCCTCGACTGCCGCCGCTCGCTGGGCCGCGCGGACAACGTCGAGGTGCTGTAGCAGTCGTCCGATCAGCGGTGACCGGAGTGGAGGGGTCGTGAACAACGCCACGGGGGCGTCGAGCGCAGGCGGGCCACCTGTCGATCCGCGGCCGGGGTTCGCCCCGGAACGCCTGGCCCGGCTCGCGGTACGCGCGGTCGCCGATCTGAAGCTCGACCTGACCGGCCGGACGGTGCTCACCGAGGCGGCGACCGGGGCGTACGCGGTCACCCCGGTCCTCGCCTCGCTCGCCGGCGCGCGCGTGATCGCGCTGACCCGCGACACCAGGTACGGCACCGCCGAGGAGGTACGCCACCTCACCGGCCTGGTCGCCCTGTTCGCGGGCACCCGGCAACCAATCGACATCGTCACCGAGTTGACGCCACGTCATATCGAGGCGGCGGACGTCGTGACCAACAGCGGCCATCTCCGGCCCATCGACGCGGAGTTCGTCGCCCGCCTCAAGCCCACCGCCGTCGTCCCCCTGATGTACGAGGCATGGGAGATCGGCCTCGGCCGCCAGGACGTGGACCTCGCCGCCCTGCGGGAACGCGGCATGTCCCACGCGGGCACCAACGAACACCACCCGTCCGTCGGCGTGTTCGACCACCACCGCGCCATGGTGGTGCGCCTGCTGTCGGACTGCGGCGTCGCGGTCTACGGGGCGAACTGCGTCGTCCTGTGCGACAACCCCTTCGAGCCGGAGATCGTCGACGGCCTCGTCCGGGCCGGCGCGCAGGTGCACGGCGCGGACTCGCTCGACCTGGTGAACACCCCGGAGGACGTCGACGCCGTCGTGGTCGCGCTGCGCCCCGGCGACCGGCCCGTCATCGGCGCCGCCGAGGCGTCCAGGATCGCCGCCCGCTGGCCGGGGGCCGCGGTCGTGCAGGTGTGGGGCGACCTCGACCGTGAGGCGCTGACCGCGAGCGGCGTGCCGTTCTGGCCGCCCGTCGGCCCCGCGCCGGGGCACATGGCGATCCTGCCGTCCGCGGTCGGCCCGGAACCGATCGTGCGGCTTCAGGCGGGCGGGCTGAAGGTCGCTCAGATCCTGCTCACCAGGCCGGAGTTGCGCAGTGACGAGGACAGGGAGTACATCGATGACCTCTGAGGCGAAGCCGCGCGTGCTCCTCGTCGGTATCGGCCCGACCACCCGAGACGCACTCGAGGCCCTGGCCGAGCGCTTCGACGTCGTGGCACTGGTACGCCCCGGCGACGACGACACGACCGCGTACGCCGGGAAACTCGGCGTACCCGTCGAGCCCGGGACGCGCGTCGCCGACATCGAGGCGCTCGTCGAACGCCTGGCTCCCGACGCCGTCGTGGTCTCGTCGTACGACCGCATCCTCCCCGACCGCCTGCTCTCCCGCCGCCCGTTCGTCAACGTGCACTACTCGCCGCTGCCGCGCGGGCGCGGCCGGGCCAACGTCAACTGGGCGATCGTCAACGGCGACGCCGAGACGGCCATCTCAGTGCACACCATGGCCCCGGGGCTGGACGCCGGGGGCATCCTGCACCAGGAGTCCGTCCCGATCGGTCCGCGCGACACGGTGACCGACCTGTACGACCGCCTCAACGGCCGCCAGCGCGCCGTTCTCGCGGACGCCGTCGCCCGCCGCCTGGCCGGCGACGAGGGCGATCCCCAGGACCACTCCCTGGCGACGTACGGCTGCACCCGGCTGCCCGAGGACGGCGAGATCGCGTGGTCCGCACCGACCGCGGTGACCGATCGGCTGATCCGTGCGCTGACGCCGCCGTACCCCGGCGCCTTCACGCACTTCGGCCTCGAAACCCTGCGGATCCTGCGCGCCGAGCCCGCCCCCGACGCCCCCGACTACACCGGCCGAGTCCCGGGACGCGTGGTCCTGGTGGACCGCACCGGCGCGGGCTGGGTCGACGTGCTGACCGGCGACGGCGTTCTGCGCGTCCACGAAGTCGCGGTCGGGGACGGCGAGTCCGCGGCGGTGCCGGCCGCGAGCGTGATCAGGTCGGTCAAGACGACCCTCGGCCTGCGCACCGCGGACCTGCTGCGCCTGCTGCGCGCCGCGCCCACCCGGGAAGACGGCTGAGGCCGTCGGCTGCTACGGCACCCGTTCCGACGGGTCGACGCGCAGCGGAACCGTGCCGCCCGAGACGCACTCACCGGTCGCCAGGTCCCACTTCCAGTGGTGCCGCGGGCATTCGACGACGCCGTCCTCGATGTCGGCGTGCGCGAGGTCCTCCCCCGCGTGCGGGCAGAACCGCTGGAAGGCGTACCCGCAGCGCTCGATCGTCTCGCCCGACGCCGCCTCGTCCCGTTCGCGGACCATCTGCATGGTCTGCGCCGGCTGGTTGCCGTAGCGCAGCAGGCTCATCAGCGTCAGGTCGAACACGTCCGGGTCGCGGTGCAGGCTCAGCCGCAGCGACAGCAGCGCCTCCTCCCACCCGATGCGCCCGTCCACGATCGCCCGCAGGGCGCGCGGCGGAACGTGGATGGTGTAGCCCGCGTCGACCGGGTCCTCCTCCAGCACGCCGCCGACCCGGCCCAGGCGTACCGCCCACGTGACGCCGTCCGCGACCAGCCGCACGTCGCGCTCGTAGTCGGCCAGGAACCGCTTGTTCCAGCTCGTCAACTTGGCGAAGTATCCACTCAGTTCCTCGGCCCCCACCGGCTCGAACGGTTCCTCGTGGTACGCCGCCCACTCGTCCGCCCGGCGCACCCGGTACGCCGCGAGGTACCCCTCCGGGTCCTCCCGCCACGCCGCGCGCCCCGGCAGGCCCGACTCGACGGGTCCGTCCGCGGTCAGCGCGTCGCCCGGTTCCAGGCAGACCGCCGCCACTCCGGGGCAGGCCGCCGCGAAGTCGTCGGCCAGGTCGTCCCACACCGGGAAGATGGTCGCCGTACGGTCGTTGAACCGCTCCAACTCGGGGTCGAGGAAGCACGGCGGGCCCGCCGCCGGGAGGTATGCGGACGCACCCGTCAGCCGCACCTTGCGCACGAGCGTGTCGAACAGGTCGCCGCGCACCTCCGCGGTCTTGCGGCGCTGCACTTCGTCCGGGTAGGCGTAGCAGTTCGGGTACCACATGGCTCCCGAGTACTGCGCCGACAACAGGTCCACGTCGGTCGGCAGTTCGGACAGCGGGGTGTTGCAGTCGTTGAGGTCGAGGAAGCGGAAGCCGTCGAGGTCGACGACGAGCCCGCTGTCCTCCTTGTGGCTTGTGTCGAGGAGCATCGTGAGCACGAACCCGTCGGCCACCTCGTGCCGTTCCTTGTGCCCGAGACTGACCACGGTACGGAAACCCAGCTCCTCCAGCCGCCGCACCAGCGCCTTGGAGCGGAAGCGCGGCACGACAACGGTCGTCGCGTCGCGGTCGATGAGTTCGAGGGTCCGCTCGTCGAAGTGGTCCTCGTGCGCGTGCGACAGGTAGAGCAGGTCGTACGCGTTCGTCACCACGTCGTCCAGCAGCGGCCGGTTGTCCGGGAACGGGAACCACGAGCCCAGGAACGCCGGGTGGAACCACGGGTCGATCAACAGCCGCACACCCGCGTGCTCGATCTCGTAGGACGCGTGCCCGAGCGACCGGATGCGGGCGCCTTGGGGCAGCGTGCGGCCGGTCATGCGCCGCTCCCGGAGGCTCCCGCCCGGGCCAGCGCCTTGCCCAGCGCCTCGGCCACGCGGACCTGCTGCTCCTCGGTGATCTGCGGGAACAGCGGCAGCGTCAGGATCTCCGCTGCCGCCCGTTCGGACACCGGGAAGTCACCGGGACCGTGGCCGAGTTCGCGGAAGGCGGCCTGGAGGTGGACCGGCACCGGGTAGTGGATCCCGGCGCCGATGCCGGCGGCGTTGAGTTCCGCCAACACCTCGTCGCGCCGCGGGACGCGGACCGCGTAGAGGTGCCACACGTGCACGTTGCCGGGTGCGGTACGCGGCAGCCGTACGTCCTCCAAGTCCGCCAGCAGCGCGTCGTACCGGGCCGCCGCGGCCCGGCGGGCGGCGTTCCAGTCGGTGAGCCTCCGCAGTTTCGCGCGCAGCACGACCGCCTGCAGGGTGTCGAGACGGGAGTTGAAGCCGAGCCGGTCGTGCGCGTACTTGCGGGACGAGCCGTGGTCGCCCAACTCACGGACCACCCGGTCGAGTTCGGCATCGTTCGTGAGCACCGCGCCGCCGTCGCCGTACGCCCCGAGGTTCTTGCCCGGGTAGAAACTGGTGCCGGCGGCGAGGCCCCACGATCCGGCGCCGCGGCCGTCCTGGGTGGCACCTTGGCACTGCGCGGCGTCCTCGAACAGCCGCAGCCCGGTCTCGGCGGCCAGGGCCGCCAGCGGTGCCATCGGGGCGAGTTGGCCGTTCAGATGGACGGGCAGCAGGCCCCAGGCGTCGCCGCGCGATTCGGCGGCACACTCCGGGTCGAGGAGCAGGAACTCGTCGTCCACGTCCGCGAACACCGGCCTGCCGCCGGCCCGGACGACCGCTTCCGCGGACGCCACAAAGGTGTTGGCGGGCATGACCACCCCGGCACCGGCCGGCATCTCGGCGGCGCGCAGCGCGAGTTCGAGCGCATCGGTGCCGTTGGCGACGCCGACGCAGTGCGCGGTTCCGCTGAACGCGGCGAACTCGGCTTCGAAGGCCGCCACATCCGGGCCCTTGATGAACGCGCCGGTGGCCAGGACGCGGGCGAAGCCCTCCTCCACCTCGGCGGCGACCTCGGCGTGTCCGGCCAACAGGTCGACCAAGGGGACGTTCCCGGCGGCCGGGCTCGTCGCGGGGTTCGCCGTCGCGTCGGTCGCCGGACTCGACGCCGGGCTCGATGCCGGACTCGACGCCCGGCTCGCTGCCGGACTCGATGCCGGGCTCGTCTCCTGACTCATGCCCCCGCCTCCGCCAGCTCCGGTGCGGCGACGCCCGCCGCCGCGTACAACACCGAGACCACACGGTCCTGCTGAGCTTCCGTCAGATCGTGGAAAAGCGGCAGGATCAGCGAGTCCCGGGTCAGGCGCTCGGTCGCGGGAAGCGGCCCGTGGGGGGTGTCGGCGTACGCGGGCTCCAGGTGCGCCGCCATGATGCCGCGCCGCGCCGATATGCCCTCGGCGGACAGGCGGCCCAGGAGCGCGTCGCGTTCGAGCGGGAAGTCCTCGGGGAGCAGCGCCCAGCACGCCTGGTAGTTCGTCGTGCCGTACTGGGGGTCCGCGACGAGCCGCAGCCCCGGCACCCCGGCCAGCAGCCTGCGGTACCGGTCCGCCAGCTTCCGGCGGCGCTCGACCATGGCGTCCAGGCGCCCGAGTTGCACGAGTCCGATGGCGGCCTGGACGTCGGTCATGCGGTAGTTGAAGCCGAGTTCGTCGTACGTCTCCAGAACCGGCGGCGCGCCGCCCCGGTCGGCCGCGTCGCGGTCCGCCGCGCTGACGCTCATGCCGTGCTCGCGCAACCGCCGCAGCCGGACGGCGACATCGGCCCGGTCCACCGTGACCATGCCGCCCTCGCCGCAGGTGAGCAGCTTGCGCGGGTGGAACGAGTAGGTCGCGAAGGCCGCCCCCGCGCCGACCTGGCGGCCGCGCAGCCGGGAGCCGGCCCCGCACGCGGCGTCCTCGACCACGACGATGCCCAGCGGGTCGCAGAGTTCGCGTACCGCGTCGAGGTCGGCGGGCACGCCGCCCTGATCGACCAGGATCACGGCCCGCGTGCGAGGCGTGCGCACCGCGTCGACGGTGTCCGCCGTGAGGTTGCCGGTCTCGATGTCCACGTCCGCGAAGACGGGGCTCGCGCCCACGTACCGCACCGCGTTCGCGGTCGCGATGAACGACAGCGACGGGACCACGACTTCGTCGCCTGGACCGACCCCGGCGCCGATCAGCGCCAGATGCAGCGCGGTCGTGCACGACGACACCGCGACCGCGTCGGCCGCGCCGACCCGCTCGGCGAACGCCGCCTCGAACGCGGCCACTCTCGGCCCCTGGGCCACCCACCCGGAGCGCACGGCCTCGGCCGCCGCCTCCGCCTCCTCCGGACCGAACCACGGCCGCATGACCGGAATACGCTCGCTCACCGAACCCCCCACACGGATTTCCCCCCACGTTTGTCCACTTGCCTCGGGCGGCCGCCTCGTCCGGCCGCCCGGTACCGCTCCTCGGTCAACCGCCAGCTACGGCCGCCGTCACTTGCTGTCCACCCACCACCGCACGAGTTGGCGCAGCCCCTCGTCGAGCCCGATCTCGGCGCGGAAGCCGAGGTCGCGCTCGGCCTTGCCGGTGTCCGCGAGGCGCCGCGTGACACCGTTCACGGCGCGCTCCGGGCCGTGTTCCACGCCCAGTTCGGAGCCCATCGCGACGAGCAGCCGCTCGGCCAGCTCCTTGAGCGACGTCTCGACGCCGGACGCGATGTTGTAGACCTCGCCGGTCACCGGGGCCTGGACGGCCAGCAGGTTCGCGCGCGCGATGTCGGCGGTGTGCACGAAGTCCATGGTCTGCAGGCCGTCGCCGAAGATCAGCGGGGGCTCGCCCTTCGAGATGCGCTCCATCCAGCGGATCAGCACTTCGGTGTAGAGGCCGTGGATGTCCATCCGCGGGCCGTACACGTTGAAGTAGCGCAGCGCCACGTAGTCGATGCCGTACATCGCCCGGAAGCTGCGCAGCAGGCCCTCGTTGAACAGCTTCGCGGCACCGTAGATCGTGTCGTTGTCGTACGGGTGGTGCTTCTCGGTCGTCGGGAACTCCTCGGCGAGGCCGTAGACCGATGCGGACGACGAGGCCACCACCTTGCGCACCCCCGCCTTCTGCGCGGCCTCAAGCACGTCGAACGTGCCGTCCACGAGCACTTCGAGGGCCAGCCTCGGGTCCTCGACGCACTGCGTGATGCGGATCGCGGCGAGGTGGAAGACCACATCGGTGCCCGGCATCAGATCGGCGAGCAGGGCGCGGTCGCGGATGTCGCCTTCGACGAGGCGGCAGCGGCCCTCGCGGGCGGGGTCGAGGGCGTACGCGAGGTTCTCGCGCCGCCCGCGCGTCAGGTCGTCGAGCACGACCACTTCGCGCGCGCCCGCGTCGAGGAGCTGGTCGGCGATCGTCGAACCGATCGTCCCCGCACCGCCGGTGACGAGGCATCGGGAGCCGGCGAGGGATACCGCCGGGGTGCCGGGGGCGGCCGCGTCCACGCCGTGCTCCGCTTCGGTCGGCTCAAGGGGCTCGGGTGCCATGGGTGTTCAGCCCTTCGTCGGCGCCGGGGAGACCGGCTGGATCGGCGTCGCGGCGGCGACCGACGCGGCCACCGGTACAGATGCGGGCACGGGCACCGGCCGGGCGGCCGGAACCCCGGGTCCCACCGGGACCGCGTGGCCCCCCGTCTCCAGGCTGCGCGAGGCGGCCTCGAGCAGTTCGAGCACGCGCAGGCCCGACCGTCCGTCGGTCAGCGCGGGCCGTGTCTCCGCGATCGCCGACGCGAACTCGGCCATGACGCCGCGCAACGCCTCGGTCTCCGGCAGCGCGGGCGACACCACGTCGCCGGTGCGGTACGACACGAGCTTGCTGTAGCGCGCCTCGCGGCCGAGCGCGGCGTCCTGCGCGAGGTCTATCCCCTTGTCGTGCACGTGGAGCCGGGCGGCCGGGTTCATGTCGTCCCACACCAGTGTGCG
This sequence comes from Streptodolium elevatio, assembly GCF_053592165.1. Taxonomy (NCBI): domain Bacteria; kingdom Bacillati; phylum Actinomycetota; class Actinomycetes; order Kitasatosporales; family Streptomycetaceae; genus Streptodolium; species Streptodolium elevatio. The sequence goes on from NZ_JBSFVE010000001.1 coordinate 423,541, forward strand.
GCGCGACCCGCCGATGATCGTCGTACGTACCTTGGTCGGCGACAGCCAGTTGACGTGCACGTGCGCCATGGCGCCGGTGTTCAGGCGCAGCACGAGGTACGCCAGGCAGGCCCGCCCCGTACCGATCGGGTCGGCGCCGTGCGCGGACACCGAGATCGGGTGCACACCCGGCGGCAGGATGAAGTCGAGGATCGACAGGTCGTGCGGCGCGAGATCCCACAGCACGTCTACGTCGGGTTGGACGAGCCCGAGGTTGATGCGTACCGAGTCGACGAACTGCACGTCGCCCAGCTCGCCGCCGTGGATCATGTCGCGGATGCGGCGGACCACCGGCATGTAGCAGAACGTGTGGTCGCACATGAGCGTCAGACCGTTGCGCTCGGCGAGTTCCACCAGCTTGACGGCGTCCGCGCGCGACGACGTGATGGGCTTCTCGACCAGCACGTGCTTGCCGGACTCCAGTGCGGCGCGCACGAGTTCGAAGTGCGTCGCGGCAGGTGTCGCGATGGCGACTGCCTGCACCGCGTCGTCGTTCAGGACGTCCTCGTAGGACGTCGTCACCCGGACCGTGCTGTAGGCGCCGAGCACCGCCCGGGCGCGGGCCTCGTCCAGGTCGCACAGCGCCTCGACCCGGAGCCCGGGTGTGGCCTGCGCGTTGCGTACCAGATTCGGGCCCCAGTATCCGGCGCCGACAACCGCCAACCCCACAGAAGACATGACGAAACGTCAACTCCTTGGCTTCCCCCTGCCACACGCCCCCCTGGCCTGCGACATCCCCACCCGCGGTGCCCGCGGCCGACCGCGTTCCGCCCCGACGGCGCACCCGGCATGAACCCCCACCCCGGGCGTGCTCGTCGACGTGCTGCGGACCGTCCCCACGACGCTAGCGCCCGGGAGGCGCTGCGGGTGCCCATCCGCAGAAAAATCGGGGTGGACCGTGCGATGTGGTCCGGGAACCAGCCGGTGGGCGACGTGGAACCGGCCTCCGGGCCGCCGCGGAAAAACGGAACTCCGGTTTCCGATAGCGTCTGTGGCGGTGATCACTTAGGGTCACCCTGGTTGTGTGGCGTGCGACTCCGTTTGGCACCCTGTGACAAGGACACGCGTCCGAGACGCCCGACGGAAGAACGGCAGACTCACGCCGGCACCAGTTGCAGGAAGGAAAGCGATCGTGGCCCCGCTCAACCCGACGACCAGCCGGGCACCGCAGGAAACCACGACGGACGGCGCCGGGGCGGTGCTCGTACGCGTACCGCGCGACAGCATCCTCCCGGCCGTGGCAGCGGCCCTGTTCACCGGCAAGAAGGTGCGTACCAGGGCGGGGGCGAAGGGCGACACGGCGCCCGCACCGCACCCGTTGGTCCGCGAGTTCCTCGCCGGGCTCCCCGCCGACCAGCGCGAGCGGTGGAACGGCCGGTGCCCGGAGGTCGAGCTGCTGTCCGAACACCTCATCGAGGCCGAGGAATCACGCAAGGGGCGCGCCGCCAAAAAGCCCTTCACCCTGGCCGACGCGCGGCGCGCACTGAAGGGGGCACGTGTGACGCTGCGTCGCATTCGCGAGGAGGGGGACCCGGAGCACGGCGGTTACCAGCCGCCCTGCCGTTCGTGCGCGGCGCTCCTGGAGCACTTCGGCGTCACCGCGACGGAGGGCTGAGCGTGTCGCGGTTCCCGACCGAGGTGGTGTACGAACTGGGCCGCGCGGGCTGGCGGGTGGGCCGTAAGCGCCTCGAACAGGCGGAGGCCTGGGCGAAGGAGGTGGCCGACCACACGTCGCCGGACGGCTACCGGCACACGGTCTTCCCGGCCGCACTGGACGCGTGGTCGGAGTTCGGCGGGCTGCGCGTGGCGGTCGACGGACCGGGGGCGGCGGTCGCGCTGCGGCCGTTCACCATCGATCCGAGGGTGGGGCTGCACCTGGCCCGCACGCTGGGGGACGTCGGGCGCGCGCTCGGCACGCACCTGTGCCCGTTGGGCGGGGAGGACGGCGGGGCGGGCTACCTGGCGATCGACCCGTCGAGCCGGGTGTTCGCGATAGACCACACCGGCGAGTGGTTCCTCGGCGAGAGCATGGACGCGGCGTTGATCACACTGATCCTGGGCACCGCGCCGGCGCGCGTGCGCGACGACGGCAGCTGGTAGCCGCCGCGGCGTCGGGAGTTCAGGAGTCGCAGAAGCCGGTTCAGGAGTTGTAGAAGCTCTGCGCGCGTTCGAGGCCGTCGGTGATGAGCGACTCGACGGCGTCGGCGGCGCGGTCCACCTCGACGTCCAGGCCCTTGCGCTCGGTCGACGAGAAGTCCTTGAGCACGTACGCCGCGACATCCATGCGCCCGGGCGGCCGGCCGATGCCGAACCGCACCCGGTAGTAGTCCGGCCCGAGCGACTTGGTGATCGGCTTCAGGCCGTTGTGGCCGTTGTCGCCGCCGCCGCGCTTGAGGCGCAGCACCGCGAAGTCGATGTCGAGTTCGTCGTGCACGACGACGATCCGCTCGGTCGGGACCTTGTAGAAGTCCCGGAGCGCGGTGACCGGTCCGCCGGAGAGGTTCATGTACGTCATGGGCTTGGCCAGCACGACGCGCCGACCCGCGAGCCGGCCTTCCAGCACCTGGGCGCGCGACTTGTGGGCCTTGAACTTGCCGCCCACGCGCGCCGCGAGGAGGTCGGCGACCATGAACCCGACGTTGTGGCGGTTGCCTTCGTACTCGGGCCCGGGATTGCCGAGGCCCACGACCAGCCACGGACCGTTGTCGTCCGTGGCGGCGTGGGCCTGCGGCGTCACCATGTCGAGTGTTCCCCGTGTCGTCCGGGCCGTGTCGGCTCGGGCTGTCTCGGTCCGCGTCGGGTGCGGATCAGGCCTCGACGGGCTCGGCGTCCGCCGGAGCCTCGGCCTCGTCGGTCTCCTCGTCGGACGCCTCCGCCTCGGCCGCGGCCGGGACCATAACGTGCAGCACGACGGCGTCGCCGTCGATCGCGAGGGTCGAACCGGACGCCAGCTTGACGTCCTTGGCGTGCACGGACTGGCCGGCCTCCAGGCCCTCGACCGAGATCTCGATCGACTCGGGCAGGTGGGTGGCCTCGGCCTCGATCGGCAGCGCGACCAGGACGGTCTCCAGCAGGCCGCCGGGGGCGACGGTGCCGGTGGCGACGACCGGGACGTCCACGACGACCTTCTCGCCGCGCTTCACCAGGATCAGGTCCACGTGCTCGAGGTGGCGCTTGATCGGGTGGCGCTGCACGTCCTTGGGGAGCGCGAGCTCCTTCTTGCCGTCCACGTCGAGGGACAGCAGGACGTTCGGCGTCTTCAGCGCGAGCATCAGGTCGTGGCCCGGCAGCGACAGGTGGACCGGCGCGGTGCCGTGTCCGTACAGGACGGCGGGAACCTTGCCCTCGCGACGGGCACGTCGCGCGGCGCCCTTGCCGAACTCGGAACGCGACTCGGCGGCGATACGGACCTCGGACACGACGGGTACTCCTCGAAACGACGCGGTGGCGGATGTGCGGGGTGGGATCCCCATGGATGAAGCCCGATCCGAGCGACGCCGGAAAGCGGACGAACTCGATCGGACCCCGTGGTGCCCGAGTGGCACCGGGTTCCCTGCACCCTGTGAGGAGCGTGCAAGCCGTCAGCTACCGCGTCGATCACGGAGCAAGATCTCGCATCCCTCGCCGGGCAACCCCGTAAGCCTACCCGCAACCTCGGGTGAGGCTGAAATCGGGTACCCCCGAACAGCCGGACGCCGCCCGGTCGCGAGGACCGGACGGCGTCCGAAGAGGCGTTCCGCACCGGCCCGTTGGGCCGGTACACGAACTCCCGGGAGCCCGAGGGCGACCGCTCAGCTGTGGCCCTCGAACAGGCTCGTGACCGAGCCGTCCTCGAAGACCTCGGTGATGGCACGGGCCACCATCGGCGCGATCGACAGCTCGGTGAGCTTGTCGAAGCGGCGGTCGTTCGGGATGGGCAGCGAGTTGGTCACGATGACCTCGCTGATCCGGGAGTTCTTCAGACGGTCCACCGCGGGGCCGGACAGCACCGCGTGGGTCGCCGCGACGATGACGTCCGCCGCGCCGTTGGCGAACAGCGCCTCGGCGGCCGCGCAGATCGTGCCGCCGGTGTCGATCATGTCGTCGACCAGCACACACGTGCGGCCCTCGACCTCACCGACGACCTCGTGCACGGAGACCTCGTTGGCGACGTTCGGGTCGCGGCGCTTGTGGATGATCGCCAGCGGCGCGCCGAGGCGGTCGGTCCACTGGTCGGCCACGCGCACCCGGCCGGCGTCCGGCGACACCACGGTCAGGCGCTCGCGGTCCACCCGGTTGCCGACGTGGTCGGCCAGCAGCGGCAGCGCGAACAGGTGGTCCACCGGACCGTCGAAGAAGCCCTGGATCTGCGAGGTGTGCAGGTCCACGCACATCAGGCGGTCGGCGCCCGCGGTCTTGAACAGGTCGGCCATCAGGCGGGCCGAGATCGGCTCGCGGCCGCGGTGCTTCTTGTCCTGGCGGGCGTACCCGTAGAACGGGATGATCACGGTGATGCGCTTGGCGGAGGCCCGCTTCAGCGCGTCGACCATGATCAGCTGCTCCATGATCCAGGTGTTGATCGGAGCGGTGTGGCTCTGGATGACGAACGCGTCGGAGCCGCGGACGGACTCCTCGAAACGTACGTAGATCTCACCGTTGGCGAAGTCGAAAGCCTTGGTCGGGACAAGAGTCGCACCGAGCTCGGACGCCACTTCCTTCGCCAGCTCGGGGTGGGCCCTGCCGGTGAACAGCATGAGCTTGCGCTCAGGTGCCAGCTTGATCCCGGTCACTGATCCATCTCCTTGTTGCTCGCCTCGACCTGGCCGGCGGTCGGCCCTGCCGTGTCCTGCACGTCCCCGGCCGCATCCCGCTGCGCCGTGCTGCGCTGCGCCGCCTCGGCGGCAGGCGAACCCGCGCGCCGCCGGACGACCCAGCCCTTGATGTTCCGTTGGCGACCGCGCGCCACCGCCATCGCTCCGGGCGGGACGTCCTCGGTGATCACCGACCCGGCTGCGGTGTACGCTCCGTCACCGATGGTGACCGGCGCTACCAGCATCGAATCGCTGCCCACTCGTACATGGTCGCCCACCACGGTGTGGTGCTTGGCGACTCCGTCGTAATTCACGAAAATCGTAGCGGCACCGATATTGGCGCCGACACCGATGGTCGCATCCCCGACGTAGGACAGGTGCGGGACCTTGGAACCCTCGCCTACCTGCGCGTTCTTCATCTCGACGAATCCGCCGGCCTTCGCCTTGGCGGCCAGCACCGTCCCCGGGCGCAGGTACGTGTACGGCCCGACCGTCGCGCCCGGACCGATCACCGCACCCTCGCACGTGGCGTTCAGGACGTGCGCGCCGGCCTCGACCCGGGTGTCACGCAGCGTGCAGTTCGGCCCGACCTCGGCGCCGGCCCGCACCACCGTGCGGCCGTGCAGCTGGGTGTTGGGCAGCACCGCCGCGTCGGCCTCCAGGACCGCGTCGACGTCGATCCACGTGGTCGCCGGGTCGACGACGGTGACCCCGGCGCGCATCCAGTCCTCGACGATGCGCCGGTTCAACAGCCCGCGCGCCTCCGCGAGTTGCACCCGGTCGTTGATGCCGAGGATCTCGCGGTGGTCGGCGGCGGCGACCGCGCCGACCCGGTGCCCGGCCTCGCGCAGCACGGTCAGGGTGTCGGTGAGGTACTCCTCGCCCTGGCTGTTGTCGGTGGTCAGCCCGGCCAGGGCGGCGCGCAGCAGCTTGCCGTCGAAGGCGTAGACGCCGGAGTTGATCTCGGTGATCGCCCGCTGCGCCTCGGTGGCGTCCTTGTGCTCGACGATCCCGGCGACCGCGGTACCGCCCTCGCCGGGGCGGGCGTCGTCGGCGATGCGGACGATGCGGCCGTAGCCGGCCGGGTCGGGCACGTGCGCGGACAGCACCGTGACGGCGTTGCCCTCCAGTTGGTGCGTCTCGACCAGCGCGCCGAGCGTGCCGGTGGTCAGCAGCGGGGTGTCGCCGCACACCACGACGACCGTGCCGGACGGCTCACGGCCCTGGTCGGCGAGCGCGTCGACGGCGACGCGCACGGCGTGGCCGGTGCCGTTCTGCTGCTCCTGGACGACGGTGAGTGCGGCCGGGTCGAGCTCGGCCAGATGCGCGGTGACCTGGTCGCGGCCGTGGCCGACCACGACGACGAGTTCTTCCGGATCGAGTCGTCGCGCGGCCTCGACGACGTGCCCGACCAGGCTGCGCCCGGCGAGCGCGTGCAGGACCTTGGGCGTGGTCGCGGATCTCATGCGGGTTCCCTCACCCGCGGCGAGAACGACAACGGCAGCGGGGCGGACGGGGCTCACGCAGGTGGCTCCTCGGCTCTGCTTGCGGGGGGACCGTCCGGTGACAACGTGCCGACGGCAGGCCGAACACGCCGGAAAGACCGGACACTAGCGAGGATACCGGTGCCTCACCGGGGAGCCGCCACCCGGACATGAGCTCCGCTGCCAGGACTCGAACCTGGACATAGGGTTCCAAAGACCCCAGTGCTGCCGATTACACCACAGCGGACCGAACGGACCGGCACGCCGCGAAATCGTGTCCGCGGACCCGCCGTCGTCGGCTCCTACTATGCCAGCCCGCGCGCGCCGCATGCCGCGCGTTAAACCGGGTAGCGACGTGCGACCCCGTGGGCGCGATAACCGGTTGACTCGGGGAGACCTCACATTCCACGTGTCGCCTGCCATACTGGCGACAACCTACGGACCCGTAGGTTACGCGTACGTATGCCTTCAGACAGGCGCCGACTCCGCTCCGCAGACCCCCGTCCCCGACGTGCGAGGGAATCCATGACACCTCCGTCCGGCACCGCCGTGCTCGAAACCGAGACCCCGACGCCGGCCCCGACAAGGGGCACGCTGGGCGGGGAGCAGAAGAACTGGGCCGAACAACTCGCCCTGGCCCTGTTCATCGGCCTTCCGTTCGCCGCCCTCGTCGCCGCGGTCCCGGTGATGTGGGGCTGGGGCCTCTCGTGGCTCGACGTGGTGCTGGCCGCGGTCATGTACGCGATCACCGGACACGGCATCACCATCGGCTTCCACCGGTACTTCACGCACGGCTCGTTCAAGGCCGGCCGCAAGGTGCGCATCGGCCTCGCCATCGCCGGGAACATGGCGGTGCAGGGCCCGCTGGTCCGCTGGGTCGCCGATCACCGCAAGCACCACAAGTTCTCCGACCAGGACGGCGACCCGCACTCCCCCTGGCGCTACGGCACCGGCGTGCGCGCGCTGACCAAGGGCATGTGGTGGGCGCACATGGGCTGGCTGTTCGACATCGAGCAGACGCCGCAGGACAAGTACGCGCCCGACCTGCTCAAGGACGCCGACATGGTGCGCGTCTCCCGGCAGTTCCCCTTCTGGGTGGCCGCGTCGCTGCTGCTGCCGGCCCTCGCCGGCGGCCTCATCACGTGGTCCTGGCAGGGTGCGCTGACCGCGTTCTTCTGGGCCGGCCTGGTCCGCGTCGGCCTGCTGCACCACGTCACCTGGTCGATCAACTCGATCTGCCATGCCGTCGGCAACCAGCCCTTCCGGTCGCGCGACAAGTCGGGCAACGTCTGGTGGCTCGCGGTGCCGTCGATGGGCGAGTCGTGGCACAACCTGCACCACGCCGACCAGACCGCCGCACGGCACGGCGTACTGCGCGGTCAACTCGACTCCAGCGCCCGCATCATCCGCTGGATGGAGAAACTCGGATGGGTTTCCGACGTGCGATGGCCGGACCGTGCGCGGGTCGAGTCGCGGCGCGCGGCATGATGGAGCGATGACCGAAAGCAGCAGACGCGGCGGTGCTCCGCGCGGCGGCGGTCGTGTGCGCATGACCGGAAAGGAACGGCGCGAGCAGCTGATCGACATCGGTCGGACCCTGTTCGCGGAACGCGGGTTCGACGCCACGAGCGTCGAGGAGATCGCGGCGAAGGCCGGCGTGTCGAAGCCCGTCGTGTACGAGCACTTCGGCGGCAAAGAGGGCTTGTACGCGGTCGTCGTCGACCGCGAGATGCGCATCCTCCTGGACGGCGTCACCAGCGCCCTCACCGGCGGCCATCCGCGCGAACTCCTCGAGCAGGCCGCGTTCGGCCTGCTCGACTACATCGAGCATTCGACCGACGGCTTCCAGATCCTGGTCCGCGATTCGCCGGTGGCGCAGTCCACCGGCACCTTCGCGTCGCTCATCAGCGACATCGCGTCGCAGGTCGAGCACATCCTCGGGCTGGAATTCGCGTCGCGCGGCTACGACCAGAAACTCGCGCCGATGTACGCGCAGATGCTCGTGGGCATGGTCGCGCTGACCGGCCAATGGTGGCTCGACGTGCGCACACCCGCGAAATCCGAGGTGGCCGCACACCTGGTGAACCTCGCGTGGAACGGGCTCTCAGGCCTGGAACAGAACCCGCGTCTGGTGACCCGTCGCAAGCACGACCGCGCGTAGGCGCGGCCCGCGCGCCCGGGCGACCGCGCCTTCGGGAGAATGTCCCGGAAGCGCGATCGCCCATCCGTTTCGCGCGGCCTTCCCGGCGCGGCACGGCCGACGGCTATGCGGTGCTGCCCGCCTCCACCCAGTCCGGCACCGGCTCGGCCGCCGCGAGCCACGCGTCCGGGACCCGGTCGAGCCCCGTCCGCGCGGCGACGACACCTCCGGTGATCGCGCACGTGGTGTCGACGTCACCGAGTCCGAACGCGGTCGTCCACAACGCCTCGACGAGGTCGTCCGGGTTGTGCGCCGCGGTCCACAGCGCGAACGGCACGGTGTCCGGGCAGGAAATGCGCTTTCCGGTGCCGAGGACTTCGGCGGCGTGCAGCCAGGTGGTGCCCGCCGCGAAGGAGGCGGCCGTACGCAGACCGCCGCGCACCTCGCTGTGCGGTGTGTGGTCCGCGACCTGCCCGAGGAACGCCTGCGGGTCGGAAGCCGGCCGGGCGCGGCCCGCCGTCATGAGCGCCGCGGCCACCGCGACGGCCACCGCGCCCGCGGTCGCCTCGGGGTGCGCGTGGGTGGCCTCCGCGCTGAGCGCGGCCTGTTCGACCACCAGGTCGAGGTCGTCGACGGCGTACCAGGCGCCCAGCGGCGCGACGCGCATCGCCGACCCGTTGCCCCACGAGCCCTGGCCCTCGAACTGCGCGGTCGTGACCTCGCGCCAGTCGGCACCTTCGTGGATCGCGCGCAGGACGCCGTGCATCGACGGGCCGTAGCCGCGGTACGCGTCGGCGACGTACGCGTGCGCGAAGTGGTCGGCCAGGGCGTCCTGGTCGATGTGGCCGTGCAGGTGCAGGATGCGGACGACGGACAGCGCCATGGCGGTGTCGTCGGTCCAGTTCCAGGGGCTTTCGGCGGGTGTGCGGCGGGCGGCGAGCTCGTCGACGCGCTCGGCCCCCTTGCGGAAGAACCAGCGTTGTCCGAAAGAGTCTCCGAGGGCGAGGCCGCGCAGTGACCTGGCGGCATTGTGGATGCGTTCCATCCGGGCATCCTCCCGTCCGCCCGGCCGGACCCGCGAGCGATTTCACCCCCGGCACGCGGGTGTTCGGTCCGTTCAGCCGGAGGGCGCGAGCACCTCGATGCGGTTGCCGACCGGGTCCTCGGTGTGGAACCGCCGTACGCCCGGGATCTCGTCGCTCCAGCGCACCGGCGCCCCCGCGGCGGCCAGGCGCTCGGCGAGCGCGTCGAGGTCGTCCGCGACGAGTGCGGGGTGCGCTTTGCGGGCGGGGCGGAAGTCCGCCTCGACGCCGAGGTGGAGTTGGACCGGTCCGGCGGCGAACCAGCAGCCGCCGCGGACCGCGAGGGCCGCCGGCTTGGGCACTTCGGTCATGCGCAGCGGGCCGGTGTAGAAGGCCCGCACCACGTCCTCGCTTCCGGCGGGGATCGCGAGCTGCACGTGGTCGATCGCGACGAACACGTCGGATCCTCCTCTCGGTTCTCGGCTCTCGGTTGTTCCGGGTCCTCAGTCCTTGACGGCGACGGCGAAGATGCGGCGGAAGGGCAGGACCGTCCCGTACGGCCGGGGCGGGTACGCGTCCGCGAGCAGCGCGCCGTACGCGGCCAGGAACTCGGCCTGTTCCGCCGGGTCGAGCGCCGCCAGCACCGGCCGGAGGGCGGTGCCCCGCACCCACCCGAGGACCGGGTCGGGCCCGTGCAGCACATGGCGGTACGTCGTCTCCCACGCGTCGACCCGGAACCCCGGCCGCGCGAGCGCGTCCAGGTACTGGTCGGCGGACCCCACCTCGGTGCGCAGGAGGGCCACGCCGCCGAGGCGGTCCTTCCACCGCGCGGAGGCGGCCAGTTCGCCGAGCAGCACGTGCGTGGGGTCGGCGAAGTTCCCGGGCACCTGCACCGCGAAGGCGCCGCCGTCGGCCAGCGCGTCGGTCCAGCCCGGCAGCAGGGCGAGGTGGCCGGGGACCCAGTGCAGCGCGGCGTTGCCGACGATCACGTCGACCGGGGCGTCGCCGTCGGCGGGTGCCCACGCGGCCACGTCGGCGAGCCGGAAGTCGAGGCGGCCGGGGCGGGCGTACTCGCCCGCGGCCTCGATCATCTCCGGCGCGTTGTCGATGCCCGTGACGTACGCCTCGGGCCAGCGCGCGGCGAGTTCCGCCGTCGCGTTGCCCGGCCCGCACCCGAGGTCGACGACCCGGCGCGGTGCCGCGACGGGGACGCGCGCGAGCAGGTCGCGGAAGGGGCGGCCGCGTTCGTCGGCGTACCGCAGGTACTGGTCGGGGTCCCACACAACGGCCTCCCGGTGTCGCCGACGATTGGCATCGACGCTTTATCTTGACATCAAGACAACTCCACCAGAGTAGCTTCCTGATCAAGATTTGTCTTGATATCAAGAGGCTCGTCATCAAAACACTCGCTAGAATGACGGGCATGAAGGACGAGGTCGACCGACTGATCGAGGCGTGGCAGCGCGAGCGCCCCGACCTCGATGTCGAGCCGCTTGAGGTGCTCAGCCGCGTCACCCGGTTGGCCCGGCACCTCGACCGCGCGCGGCGGCTCGCCTTCTCCGCCCGCGACCTGGAGCCGTGGGAGTTCGACGTGCTGTCCGCGCTCCGTCGTGCGGGCGCACCGTACCAGCTCTCGCCGGGTCAGCTCCTCACCCAGACGCTGGTCACCTCCGGCACGATGACCAACCGCATCGACCGGCTCGCCGCGAAGGGCCTCGTGCTGCGGCAGCCGGACCCGGGCGACCGCCGCGGCGTGCTGGTGCGCCTGACCGACGACGGACGCGACCGCGTCGACGCCGCGATGGCCGAACTGCTGGAGCACGAGCGGGACATCCTCGCCGGACTCGACACCGGGCAGCGCGCCGCGCTCGCGGACCTGCTGCGCTCGGTCGTCGCGCCGTTCGACAACCACGCCGCGTCGCACTGACCGATCTCCCGCCGCACGTCCGCCTGTCGGGCGACCCCGGTGCCCCGGTGCGCAACCTCCCGCCGGGCGATTTCCGCTGTCCGGTCGATCTCCTGTGGGCCGCCCGCCGTTTCGCGCGGCGATCTGGTGCGATTCCGCCCGCGCGCTCAAGATGGGCGCCAGGTGACCGCCGCCCGGCGGTCCCAGCGGGAGGGACCACGGCATGCGTACGAGACCGGGCACGCTGCTCGCCGCACTCCTCAGCGCCGTTCTGATCGCCGTCGGGGGCGCCGCAACGGCGTCCGCCGCACCGGCGGCGAGCGGCCCGACGTACTACGTCTCACTCGGCGACTCGCTCGCCAAGGGCTATATGCCGGGGCAGGGAGACACCGACCAGGGCTACACCGACCGGCTGTTCGCCGCATTGAAGGCGAACGACCCCGATCTGCGGCACGTCAAGCTCGGGTGCAGCGGAGCGACCACGACCTCGCTGCGCAACGGCGGGGACCGCTGCACGTACCCCGAAGGCAGCCAACTCGCCGCCGCCGAGCGGTTCCTGCGCGACCACCGGGGCAAGGTCCGCTACGTGACGATCGACATCGGGGCGAACGACGTGCAGCGCTGCGCCCGCGGTGTCACGGGCATCGACCTCGTCTGCGCCCGGGCGGGAATGGACACCGTCTCCGAGAATCTGCCGGTCATCCTGAAGCGCCTGCGGGCCGCGGGCGGAAAGCACGTCCAGTACGCCGGCATGACTTACTACAATCCGTCGCTCGCCGCCTGGCTCACCGGCGAGCAGGGCAAACAACTCGCTTATCTGACAAGTCTGTTGCAGGAAGTCCTGAACGGAATCATCTCGTTCAAACTGCGTGAGCGGGACTTCGCGGTCGCCGATGTCGCGCTGGCCTTCTCCAGCCGGGCCTATTCTCCCGAGGTGCCGCTTCCCGGGGTCGGGCCGGTGCCGCTGAATGTGGCGCGCATCTGCCAGTGGACGTTCATGTGCACGCGGCAGGACATCCACGCGAATCCCACGGGATACCAGGTGCTCGCGGACACGTTCGCGGCAAAGCTCAGGCCGTGACGTGACGTGCGGGCGCTGACCTGAGAAAGCGGCACGGCAAAGGGGGCCGCGTGCGTCCGGGCGGACGTACGCGGCCCCTCTCCGTCTGTCGGGTGGCGCCGGCCAGCTCGGGCGGGCGCCCGGGCGGGCCGAATCAGATGAGACCCTGGGCGAGCATCGCGTCCGCGACGCGCTCGAAGCCCGCGATGTTGGCACCGAGGACGTAGTCGCCGGGACGCCCGTACTTCTCCGCGGTGGCGAAGCAGGTGTCGTGGATGTCGCCCATGATGGCCGCGAGTTCGGACTCCACGGCGTCGAACGTCCAGGACTCGCGCCCGGCGTTCTGGCGCATCTCCAGCGCACTGGTGGCCACGCCGCCGGCGTTGGCGGCCTTGCCCGGCCCGAACGCGACGCCGGCCTCCTGGAACAGGTGCACCGCCTCGGGCGTGGTCGGCATGTTCGCGCCTTCGGAGACCGCCTTGACGCCGTTGCGCACGAGCGTACGCGCGGCGTCGGCGTCCAGTTCGTTCTGCGTCGCGGACGGCAGCGCGACGTCGGCCGGCACGTCCCAGACGCTGCCGCCCGCGACGTAGCGCGCCGAGGCGCCCCGCCGCGCCACGTACTCGCTGATCCGGCCGCGTTCGAACTCCTTGATCCGCTTGAGGAGTTCGAGGTCGATGCCCTTGTCGTCGACGATGTAGCCGCCGGAGTCGGAGGCGGTCAGCACGTTGGCGCCCAGCGCCTGGGCCTTCTCGATCGAGTAGATCGCGACGTTGCCGGAGCCGGAGACGACGACCTGCTGGCCCGCGAGTTCCTCGCCCCGGCGGGCGAGCATCGCGGCCGTGAACAGGACGTTGCCGTACCCGGTGGCCTCCGGGCGGGCGAGCGAACCGCCCCACGCGGCGCCCTTGCCGGTCAGCACCCCGGCCTCCCAGCGGTTCGTGATGCGGCGGTACTGGCCGAACAGGTAGCCGATCTCCCGGCCGCCGACGCCGATGTCACCCGCCGGGACGTCGGTGTGCTCGCCGAGGTGGCGGTACAGCTCGGTCATGAACGACTGGCAGAAGCGCATCACTTCGGCGTCCGAGCGGCCGCGCGGGTCGAAGTCGCTGCCGCCCTTGCCGCCGCCGATACCGAGGCCGGTCAGGGCGTTCTTGAAGATCTGCTCGAACCCCAGGAACTTGACGATTCCGAGGTTCACCGACGGGTGGAAGCGCAAGCCCCCCTTGTACGGCCCGAGCGCGCTGTTGAACTCCACCCGGAATCCCCGGTTCACCTGGACGATTCCCTTGTCGTCCTGCCAGGGGACCCGGAAGATGACCTGCCTTTCCGGTTCGCAGACGCGCTCGAGAACGCGGGCGTCCACGAACTCCGGCCGCGCTTCGAGGATCGGGCCGAGCGAGTCGAGTACCTCGCGTACGGCCTGGTGGAATTCCGGCTCCCCGGGGTTCCGGCGCAGGATCTCCGCATGGAGTCCGTCGGAAACGGCCACGGATCAATTCCCCTTCCTTGGCGACGCGAAAACCCTATCGCGGCAACTGTCCCCAGAAATCACCCTGCCCGGGCGATTATGTCCGCCACCCGTTGTGTGACCGCGGTCACGGGTGTAAACAAGTCGATGTGCACACAGGACGGGACGGCGGGGAAGACGTCTCGTCGGGCGGGGCGGTACGGGCCCGCCGGATCTCGGGGATCCGGCGGCCCGCACCGGCAAAGGGCGTTCCGGCGCCCGTGGTTCGGCCGGCGTCCCGCGGAGCGCGGCGCCGGGGTCGCGGCCCGTCACGGGCTCGGGGTGAACCGCACCGGCAGGCGCTGCAGTCCGCGCATGATGAGACCACCTCTCCACCGCAATTCCGCGGCCGGTTCCGCGAGTTCCAGGTCGGGCAGGCGACGCAGCAGCGTGGTCACCGCGATCTGGCCCTCCAGCCGGGCCAGCGGCGCCCCGATGCAGTAGTGGATGCCGTGGCCGAACGCCAGATGCGGGTTGTCGCTCCGGGCCAGGTCCAGGGTGTCCGCGTCCGCGAACCGGCGCGGGTCGCGGTCCGCGGACGCGAGAACCACCAGAACGGGTTCGCCCGCGGGGATGACGACACCGCCGACCGGCGTATCGCACGTCGTGAAGCGCCACGTGGCAAGCTCCACCGGCCCGTCGTAACGCAGCAGTTCCTCGATCGCGGCGGCGACCCGCAGGTCCGGCTCGTCCTGTAGGCGGGCCCGGGCCTCGGGGTGGGTCAGCAGCGTGAGCAGCCCGTTGCCGATCAGGTTGACGGTGGTCTCGAAGCCGGCGAACAGCAGGATGAACGCCATCGCGGCGGCTTCGTCCTCGGTGAGGTGCTCGCCGTGGTCGCTCGCCCGGATCAGCCCGGAGATCAGGTCGTCGCCGAGGTCGCCGCGCTTGCGGTGGATGAGCTCCTTCAGATAGCCCTGCATGTGCCGCACCGCCCGGGCCACGCCGCCGCGCGGGCCGGCGCCGTGCCGGATCATCATGCCCGCCCAGGTGCGGAAGTCCGCCTGGTCCTCCTCGGGCACTCCGAGCAGGTCGCACACCGCGTAGATGGGCAGCGGGAACGCGAAGTCGTGGATGAGGTCCGCCTCGCCGACGGCCGCGAAACCGTCTATGAGCCGGTCCGTCAGCTCCTGGACGCGCGGCCGGAACTCCTCGGCGCGGCGCGGGGTGAAGGCCTTGGAGACCAGCCGGCGCAGCCGCGTGTGGTCCGGCGGATCGAGGTTGAGCAGGTGCGCCCCGATGCCGGAGCGCTGCTCGCCGGGCACCCCGACCTTGCCCTGCTTCCATGCCTGTTCGGAGTGCCGGGGGTTCTTGCTGAGCCGTTGGTCGGCGAGCGCCTGGCGGGCGTCGGCGTACCTGGTCACGAGCCACGCCTCGACGCCGCTGGGCAGCGTGGTGCGGTGCACGGGGGCGTGCTCGCGCAGGTAGGCGTACGCCGGATACGGGTCGGCGACGAACTCGCGCGTGAACAGCCCCGGGTCGTCAGCCACGCGGGCCGGCGGACGCCGTTGCCACGTCGCGGGCCTCGCCCCGGGCCGCCCCCGGTCCCCCGGCGGGCTGCGCCGCGGGCGTGTCGGCCGACGTGCCCGCCGCCGTCCCGGCATCCCCGCGGCGTGTCGCGCGCAGGCCCTTGACGCCCAGCCAGCCGATGGCGTTGCCCGCCGCGAAGGACACCACGGTCAGGGCGAGATGGACCAGGAAGAAGGCCGTCGGCCCGTCGTTCCAGGACTTCTCGTCCTTCCAGATGTTCTTGAGAAAGTTCGGCCACAGGATCCACGTCCAGACGCCGAACACCACAAGCAGGGCGGAGGTCTTGCGGCCGATCCGCATGGCGGTGCACCTGTTCCTTCGGAGACTCTCACGGACGCGCGCTAGGCCATTCGGTCACAGTCGCGTCCGTGTCCAGTATGCGTCGTGTTCCCACGTCAACCGCAGGCGGGTCGCGCGGATACGCTCATCTGCATGTCATATAGGTCTGGACCGGCGTCGCGCTTCGCCGCCGTCGGTGCGGTACTGATCGCAGGTGTTCTCGGGGGAGCCCCAAGCGTGGCAGGGGCAGCTCCGCGACTGCCGCAGACCAGTCCGCCGCCGTCGCCCACCGCCCCTCCCGAGCCCCCGCCGCCGTCCGACATGTCGGCGCTCGGCGGCGACCGGCTCGCGAGTCCCGGCGTGCAGGCGGACCTCCAGCCGGGCGCCGCCGGGCCGCCCCCCGTCGAGGCGTACTCGTGGCTCGTGGCCGATCTGTCGACGGGTCAGATCCTGGCGGCCAAGAACCCGCACTGGAAGCTCGCCCCGGCCAGCACGCTCAAGATGCTGTTCGCGGACACCGTGCTCCCCAAGCTCGACCGCAACCAGACACACCTGGTGACCAACGAGGAACTTCTCGGCATGGGCGCGGGCAGCAGCGCGGTCGGCATAAAGGAGAACTTCACCTACCGCGTGGAGGACCTGTGGAACGGGGTCTTCCTGCATTCGGGCAACGACGCGGTCCGGGTGCTGTGCCACATGAACGGCGGCATCGACGCGACCGTGGCGCAGATGAACGAGCGCGCCAAGTCCCTCCAGGCGCACGACACGCACGTGGTGTCGCCGGACGGGTACGACGCGCCGGGGCAGGTCTCGTCGGCGTACGACCTGGCGCTGTTCGCCCGTGAAGGCCTCAAGAACCCGGACTTCCGCGGCTACGCGGCCACGAAGGACGCCAAGTTCCCCGGCAAGGACGGCACCACGTTCGGCATCACCAACACCAACACGATGCTGGGCACCTACCCCGGGATGATCGGGGTCAAGAACGGCTACACGACGAACGCGCAGAACACGTTCGTCGGCGCCGCCACGCGTGACGGGCGGACCCTGGTGGTGAGCATCATGCACGTCGCCGGCAAGGGGAAGACGTACGAGTTCACAAAGCAGCTCCTCGACTGGGGATTCGCCTCGGCGAACTCGGTCAAGCCGGTCGGCGAGCTGGTCGGCGCGGAAGGCGACCCGACCGGCGCGCCGGGCACCGCCTCCTCGACCGGCGGCCAGAAGCCCGGCCAGGCCGCCGCGGTGCCGGGTGTCGAGAAGGCCGCGGGGGCGTCGGATGACGGCCCCGCGTGGGGGCTGTGGGCCGGGATCGGCATCCCGGCCGTGCTGCTGGTCGGCGGTGTCACGGTGTTCGTACTCCGGCGCCGCGGGCTGCTGACACCGACCGTGCACTTCGAGGACGACATACTCCCCTGACCGCCTGCCCGGTCTCCCCCGTGGCCGCCTGCGCCGCCTGCGGCTGAAGAGTCGTCAGGGACCGGCGCTCGGGCGGCGGGTGATGCGCTCCAGGGCGACACCCGCCCCCGCCGTGCCGAGCATGCCGAGGGCGTACCTGCGCAGCGTGTGCGGCGGCTTGTCCGTCCGGGCCCGCTCCGGCGCCTCGGCGGCCGACCACTCGACCGCGCCGTCGGACTTCTCGTCGGCCTCGTGCGCCTTCTCTTCGACGTACTTCTCCGCGCGCTTGTCGGTCGCGGTCCACGCCGCGCAGAACAGCAGCAGCCGGGTCACGAAGTAGATCCACAGGAGCAGCGCGACGGGCACACCGAACGCGCCGTACATGCTCTTGCCGGCGACCCCGGAAATGTACGACGCGACCAGCAGCTTCAGCAGCTCGAAACCGACCGCGCCGATCAGCGCGCCGAGGAACGCGGTGCGCCGCGGCATCGTCAGCCGCGGCATTCCGACCAGCAGGTAGACGAAGAGCACCACGCTCGCGAACACCGCCACCGCGATCGCCGCGATCTGCAGCAGCACCCGGCCGACCGGCTGGTCGTCCAGCCCGATCGACTCGGAGATCCGGCCGATGACACTCGTCGCGAACGTCGACGCGCCCACCGACAGCGCCATCGCGAGCCCGAGCCCGATCAGCACGCCGATGTCCTTGAGCTTGCCGAGGACGGTGGCCTTCACGCCCTCGGGCTTCTCCTCGTCGGCGAACCACATCTTGCGGATCGACGGGCGCAGCGCCTCGACCCAGCCCAGGCCCGAGATGAGCAGCAGGACACCACCGATGAGGCCGACGGTGCCGGCGTTGTCCACCAGCGCGGACAGGTTGACCTTGTCGGCGATGCCGGGGATCTGGTCGGAGATCTTGTCCTGGAGCTCCTGCACCCGGCCGGGGCTCAGCGCGGCCGCGACCACCGCCGCGGCGAGTGCGAGCAGCGGGAAGAGGGACAGGAACCCGTAGAAGGTCACCGCCGCGGCGGAGAAATTCCCGTCGCGATCGGTGTACCTCTCGTACGCCCGCATGGTGCGGCCCACGACCGGCATCGTCTGGAGCTTGTCCTTGATCGCCACGGATGCACGTGTGCCCGGATTCGGCCCTGCCCACACACCCGGACCGACCAGGAGGGCGGGCGCCCGCGCGGCGCCGCGCGGTTCAGCCGCCGAACGGGAACGCGCGGCGCGGGCGCCACACCGCGTCGTCGCCGTGCTCGTACAGGCTGAAGCCGGTCACCTCGAAGGACGCCTCGTAGCCCGAGAGCTTGTCGAACGCCCGGTCGAGTACGTGGTCCGGCAGGTGGTGCGCGACGGTGACATGCGGGTGGTACGGGAAGTGCAGCTCACGCGTCAGCGGCCCGGCCCGCACCCCCTCCTCCAGGCGCTCGCAGTCCGGAATGCCCAGCGCGACCTGGATGAAGACGACCGGCGACGTGGGCCGGAACGTCCCGGTGCCGCGCAGGATCATCGGGAACGGGTGCTCGGCCGCCGCGACGGCGCGCAGATGGGCCTCGACGTCGTCGAGCGCGTCCTCCGCGATCTCGGTGGGCGGCAGGAGCGTCACATGGGTCGGGATGGCCCTGGCCAAGGGGTCGCCGAAACCCGCCCGCAAGTCCTGGAGCTGTCCGCCCCAGGGCTCGGGGATCGCGATCGAGACGCCGATGGTGCGCATGGTCCGCTCCGGTCCGCTCCCGCCGGGTGCCTCAGGCTCCGGCCGGCGGCAGGAGGCCGATGCGGTCGTACGCGGAAGCGAGCGTGACGGACGCGACCTCGCGCGCCTTGGCCGCCCCCTTCGCGAGCGTGCGGTCCAGCTCGGCCGGGTCGTCGTGGTATAGGTGGAAGCGCTCCTGGAACGGCGTGACGAAGTCGACCAGCACCTCGGCCACCTCCTTCTTGAAGTCGCCGTACATCCGGCCCGCGAAGCGCTGCTCCAGCTCCGCGACCGGGGTGCCGGAGACCGCCGAGTGGATCGCCAGCAGGTTGCTGACGCCCGGCTTCTCCTTCTCGTCGTAGCGCACCTCGGTGCCGGTGTCGGTGACCGCGCTCTTGATCTTCTTGGCGGTCTGGTTCGGCGGGTCGAGCAGGTTGACGATGCCCTTGGGGGACGACGCCGACTTGCTCATCTTGATCGTCGGGTCCTGCAGGTCGACGATCTTGGCGGTCTCCTTGACGATGTACGCCTCGGGCACCGTGAACGTCGCGCCGTACCGCGAGTTGAAGCGCTGCGCGAGGTCGCGCGTCAGCTCCAGGTGCTGGCGCTGGTCCTCGCCTACCGGCACCGCGTTCGCCTGGTAGAGCAGGATGTCGGCGACCTGGAGGATCGGGTAGGTGAACAGCCCGACGGTCGTCGTGTCGGTGCCCTGCTTGGCCGACTTGTCCTTGAACTGCGTCATGCGCGACGCCTCGCCGAACCCGGTCAGGCAGTTCATCACCCAGCCGAGTTGGGCGTGCTCGGGCACGTGGCTCTGCACGAACAGCGCGCACCGGTCCGGGTCGAGCCCGGCGGCCAGCAGCTGTGCCGCCGACACGCGGGTGTTCGCGCGCAGCTCGGCGGGGTCCTGCGGCACCGTGATGGCGTGCAGGTCGACCACCATGTAGAAGGCGTCGTTTGCTTCCTGCAGCGCGACGTACTGCCGCACGGCGCCGAGGTAGTTGCCCAGGTGGAACGAGCCGGCGGTGGGCTGGATGCCGGACAGCACACGGGGGCGCGCGGAGACCGTCGAGACCATGCCGCCATTCTCGCAGGCTCCGGCGGCTACTCCATCCCGGGTACGCGCACACCGCCCGCAACGATGCGCCGTCGTGCGCGCCGGAGCCGCAACGATCGCGCACAGGCGCGCAACGTTCACCCATTTACCGGGCCCCGCCCGCCCGCCTAGGCTGACGACGGCCGACACCGAGGGTCGCGGACCGGGCATCGAGGGTGACGATCCGGGTCGGTCGGTTTCGGCGAAGACGTCGGGCCCCGGAGACCCCGGGCACCCGGGTGGGAACGCTGCCGTCCGCGCTGCCGTCAGCCAAAAGGGGGAGACCGCGTGCGCCCGACTTCTTCCGCGCCCTCGGCGGGGTCCGGCATGCTGTGGCTTCCCGCCGGGTCGCGGACGACCCGCGGGCAGACCCGGCTGCCGCGGCCGCGCCGGCGCCGCGAGTCGGCCGGACGCCGCGGCTCGACCCGGCACTACGCGATGTGCCCGCCGACCCATCTGGAGTCGGCGGAGGCGCCCGGTGCGATGGACCAGTGGGGGCTGCTGCGCGAGACGCTGCTGCGCCTGGGCCACCGCGTCAGCCTGATCCCGCCGCGCAGCGGGCTGCCCGGCATGGTCTTCGCGGCGCACGCCGCCACCGTCGTGGACGGCCGCGTGCTCGGCGCGCGGTTCCGCAGCACGGCGCGGCAGCCCGAGGCTCCGGCCTACCTGCGCTGGTTCGCCGACCGCGGGTACGGCACCAGGCTGGAGCCGGTGTTCGCGCACGAGGGCGAGATCGACCTGGTACCGGCCGGGCGCCACCTGCTGGCCGCGTCCGGGCCGCACACCGAGTCGCGGGCGCACCGGGAGGCGGGCGCGTTCCTGGGGCTGCCGGTCGTGCCGCTGGAGCTGACGAACCCGCGCTTCACGCGCCTGGGCAGCGCGATAGCCGTGCTGACCGACCGGACCATCGCGTACCACCCGGCGGCCTTCTCGGCGGCGGCGCGCGAACGCCTCGCCCGGCTGTTCCCCGAGCGCATCCCGGTGGGTGAGGCGGACGCCCTGGCCGGCGGCCTGGACGCACTCTGCGACGGCCGCACGGTGGTGCTCACCGACCGGGCACCGGGCCTGGCGCTCCAGCTGGCCCGGCACGGGTTCCGCAGCGTTCCCCTGGACATGTCACGATTCGCCGGTTTCGGCGTCGGCGTCCGCAGCTGCGTGCTCGAACTGCGCGACAATCGGTGAACTGGGCCAAGTGCCCGCTAAAGTCCGGGTTCTCCGGGATTGTCGATGTCGGGCGGAAGGACGCCATGATCAAGCACGACGAGGAACTGATCGCGCTCGCCGACACGTACAGCGCGCACAACTACCACCCCCTCCCCGTGGTCGTCGCGCATGCCGAGGGCGCGTGGATGACCGACGTCGAGGGCCGCCGCTACCTCGACATGCTGGCCGGGTACTCCGCCCTGAACTTCGGGCACCGCAACCCGCGCCTGATCGAGGCCGCCAAGCAGCAGCTGGACCGCGTCACGCTGACCAGCCGCGCCTTCCACAACGACCGGTTCGCGCCGTTCTGCCGTCAACTCGCGGAGCTGTGCGGCATGGACATGGTGCTCGCGATGAACACCGGCGCGGAAGCCGTCGAGACCGCGGTCAAGACGGCCCGCAAGTGGGGGTACGAGGTCAAGGGCGTGCCGGACGGCCGCGCGAAGATCGTGGTGGCGACCGACAACTTCCACGGCCGGACCACGACGATCGTCAGCTTCTCCACGGACGAGGACGCCCGGCGCCATTTCGGGCCCTACACACCGGGGTTCGAGGTGCTGCCGTACGGCGACGCCGAGACGCTCCGCAACGTCGTGGCGGCCGACCCCGAGATCGTCGCGGTGCTGCTGGAGCCGATCCAGGGCGAGGCGGGCGTTCTGGTCCCGGCGCCGGGCTATCTGGCGGAGGTGCGGCGGCTTTGCACGGAGCACAACGTGCTGTTCATCGCCGACGAGATCCAGTCCGGACTGGGCCGCACCGGCCGCACGTTCGCGTGCGAGCACGAGGGCGTCGTGCCCGACATGTACATCCTGGGCAAGGCGCTGGGCGGCGGCGTGCTGCCCGTCTCGGCGGTGGTGTCCTCACGCGAGGTGCTGGGCGTCTACAAGCCGGGCGAGCACGGCTCGACCTTCGGCGGGAACCCGCTCGCGTGCGCGGTCGGACTGGAAGTGCTGGAGATGCTGCGGAGCGGCGAATTCCAGCAGCGCTCCGCCGAGTTGGGCGAACACCTGCACCGCGAGCTGAACGCGCTGGTCGGCGGCCCGGTCACCGCGGTACGCGGCCGCGGCCTGTGGGCGGGCGTCGACATCGACCCGGCGCGCGGAACGGGGCGCGACGTGTCCCGCGAGCTGATGGCACGCGGCGTCCTGGTGAAGGACACCCACGGCACGACGATCCGCATCGCGCCGCCGCTGGTCATCGAGAAGGACGATCTCGACTGGGGGCTGGAGCAGTTGCGGGCGGTGCTCAGCGGCTGAGCGCCGCGAGCGCGCCGCATCGGGGACCTGGGCGGACGCATCGGCAACCGCCACCGACAGCTGTGGGGCCGCCCCGATTCGGGTCGGCCCCACAGCTGTCGGTGGCGGTGCTGCGTCGTGGCGGTGCTGCGTCGTGGCGGTGCTGCGTCGTGGCGGTGCTGCGTCGTGGCGGTGCTGCGTCGTGGCGGTGCTGTGCGGTCGGCTCAGCCCTCGGGGGACCTGCGGCGCTTGCCCGCGGTCACGCCGACGGCGATCGCGCCGAGCCCCAGGAAGGTGAGCCCGGTGACCAGCATGGCGATGCCGTCCGTCTCGCCGGTGTCCGGCAGCGAGTTCCCCGAGGCGTCCGACGCAGAAGGTTCCGCCGCGGCGGACGGCGACGCGGCCGACGGATCCGGGGGCGGCACGACCGGCTGCCCGGCCGGCGCGGCGGACGCCGGCGAGGCGTTCCACGTGGCCACGGCGAAGCCGAATCCGCCCAGAAGGAGACCCACGGCCAGCACGACCGCCACGGGGGTGCGGAGCACGCGCCACGTTCGCGGCGCCGTACCCCGCGACGTAGGCGGGTTCGTGTTCGAGGGCATGTGCGGGTTCGTGTGCGGGGGCATCAAGAGCTTCCGTCTTCGGCGCCGGGAGTGCCCCCAAGCCGCTCCGGCGCTTCGGCATCGAACGCTCCACGGTAGCTCTGCCTCAGACCAAAAAATGGTACTTATACGATGAATTTCGTCACATGACGGAGCCTGCCTCTGGAGCGCATTAGGGCAACCGAGCTCTCCTGAGTCGGCCGTTCGCGTCCTCGACGAGGCGTGCCCGGGGCCGCCGATGCGCCGGAGCCACCGGTCGCACGTGTGGGTGGGAAATGGCCGAAACCACCACCGCCGAAGGGTTCAGCCGCCACCATGGGTCCCGTGCCCCTGGACGCCCTGGACGAGAAGATTGTCGCTCACCTGATCCAAGACGCCCGCGCCAGCTACGCCGAGATCGGCACCGACGTGGGCCTGTCGGCACCTGCCGTGAAGCGGCGCGTGGACCGGCTCCGGGGCAGCGGCGTGATCAAGGGGTTCACCGCACAGGTCGATCCGAGCGCACTGGGCTGGACCACGGAGGCGCTGGTGGAGATCTTCTGCGAACCGCGCACCTCCCCGGCGGCGCTGCTCACCTGCCTGGAGCGCCACCCCGAGGTGGTGCGGGCGGACACCGTGACCGGCAAGCCCGACGCCGTGGTCCGCCTGCTGACCGCGGACGTACGCCACCTCGAAGCGGTCCTGGAGCGCATCCGCCAGGAGCCCGTCGTCATGACGACGCGCAGCACGGTCGTCCTCAACCGCCTCCTGGAGCGCCCCGGGAACGGCTGAGGGGTGTCCGCCCGCCTTGGGTGCGGCGGGCGAACACCCCTCGTACGCCTGTGCGTCGGCGCGCCGGGCGGCTCAGATCAGGCCGAGCTCACGCACCGCGTCGCGCTCCTCGGCGAGCTCGCGCACCGAGGCGTCGATGCGGCCGCGCGAGAACTCGTTGACCGCCAGGCCCTGGACGATCTCCCACTTGCCGTCCTTGCAGGTGACCGGGAAGGAGGAGATGAGGCCGGCGGGCACGTCGTACGAGCCGTCGGAGACGACGCCCATCGAGGTCCAGTCGCCGGCCGCGGTGCCGTTGACCCAGGTGTGCACGTGGTCGATGGCCGCGTTGGCCGCCGACGCCGCCGACGAGGCACCGCGCGCCTCGATGATCGCGGCGCCGCGCTTGGCGACGGTCGGGATGAACGTGTCGGCGAGCCACGCCTCGTCGTTCACCGTCTCCGCGGCGTTCTTGCCGGCGATCTCCGCGTGGAAGATGTCCGGGTACTGCGTCGCGGAGTGGTTGCCCCAGATCGTCAGCTTGGCGATGTCGCCGACCGCGGCACCGGTCTTCTGCGCGAGCTGCGAGATGGCCCGGTTGTGGTCGAGGCGGGTCATCGCGGTGAAGCGCTCGGCCGGTACGTCCGGCGCGTGCTGCTGCGCGATGAGCGCGTTGGTGTTGGCCGGGTTGCCGACCACGAGCACCTTGATGTCGTCCGCGGCGCCGGCGTTGATCGCCTCGCCCTGCGGCTTGAAGATGCCGCCGTTGGCGGACAGCAGGTCGCCGCGCTCCATGCCGGCGGTACGCGGACGCGCGCCCACCAGCAGCGCGATGTTGGCGCCCGCGAAGCCGTCGGCCGGGTTGTCGAAGATGTCGATGCCCTTGAGCAGCGGGAACGCGCAGTCGTCCAGCTCCATCGCGGTGCCCTCGGCGGCCTTGACCGCCTGCGGGATCTCCAGGAGACGCAGCTTGACCGGCACATCCGGGCCGAGCAGGTGGCCCGAGGCGATACGGAACAGCAGCGCGTAGCCGATCTGGCCGGCCGCGCCGGTGACGGTGACGTTGACGGGCGTGCGGGTCATCGTTGCGATCTCCTGCTACCTGGCGGGTGAGGGTTCCCGGAACGGGGATATCTCGTGATCGAGATACTTCCGACGGCCACCCTACTCCGCCCGCGATGCCCCGATGGCCGGTCTGGTACGGCATGTGGGAAACACCACCGAAACCGGCCTTCCGCCGCCGCCCCGGGCCGCGCCCGGGTCAGCCGGTACGCCGGGGCACCCACGGCAGGTCGACCAGCGGCGGAGGCACCGAGAGCCCGAGCATCACGACCGCGCCGCCGAGCACCAGCATGACCATGACGTCGGTGAACCGGCTGCGCACCGCCAGGATGCCGACCTCGCGGACGAACAACCGCAGTATCGCAGCCACCGTGAGGGTGCCGCCGACCATCAGCGTCGCGGACCGGAACCCGAACAGCGCGGCGGTCACGAGGGATCCGGCCAGCAGCGCCAGCACCAGGACCGCCGGCCACTCGCGCAGGCCGCCGGGGCCGGTGGG
This sequence comes from Streptodolium elevatio, assembly GCF_053592165.1. Taxonomy (NCBI): domain Bacteria; kingdom Bacillati; phylum Actinomycetota; class Actinomycetes; order Kitasatosporales; family Streptomycetaceae; genus Streptodolium; species Streptodolium elevatio. The sequence goes on from NZ_JBSFVE010000001.1 coordinate 448,833, forward strand.
CGTCGAACCGCCTTCGGGGAGGAACGTACCGTCGTCCCGCGAACCGCGGCCGGAGCGCGGGGCGCGGCGTGAACCGCGCGACGCGGCCCGCCCGGGCCCGTTCGGCGCACCGGGCCCACCGCCGTGACCCGGCCCCCGGGATGCGGCCGGTGTGTTCGACGCCATCGCCGTCACCGCACTCGGCCGGGGTGCGCCGGGAACGCCGTCGCGGTGGCGTCCCGACCGCGAGCCGGCTTGTGGGCCATGCCTGTTGCCCTCCTGCTGTCCGAGCGTTCCACTCTAGTGGGATCCCCGTGCGGGCGGTCCAGGGGTCGGCGGCGCTCCCGCGGGCGGCGGGCACCGCCCGCGGACGACGGCTCAGCGGCTCGCCAGCTGCCGCTCCGCCGCCTCCACGACGTTCGTCAGCAGCATCGCGCGGGTCATCGGGCCGACGCCGCCCGGCATCGGAGCGACCCACGCGGCCTTCTCCAGGACCTCCGGGTGCACGTCGCCGACCAGGCCCTGCTCGGTACGCGTGATGCCGACGTCGAGCACGACCGCGCCGGGCTTGACGATGTCGGCGCTGACCAGCCCCGCGACGCCCGCCGCGGCGACGATGATGTCGGCCTCCAGCGCGTGCCGGGTCAGGTCCTTCGTGCCGGTGTGGCACAGCGTCACGGTGGCGTTCTCGGTGCGGCGGGTCAGCAGCAGCCCGATCGGGCGGCCGACGGTGACACCGCGGCCGATCACGCATACGTCGGCGCCGTTGAGCGGGATGTCGTACCGGTGCAGCAGCTCGACGATGCCGCGCGGCGTGCACGGCAGCGGCGCGTCCTGGCCCAGCACGAGGCGGCCCAGGTTGGTCGGGTGCAGGCCGTCGGCGTCCTTGTCCGGGTCCATCAGCTCCAGGACGCGGTTGGCGTCGAGGCCGCGCGGGAGCGGCAGCTGCACGATGTAGCCGGTGCAGGTCGGGTCCTCGTTGAGCTCGCGGACGACCGTCTCGACCTCCTCCTGCGTCGCGGTGTCGGGCAGCTCGCGCTGGATGCTCGCGATGCCGACCTCGGCGCAGTCGCGGTGCTTGCCGCGCACGTAGGAGTGGCTGCCCGGGTCGTCCCCGACGAGGACGGTGCCGAGGCCGGGGTTGATTCCCTGGGCCTTCAGGGCCTCGACACGGACCGCGAGTTCGGACTTGATGGTGGCGGCGGTCGCCTTGCCGTCGAGCTTCTGCGCCTTCAAGGGGTTCTCCTGATCCACGGGTGCAGGCCGTCTCCCGGGCGGGGAAGGGCCGCGGGTCACCTCGATTGTCCCGTACGCGGCGTGTCCGCCTCACGCACCCTGCGCGGAGGGGCGCCGAGCTGGGCCAGCACCTGCGACGCGACGCCGGAGCCGGGCTCCCGGGCACCGGCGAGGAGGGCGTACGTCAGGCGCTTGAGGTGCTGGCGGAGCACCGGGTGCCCCCACAGTTCGGGCAACTCGGGCGGCACCGGCGCGCGGCGCTGCTCCGCGGCGGAGGCCAGGGCCTCGATGTAGGCGTCCAGCTTCTCCGCGTCCTCGTCGGTGAACGGCGCCTCCGTGGGCTTGCCGTAGACCGCGAAGCCCTCCGGGTCGAGCGCCGCCTTGTAGTCCGCCAGTTGGTCGGCCACCGGCTTGAGCGGCGCGGCCATCAGGCGGAAGCCGAGGCGCTGCACGATGACGACCGCGGGCCACAGGCGCTCGACGCCGCGGCGGCGTCCGACCAGCTCGCCGAGGGACGACTCGTAGACGGTCCACAGGTCGATCAGCTCGCGGCGCACCGCGGTACGCAGCTTCAGCCACGCCGGCGCGTTCTCCTCCGCCTGCCCCGCGACGACCGCGCGCAGCATCATGCCCTCGGCCCGGATCGCCCGGCCGAGCGCGACGGGCAGGCGCTCGGTGGACGCCCGGCGCCACAGCAGGAAGCTCGCGAAGACGCCGATCCCGAGGCCGATCAGCATGTCCAGCAACCGGGTCGAGGCGAGGTCGCCGACGTGCCGGTCGGGTGATCCGGCCCCGACGAGCAGCAGCGGCACGGGCGTGATGAAGGCGACGCCGGCGACGAGGTTGCGACGCATGACGGTCTGCGCGGCGCCGTACAGCAGCGCGACCATGACCACGGTCTCCCACGCGCCGGGCGCCAGGTCGTGCAGGAAGACCGTGACGATCGCGACGCCGATGAAGGTGCCGATCGCGCGCTGTAGCGCGCTGCCGAGGTCGAGGACCGCGTTGCCGCCCTGGAGTGCCGCGGCGGCGCCGATGGCGACCCACGAGGGGTGCACGATCGGCAGGATCTCGGCGAGGCCCGTGGCGGCACCGACCGCGAGTCCGGTGCGGACCGCGGCGGGCGGCAGGCGCGACGCGCGGCCGGCGGCGGCCTTGAGGAGTTCGAGGGTCTTGGGACGGTCGCCCTTGAGTGCCTCGCCCTGCGGCATGGCCGGTTCGCCCGCGGCGCGTACGGCGTCCCGCAGCGCGGTGCGCAGCCGCCGCTGGCCGTTGGTCTCGGTGTCCGCGAGCAGGGTCGGCAGGGCGGGGCTGAGCCGGGGGCGGCCGACGGCGTCGGCGAGGCCGCGTACCGCTTCGCCGATCTCGGGCGGCAGCGGTCTGGCGCGTTCCTCGGCGAGGAGTTCGCCCGCGTGGAAGATGTCGTGCGCGCGGCGGACCAGCACCTGGAGCCGCCGGGCCTCGCCGGACAGGCGCGTACGGCGGCCGTCGGCGCGCAGCAGCGTGACCCACGCCTGGTAGACGGCCTGGGACGCCTGGTGGCGCGCGGCGTCCACGCGCGGCCCGCCGATGGCGTCGAGGAATCCGGCGACGGCGGTGAACGCGTCGGCGATGGCCACGTGTTCGGGGTGGGTCGGGCGGACGAGCCGGCCGGACATCGAGATGAGCCAGCCGCCCGCGCAACCGACCAGCAGCAGCGCGACGTTCCGCGGGATATCGGAGGTGCCGCCGGTGGCGAACGTGCCCATCGCGCACACCAGCGTGAACATGTAGCCGCCGGGGCGGCCGACGCGGAGTGCGCCGCACATGAAGGTCGCGGCCGCCGCGACGACGGCGATGACGAGTGCGGTGACCCAGCGGTGCCCGGCGGCGAGGGAGCCGGCCGTGTAGGACGCGGCGAGGCCGAGCCCGACGGCGGCGAGCACGCGGGCGCGGCGGACGTACGGCTCGCGCGACGCGTAGAGGACGGAGTAGCCGCCGATCGCGGCGGTGGCGCCGTGCGTGACGCCGCCGACCGCGGTGACGAGGGCGAAGGGGAGGCCGACGCCGAGGGCCGCGCGGGCGCCGTTGGCCCAGGCGAAGCGGTCGTCGGTGAGGGTGACGATCGGGCGCAGTGTTCCGGCGGCGCTGTGTCCGAGGTCGGGCGGGTGCTCCTCCGGGAAGAGGGGCAGCGGACCCGGGTCGGCGACCTGCTTGCTCATCCCCTCGAACACTACACAAGTTGATCAAAGCGGACAAAGGCTGGATATTACGATTTCCGGTGATCAACTTCGCGATAGAGAATTTAATACCCGAGACCCGACCGGAGCGAATTGACTAAAGATCCCCGTGGGCCGATTCTTTCCCTCGGCGGCCCAGGGGGGCTACCTGGCGACCGTTCCGGGGGCAATGGGCCGTCTTCTTTTCGCGAGGAGAAGTCTTTCCCATGTTTCGGACACAGCGGGGCATATCCCGCATGGGTTCGGCGTGCGCGGCCACCGGTCTGGCGGCTGTCGCCGTCATCGGCATGTCGCCGGCCGCGTATGCGGACGCCGGCAAACTGCGCTTCAAGGGCCACGTCAAGGACACCGCCGGACGCATCGTCGTCGACCGTCCCGAGCAGTGGTTCGACGAGAGCGCCGGCACCAATTTGAAGGTGCTCGGGAGTGGTGGGCCCGAGGTCACCGTCTACTGCATCGACCTGGACACCGCGGTGAACGGCAGCGCCGACTACCGCGAGGGCACCTGGGCGGAGTCCTGGCTCAAGGACACCGCGAAGATCGCCAAGATCAACTGGGTGCTGAACAACTCGTACCCGAAGGTCACGAGCCTGGCCGAACTGGCCGAGAAGGCCGGTGTGCCGAAGGGCCGCAAGCACGACGGGCTGTCCCCGGCCGAGGCTGTCGCGGCCACCCAGGCGGCGATCTGGTACTACAGCAACGGCGCCAAGTTCGAGCGGGTCAGCGAGTCCGGCTGGGCCGCCAAGGACGGCGACAACGAAGACGTGTCGGCCGTCTACAAGTTCCTCACCGGCAGCGCCAACACCGGCCTGGACACCGAGCCTTCCGCATCGCTGGAGCTCGACCCGACCAAGGTGACCGGCACCGACGGCGACCCCAAGGGCGTCGGCCCGGTCACCGTCCGGACCACGTCCACCGAGCCGGTCGCGGTCGCGCTCGAGGGCACCGTGCCGGCCGGCGTCTCACTGGTCGACGGCCAGGGCCAGCCGATCACGACGGCCGCCGACAAGACCGAGCTGTGGGTCAAGGTTCCCAAGAACCAGAACCCGGGCGCGGCGAACATCTCGGCGCAGACCAAGGCGTCGGTGAACGTCGGCCGGGTGTTCATCGCCGAGAGCCGCAAGAAGTCGCAGACGTTCATCACGGCCGGCTCGCAGCCGTTCGACGTCAAGGCGAACGCCAAGGCCGAGTGGAGCCACAAGGCCGTTCCGGCGCCCTCGGTGGCCTTCCGCGAGGAGTGCCAGGAGGGCGGCGTCTCGGTCGAGCTGAAGAACGCGGGCGACGCGCCCGCCGACTTCGTGCTCAACGGCCAGACGATCAAGGTGCCGGCCGACTCGGGCAAGACCGAGCTGGTCAAGGTGGCGGAGGACGCCGACTACAGCATCACGGTGACCGGCCCGGGCAACTTCTCGGAGACCTTCGCCGGCAAGCTGGACTGCGTGCAGCCGCCGGTCGACCCGGAGCCGACGACGACCCCGACGACCGAGCCGCCCACCTCGCAGCCCCCGACCTCGGAGCCGCCGACTTCCGAGCCGCCCACCTCGGAGCCGCCGACCTCCGAGCCGCCCACCTCCGAGCCGCCCACCTCCGAGCCGCCCACTTCGGAGCCGCCCACCTCGTCGGCCCCGACCACCGGCAAGCCCGCGACGTCCGCCCCGGCGACGTCCACCAAGCCGGCGACCAGCGGCGCGCCCAGCTCGCCCGCGGCTTCGTCGCCCGCCGCCTCGTCGTCGGCGCCGCCCGCCGCGACGAGCCCGACCGGAGGCGAGCCGCCGCTCATCCCCGAGGTCGAGCCCGGCACCGAGAACCCGCCGCTGACGATCCCGTGGGTGCCGGTCGGTGACGGCCAGGACCTGGCCGAGACCGGCGGCGACGACAACTCCACGACGCTGATCGCCGGTGCCGCAGCCGCACTGCTGCTGGCCGGCGGCGGTGCGGTGTTCCTCAGCCGCCGCCGCGGAGGACGCCACCAGGCGTGAGCCGACCGCACCCGCGGATAGCCGCGGGCAGCGTCCGGTGACCGTCGCATAGCACCGCAGAAGTACCCAGAAAGGGCCCCGCCTCGCCGGCGGGGCCCTTTTTGTGCGACCGATGCCTCCCGAATTATTGGGATTGACTCCGGAGGGTGCACTTTATTTGTCGACAGCACGACTAATTCCCGGCGTTCTACCCGTTCTTTGGGAAAGGTAAAGCCCTTGGAACAAGCCTGTGACAATTCTCGAACCGCATTGCCGGGCCCCCCTAGGCTGCGGACAGTCATTTGGCGGCCCCGTCACCCCGCCTGACACCACGACCTCTCATTCCGAGCCCTACTCGATGGGGAGCAACTTATGTTCCGTACGCATGACCGGAAGATCGTCGGACGCGTGTCCGCGATCGCGGCGGCGTCCGCTTTGGCGCTGGGCGGCACCCTCGCTCTCGCGGGTCCGGCGCACGCGGAAGGTGTCAAGGGCGAGTTCAAGGGCTTCGCCGATGTGACCGGCGACAACAAGGAGGACTCGCTCGGCCTTTTCGTCAAGGGCTACAAGCACGGCGACAAGGTCGTCGCAGGCCTCATGGACCTCAAGCTGGAGACCGGCGAGACGCTCAAGGTCTACTGCGTCGACATCGAAACGGGCACCGAAGGCGGCAACAAGTACGCCGAGGGTGAGTGGGGCACCACCTGGCCGTCGGGTGCCGACGCCGCCGAGCGCCGCGCCAAGATCAAGTGGATCCTGCTCAACTCGTTCCCGACGGTCTCGGTCGACACGCTCAAGACCAAGGTCGGCATCGAGGGCCTGGACGCCCAGGAGGCGGCCGCCGCGACGCAGGCCGCGATCTGGCACTTCAGCGACAAGATCGACCTCAACGACGCCGGCAAGGGCGACGTCACCAAGCTCTACGACCACCTGGTCAAGTCGGCCACCGCGACCGACAACAACGAGCCGAAGATCTCCCTCGAACTGACCCCCGAGGAGCAGAGCGGCAGCCCGGCCGCCACCCCGGGCGTAGGCCCGTTCACCGTCAAGACCAACGCCGAGGGCAAGGTCATCGAGGCCGACCTCAAGGCGGGCGCCCCGGCCGGCACGACGCTGGTCGGCAAGGACGGCAAGGCCGTCACCAAGGTCGGCAACGGCGACGAACTGTACGTCAAGCCCGCCGCGGGCAGCGAGACCGGCGAGGCCACCGTCGAGGTGTCCGGCAAGTCCAAGCTGGACGCCGGCCGCATCTTCAACGGCACCAAGAAGGGCACCTCCCAGGCTTCGCAGAAGCTGATCCTCGCCGAGCACCAGACCGTCACCGCCAAGGCCGACGCGAAGGCCAAGTGGGCGGCCAAGGGCGCGCTCCCGGCGTTCACCGCCAAGCAGATCTGCGCCGAGGGCGGCGTCGAGGTGACCACGAAGAACAACGGCGACATGCCGTTCGAGTTCACCCTCGACAACAAGAAGTCGACCGTGAAGCCCGGTGACACGGCCAAGCAGGTCGTGAAGATCGAGGAAGACCAGGCGTACACGATCAAGATCCTCGGTCCGGACAACAAGACGCTGAAGGAGTTCAGCGGCGTCCTGGACTGCAAGACCGCCTCGACGACCGGTGGCGGCGGCAGCACCCCGACCCCGTCGGCGCCCGCACCCAGCGCCCCGGCGCCGGCCCCCGCGCCGAGCGGTCCCTCGCTCGCCGAGACCGGTGGCAGCGACAGCAGCAACGGCCTGTACCTGGGCGGCGGCGCCGTGCTGCTGCTCGGCGGCGGCCTGGTGTTCTTCGTGATGCGTCGCCGGGCCGCGCAGTAAGCGGCACGGCGCGGGCCGCGACGGTCGTACGGCCGACCACGCGCCGCACGTAGCACCACCCGCACGACACAAGGCGACAAACGGCGAGGGCCCCGGACTTCGAGTCCGGGGCCCTCGTACGTCACCTCCCGCCCGGCATCGCGCAGCTGGCGGTGGTCATCGCATCAGTGGAAGAAGTGCCGCGTCCCGGTCGTGTACAGCGTGATGCCGGCCGCCCGCGCCGCCTCCACGACCAGCTCGTCGCGCACCGAACCGCCCGGCTGCACCACGGCCTTGACGCCCGCCGCGGTCAGCACCTCGAGACCGTCGGGGAACGGGAAGAACGCGTCGGACGCCGCGACCGAGCCGATCGCCCGCTCCCCCGCCCGCTGCACCGACAGACGCGCCGAGTCGACCCGGTTGACCTGTCCCATGCCGACGCCGACCGTGGCGCCGCCGGACGCCAGCAGGATCGCGTTGGACTTGACCGCGCGCACCGAGCGCCACGCGAAGACCAGGTCGCGCAGGGTCGCCTCGTCGGCGGGCTCGCCGGTCGCGAGGGTCCAGTGCTCGGGGTTGTCGCCGGGCGCCTGGAAGCGGTCGGTGTTCTGGAGCAGCAGACCACCGTCGATCTGCCGGAACTCGGCCACCGCGGACGGCGGCTCGGGGGCGCGCAGCACCCGGATGTTCTTCTTGCGGGCCAGCGCCTCGACCGCGCCCTCCTCGTAGTCGGGCGCCACGATGACCTCGGTGAAGATCTCCGCGACCTGCTCGGCCATCGCCAGCGACACCGGGCGGTTGACCGCGATGACGCCGCCGTACGCCGAGACCGGGTCGCACTCGTGCGCGAGGCGGTGCGCCTCCGCGACGTCCGCGCCGATCGCGATGCCGCACGGGTTGGCGTGCTTGATGATCGCCACGCACGGCAGGTGGTGGTCGTACGCCGCGCGGCGGGCCGCGTCGGTGTCGACGTAGTTGTTGTACGACATCTCCTTGCCGTGCAACTGCTCCGCTCCCGCGAGCCCGCCCGTGCCGCCGCTGTAGAGCGCCGCGGCCTGGTGCGGGTTCTCGCCGTACCGCAGCACCGCCCGGCGCTCGCGCGTCGAGCCGAGGAACGCCGGGAACTGCTCGTCGTCGGCGGGCGCGTAGGCGTTCGAGAACCACGAGGCGACCGCGACGTCGTAGGCGGCCGTGTGCGCGAACGCCTCGCCGGCCAGGCGCTTGCGCGCGGCCAGGTCGAAGCCGCCGTCGGCGACCGCGGCGAGCACGTCGGCGTACCGGGACGGGCTCGTGACGACCGCCACCGACGGGTGGTTCTTGGCCGCGGCCCGGACCATCGAGGGCCCGCCGATGTCGATCTGCTCGACGCACTCGTCGGGCGTCGCGCCCGAGTCGACGGTCGCCTGGAACGGGTAGAGGTTCACCACGACGAGGTCGAACGGCTTGACGTCGAGCTCCTCCAGCTGCGCCCGGTGCGACTCCAGGCGCAGGTCGGCGAGGATGCCGGCGTGCACGCGCGGGTGCAGCGTCTTGACGCGGCCGTCGAGGCACTCCGGAAAGCCGGTCACTTCCTCGACCTTGGTCACCGGCACCCCGGCGGCGGCGATCTTTCCGGCGGTGGACCCGGTCGAGACGAGTTCGACCCCGGCGGCGTGCAGCCCCTGGGCGAGCTCCTCAAGCCCGGTCTTGTCGTACACGCTGACCAGCGCGCGGCGGATCGGACGCTTGCTCGAGGAGCTCTCGGGGGTGCTCATGATCCGAATCGGACCTTTCTTCCTTCGATGCGGTAGCCCTCGCGGGCGAGGCGGCCCACGATTTCGACGAGCAGGTTGCGCTCGACAGTCTTGATGCGCTCGTGCAGCGCGTCGCCGCCGTCGGCCTCGTCGTCGTCCTCGACCGCGACCACGCCCTGCGCGATGATCGGGCCGGTGTCGACGCCGGAGTCGACGAAGTGGACCGTGCAGCCGGTCACCTTCGCGCCGTACGCGAGCGCGTCGCGCACGCCGTAGGCACCGGGGAACGACGGCAGCAGCGCTGGGTGCGTGTTGACCGTGCGGCCCTCGTAGCGGCCCAGGAACGCCGGACCGAGGATCTTCATGAAGCCGGCCGACACCACCAGGTCCGGCCGGTACGCGGCGACCGCCTCGGTCAGCGCCCGGTCCCACGCGGCACGGTCGGCGTGGTCGCGGACCTTGACGACGAAGGTGGGCAGGCCGGCCTTCTCGGCGCGTTCGAGGCCCAGGATGCCGCCGCGGTCCGCGCCGACGGCCACGATCTCGGCGCCGTACCCGGGGTCGGCGCTCGCGTCGAGGAGTGCCTGGAGATTGCTGCCCGATCCGGAGACGAGGACGACGAGCCGCGCGGGCCCGGAGGTGCGCGGGGCGTGTACGGCCACTGCGGAGGCTCTTTCCGAACGGAGGGCGCGAGCGGGGGTGTGCGACCGGCGGCGCGGCGGCCTGGCTCCCTCAGGTACACCCCGGACATCCGGATGGGGATATCCGACGGGATATAAGGGGAACACGCGGGCAGCGCCCGATCGTCAGCAACGATAGCGTCAGGTGGTACGCGGTACCGAACCCGGGGATGGGCGCGGGCCGGGTCATGCGTACGACGTGCCGGACCGCGCGGGCGACCGCGGGGGGACGCGCGTGTATCGCACCACCGCCCGGACCGCGGAGGGGGCGCACACGTACGATCCCGGGGTAATGGTTCGCATCGGCCGGCTCGCGCAGCCGGGCCCAGGGCACGGAGGTAGGGCACTCTGCTGGACGACGCCGGGCGCGGCACGGTCGCGAGAGCCCGTGGTACGGACGCGCGTGAGGCATTGGGAGCGGGTGCCCCTTGGGGATCCGGCACGACGAGGGCAGGCGGCATGAGTACGGGCAACAGCACCGGCAACGAGACCGACGAGCGCGACCCGTACGCACCGCCGCCCGAGGGGGCCCCCGACCGGCCCCCGGCCGCGCCCTGGAACCTGCCCGGTTCCGGCGGCGACGGGTCCGGCGGTCCCGGTGGCTCGGGTGGCTCGGGCGGATCCGGAGGGTCGGGCGGCTCCGGCGGCGGTCCGTGGGGCAGCCCGCGGCAGGGACGCGACCGGCAGGACCGCGACCGCGAGGACCGCGACGACGAGCGTCCGCCGGCCGACCCGCGCCGGCGCAACGCGCGCATCGCGCTGTGGATCGGCGTGTGGGGGCTGTTCCTCGCCTTCTTCTTCTGGGAGGAGGCCGGCATCGTCATGGGCATCGCGGCGGTCGTGCTCGGCGCCCGTGCCCTGCGCGGCACGTCGGCCCCGCAGGTGGGACCGCGCATCGAGCAGGGGCCCGGCGGTACTGCCCGTACGCCTGGGCGCGCACGGCGGCTGGTCCGCCCGGCACGGGTCGCCACCACGCCCGGCGCCACCACCCAGGGCACGGTGCCGCGTCCGCCGGGTGCCATGGTCGGCCTCGTCACCGGCGCCCTCGCCGTGGTGTGGGTGCTCGGCGTGTGGAGCTTCCGGTGGTCGCAACAGGACTACTACGACTGCATGGACGCCGCGCTGACCAAGCAGGCCCAGAAGCAGTGCGAGCGTGAACTGCCGAGCTTCATGCGGAACATGGTCGACAACATCGACAACAACCCGATCTGATCCGAGACCGGGTCGGGCTACGCCCGCCGCCCGCCGCGGCACAGAGCCGTCGTCGAGGTCTGCACCACACCGGGTTCCGGGGTGGTGCGGGATCCGGGGCGGTGCGGGCCTCGACCGGTTCCGGACCCGGTTCCGGATCTCGACCGGTTCCACGGCCTTGCGGCGTCGCGGCCCTACCTCTCGAACATCGGCTGCGGCTGGGCGTCGGGGGTCGGCCACAGCGGCGCCTTCGGATCGTCGCCCAGGTGCCGGAGCGCCTCCAAGACGCGGTGTTCGCTGCCCGGCGGCATCTGGGCGAGCAGCCGCAGGGTCCGGACCAGCTGTGCGGTCGGAGTGCCCGCCGGCCATCGACGGCGCATGCTGTGTTCGGTCTGGATACCGCGCTCTCCGACGCGGGCCGGGCGTTCGCCGGCACTCGGTGTCGGCGCGAACTCCCGGTGTCAGCGGGAGGATTGCTCCGGTACCGGGACCACGACCGTGGCCAGTTGCGCGGCCGCGCGGACGCGGCGCCAACGCCACCAGCCCGCAAGCGCCGCGGTGAGGACGGCGGCGACCGCCACCGCGGCGGTGACGGATCCGGCCGCCGGCCAGATGTGGGGGCCGGTGCGAGTGAGCCGCTGCGCGCCCGCGGCACCGGTGGAGAGCCAGGCTGCCCCCGCGACGAGTACGCCGGTGACCGGCCCGGCCGCGGCCGCGGCGGCGAGCGCGGTCCGCAGCCTGCCCGCCTGTCCGCCGCGCGCGGCGATCAGGCCGGCCGCCACCCCGGCGGCCACCGGCACGGCGAGCGTGCACCACCCGGCGATCGAGGTCGTCCCGGGGAGCGCGCCCAGCAACGGCAGGGCCGGGACCGCACCGAGGTCGACACCTGTGGGCGCGACCGTGGTCCCCACGCCGACCGCGAATCCGGCACCCGAGGCGTACGCGACGGCGCACATGATCGCGTTGGGCATGAGCGCCGCGCACAGCAGCGCGAGCGCGACGGTGTCGGGCACCCCCACGGCGACCCGGTCGACGTACGCACCGACCGCGTGCGCGTGCACGATCAGCGACGCCGAGACGATCACCGCGCCGCCCGCGGCCAGCACGCACGCCGCGGCGGCCCCCGCCCGCAGCGCCACCGCGGCCGGCCCCGCGTACGGCCGTACGCGGTCGCGCAGGTGCGACGGCATCCGCTCGGACAGGTCGCGGTAGGCACCCGTGCGGAGCGCGCCGTACATGCCGAACACCAGCGCGGCGGCTCCGGCGGCGACAGGGGCGCGCTCGCGCACCGGCTGGATCGCGGGGGTGCCGGCGATGACGGCGATGCCGTACGCGAGCCCGGCGTACACGATCGCGAACGCCGAGAGCGCGAAGGTCACCGCGCGGGCGCCCCCGGTCTGCCCGCTCTCTCCGGCCGCGGCACACCGGCGGCCGGCGCGTACCAGGACGATCACGAGGGGGACGGTGACGCCGAGCGGGACGATGCCGAGGCGTACCGCCGCACCCGGCTGCTCGCCCGCGACGTCGAGCCCGACGCGCTGGGCCGCGAGCCAGACCTGCCCGGCGGTGCGCAGGATGTCACCCGGGTCGGTGAAGCCGCCGCCGAAGGCGTCGGCCAGCACGGCGAGGAGCACCGGTACGAGGGCGAAGCCGAGGCCTAGGCCGACGGCGACGAACCCGGCGGCAGCCCCGTCGAGTGCGGCGCGCAGGTCGGCGGCGGGGTCGGGAGCGTCGGAGAACTCCTCGTCCTCGACGCCCGCACTGTGGCCGTCGCCGTGGAGGCCGTCTTCGGGACCGTCGTGATCGTCGAGGACTTCGAGGCCTTCGGGACCGCCGAGATCGCCGACGTCGGGGTCGGCCGCTGCGGGGTGGCTCGGCAGCGCGGGTACAGGGGTGTCGCTCACGATCCCTCATGCTGCCAACGCGAAGGCAATCTGCCCGGTATATGGCCTTCGCACCGGCCGTGTCGGCTGGGATCTGCTGGCATTCACACAGATTCGACAGTTATTGATCTGATTTCACAAGAAATATGGCATTACCAAGTACGCGGTGGGGTATCGGTGCGCCCAGGCGGATGCTCCACCCGTCCCGTCCCGTTCCGCACGGTCCGGCACACGAGCAACCGAACGGCGGTCCCACCTGTCGGAGCGAGTACGGGGAGCACGGCGAGCATGCACGACGACGCGAGCTTCGACGCCTTCTACAACAGGACGGCGGCGGACGTCGCGCGGCACGTCTACCTGCTGACGGCCGGGCCGCACCGCGCCGCGCACGTGACGCACCGGGCGTACGCGCGGGCGTACGCCGAATGGGAGACCGTCTCCGCACTCCCCTCACCCGAGTCGTGGGTGCGCATGCTCGCGTCGGACATGGCGCTCGACCACCTGCACCGCGCGCAACAGCGGATCGGCAGTTGGATACCCCATCCGGACCGGGTCGCCGCCCAGGTCGCAAGGGTGCGGCGGTCACCCGCCCCCGGCGGTGTGGACCAGGCCGAGGCCGAGGCCGCAGCCGAAGACGTGCCCGAAGTCGCGGCAGAGGACGCGCCCGAGAGCAGGGTCAAGGACTCCGCCAAGGACGCCGCCGAGGATGCGGCCTTGTCCACACCCGCGACCGCACCCGATGCCCCTTCCTCTTCCTCGTCGGATGCCGACGAACCCGGCACGGATCCCGACGCGGGTCCGGATGTGGACGCGGCGGCCCCGGACATGGATGCCGACGCGGGCCCGGGCTCCGGCACGGGCCCGGACAAGGGCAGCACCGACCCAGACACGGGCGGCGCGGACCCGGGCGCGGTGGCCGCGGACGCTCCCGGCGGGGCGTCCGAACCGCCGGAGACCGACTCCGCCCCGGGCAGCCCCGTACCCGACCTCACCGGCGACAAGAGCGACGCCGTGGACCGCGCGTGGTCCGCCGACGTCGCGCTGCTGCGCGCGCTGCGGCGGGTGCCCGCGCACCGTCGCCGGGCGGCCGTCCTGCGCCACCACCTGGGCATGGAGCCGGAGGAGATCGCGGTCGAGACCGAGGCCACGACCAACTCCACAATCGAGCGCATCAGCCTTGCCAACGAGCAACTGGCGCGACGTGTCGGCGAGTTGACGGGCCCTGACCCGGACGGCCCGGAGGCGCACGAGCGCCTGAACGCGGTGATGACGGATCTGACGAAGCGGTACCGGCCCAAGCTGCACTCGGCCGCGAGGATCCGCGGCAGCGCCCGTACGCGCGCCGTCGTGCTGGTGGCGGCGGTCGTGGCGGCGGTGCTCGGCCTGGGCGGGTACGCCCTCTCCTCCATCGCCGACCCCGGTGGGCTGCCCGACAAGCGTGCCGAGGTCCAGGCTTCCATCGCCGCGCGCGGCGGCCTGGGCGCGCAGGTCGCGGAGCAGGCTCCCAAGCAGGAGTTCAGGTTCGGACGCACCAATGCCAAGGCGGAGCAAGTACCGCAGGGTCAGTACGAGTTCGTCTACATCAAGGGGTCGTCCGAGCGCGACGGGGGCACTTTCCTGTCGATCGAGGCGGCGCACGCGGGTGTCGACCCGGAGGCGATCGTGGGCGTACGCGACGTCCCCTTGGCGACCGAGGCGCGCTTCCGCGGCGAGAAGGCGTTCGGGATCACCGAGGAACGCTTCGTGGACCCGCCGCTGTTCCTGTCCCGCCTCGCCGAAGGCCACCTGGCCAGAACGGTCTTCCAGATCCACTACGACGACAACAACCAGGTCGACCGCGTCGTCGAATACATCCGTTAGCGTCGGCCGCCCGGCAAGTTCGCCGTCACCGCCGCGCGGGGCAAACGTCGCTCGTGGTCACCGACAATCGCGGCCTCGCCGCTACCGGGCGGTGAGTTCGTCGACGTACACCGCGCTCCGCCCCTCGGCCCCCGCCGCCGGAGCGAAGGCGACGCCGATCTCCCGGACGTCGTGGAGGTCCGCCACCCCGGACAGGTCCAGGGTCAGGCGCGCGCCGTTCGGACCGACGGTGACCGCACCGCTGTCGTACCAGGCCATTCCGCCGCCTGTCCGCACGTACTCGCGCGACGCATGACGCTGTCCTCTGCCCCGTCGGAAGCCCGCCCGGGAGCCCGTTGCCGTCACGAACTCGCCAAGCCGACACGCGTTTTCGCCAACTGCCCGGGCAGCATACGCGCCATGGCGATACGGCATCGCCGCACCGGACCACCGCGGAGCCGAGCCGGGCCCGTCGTGGGGTTGGACCGCCGCAGCCGGCCCGTCGCCGGAAGCGGGAACGGCTGTGGCCCCCACCACTGGTGGGGGCCACAGCCGTTCGTGCCTTGCGCCCTACGCCGACGGCGTGGGTCAGCCCTCCATGATGGCGCGCATCAGGCGGGCCGTCTCGGACGGGGTCTTGCCGACCTTGACGCCGACCGCCTCGAGCGCGTCCTTCTTGGCCTGCGCGGTGCCCGCGGAGCCCGAGACGATGGCGCCGGCGTGGCCCATCGTCTTGCCCTCGGGGGCGGTGAAGCCCGCGACGTAGCCGACGACCGGCTTGGTGATGTGCTCGGCGATGTACGCCGCCGCGCGCTCCTCGGCGTCGCCGCCGATCTCACCGATCATGACGATCGCGTCGGTGTCCGGGTCGTCCTGGAACGCCTGGAGGCAGTCGATGTGCGTGGTGCCGATGATCGGGTCGCCGCCGATGCCGACCGCGGTCGAGAAGCCGATGTCGCGCAGCTCGTACATCATCTGGTACGTCAGCGTGCCGGACTTCGACACCAGGCCGATGCGGCCCGGCTTGGTGATGTCGGCAGGGATGATGCCCGCGTTCGACTGGCCGGGGGTGATCAGGCCGGGGCAGTTCGGACCCACGATGCGGGTCTTGCCGCCCTTCTGGCCGGCCAGCGCCCAGAACTGCGCGGTGTCGTGCACCGGCACGCCCTCGGTGATGACGACCGCGAGGCCGATCTCCGCCTCGATGGCCTCGACCACCGCGTCCTTGGTGAACTTCGGCGGTACGAAGATGACCGTGACGTCCGCGCCGGTCGCCTCGATGGCCTCGGCCACCGTGCCGAAGACCGAGATCTCGGTGCCGTCGACGTCGACCTTCTCGCCGGCCTTGCGCGGGTTCACGCCGCCGACGATGTTCGTCCCGGAGGCCAGCATGCGGCGGGTGTGCTTCATACCCTCCGAGCCGGTCATGCCCTGGACGATGACCTTGCTGTCCTTGGTCAGGAAGATAGCCATGGCTGGTTCGTGCTCCCTTACTTCGCAGCCGCGAGCTCGGCGGCACGGTCGGCCGCGCCGTCCATGGTGTCCACCTGCTGGACCAGCGGGTGGTTGGCGTCGGTCAGGATCTGACGACCCAGCTCCGCGTTGTTGCCGTCGAGGCGCACGACGAGCGGCTTGGTGACCGCCTCGCCCTTGCTCGACAGCAGCTCCAGCGCCTGCACGATGCCGTTCGCGACCGCGTCGCACGCGGTGATGCCGCCGAAGACGTTGACGAAGACCGACTTGACGGCCGGGTCGCCGAGGATGATCTCCAGGCCGTTCGCCATGACCTCGGCCGAGGCGCCGCCGCCGATGTCGAGGAAGTTGGCGGGCTTGACGTTCGCGTGCTTCTCACCGGCGTACGCGACGACGTCCAGGGTGCTCATGACGAGACCCGCGCCGTTGCCGATGATGCCGACCTCGCCGTCCAGCTTGACGTAGTTGAGGCCCTTGGCCTTGGCCGCCGCCTCCAACGGGTCGGCCGAGTCCTTGTCCTCCAGCGCCGCGTGGTCCGCGTGCCGGAAGTCGGCGTTCTCGTCCAGCGTCACCTTGCCGTCGAGCGCGATGATCTTGCCCTCGCCGGACTTGATCAGCGGGTTGACCTCGACCAGCGTGGCGTCCTCGGCGACGAAGACGGTCCACAGGCGCTGCAGCACGTCGACCAGCTGGTCGTGCAGCTCGGCCGGGAACTTGGCGGCCTCGACGATCTCGCGGGCCTTGGCCTCGGTCACGCCCTCGATGGCGTCGACCGGGATCTTGGCGAGCGCGTCCGGGTTCTCCTCGGCCACGACCTCGATCTCCACGCCGCCCTCGACGGACGCCATGGCGAGGAAGGTGCGGTTGGTCCGGTCGAGGAGGAAGGAGACGTAGTACTCCTCCGCGATCTCGCCCAGGCCGGCCAGCATGACCTTGTGGACGGTGTGGCCCTTGATGTCCATGCCCAGGATGTCGGTGGCCTTCTCGACCGCCTCGTCCGGGGAGAACGCCAGCTTGACGCCGCCCGCCTTGCCGCGGCCGCCGACCTTGACCTGGGCCTTGACGACAGCCTTGCCGCCCAGGCGCTCCGTGGCGGCCCGGGCCGCCTCCGGGGTGTCGACGACTTCACCGGGAAGAACCGGCACCTCATGCTTGGCGAAGAGGTCCCTCGCCTGGTACTCGAACAGGTCCACGCGCGTCCGTCCTTGTGATCGCGGTTGTTGTCGGAAGACATCGCGCCACGTTCGTCGACCACGAGGGTCCCGCGGAGGCCAGGAAGGCTCGCCCCCAGAACCCTGGTGGACGGCGTCCGTACGCGCAGCTGATCCGCTTGCAGATTAACCGGGACGGCAACCCGGTCAGAACCGGGGGCTTGATCACACCGCTTCATGTGTCGTACCGCCGACACCGACCGACCCCCGTCCGGGCCGGGTACGTCCCGTTTCACCCGATCCATCGTTGCGCACACCGCACGCTCGCGCACGCTCCGGTCCGAAATGCCGCTTCCGGATGTGGTGCAGCCCACGTCGCGCACACCGGCTCACCGGGTCGGTGAGCGCGGATTCACCCCTCCGGGACCGGCAGCGGCGTCCCCCGGACGGCGGCGGCCATCAGCTCCGGGAACAGATCGGGCGTGCAGGCGAAGGCCGGACTACCCAGCGCGGCCAGCGCCGCGGCGTTCTCGTGGTCGTACGCCGGGGCCCCCTCGTCGGACAGCGCCAGCAGCGTGACGACCTGCACGCCCGCCCGCCGCATGGCCGCGACCCGGCGCAGCATCTCCTGCCGCACACCGCCCTCGAACAGGTCGCTGACCAGCACCACAATCGTGTCCGAGGGCCGGGTGACCAGGCCCTGGCAGTACGCCAGCGCGCGGTTGATGTCCGTACCGCCGCCCAGTTGCGTGCCGAAGAGCACGTCCACCGGGTCGGCGAGCTGGTCGGTCAGGTCCACGACCGCCGTGTCGAAGACGACCAGCGAGGTGCGCAGCGACCGCATCGAGGCGAGGACCGCACCGAAGACCGAGGCGTAGACGACCGAGGCCGCCATCGAGCCGGACTGGTCGACGCACAGCACGACGTCCTTCCGCACACCGTGCCGCTGCCGCCCGTACCCGACCAGGCGCTCGGGCACCACCGTGCGGTGCTCGGCCTGGTAGTGCTTGAGGTTCGCGCGAATCGTGGCGTTCCAGTCGATGTCGGCGTGCCGCGGCCGGTGCACGCGCGTCGAGCGGTCCAGGGCACCCTGCACGAGGCTGCGCGTGCGCTGCGCGATCCGCCGCTCCAGGTCGTCGACGACGCGGCGGACCACGCCCCGCGCGACCTCCTTGGTCTCGTCCGGCATCAGCCGGTTGAGCGAGAGGAGGGTGCCGACCAGGTGCACGTCGGGCTCGACGGCCTCCAGCATCTCCGGTTCGAGCAGGAGCCGGGTCAGGTCCAGGCGCTCGATCGCGTCCTGCTGGAGGATCTGCACGACGCCGGGCGGGAAGTACTCGCGGATGTCGCCGAGCCAGCGGGCGACCGAGGGGGCCGAGGCGCCGAGCCCCGCGGAACGCGGCCCCGTACCGCCGCCGCCCCGGCTCTGCCCGGGCGCGGGACGGTAGAGCGCGGCCAGTGCCTCGTCCATGCGGCGGTCCTGGCCGGCGAGGCCGCAGCCGGTGCCGTCCGCGTCACCGCCCAGGATCAACCGCCAGCGCCGCAGGCGCTCGGGGTCCGCGATGCCGGGACCCGCCCCCGGCCCGGGCGCGGCCCCGGACGGTGCGCTGCCGGACGATGTGCCTCCGGACGATTCGCCTCCGGACGCCGCGCTGTCGTAGGACGTCGTCACGAGTCGCCTCCCGAGGGGACGGGGCCGCCGAGCAGGTACGCGACCAACGGCAGTGTGGAGTCCGCCCGATCGCGGTCGAAGGGGAAGTCGCCGTCGCCCGGGCCGCCCTGCCCGCCGCGGGCCGGGTTGCGCAGGCGTTCGCCCAGCGTGCGCCGCTCCGGCGCCGCGAAGCCGGAGAAAGTGCGGCGCAGCAGCGGCAGCACGTCGGTGAAATCCTCCGCGGGGATCCCGGACACCCACGCGTCGACCAGGCCGAGCAGCGCCTCGTCGTGCGCCAGCAGCAGGCCACCGCCGGACAGGAAGCCCTCGATCCACGCGGCGGCGTCGCGGTACGCCGTGCCGCGCGTCAGCGCCCGCGACATCCGCGGCCCGGCGTCGTCCGCGGTCAGCCGCCCCGCGTCCAGCAGCAGGCGGACCGCGCGGCCGGTCAGCAGGCCCGGGAGGCTGTCGCGGTCGGCGAGCCGGCCGAGCGCGGCGTACCAGTACTCGCGCAGGTCTTCGTCGCCCGGCCGCGGCGCGAGAAGTGTCGTGGCGTCGTGCACGTCGTCGAGGTGGCGGCGCATGTCGCGCGCACCGTCGTCGTCCAGGCCCGCGCAGGCCGGGACGAGGCCGACGCAGATGCGCAGCAGCATTCCGTCGACCACCGAGGCCAGCGCGGCCGTGTCGGTGCCGCGCACGTCCCCGTAGCGCAGCGCGCGCACCAGGGCGGGCAGCGCCTCCGCGAGTGCCGCGACGTCGGAGTCCAGCGCGACACGGTCCTCCAGCACGCGCATCACGGTCGGCAGCGCGTCCGGCAGGTCGGCCCGGAGGCAGCGCTCGGCGACGGCGGTCACCTCGCCCAACGACGAGGCGTGGACGGCCAGATCGACCGCCCGCGCGGTCGCCGCCGCCAGGACGGTGGTGCCCCAGATCCCCGCCTCCGCGACCCGGATCGCGAGTTCGGGCTGCCACGCGAGGGTCCACTCCTCGCGGAACGTCCCGGTGCCGCGCTGCCCGGCGGCCGGGACGCCCCACGCCACGTCCAGCAGGTCGAGCCTGGTGAGCAGGCGGCTTCGCGCGAGGTCGGTGGGCTTGCGCAGGTCGAGCCGCAGTTCACGCACCGCGGCCTCGGGGCCCAGCCGCAACTTCTTCTGCTGCCGGTTGAGGTCGCGTTGCAGCGGTACGGCGGGCACGCTGTCCGGCACGGTCCCGATGCGGTCGCCGACGACGATGTCGTCGTGCACAAGGGCGAGAGGCGCGTCGTCGCCGTCGCACATGACCGCGCGTACCGCCTCCAGGGTTTCGTCGAGCCCGGCGAGCGGGCGGCCGCGCAGCGTCGCCAACGCCTCGGCGTGCCGGACCGCCTCGATGACGTGCGCCGCCGAGACGGGCCGTCCGGCGTCGCGGAACAACCCCGCGATGCGCACGAACCAGTGGGGAAGCATGCGTTCGGGTGCGTGGTCGGCGAACAAGTGGTGGTACCAGCCCGGCGAGGCGACGCCCGCGCCGTAGCCCGAGGCGTGGGCGAGGCGGCGGTACGTCCACGGCACCCACGTGGCCTCGACCTTGACCTTGGGCAGCACGCCGCCGCGCGAGAACGCCGCGAACGGGGCCAGCACCGCACGGTCTTCGGCCGCGGGCCGGGTGGCCGCCAGCGCGGGTACGTGCCACGCCCCGCAGACCACCGCCACTTCGCGGAACCCCTGCTTGTAGGCGGCCGCGACGGCCAGCCGCATGTGCGCTTCGCGCGCCGCCTCCAGGTCGGGGAACGGCGAGGCGGGCGGCGAGGCGGGCGGCGGTGGTTCGGCCGCGGGGGTGCCCGTGGCGCCCTCGGCTGCGCCGTCGGCGCTCTTGCCGTCCGCGTCTGTGCCGTCCTTGCCCGGGCTGCGCTTGCCTGTGCCGTCGTTGCCTGTGTCGCCCGCTGCCGTGCCGACCGCGCGCAAAGCGGCCATCGCCTCGGCGAGGAGCGCGAACGGCGCCATCGGGTCGCTGTGGTCGGCCCGGTGCTCGACCGCGTCCTCCCACCAGCGCTCGGGGTCGTCGTGCCCGGCGACCCGGGCGAGCATCGCGATGGGGTCGGTGCGGGTGGCGGCCGGGTCGGTCACCGGGTCCGGTGCGCTGTCGCCTGCACCGCCGGGCCGGGTGTCGGTTCCGGCATCGGTTCGGGCGTCGGTCTTGGCGGCGGCATCGGTGTCGATCTCGGTATCCGTACCGGGGTCGGTGTCGGTGTCGGTGTCGGTGTCGGTGTCGGTGTCTTCCGCGGTCGGCGGCCCGTGCAGGGACGGGACCGGCAGCGCGTTGCGGGCGCGGTCCAGGGCGAAGGAGCAGCCGGCCGGCAGGTCGATGAACCGGACCGGGATGCCGTTGTCGAGCGCGTACCGGACGGCGACCCATTCGGGGCTGAACTCGGCGTACGGCCAGAACCCCGCCTGGGCCGGGTCGTCGACCGCGTGCGCGAGCAGCGCGACCGGCGGCTTCATGTCGGGGTCCGCGGCGTACGACAGCAGCAGGTCGGCCTCGGGCGGCCCCTCGACCAACACGATGTCCGGGGCGAGGGCTTCGAGGGCGGCGGCCACGGCCCGTGCGGAGCCGGGGCCGTGGTGGCGTACCCCGAGAAGATGCGGAGTCCTCGCCGCCTTCCCGGACTTCGCGGGCGTACCGGACTTCCCCGCCCGCGGGCCGGGGACCGTCATCAAGATGCCCCCGCCTCGCGGGCCGCGCGGTAGAAGTCCTGCCATCCGTCACGCGACCGGACGACCGTCTCCAGGTACTCCTGCCACACCACGGCGTCCGAGCCCGGGTCCTTGACCACCGCGCCGAGGATGCCCGCCGCGGTGTCCGCCGGACGCAGCACGCCGTCGCCGAAGTGCGCTGCAAGCGCCAGGCCGCCGGTGACCACCGAGATCGCCTCGGCCGTCGACAGCGTCCCGGACGGGGACTTGAGCTTGGTGCGGCCGTCCTCGGTCATGCCGGAGCGCAGCTCGCGGAACACCGTGACGACGCGCCGCAGTTCGGCCTCCGCCGCCTCGACCTTCGGCAACTGGAGCGAGACGCCGAGTTGTTCGACACGGCGGGCGACGATGTCGACCTCGTCGTCCGCACTCGCGGGCAGCGGCAGCACCACCGTGTTGAACCTGCGCCGGAGCGCGCTGGACAGGTCGTTGACGCCGCGGTCGCGGTCGTTGGCGGTGGCGATGAGGTTGAACCCGCGTACCGCCTGCACCTCGTCGTTCAACTCCGGCACCGGCAGCGTCTTCTCGGACAGGATCGTGATGAGGCTGTCCTGCACGTCCGCGGGGATCCGGGTCAGCTCCTCGACGCGTGCGATGCGGCCCTCGGCCATGGCACGCATGACCGGCCCCGCGACCAGTGCGTCCCGGGACGGGCCGTGGGCCAGGAGTTGCGCGTAGTTCCAGCCGTAGCGGATCGCCTCCTCGGGGGTGCCCGCGGTGCCCTGCACCAGCAGCGTCGAGTCGCCGCAGATGGCCGCGGCCAGGTGCTCGGACACCCAAGTCTTCGCGGTGCCGGGCACGCCGAGCAGCAGCAGAGCGCGGTCGGTGACGAGAGTGGTGACGGCAACCTCGACTATGCGTCGCGGCCCCACGTACTTCGGGCTGATCACGGTGCCGTCGGGTAGCACACCGCCGAGCAGGTACGTCGACACCGCCCACGGCGACAGCCGCCACCGCGGCGGACGGGGCCGGTCGTCGGCTCCGGCCAGCGCCGTGAGCTCGGCGGCGAAGTCCTGCTCGGCGTGCGGCCGCAGCGCGGTGCCGGTGTCCGCCCGGTCGCCGGCCGGGCCGGCCGCGCCGGTCGCGGGAGTCGTGGGTGCGGAAGAGGTCACGGACAGCCCCCGGAGTCGATGTGTGCGGTCTCTGGATCCGGCCGAGGGCCCCGGCCGCCGTGATCGCGGCTGCCCCGACATGTCCAAGACTGCCCGGCCGGTCTGACACGTTCCGGACCGCCCCCGCCTTCCCGCGGCGCACGCGCGAAAGCGCCCGAGGCGCCCGGCGAACCGGGAACCTCGGGCGCGGTGCGCTGACGGGGCTTCAGCGCGGTCTCGGGCACACCGGGACGCCTGCCGAGACGGCGGCCCCCCGCCACCGTCCCGGCAAAGCGTCCCGGTCACACAGCGTCCCGGTCACACAGCGTCCCCGCCCGCCGGCGTCAGCGGGTGATGGTGCTCTTGCCGAACGTCAGTCCCACGAACGTGACCACCATCCACAGCGGCATCGTGATCGCGGCAAGCCCCGGCACCGACATCACCACGAAGCCGATGACGGGCAGCGCCACCAGCACGGCACCGACCCACCCGATCCAGCGGTCGACGGTCCGCTCGCGAAGCGCCATCCAGCACACCGCGCCCGCCGCCACCAGGACCCCGAACCACGGGATGTAGGCGCCGAAGTCGTTGAGCATGAAGTAGACGTAGCGCCCCTGCACGTCGAACGCGTCGCTCTCCGGGCCGCCTTCGCCGTAGATGCCCATCGCGCCCTTCCACCCGTAGCCGAGCGTCAGCCCCCCGGCCGCGGACACCAGTGCCAGGCTCACCACACCGGCCGCCGTACTGCCCGGCACGCGCGGCTCTACGCGGCGGCGCCACGCGGCCGCGGTCACGAGCAGCAGCGCCACCGCGGCGAAGCCGCCGAGGAACCCGGCGCGCGACACCATGACCTCGACGTCGTTCACCCGGTCGATGGTCATCGTGTCGGTCGGGCCGTCCGGCATGCCCATGCGGACGTCCAGCATCAGCGTCGAGATCCCGCCCAGCGCGCCGGCCGCCGCCCCCACGAGCGGCCAGTAGGTCCGGCGCACCGGGGTCTCCCCCACCCCGGTGCGCCCGTCGACCGGGCCCGGTTCCGTGTACGTCATGTGGATCTTTCTCCCCCCACACATGTTCGCCGCCTGCTTGACAGCCCCCCGGCGGCACGTACCGGACCCGATGCCCGGCGACATGGTCCACTTTCCGCGCCGCCGCGTCCCGGGCACCAGGGACACCGGCACCCCTCGTCCGGGATATCGGCCGGACCCCGGTGCCGAGTCCACCGGGGCTGAGGCAGCATGACCGCGTGACCACGCATCTGCCCGACGCCGGCGGCCTGGGGGACGCAGACGAGCCGACGACCCCGGGTGGAGCCGGCACGCCCGCGAGCGGAGCCGCCGCGTCCGCGGACGCGCGCGAGTCCGGTGCCGGGTCCAGGTCCGGTGCCGCGCGCCCGTCGCGGCGCGGGCAACTGCGCGCCCTCGCGCTGCGGATCCCCGAGTCGCGCCTGATCGCGCTGGCCACCGCGCTGGCGGTGGTCGCCGTCGTGTCCAGCGTCGCGTACGTACCGCTGTACCACTGGACCGCGGCCCGTGCGGACCTGCGCGCGCTGTCCGCCGGCGACGTGGTGCTCGGCTCGGCGTGGCCGGTGATCGGGGCGTTCGTGGTGCGCGGGCGGCCGCGCAACCCGGTCGGGTGGCTGCTGCTGATCCCGGCCTCGCTGTCGCCGTACCTCAACTTGTCGCTGTACGCCGTCATCTCCGAGGAGATCGCCGACGACCCGCTGCCGTTCGCGGACTTCGCCGCGTGGATCGGGACCTGGGGATTCGCCCAGTACTTCGTGGTCGTGCCGCTGCTGCTCCTGGTCTTCCCGGACGGGCACCTGCCCGGGCGGCGCTGGCGGATCCCGGCGTACGCGATCGTCGCGGTGGCCACGCTCGCCGCGCTGGCCGCGATGTTCCGCGACGGACCGATCGACGTGACGGACCAGGTCCACAACCCCTATGCGATACCCGGCACCCGGTGGCTGGGCTACGTCACGCTCGCGGGCGCCGGAACGGCGTTGTTCCCGGGGACCGCGCTCGGCGTCGCCGCCCTGGTCGTACGCACCCGGCGCGCGGTCGGCGTGCAGCGCACGCAGTTGCAGTGGCTGGTGCTCGGCGGCATGGTCCTGGTCATCACGTGGACGCTGTCGCTCGTCATCGCGGGCCGGCTGACCATCGACGTCCTGTTCGGCCTGGGCCTGCTCGGGCCGCCGGTCGGAATCGCCGTCGCGATGCTGCGGCACCGGATGTTCGACGTGGTCGTGGTCCTCAACCGCACGATCGTGTACGTGGTGCTGACCCTCGTCATGGTCGGCGTGTACGCGGGCCTGGTGGTCGGCGTCGGACGCGCCGCGCCGACCTCGACGCTCGGGTTCGTCGCGGTCGCGGTGATCGCGCTGCTCGCCGCGGTCGGCCGGGGCGCGGTGCAGAAGGCCGTGGACCGCTGGCTGTTCGGGCACCGGCACGACCCGTACGCGGTGGTCGCCCGGGTGGGCCGCCATGTCGCGCCCGCGTCGGAGCCGACCGAGGCGTTGCAGCGGCTGGTCGACGCGCTCCGGCGGGCCCTGCGGCTGCCGTACGTCGCGTTCCAAGGCGACGGCGAGACCCCCGTGGTCGCGGTGAGCGGCACTCCGGTGAAGGGCTGGCGGGCGGTGCCCGCGCACGCTCTCGGGCAGCACATGGGCGAGTTGCACGTCGGGATACGCCCCGGCGACGAGCGCTGGACGCCGGAGGAGCAGGCGGCCGTGGAGGAGGTCGCGACGCGCGCGGCGACACTCGCCTACGCGGCGGGGCTGGTCGCCGACGTCGCGCGCAGCCGTGCCCGGATCGTCGTCGCGCGCGAGGAGGAGCGGCGGCGCCTGCGCGCCGACCTGCACGACGGCGTCGGCCCCGCGCTGGCGGGCACCGCGCATCAGCTCGACGCGCTGGCCCGCCGCATCGAGTCCTCAGACCGGCCCGAACTCGCGGACCGGGCCCGGTCGATCCGCGACCGGCTGCGCCAGACCGTGACCGACCTGCGGTCCGTGGTGCACGGCCTGCGCCCGCCGATACTCGACCAACTTGGCCTCACCGGCGCGCTGCGCGACCTGGTGGCGGGCTACGAGACGCCGCACTGCTCGGTGGAGCTGAGGCCGGGCCTGGACACGATGCCCGCGGCGGTCGAGGTCGCCGCGTACGCGATCGCCGCCGAGGCGATCACCAACGCCGTGCGGCACAGCGGCGCCGGCGAGTTGTGGCTCGACGCGGCCGTGCGCGCCGGAACACTCGTCATCGAAGTCAGCGACAACGGCTGCGGAATGCCGGTGTACCCGCACGCGGGGGTGGGCCTGCGCAGCATGGGGGAACGCGCGGGCGAGGTCGGCGGACGCGTGGACATCCTGCCGCGCGCGGGCGGCGGCACGATCGTGCGGGCCACGCTGCCAGGCGGCCCCCAGTGACCCGCGGCGCCGCGTATGAGGCGCGTGCGCACCTTCCGCGTTCGACGACATCGACGTCGTCCTGCGCAGCCGACCCGACGCCGCCCTCGGCGTCATACGAATCCAACCCAACACTAAAGAACGGGCAGGGAATTGAGCGAGGACACGACGCCGGTAGGGGTCTTGGTGGTGGACGACCACCCGGTCTTCCGGGCGGGCATGGTGGCAGTACTGGAAGACCTCGACGACCTCGACGTGGTCGGTCAGGCCGGGGACGGAGCGGCGGCCCTCGACGAAGTGGCTCGCCTGGCACCGGACGTCGTACTGATGGACCTGCGCATGCCCGGCATGGGCGGTCTGGAGGCGACGGCGCGCATCGGCACCACGCATCCGGCGACCGCCGTCATCGTGCTGACGATGGACGAGGACGACGACTCGGTGTTCGCGGCACTGCGCGCGGGCGCACGCGGCTACCTGCTGAAGGAGTCGGACGGAGACGACATCCGCCGCGCGATCCTCGGGGTCGCCCGGGGCGAGGCCGTCTTCGGACCGCGCATCGCCCAGCGCGTCCTGGCGTTCTTCTCCGCCTCGCCCGCGCACACCCGCGGCGCGGTGCCCTTCCCGCAGCTCACCGACCGGGAGCGGGAGATCCTCGACCTGCTCGCGCACGGCCTCGACAACGGCGCCATCGCGCGCAGGCTGGTGTTGTCGGAGAAGACCGTCCGCAACCGGGTGAGCGACGTCCTCGCCAAACTCCGCGCCCGCAGTCGCGCGGAAGCGGTGGCCATCGCCCGCGACGCCGGCCTGGGCCCGACGCCGCCCGCCAACCAGAACTGAAGTACGTCGGGGAGCGACGGCCCGGACTATGTCTTCAAGTCGCGTCGGGCCCACAGGACGGCGAGGACACCCACCAACCACCGCGCCTTCCGCCGACCCGATCGCCGTGCCAGTCGTGCCAGTCGTGCCAGGAAGAATCGTCGAGCTACCAGGCGAAGCACTCGTCGGCCGAGTCGTCAAAGCACTCGTCGACCCACCCACCGAACTACTCGTCGAACTCCGTTCGCATAACGGCGCGTTCGCGCAGCGTCGCGGCCAGGTCGGCGAAGGCCCGCCCCCAATAGCCGTCTTCACCCGCGGCACCGGCCAGTCCCTCGATCTCGGTGGCGAGTGCGGGGTCCAGCGATCGTGCGGCGAGCCCGGTGACGCCGCTGAAGCTCCACGGGTACGCCGACTCTCGGGCCGCCCGCGCCAGCGCCTCCACCACGGCCCGTCCGAGCACCTTCGGCCACACCGCCGGGCAGCCGGCCAGGAGTTGGAACGCCTCCGAAAGGCCGTGCTCCGCGACGTGCTCCGCGACATGCCCGGCGCGTTCGTCCGCGGGCAGTACGGAGAGCAGGCGCGTCGGCGCGCCGCGGCCCACCTGGGCACGCGCCCAGTCGGCGTCGCCCTGGGCGACCGCCGCCCGCGCCCAGCCGTCGCGGATGTCCTCCGCCCAGCGGCGCGGCAGCCGCCGCCGCAGGATCCGGTCCGGGGTCTCCCGGAAGACGTCGGCCCAGAGCGACAGCGGGGTGGCGGCGACGATCTCGCCGAGCCACCAAGCCCGTTCCTCCCGTCCGGTGGGCGACGTACCGGCTATCCCGTCGCGGCGCATCGCCTCGTCGCAGACCTCCGGCGGCAGGACGACCACCGCGGCGGCGCCGTCCCTGCGCACGCAGGCCCGGGCGCGCTCGGCCATGCGCCGGGCCAGCGCCGATTCGGGCAGCGTGCTCAGCAGCGCGGCCGCCCCGGCGCGTACGGCCTTGCCCCGGTCGTCGAGGGCGGCTTCGAGGAAGGGCTCGTCGTCGGGCGAGAGCCCGGTACGCAGGACCGCGAGGAACTGGGCTCGGTCCTCCGCGGGTTCCTCGCGCCAGGTCCGCGCCAACAGGTCGCGGGCAGCGGCCGGGTCGCGCTGCCGCAGTGCGGTCAGGTGAGCGAGGCGTTCGCCGAACAGGCCGTGCTGCCAAATCCCTTCGTCCGCGGGCGACGACGACGCCGGGTCCTCCGCGACGTCGGCGGCGGCGACGCGGGCGGCCCAGGCCCAGTCCGGATTGAGGCGAGCGAGCCAGCGTCCGCGCGCACCTGCCAACGCGGCGACGTCCGTCCGGAGTTCGCTGTGCGAGCGGGCGGTGTCGAGGAGTTCGGGCAGCTCCGACTCGGGCGCCCGGAAGCCGCGCGCCCGCGCCTCGGCGAGCCATTCCGGCAGGAGTTCGGCGATGGCGGTGCGCCGGTCGCCGGTGCTGCTGCCGAGCAGGAGGCGCAGCCGTCCGCGCGCCCGCTCGGGTACGGCGGGACGCGGGTCCGGAGCGCAGGCCGGCAGCGGTGTTGCTCCCGTCCCCGGACGCCGTCCGGCCCGCCGGTGGACGAGCGCCAACGCGGCGAGGTCCAGAAGGCGTTCGGCCGAGTCCTCGCGTCCGATGCCGTCCACCGCCGCGCCCAGCGCGCTGCTCTTGTCGACACCGGGGACCGGTCGCTTGCCCGTGCCCACAAGGGCGGTCGAGACCAGGTCCTCCCACAGCGTCTCGGTGCCTGCCGTCATCACGATCCCCTGTTCTCGCGCACCGAAGTCCTTGCGCGCTCAGCCGAGTTCGCGCACCGCCGCGGTCGTCGCCGCCCACGCTCGGCGCCGGTCACCCTCGGCGCCGCCCGCCCTCGTCACCGGTCACACCCTCGTCGTCCATCGCCCATGTCCACGTTCGCCCTCGTGCCCCGCCGGCCGGCCTGCCGACTGCTCAGAGCGGCACGGCCCGGCCTTCGTGCCAGCCGGTCACCGGGGCGAATCCGCGTGCGCCGTACTCTCCGAAGACCGTCATACCGGCCCCGCCCGACATCGCCGCGAGCCGCCACAAGGACTCCTCGCGTGCCCGGGAGCGGTCGACCGGGAGCCAGAATCCGTCGCCGCCCGCGATGCGCCAGCCGAGCGAGTCCGGGACCGCCGCCACGTCCGCCAGGACGACCGGCCAGGTCTCCAGCCACGGTTCGCTGCGCAGCGCCTCGGCGTACGCCAATGCCGCCGTCTCCGCGTCGCAACC
The DNA here is from genome assembly GCF_053592165.1 of Streptodolium elevatio. Classification (NCBI taxonomy): domain Bacteria; kingdom Bacillati; phylum Actinomycetota; class Actinomycetes; order Kitasatosporales; family Streptomycetaceae; genus Streptodolium; species Streptodolium elevatio. The sequence goes on from NZ_JBSFVE010000001.1 coordinate 477,908, forward strand.
CGCCGGTTCGCCGGCCGGCTCGGGCGGCCCGTGCCGCTCCGCGACATGCGCGCGCAGCGGCGCGGCGGCGTCGTGGAACACGAGGTCGGCCTCGAAGCGTTCGCCCACCGGCAGCGCGAGTGCGGGGGCCTGGCCGCCCGCGCCGTAGGCGAGGACCAGGGCGGTGCGCCCCGACTGCTCGCCGCGCAGCCAGATCTGGCGGACGGTCAGCTTCTCCTCGTCGTTGTCGCGGCTGCCGAGGACCGTCCAGTGGTCGCGGACCGACGTACCCTGCTCGGCCGAGCGGCGCAGCAACTCCTGGGCGTCGACCTGCCATCCGATGAGCGACTTGAGCGAAGCCGCCAACGGCGGCTCCAACGTGTCCAGCCGGTCGTGGGCCCGCAGCACGAGCCACATCACCGCGTAGTCCTCCAGCAAACGGCCCGGCCAGCCCTCGCCGGAGCCGGGTCTTGTGCCGGCCCGGCGCAACCTCCCGGCGAGGCCCTGCGCCTGGGCGTCGACCATCGACGCGGCCATGGCCTCCCATGGGGCATAGCCGGCCCGGTCGGCACCGGCCAGCCCCTGACGCACCTGGTCGGAGAGCCACTGGCCCAACTTGTCGACGCCGCCCGCGACCCGGGCGGCGCGCTCTTCGGCACGCCGCCGTACGGCCTCGGGGTCGGCCGGACCCGCGGCCTGTCGCTCGACACGCTGCTTCTCCCGGCCCTGACGGTTTGTCAGCCAGCTCTCGACCCAGTCGGGCGCCGCTGCGGCATCCTCCGCGATGCCGCCGGCGGACCACAGCAACAACAGCCCGAGTGCGTGCTTGCACGGCAGTTTGCGGCTCGGGCACGTGCACGACCACGCCGGACCGTCGAGGTCCACCGCCGTGCGGTACGCCGTCGCGCCGCTGCCCTTGCACAGTCCCCATACACCGCGCTTCGCGGTCACATCGCCTGTCGCCCCCCGGCCATCCTCCCGGCCCTCTTCTCGGTTCTCGCGCTGATCGTCGTGCCCTTGGCCCGGCTCGGGAACGGGTATCTCCCCCGCCCCCAGTCCCGACCACGGCCCCGGGGCCGCCAGCTTCGATCCGGCCTTCTGCGACGCGGCGTCGGGTGCCAGTGCCAACACCCGGTCCGCGGTCCAGCGTTCCAGCATGACGGTCACGGTACGGCGTCGGGCCGACACCCGCACGGCCGGATCCGGAATCCCCCGCCGAACACGCGGGCGGCACAGGTTCGACGCACCGTCAGGTCGCGGGCCACGCCGGGGCGACGGCGAGAACGGCTCCGGGACAGCTCCGGGACACCTCCGAGACATCGGCGCGACGCCGTTGTCACCGGGGCGAAATACCCTGAGAAAAACGGATGTTCGTCGAGTCCGTCATGTTAACGGGGTGTTTCGTGGCAAGTCGGTCGGGGCATACCGGTCAGTAGGAACTCGCGCAGTGACCGGTCTGCGGCGTCGCCACCACAGGGTCTCCCTACTTGTCGTTCGCGATCCGCCGTCCCTTCCTTTCGAACCCACCCGCATCGACTCGTCCCGACTCGTCCGCGACTTGTTCCTCCGGCTGAACCCCTGGCCGGCCGGCCGGCCGCGTACATGTCCCCGACGACGCTTTGGGTTCGCCGTACGCCTCACCCCACACCCCACGCCTGAATCCCGCACGGAGGTGGGTCATGGCCGCGTTCCCGGAAACGGGACACGACGAAGCACCGCACGGCGGGTCCGCCGAGCCCGGCAGCCCGGCGGACCCGGTACGCAGGACCGCCGTTCCGCCGGTCGGCCTGCTGCGCGGCACGGTGCGCGAACTCGCCTGGATCGCCGGGCATCTCGCGCTCTACCCCACGGGCCTGGTCTCGCTGGGCGTCGCGGCCGTACTCGCCCCTCCCGACGGCCGGGACTCCGGTCCGCCCCCGGCGGTGCTCCCGTCTCCCCGCGACGAGCAGGCCGGTCCGCTGCCGGTCGTCCTCGTGCACGGGCTCGCCGACAACCGCTCGATCTTCGCGGTCCTGCGCCGCGCGCTCCGCCGCGAGGGGATTGCCCGCCTCCACCCGTTCGACCACAACCCGCTCGGCGGGGACGTACGCACGAAGGCCGAGCTTCTGGACCGGCACATCGCACGGGTCGTCGCCCGTACCGGCGCGCCCGGGGTGCACGTGGTCGGCCACAGCCTGGGCGGACTGATCGCCCGCTACCACGCGCAGTTCCTCGACAAAGGCGTGCGCGTGCGTACGGTCGTCACGCTCGGCACCCCGCACGAAGGCACGGCCGCCGCCCAATTGCTGCGCGCGCACTCGCTCGTCCGCGAGATGTGCCCGGACAGCCCCGTCGTCGCGGAACTCGCCGGACCCGCGCCCGGCTGCACGACGCGCTTCGTCGCCTACTGGGGTGACCTCGACCCCTTTGTCGTGCCGTGTGTCTCGGGGGCGCTGCGGCATCCCGACCTCGACGCGACCAGCGTGCGGGTCGGCGGCGCCGGTCACCTGACACTCCCGGCGTGCCGCCCCGTGGTGTCCCAGGTCTGCGCCCTGCTGACGGCGCCGCTCACGGCGCCAGTCGCAGCGCCGCTCGGCATGCCGGCCGCCGCGCGGAGCGCCGTTCCGTCGGCCACCGCCCCGCCCGCCGCCGACGCGGCCCCGGGCACTCCGCTCGCCGCGTAACCCACCACTCGGTAGGCGATAGAGACGTTGCCGGGCCCGATTTGGTTGCCCTGCTTGCCCGCCTTCATCCATACGAGTGAGTCGCGAATCGCCGCACAGGTGAGCCGCGGTGGATTGTCCCGGTCGCATTCGGAAGGCTAGAGTCCCCCCTTAATCGTTGTGGAAGGACCTGTCGAGCTTGCCCCCGCACGCTTGCGGAGGGCCGTATCTGCCCCCGAGACGAAGGCGAATCAGGTGACGGACGGCCATTATCCGGACGGCGACCCCTACGGTCGGGGCGTCGCGGACGAGGGCTACGGCACCGGCGCAAACGCTGCCTACCCCGCCTACGACTCGTACGACACGGGTGCGAACTCCGCCTACGGAGCCACCGCGTACGACTCGGGCGCGTGGCAGACGGGTGGCTACGACACGTCGGCGTACACGCAGTCGGCCTATCCGGCCGCGCAGACGGGCTACGACAGCGGGGCGTACGAGGCGGCGCCCGCGTCCCCCTACGTGGCCGACACCCCTTCTTATGGCACCACCGCCTACGACAGTTCGGCCTACGGAACCCCCGCGTACGGCACCACCGCCTACGACGGCTCCGGTTCCGGCTCGTACGAAGCCGTGGCGTCTTACGACACGTCCGGCTCGTACGCCGCGGTCGACAACAGCGGCGGCCACCCCGTCTACGACAGCGGCGCCTACCCGGCCGCGTCGTCCTACGAGACGTCCTACGACACGTCGTACGGCCAGACGGCGGTCATCCCGCAGCAGACGGGCTACGACTCCGGGACGGCCTGGTCGGGCGACACCGGCGCGGCGTGGTCCTCGGCCCCCGCCGCCGACATGTGGGCGGGTGACAACCGTCTAGGCGCCGACGCCTTCACCGACCCGCAGCGCAACGACGGCGGCGCGAGCGGCTGGTACGACGCGTCGACGCAGGTCCAGGAGCCCGCCCCGGCGTACGACGGCTATGCCGCCGCCTGGGACGACGCCGAGCCGTGGCACAACGGCAACGCCTCGGGCGCACCCACCCAGGCGTTCTCCGGCGGATTCGACACGGCCGGCGGATTCGACACGGCCGACGCGTACGACTCCACGCAGGAGTTCGCCACCGTCATCGTGGACCCGGACGCCGACGGCTTCGCCGCCGAGACCTACACCACCGGCGGATTCACCGCCGCCGCACGCCCCGCCGACGCACGCCCCGCGGACGAGTACAGCGCGGACGAGTACGCAGCCGCGGGCGAATATGCGACGGACGAATACCGCGACGAGCCCACCGGCGACTACGACGGCGCGTACACGGACGACGAAGACGAAGGGGAAGGCGAGCCCGACCCCCATGTCGCCGCCGTGGCCGCCGTCGCGGGTCTCTCCGCCACCGCCGCGGGCAGCCGTGCCGCCCGCCGCAAGACCACCCGGCGCACGCGCCCGATGGCCCGGGTCGCGGGCGCGTCGCTGGGCGTGCTCGGCGCGACCGCCATGGCGGTCGCCGCGGCCGGCGGCATCCAGGCCGCGGACAAGCAGGGCACCGTCGCCGACGACACCGTCGCCGCGGGCCCCGACGTCCCGCTCGCCTCGCCGCTCGACCAGCAGTTCACCGATCTGCGGGACAGTGCCGCGGACTTCGCCGACCGGGCGAGCCGCGCGCAGGCCCGGGTCGCGCTCCAGGAGCGCCAGGAGGAGATCGCCCGGCAGCAGGAGGAGGAGCGCAAGAAGCGCGAGCAGCTGCGCCCCAAGTACGTCCTCCCCGTCGCCCCCGGCCTGTCCGCCTACTTCGGCCAGGCGGGCGGCCGCTGGTCGAACCTGCACACCGGCATCGACTTCCCGGTGGACCGCGGTACGCCGGTCCGCGCGGTCACCGACGGCGTCGTGCGCACCGAGTGGAACCGCTCGTACGGGAACATGGTCATCCTGACCGCCGCCGACGGCACCGAGACGTGGTACTGCCACCTCACGCGCGCGAAGGTCAACTCCGGTCCGGTCAAGGCCGGTGACGTGATCGCGTACTCGGGCAACAGCGGCAACAGCACCGGCCCGCACCTCCACTTGGAGGTGCGCCCGAACGGCGGTGCCCCGATAAATCCCATACCGTGGCTGCGCGCCAAGGGCCTCGACCCCACGGGCTGACCCCGGGGGACGTCGGGGTCAGCCGCACGGCACCGCCCCGATCGGCACCGCCGTCGGCACCTCTCCTCGCCATGCAATACCGACGCGATCACTCGTCGCGGCAAGGGAGCAAGGGGTTCGGCCGACACAACGGACAACGTAGCGGGGCCCGGTGACATCGCCACCGGGCCCCGTTTCGCGTGTGCGGGTCGCGTGCCCCTACAGCTTCTCCACCGGGGCGTAGCGCAGCAGGAGTTGCTTGGTGCCGGTGGCGCCGAAGTCGATGGTGGCCTGCGCCTTGTCGCCCTCGCCCTGCGTCGCGACGACGGTGCCGAGGCCGAACTTGTCGTGCGTGACGCGGTCGCCCGGCTTGAGCGCGACGACCTCGCGGTCGGTGATGCGGCTCGGCCCGCTGAGACGCCCCAAGGGCGCCGAACGGGTGGTCCGGGTGGCGGACAGCGCCTGGGCCGCCGACGGCGCGCTGTTGCGCCACTCGACCAGCTTCTCGGGCAGCTCCTGAAGGAACCGGGAGGGCGGGTTGTACGCGGGCGCCCCCCACGCGCTGCGGATCTTCGCCAGCGTCACGTACAGCCGTTCGCGGGCTCGGGTGATCCCGACGTACGCGAGGCGCCGCTCCTCCTCCAATTCCTTGGTGTTGCCGAGCGCCCGCACGTGCGGGAACACGCCGTCCTCAAGGCCGGTCAGGAACACGACCGGGAACTCCAGGCCCTTCGCGGTGTGCAGCGTCATCAGCGTGACCACGCCGCCATCGTCGTCCGGGATCTGGTCGGAGTCGGCCACCAAGGCCACCTGCTCCAGGAAGTCCGCGAGCGTGCCCTCGGGTTGCGCCTGCTCGAACTCCAGGGCGACCGCCGCGAGTTCCTGGAGGTTCTCGATGCGCGTCTCGTCCTGCGGGTCCGTGGACGCCTGCAACTCGGCCAGGTAGCCGGTCTGTTCGAGTACCGCCTCCAGGACCGTGGCGGGGCCGGCGCCGCCGTCCACGACCGTGCGGAGCCGGTCGATCAGCGCCACGAAGCCCGCGACGGCCTTCGCCGAGCGGGTCGCCATGCCCGGCGCCTCGTGGGCCCGGCGCAGCGCGTCCGCGAACGGCACGCGATCGCGCGCGGCCAGCACCTCGACGCACGCCTCGGCGCGGTCGCCGATGCCGCGCTTGGGCACGTTGAGGATGCGCCGCAGCGAGACGACGTCGTCGGGGTTGGCGAGTATCCGCAGGTACGCGAGCGCGTCGCGGACCTCCTTGCGCTCGTAGAAGCGCACGCCGCCGACGACCTTGTACGGCAGTCCGACGCGGATGAAGACCTCTTCGAACACGCGCGACTGCGCGTTGGTGCGGTAGAAGACCGCGACCTGGCTGGGGGTGATCTTGCCGGTGTCGGTCAGCCGGTCGATCTCGTCGGCGATGAACTGCGCCTCGGCGTGCTCGTCGTCGGCCGTGTAGCCGGTGATCGTCGAGCCCTGCCCCGAGTCGGTCCACAGGTTCTTCGCGCGCCGGTTGCTGTTGCGCTCGATGACCGCGTTGGCGGCGGTCAGGATCGTCTGGGTGGAGCGGTAGTTCTGCTCCAGCATGATCGTCGTGGCGTTCGGGTAGTCCGACTCGAAGTCGAGGATGTTGCGGATGGTGGCACCGCGGAACGCGTAGATGGACTGGTCGGCGTCGCCCACGACGCACAGTTCGGCGGGCGGGACCTCGGCCAGGCCCTCCTCGGCGGGGTTGACCAGGTCGCCGTCGACGGTGCGCTTGGGGCCGTGCCCGGCGGCGCCGCCGACGAGCTCGCGGACCAGCACGTACTGCGCGTGGTTGGTGTCCTGGTACTCGTCGACGAGGACGTGCCGGAAGCGGCGGCGGTAGTGCTCGGCGACGTCCGGGAACGCCTGCAGCAGGTTGACCGTGGTCATGATGAGGTCGTCGAAGTCGAGGGCGTTGGCCTGCCGCAGGCGCGCCTGATAGAGCGTGTACGCCTCGGCGAGCTTGCGCTCGGCGTCGTTCTGCGTCCCGGACGCGTAGGTCTCCGGGTCGATGAGCTCGTTCTTGAGGTTCGACACCTGCGCGTTGAACTTGCGCGGGGGGTGCTGCTTGGGGTCGAGGTCCAGGTCGCGGCACACCATCGCCATGAGCCGCTGCGAGTCGGCGGCGTCGTAGATGGAGAAGGTCGAGCTGAGGCCGAGCTTCTTGTACTGCTGCCGCAGGATGCGCACGCACGAGGAGTGGAACGTGGAGACCCACATGGCCTTGGCGCGCGGGCCGACCAGTGCCTCGACGCGTTCCTTCATCTCGCCCGCGGCCTTGTTGGTGAAGGTGATCGCGAGGATCTCGCCGGGGTGCACGCCGCGCGCGCCCAGGAGGTACGCGATGCGGTGGGTCAGCACGCGGGTCTTGCCGGAGCCGGCGCCCGCGACGATGAGCAGCGGGGAGCCCTCGTGGACGACCGCGGCGCGCTGTTGCGGGTTCATGCCGTCGAGCAGGCGCGCGGGATCGATCACCGGCTTGCGGGCGCCGTTGCGGTAGTGGCCCTCGTACGGCTCGGTCGGCGGGGCGTAGTCGCCGTCGAACAGGTCGTCGGGAGCCGGGTCGTACTCGGGCGGCGGCGGGGCGTCGTCCGGCAGCGGCTCGGCGGCGGGCGGCGGGATCTCGGCGTCGAACCCCGGCAGCGGCATGTCGTCGAAGAGTTTGCTCATCGTCTGCCGAGTCTACGAGCCGCGGGCGGTGTTCCGGTGCCCGCCCGCCTCGGCCCGGGGCGAACTCAGGTCCACATGACGGCGATGACGATGTTGGCGACGGTGAGCAGGCCGACGGCGCCGAAGAGCTGCACGTCGACGCGCTCCTTCGCGCGGTTCGTCCACACCATGAGCAGGATCCCGATGAGGATGGCGAGCTTGACGCTGATCTTGGTGTTGTCGACGTCGAGGTCGTCGGCCTGCCGGACGCCGACCAGCGCGATGCCGGTGACGAGCATCGTGAGGGCGCCGTGCGTCATGGCCGGGTTGATGCGGACGTCTCCGGTCTTCATCCCCTTCATCTGGGTGAGGAAGCCGCCGAGCAGGGACCCGATCCCGATGATGTGCAGGACGAGCAGAAGTTGTCGGACGACGTCCACGAAACGCTCCTCACGGTGGGATGGCGCTCCGAGACTACAAAAATCACAAAGCGGACAATGAAACGGCCCTCAAGGTAAAGACTTGGCAATGCGGCCCGGAAAGCTGGGGGTCGTGACACTCCTGTGACTAATGTTCTCGGCCAGGCGGCCGTACCCCCGTGCTCCACCAGGAGTGCACGGCCGCCACCGCCGAGTCCGGCGACGTACCGAGGCCGCCCCCACGGCCGAGGAGCACGAGCCGGAGCCGGGGACCCAGGTTCCCATCGAGGCGAATCGGGTCCGGGCCCGCCAGTCCGGAGTCGTAGGGCGTCTTCTTCCGCCCGAGCCTGTCAGCTAACCCGGTAGGCGGCCGAGGAAGGAGTGACGCTTTCGTGGCGTCTCATCGCCGTCCCGCGCAGCACCGCCGGATAAAGCCGCGCAGCGCCCCGAGGGGTGCCGCCACGCTCGCCACCGCCGCCGTGACCATGACCGGTGTCGTGGCGTTCGCCGGCACCTCGAGCGCCGACCCGGCGCCCACCTCCGCGCAGGTGCAGGAGCAGGTCAACCAGCTGCACCGCGAGGTCGCCAAGGCGACGGACGTCTTCAACGGCGTCCAGGAGCAGGTCGAGGTGCTGCAGAAGGAGTCCAACGCGACGCAGACCCGCGTCGCCGAGGAGCAGGCCGCGATGAACCAGCTGCGCGAGCAGATCGGTGTCATAGCCGCCGAGGAGTACCGCAACGGGGGCATGCCGCCCGAGCTCCAGCTCGCGCTGAGCGGCGACCCCGCGATGTACCTCCAAAAGGCCCAGATGCTGGACCAGATCGACAGCCAGCAGGCCACCCGCCTCGAACAGATCGCCGCGCAGGCGCGCATGCTCCAGCAGGACCGCGCCGAGGCCTCCCAGCAGCTCGCCGACCTCGACGCGCTGCGCAAGGACCTCAACGGCAAGAAGAACGAGATCCAGGAGAAGCTCAACAAGGCCCAGGCGCTGCTCAACACCCTCACCGAGGCCGAGCGCCAGGCCGTCCTGGAGTCCAACGACCACGCCGACGAAGAGCGCACCGACGACCGCGCCGGGCGCGACAAGCCCGAGGCCGAAGAGCCGCTGCCGAACGTCCCGGCCTCCGGGCGCGCCGCGGTCGCCGTCGACTTCGCGATGGACCAGCGCGGCAAGCCGTACGGCTGGGGCAAGGCGGGGCCGAGCTCGTTCGACTGCTCCGGCCTCATGCAGGCCGCGTGGGCGAAGGCGAACGTCAAGCTGCCGCGTACCACCTGGGACCAGGTCAAGGTCGGCAGCCCGGTGTCCAAGTCCCAGCTCCAGCCGGGCGACCTGATCTTCTTCTACTCCGACATCAGCCACGTCGGGATGTACATCGGCGACGGCAAGATGGTGCACGCCCCTCGTCCGGGATCCGTCATCAAGGTCGCCCCGATCACCGAGATGCCGTTCCACTCCGCGCGCCGCGTGGGCTGACCCGCCGCACCACGTACCGCAGGCCCCCGATTCCGGTGCTCCGGAATCAGGGGCCCGCGTCGTTTCGGGTCCTGCCGCCCAGTCCTGCGCCCGGGCCTGCCGACGGGCAGCCGCGCGGTCAGACCAGGCGGCGGTCGGTCGCCCAGCGGGTCAGCTCGTGCCGGTTGGACAACTGCAACTTCCGCAGCACCGCCGACACATGCGTCTCGACCGTCTTGACCGAGATCACCAGCCGCCGCGCGATCTCCTTGTACGCGTAGCCGCGCGCGATCAGCCGCAGCACCTCGCGCTCGCGCTGCGTCAGCCGGTCCAGGTCCTCGTCGATCGGCGGTACGTCGGTCGCCGAGAACGCGTCCAGCACGAAGCCGGCCAGGCGCGGCGAGAACACCGCGTCGCCCTCGGCCACCCGGCCCACGGCGCGTACGAGTTCGTCGCCGGTGATGGACTTCGTGACATAGCCGCGGGCGCCGCCCCGGATGACCCCGATGACGTCCTCGGCCGCATCCGACACCGACAGCGCCAGGAACCGCACCCTGCCTTGCAGGCCGGCGCACTGCTTCAGCACCTCGACGCCTCCCCCGCCGGGCAGGTGCACGTCGAGCAGCACGACCTCGGGCATCGTCGCGTGGACGACCGAGACCGCCGACGCGACGTCCTCGGCCTCGCCGACGACCTCGACGGCCTCGCCGATCTCGGCGCGCACGCCGGTGCGGAACATGCGGTGGTCGTCGACCAGTACGACGCGCACGCGCGGTTCCGGCGCGTCCGCCGCCGCGCGCTCGGCGTCCTGCCGGGGATCCTGCGGCGCGTCGTGCGGCGCGTTCTGCGGCGGGTTCTGCGGCGTGCTTCGCCGGGGGGTGTGCGGGGTGTCCTGCGGGCCCTGGGTGCTCACTTGGTGCTCCTGTTCCTCGACGCCGCCTCGCCGCGCGCCATCTCGAGCTCGACCTCGGTGCCTTCGCCGGGCTCGCTGCGGATCACCGCGGTACCGCCGTTGCGGCGCATGCGCCCGAGGATCGACTCTCGCACACCGAGCCGGTCCTCGGGCAGCGCACCGGGGTCGAAGCCGGGCCCGCTGTCGCGTACGAAGACCGTCACCATCGTGTCCTCGACCTCCGCGAACACCTGGACCGGCGCGCCCGAGGCGTACTTGGCGGCGTTCACCATCGCCTCGCGCGCGGCGGCCAGTTGCGCGGCGAGGCGCTCGTCCACCGGGCAGTCGCCGACCGACACGATCTCGATGGTGGCTCCGTGCATGTCCTCGACCTCGGCGGCCTCCTGGCGCAGCGCGGCGGCGAACGTACGGTCGGGCTCCTCGCCCTCCGGCCGGTACAGCCACGCGCGCAGTTCGCGCTCCTGCGCGCGGGCGAGCTTGGCGACCTCGCGCGGGTCGTCGACGTGCCGCTGAATCAACGTCAGCGTGTGCAGCACGGAGTCGTGCACATGGGCCGCCACCTCCGCCCGCTCCTGCGCGCGGATGCGTGCCCTGCGCTCCGCCCCCAGGTCGCGCGTCTGGCGGAGCAGGAACGGCCCGAAGATCACCAGCAGCCCGAACAGCAGCAGCGCCGCGCCCCGCAGCGCCGCGAACGCGTCGCCCAGGCCGCCGCGGTAGGCGACGAAGAAGCCGATGCCGATCGCGAAGACCACGAGCCCGATGGCCGTACGCACGATCCCGGCGGTACGGCTGCGCCCGTCGAGCGACAGCCAGCGGGTGCGCTGCGCGTCGTCGGCCTGCCGCCACACCAGGGCCACGCCGGCCGATGCGACCAGCAGCGGCCACACCCACGCGCCCCGGTAGCCGGCGTCCCCGGCGACCGCCATGACGAGGGCGAAGGCCAGCAGCGCCGTGACGATGGCGAGGGCGGCGTGGCGCGACTTGCGCTCGCGGGCGTCGGCCGGTTCCTGGCGTACCTCCGCGCCGCCCTCGGGCACGTTGAGCCACAGCAGGCCGTACAGCACCATGCCGAGACCGCCGCCGAGGGTCAGCACCACGAACCCGACACGGATCCACACCACGTCCACCGCGAGGTGCCGGGACAGTCCGCGCGCCACGCCCGCGACGATGCGTCGCGAGGAGTCGCGGTACAGCGTGGGGGCCGACCGGCCGACCGTGGGCTCGAAACCCAGATAGGTCTGCGCGTGGGAGGCGGGAGGAGGTGCTGAGGTCACACGACCGATCGTCACACGCACGGGCTCGGCGACGCATCAGGGTGCGACCCTGATTCGCCCTCAGGGTCACCTCGGGGTACGACCCGGGCCCCTCCTGATAGGCGCGCACGCGCAAGGCCAGCACGATGGAGGCATGAGCGAGCGGGACGACCGAATCAACAGGGGAATGCGTTCCGCGAATGCGGACGCCGAGCCAAGCGAGGTGCCGGCATGAGCGGGACGAGCCCCCACCCGACCGGGACCACGCCGCGGGCCGAAACGGGCGACGGCGGGAATCCGCCGCTGCACCGCCCTCCGCACGACCGCGTGGTCTCGGGTGTGTGCGGCGGTCTCGGCCGGCACTTCGGCGTCGACCCGGTGATCTTCCGGGTGGTGTTCGTGGTGCTCGCCCTGTTCGGCGGCCTCGGTGTGCTGCTGTACGGCCTGGGCTGGCTGCTGATGCCGGCCGACGGCCAAACGGCGCCCCTGGCACGCGAGGTGCTCAACGGCCGCGGCATCGGTGCCGCGATCCCGGCGATCGCGCTCACCGGCATCGGCGTCGGCGTCTTCTTCAGCTACATCGACAACGGCTTCGACGGGGCGGTGCCGCTGCTGATCGTGGCCGCGATCATCCTGTACGTCGCCCAGCAGAGCACCCGGCGCAACCTGAAGGCCGCGGGTGTCGAGACCGCGGCCACCGCACCCCCGGCGGGCGTACCGCCGGCGGCGCCTCCCGTCGCCGACGCGCCGCAGGCCCCCGGGCCGCCGCTGGCGCCCGGGCCCGCCAAGTGGTGGCGGGCGCCGACCGGCAAGTCCCCGGACAGACCGGCGCCTTCGCAGGAGCCGAAGCCGCGCAGGCCGCGCTCGTACATCGCGGTGGCGACGGTGTCGCTCGCCGCGGTCGCGGGCGGGGTCATGTGGTGGCTGGACACCGGGACGTCGGCCGACATCTCGGTGCAGGCGGCCCTGGCGGTGGTCCTCGCGATCCTCGCGGGCGGCATGCTGGTCGGCACCTTCTTCGGCGGCGGCCGGTGGTTGATCCTGCCGTCCTTCGCGGTCGCGGTGCTGCTGAGCGCGGTCGCGGCGGTCACGGTGCCGTTCGTCGGGCCCAGCGGGGAACGGACCATCACCCCGGCGACGGCGGAGACGGTCTCGGCGAGTTCGCCGTACCGCATGAAGTTCGGCGAGATGCGGCTCGACCTCACCGAGCTCGACCTGACCGGGCGCGACCCGGCCGAACCGGTCCGCGTGGTGGCGACCGTGGGCGCCGGGAACATGCAGATCTACCTGCCCGACGACGTGCGCGTGATCATCGAGGCAGACGTCGACCTCGGCAACATCGACCTTCCGAACGGCAGCAGCAGCGGCTACCGGCCGGACCGCGACGCGGTCCTCCCGCCCGAGAACGGCGGCCCGCCGCGCGGCACGATCGCGCTCGACCTGGGAGTCGGCGTCGGAAACGTGGAGGTGTTCTATGGAGCCCCGTGAGCCGGAACCGCGCGGGCCGGAACCGCGTGAGCCGGAGCCCCGCGAGGCGGCGCTCGGCGAACCGAGCACAGGCGCCACCCCGGAAGACACGCACGAGGGCACGGGCGCGGACACCAGCGAGGGCACGTACGCGAGCGCAGACGACAGCACGCACGAGACCGCGTACGAGAGCACGCCCGAGAACGCCGACGGCGACCCGCCGGTGGACTCGCCCGACGACACACCGGAACGCGACTCGGAGGAGACCAAGGTGCTCGGCATCGAGCAGTCCGCAGCGACCGAACCTCCCGCCACCTCGCACGTACCCGTGGAAGACCCCGACTGGCGGCCGGGACTGCTGCCGCGCGACCCCGGCGTGAGCGGCACGAGGGGCACGAGCGGCGTGAGCGGGAGCACCGCACCCTTCTTCGCCGCGTCCGAGTCCGCGCCGAAGTCCTTTGGCTCTTCTGCCCGTTCCCCTCGGGGCGACATCGCCCGCCGGCACGGGTTCGACCCGATGGCCATGGTCGCCGGCGCCATCTTCATGGCCATCGCCGTGATGTACATGCTGGACGCGGGCGACGCGGTGGACGCCCGGCCCGGCCTGATGCTCGCGCTCGCGGTGATCGCGGTCGGCGCGTCCGGCTTCGTCGGCGCGGTCTGGGCGATGCTCACCGGACGCCGCAGGCGGCGGGCCGTGACCGCGGACGCCGAGGCGTCCGCGGTGGACCTCACCAAAGCGGGCTGATCAGGCCCCGAGAACGCGGTCGGGATCCGCGGTTCGGCCTCTCGTCGGGGCCGGTCCGCGGATCTCGGCGTTGCCGGTGTTCCAGCGCGGCCCAGGGCGTTCCAGGGGTTTCCAGCGCGTGTTCCTGGGTGTTCCTCGGGTCAGTCCGCGATTTCGATCTCGTACGGGTTCGACTCGACGCCCGACGCCGTCACGACGCACAGTTCGACCCGCCCGGGGTCGACGTCCACCGGGATCGGCACGACGAGCACCGCGTCGCACGGGTTGGCGAACCCCGTCTCCGTCGGAACGAGCGGCGCGTACACGTGCACCGCGCCGAACCGTACGACCACGCGGGCGAGTTGGTCGGGCTCTTGGGCGCCGGCGCCGACCAGGTTGGTGCCCCGGATCTCGATGTCGTCGCCCTGCCGCACCGCCGTGTCCAGGTTCCCCGGCACGTGCACGCGCACGACCGAGAGGATCACCGGGCGGTTGTTCTCGACCAGCTTGGCGACGACGTAGACCGCGACCGAGACCATCGCGAGGGCGACGAGCGTCGCCGGGATGTCGGGCAGGGCGCCCGGATCGCGGGCCAGGCCGACCACCACGAAGCCGACGGCGACGAGGTTGACCAGCACGTACTGCGCGTCGGTGAGCGAGCTGCGGCCCGCGTCGTCGGTCGCCAGGTCCCGCAGGCGTCCGCGGTCGGAGTGCGGCTTCTGCAGGACGCGGCGGTTGACCTTGTCGCCGACGACGCGGCGTACCAGGACCGCGGCGAACAGCGGCGCCGCGAACAGCGCGATCTGGTCGGCGGACACCGAGCCGAGGCTGTCCAGCAGGTCCGAGCGGTCGTCGCTGTCGGAGGCCGCGGCCAGGCGTACCGCGAAGAAGGCGAACGTGTAGGCGAGGGCTACGGCCCACAGCCCGGCGACGGCCTTTGACGTGGACAGGCGGCCGTCGACCCCCCGCACCGGCGCGTAGAGGCCGGCCCCCGTACGGGCCCAGTACGCGACGCCGGTCAGGACCGCGGTCGACACCACGGCCGCGGCCAGGGCGGCGGTACGCGTGACCGTCCACCCGGTGCCGATCGCGGTGAGCGCCTCGACGACCAGGAGCACCACCACGGCGCCCCACAGGAACGCGATCGTGCGAGTGCCAAGCAACCGCAGCGCGGCGCGGCCGTGTGCCCGCCGCTTCACCGCCAACTCCTGCGAGCGCGCGCGGAGTTCGTCGTCTATCCACTGCCGGGTGGCGGGATCGGAGGGCGCCACGACGGACGGCACCCCCTCGCGGCGGGCGAGCGCGCGCCGTGCCTCGGCGAAGCCCTCGTGGGCCCGCCGGTACTCCTCGCGGACCACGCAATGGCAGTCCGGCCCGTGCACGCTGACGCCGTGCGCCATCGAGAAACCCTCCCCTGGGAGCGGCGGCGCGCCGAGTCCGGTGATCGCACCTGCCAGCGGCATTCTGCCGCATGCGGGAGGTGCCGATGGTGCCGGTGGGGTACGGGATTTCCCCGGCAGCCACCCCGCGGTTCACCCGGACCCCACTGTGCTTAACCTGGGCAATAGTAGGACTTCCTAGTATCTTGGGGGCCAGGCATCTGTCCGTGCGTCGCCCATGCGTTGTCGGAGGCTTCCGTGGCCCTGTACGTCCCGACCCGTCCCGTGCGGTTCGTGACCGCGTCCGCCCTGTTCGACGGGCACGACGCGGCCATCAACATCATGCGGCGGATCCTCCAGTCGCAGGGCGCCGAGGTGGTGCACCTCGGCCACAACAGGTCGGTGAGCGAGGTCGTCGACGCGGCCCTGGAGGAGGACGCCCAGGGCGTCGCGGTCAGCTCGTACCAGGGCGGCCACGTCGAGTACTTCGAGTACCTGGTCGAGTCCCTGCGCGAACGCGGCGCCGACCACGTGCGGGTGTTCGGCGGCGGTGGCGGCGTCATCATCCCCGAGGAGATCTCCCGCCTGGCCCGGTCGGGCGTCACGGTCTTCTCCCCCGAGGACGGCCAGCGCCTGGGCCTCGCCGGGATGATCAACACGCTGATCGAGGCCTGCGACGTCGACCTCGCAGAGCGGCCCGCCGCCCTCGACGCGCTCCTCGCCGGCGACCGGGGCGCGCTGGCCCGCACGCTGACGGTCGTGGAGAACCGCGGGCTGGGCGACGCGGACCTCGCGGCGGTGCGCGCGGCGGCCGCCGACCGGCGCGTACCGGTCCTCGGCATCACCGGCACCGGCGGATCGGGCAAGTCGTCGCTCACCGACGAACTCGTCCGGCGCCTGCGCACCGACCAGCAGGACAAGCTGCGCGTCGCGGTGCTCGCGGTGGACCCGACCCGGCGGCGCGGCGGCGGCGCACTGCTCGGCGACCGCATCCGGATGAACGCGCTCGACGGCGAGCGGGTGTTCTTCCGGTCCGTCGCGACGCGCGCCGCGGGCCGTGAACTCCCCGAGCGCATCGAGCAGTTCCTCGACGTGTGCAAGGCGGCCGGCTACGACCTGGTGATCCTGGAGACGCCGGGCATCGGGCAGGGCGACGCGGCGGTCACGCAGTACGCCGACACCTCGCTCTACGTCATGACCCCCGAGTTCGGCGCCGCCTCCCAGCTCGAGAAGATCGACATGCTGGACTTCGCCGACGTCGTCGCGATCAACAAGTTCGAACGCCGCGGCGCGGAGGACGCGCTGCGCGACGTGTCGCGGCAACTCGTGCGCAACCGCGAGGCGTTCGGCTCCCGGCCTGAGGACATGCCGGTGTTCGGCACCAGCGCCGCGACGTTCAACGACGACGGCGTGACGGCGCTGTACCAGCACCTCGCGGAACGCCTCGCCGAACAGGGTCTGCCGCTGGAACCGGGCGCGCTGACGCCGGTTTCGGTGCGTACCTCCACCGGTGCGGCGCACATCGTCCCGGCCTCGCGCACCCGCTACCTGGCCGAGGTCGCCGAGACGGTACGCGGCTACCACGCGGAGACGCGTACCCAGTCGGCGGCCGCGGCCCGCCTCCAGCGCGTCGCCCTGGTCCGCGACGAACTCCCGGACCCCGTCGAGTCGGTGGACGCGCTGCACGCCGACGCGGAGGCGGCCGTGACGGCGGACTCCCGGGAGCTGCTGGCGGCCTGGCCGGCGACGGTCGAGGCGTACTCGGGCGACGAGCAGGTGGTGCGGGTCCGGGACCGCGAGATCCATACCGCCCTGACCCGCGAGTCGTTGTCCGGCAACCGCATCCGGCGCGTCGCGCTGCCGCGCGTCACCGACCACGGCGAACTGCTGCGCTTCCTGCGCGAGGAGAACCTGCCGGGCCACTTCCCGTTCACCGCGGGGGTGTTCCCCTTCAAGCGGGACGGCGAGGACCCGGCGCGGATGTTCGCGGGCGAGGGCGACCCGTTCCGCACCAACCGCCGCTTCAAGCTGCTGTCCCACGACGGCGAGGCCACGCGGCTGTCCACGGCCTTCGACTCGGTCACCCTGTACGGCCGCGACCCCGACGAACGCCCGGACATCTACGGCAAGGTCGGCACCTCGGGCGTCTCCGTCGCGACGCTCGACGACATGAAGGCGCTGTACGACGGCTTCGACCTCACCGCGCCCTCGACGTCCGTCTCGATGACCATCAACGGACCGGCGCCGACGATCCTGGCGTTCTTCCTCAACACCGTCGTCGACGCCGAACTCGCCAAGTTCCGGGACGCCGAGGGCCGCGAGCCGTCCGAGGCCGAGGCCGCCGACATCCGGGCGAAGGCGCTGGCAACCGTACGCGGCACCGTGCAGGCCGACATCCTCAAGGAGGACCAGGGCCAGAACACCTGCCTGTTCTCCACGGAGTTCAGCCTGCGCATGATGGCGGACATCCAGGAGTGGTTCATCCGCAACCGCGTCCGCAACTTCTACTCGGTCTCGATCTCCGGCTACCACATCGCCGAAGCCGGTGCGAACCCCATCAGCCAGCTCGCGTTCACCCTCGCGAACGGCTTCACGTACGTCGAGTCGTACCTCGCCCGCGGCATGGACGTCGACGATTTCGCGCCGAACCTCTCCTTCTTCTTCAGCAACGGCATGGACCCGGAGTACTCGGTCCTCGGCCGCGTCGCCCGCCGCATCTGGGCGGTGGCCATGCGCGACCGCTACGACGCGAACGAGCGCAGCCAGAAGCTGAAGTACCACGTGCAGACCTCGGGCCGCTCACTGCACGCGCAGGAAATGGACTTCAACGACATCCGCACGACCCTGCAGGCGCTCATCGCCATCTACGACAACTGCAACAGCCTGCACACCAACGCCTTCGACGAGGCGGTCACCACGCCCACCGAGGAGTCGGTCCGCCGCGCCCTCGCGATCCAGCTGATCATCAACCGCGAGTGGGGCCTCGCGATGAACGAGAACCCGCTGCAGGGCTCGTACATCATCGACGAACTCACCGACCTGGTCGAGGAGGCGGTCCTCACCGAGTTCGACCGCATCAGCGAACGCGGCGGCGTGCTGGGCGCGATGGAGACCGGCTACCAGCGCGGCCGCATCCAGGACGAGTCCATGCTGTACGAGCAGCGCAAGCACGACGGCACCCTCCCCATCGTCGGCGTCAACACCTTCCGCGCCCCGCACGCCGACGACGCCCCGCCCGCCCCCGTCGCCCTCGCCCGCGCCACCGAGGCCGAGAAGGAGTCGCAGCTCACCCGCGTCCGCGACTTCCGCACCCGGCACCGCTCCGACGCGGACGCCGCCCTCGCCGCCCTCAAGCACGCGGCCACCCACAACGAGAACGTCTTCGAAGTCCTGATGGGCGCATCCCGCGTCTGCACCCTCCAACAGATCACCGAAGCCTTCTTCGAAGTAGGCGGCGCCTACCGCCGCAACGTCTGACCCCCACAGCCGCACCGGGCCGACCGGTGAACGTCGAACGTTCCGTCCCGTCGAGACTCCCCGGCGTAGTCTGATACCGACGTCATTGGTGCTGCCGGAGCCGTACCCCGAGTTGGACACAGCCTCCTGGTAAGACGCGCGGTTTGTCGGAATGGCGGGGTCCCGGTCGGAGACCCCGCCACTCCATTTTGTGGAGGCTCGGGTCAGGGGGTGTGGGTGATCTTTACCGTGGAGACGCGGTGTTGGTCGGTGGTCTCGCCGGTGGCGGCGGTGAAGGCGGGGACGACGCGGGTGGGGAGGGTGACCGGGGTCCGGAGGACTTCGGTGCCGTCGATGCGCACGGTCAGTACGCCGGCGGCCACCGCGACCTCGTAGTGGTGGGTGGCGCGCAGGGACGGTACGGAGGTCGTGGAGGCGGCGTACCGCATCGTGGTCCCTTGGGCCGAGGTCGCGTAGCCGACCCGGTCCGCCGATTTGTGCGTGGTGTTGTCGAAGGTGTCGAACACGACCGCGGGGCCGGTCAGTCCGCTGTAGCCGAGGCCGCCGCCTATTTCGCCGACGCGGGCGCCGGTAGCGGGGTCGAGGAAGGCGAGGGTCATACCG
The DNA here is from genome assembly GCF_053592165.1 of Streptodolium elevatio. Taxonomy (NCBI): domain Bacteria; kingdom Bacillati; phylum Actinomycetota; class Actinomycetes; order Kitasatosporales; family Streptomycetaceae; genus Streptodolium; species Streptodolium elevatio. The sequence goes on from NZ_JBSFVE010000001.1 coordinate 497,015, forward strand.
TCGCCGCCCTTGCCGCCGCCGATGGCCGCGTCGAACGACACCTGGAGCGCGGCGGACGGCACCGAGCCGTCGTAGTACAGGGACCCGGCGGCGAACTGCTGGTCGGCGCGGGTGAGTACGGCGGTGCCGGTCGCGGCCGTCGCGGAGCCCTGCGTACGCCAGCGCGGGTCGCCGATGTCGGGGAGTTGCAGGCGCTGTTGGCCGCCCGGCGGCGGGTTCGGGGCGGGCTGCTGCCCGGGCGCCGGGGTGCCGGCGGTCGGCGGGGCGCCCGGAGCGGGCGGTGCGGACGGGCCGGTGGCGCCGGGCGCGGTCGGGGTCGGGGTGGTGGGCGTACCGGGCGGGGGCGTTGAAGCGGCCGGTGCGGAGGGTGCGGGCGAGGGGGACGTGGGGTTGTCCGTGGGCGCGGCCGACGGGTCGGTGCCCGGGGTGCCGGTGACCAGGCCGTTCACCACGAAGGTGGTGATGGACATGCCCGGCAGGAAGGCGCCGATGCCGCCGTCGGCGATGTTGACGCTGCCGCGCTTGGTGGGGCGGTTGACGTCGGTCAGGGCGCCGGAGCTCTGCCACACGTCGACGGATCCGCGCAGCGCGCCCGCGAGTTCGATGCGCGCGGTGCCCTCCGTACCGGTGTTGACGACCACGATGTTGGTGTCGTGGTTGGACGCGTAGACCCGGACGTCCGGGTTGCTGCTGGTGGCTTCGACGACGTCGCGGCCGAAGTGCCGGATGCCGAGGGGGCTTCCGGTGAACATCTCCATGCCGACGTAGCTCGCCTTGGGAGTGCCGTTGGGGCCGAGCAGGCCCATGGCGTCGTTCTTGTCGGCGTACAGCATCGCGGTCGCTCCACGCGTCACGATGCTGCCGAACGCGTTCGCCACCCAGAGGCTGGCGAAGTGCGTGTTGTGCTGCGACTCGTCGCCCCAGTTCATGTTGAACTCGCCGATCTGGAGGCCGACTCCGGGGGCGTCACCGAGCATCGTGCGGAGTTTGTCGAGTTGTTCCGTGTAGCGGATCGAGGAGGCGACGGTCGCGTTCTCGCCGTTGCCCGCGCCGTACGCGTGGAAGTCGACGAAGCTGGCACGCTCCTGCGGGGGAGCCTGGTGGACCGCGCCGTCGACGAAGACCCGCAGCAGGCCCTCGTCGAAGTACGCGGTGGCCGGACCGCCGATCTCCAGCCCCGGTGTCCTCGCCCGCATCTGCGCGGCGATCGTCCGGAATGCCGCGGTGTACTGCTCGGCGGTCATCTTCGACTTGCTGTTCTCGTCCATCTCGTTGCCGATGACGAACCGCTTGACGTGGTGGCCGTACTGGTTGAGGTACCCGAGCACCGCGAGCGCGTCCGCACGGTCGGCGTTGACCACGACCGTGGGCTCCGCGCCGATGGCTTCGATCGCGGACAGCCACTCGTGCCCGGTGATGCCGCGGTCGCCGCCGCCGGCGCCGGAGACGATCTCGCCCCGGTCGTTCGGCGCCAGGTGGACGCGGATGCCGCCGACGCCCAGACCGCGCAGTGCGGCGATGTCGCCCGGGTTCTTCACGACCGGACCGCCGTCCACGGCGAACGTCGAGAACGTCACCCCGAAGTTGCCGGCGGGAGCCTGGCCGACCACTTTGGTGAAGTCGACCGAAAGGACGGTGTCAGGCGCCGCGTTCGCGGTGCCTTGGGTTTGCACATAGACCGTCGCGCCCGCGCACATGGCGAGGACGAGACCCGACCCGAGCACGAGATTACGCTTGGCGGAGAGGAGAACAGAGCCACGGATTCTCACAACAGCCGGTCCCCAGGTAGTCGTCGGCTATTCGCCGGCTACACGTCGCCGATGCGATGGCGGGGTCAGGCTGGCACACGGGTGTTCCGGGAAAGTGAACAGGCCGCGAAGCCGCGCGTTTTGGACAGCGGACCGGCGCGCGGCGTCCGGTCTTCCGCGCGGCGTCAGGCCTTCGGGGTCTCGGCGACCGGGCGGGAGGCGGACCGCAGGACGTTCGCACCGGCGATCAGGCCGAAGGCGAGCAGGGTGACGAGGCCGAACGACACCACCAGCGACGTCGCGTCGGCCACCGCGCCTATCGCGGACGGGGCGATCAGGCCCGAGGTGTAGGTGACGGTGGCGACGCCGGCGATGGCCTGGCTGGTGTTGGGCCCGCCGCTGTGCCCGGCCGCGGCGAAGGCCAGCGGGACGACGACGGCGATGCCGAGGCCCATGCACCCGAAGCCGGCCATCGCGAGCGCGGGGTGCGGGGCGAAGACCACCATCAGGCCGCCGAAGGTGGCGAGGACGCCGCCGGAGCGGACCGTGCGTACCGCGCCGAACCGGTTGACGACGGCGTCGCCGGCCAGCCTGGCCACCGCCATGGTGAGGGCGAAGGCGGTGGTGGACGCGGCGGCGAGGCCCGCGGAGGTGTCGAGTTCGTCCTCCAGGTAGACCGCCGACCAGTCGAGGCTTGCGCCCTCGGCGAAGACCGCGCAGAAGCCGACCGCGCCGATGAGCCACGCCGATTTGGGCGGCAGCGCGAAGTGCGGCGGGGGGTGTTCGTCGGGGGCGGCCTCGACGTTCAGTACCCAGCGGGAGACCACGAGGCCGATTGCGGTGAGGACGACCGCCGCGACGGTGAACTGCGCGCGGGCGTCGACGTCGAGGTGCGCGGCGATGGTGCCGACGCCCGAGCCGATGAGCAGGCCGACGCTCCACATGCCGTGCAGGCTCGACATGATCGACCGGCCGAGGCGGCTCTCGGTCTCGACGCCGATCGCGTTCATGGCGACGTCGGACATGCCCGCGGTGCAGCCGTAGACGAACAGGACCGCGCACAGGGTGTACACGTTGGGGGCGAGCGCGGGCAGGGTCAGTGCCAGCGTCCACAGGGCGAGCAGTCCGCGCATCGCCTTGCGGGCGCCGAAGCGGTGGGTGATGGCCCCGGCCATCGGCATTGCTATCGCGGCGCCGATGGCCGGGAAGGCCAGCGCCAGGCCGAGTTGGCCGGCGCCGACCGAGGCGTGGTCCTGGATCCAGGGAACGCGGGTCGCGAAGTTGCCGGTGACTGCGCCGTGCACACAGAACACCGCCGCGACCGCGTATCGGGCCCGCCGGAGGCTCTGCCGGTCGGTCTCGGTGTCGGCCGACACGAGGCTCATGGCGTTCCCTTTCTCCCTGACCCAGGACTCCTGCGTTAAACTATCAGGAACCCTGCCTGATAGAAATATCTGGAAGGATCCACGTCATGCCGCCCGCCTCACCCAGCACCGCCCGGGCCCTCAACGACCGGCTCGCCCTGCGGCTGCTCCAGCACGAGGGCCCGCTCACCGCGGGCCAGCTCAAGACTCTCACCGGCCTGTCCCGGCCGACCGTCGCCGACCTGGTGGAACGCCTCCAGGGCTCGGGCCTGATCCACGTCGTCGGCGAGGCCGGCGCCGAGCGGCGCGGCCCCAACGCCCGCGTGTACGGGATCGTCGCCGACCAGGCCCACCTCGCGGCGGTCGACGTACGCATGAACAGCGTCGCCGTCGTGGTCGCCGACCTGCTGGGCACCACCCTGGCCGAGGCCGCCGCCCCCATCGACGCGGCGGGCGGCATCGAGAACGCCGTCGGGCAGGCCGTCGGACTGGTCGAACGCACCGCCCGCGAGGCCGGGGCCACCCGCCTGCACAGCGTCGGCGTGGGCGCGCCCGGCCTCGTCGACCCCACGACCGGCGAACTCCGCGACTCCTCCGGCCTCCCCGCGTGGCACCGCCGCCTCGTCGTAGCCCTCCAGGAGCGCCTGCCGGCCACGGTCCTCGTGGCGAACGAGACCAACCTCGCGGCCACCGCCGAGCGCCGCTACGGCGCGGCGCGCGACCACGACACGTTCGTCCTGGTGTGGCTCAGCCTCGGCATCGGCGCGGCGGTCGTGCTGGACGGCAGCGTCCGGCGCGGCGCCTCGGGCGGCGCGGGCGAACTGGGCTTCCTGCCGGTGCCCGGCACCAACGGCCTGCCGTCCGCCGGGTCCTGCGACGGCGGGTTCCACTCACTGTGCGGCAGCCCCGCGATCATGGAACTGGGCGCCGAGCACGGCCTGTCCGTACCCGAAGGCGCCGACCTCCACGAGCCCCCGGCCGCCGCGCTCGTACGTGCGGCCGTCGCGGCAGGCACACCCGGCGCCGACGCCTTCCTCGACGCCCTCGCCACCCGCCTCGCCCTCGGCGCGGCCTCCGTCGCCGCCGTCCTCGACCCCGGCTGCATCGTCCTCGGCGGCGAAACCGGCCACGCGGGCGGTCCCGACCTCGCCGCCCGGGTCCAGGACCGCCTGGCCCCGCTCTCCCCCGTCCGCACCGAGGTCCGCGCCAGCACCCTCGGCGGCGCCGCGATCCTCAGCGGCGCCCTCCTGGCCGCCCAACAGGCCGCCCAGGACGCCCTGTTCCCCTCCGGGACCTGACGCGCCGCGCCCGCTACCCCCTCACGCCACCAACCGCTGCCCGGCGCGCATGTAGCGGTTCGTCACCTGCTTCTGCATCAGCCGCGCGAACGGCGCACCGAGCTTGGACCACCACGTGCCCGGGCGGCTGAACGCGCGTACGACGAACCAGACTTCACCGTCCGCGGCCTTCTCCGCCCAGAACGCCTCCTCACCGCGCTCCGGGTGCCCCGGGAGCGTCCCGTACGCGAAGCCCTTGCGGTCCGGCTCGTCCAGCACGGCAACCACCCGGCACGGCACCGGAACCCGCACCGGTCCCACCCGGGCCCCACAGGTGATGTCCACACCCACCGCGGCCCGATCGGCCCCCGCCCGCACCGTGAGCCCCGCCCCGCGCTGGATCTCCCAGCGCATGACGCCCTCGGCGAGCGCGGCGAAGTCCGCATCCCCGCGCCCGACCCGCACCCGCCGCTCGACATGGTGATACCCGGCCGGCATCTCGTCGGCAAGAGTCGCCCCGACCTCGGAGTACGTCAACGTGGCAGCAGTCATGAACCCATCCTGCCGCCCCGCCATGACCCACTAGGTCAAACGGGTGATGCAGACAAGTTCCTCGGCGCACGCCACGGCAGTCGTAGTCTGATGGCGTTCGTCGCGACGGAGGAGGGCATATGACCGTCATGGTCGAACGCAGTGTGAACATCCCCGAGCTCCTCGATGGCATCCGCGCACCAGACGGTTGGCGAGTCGAGTTCGTCGAGGGGGAAATCACCGTGTCACCGCCGGCCGGGGGGCCGCACAATGTCATCGCGAACGTGATCACGAGGGAGTTCAACTGGCACTTCCGCACCGCGGGAGTCGCCTATGAAGCGAACATGTGCTTCGGCCACTGCAATACCGTGTTGTGCGGCGACGAGGAGAAGGGCGATCACGTGATCCCGGACGTGGCGGTCGCTACGCGTCCGTTCACCGCCGCCGAGCTCAAGGCTTCCGACCGGCACTCCGGTTGGGTTTCGTGCGCCGCATTGGATCTCGTGGTGGAAGTCACCAGCGGCAACCGCACGGCGGACACCGTGGCCAAGGTCAGGGCGTACGGCCGCATGGGCATCCCGAGTTACCTTCTCGTGGACCGCCGGGACCGGGTCACGATCCTGTTCACCGAGCCCACGGGCGACGTCGTCGACCCCGGATACACCGCCAAGCAGATCTTCGCCTTCGGTGACGAAGTCACTCTTCCCGGGCCTTACCCCGTGCTCGACACCAAGGGCTGGTACTGACCCCGGCGTTCGTACGCGTGTGCCCGGTGGTTCGAGGAATCACCGGGCACTCGTGCGGGCTGCTACCGGGTCACTCCCACTCGATGGTGCCCGGGGGCTTGCTCGTGACGTCGAGGGCCACGCGGTTGACCTCGCGGACCTCGTTGGTGATGCGGTTGGAGATGCGGGCGAGCAGGTCGTACGGGAGACGCGACCAGTCGGCGGTCATGGCGTCCTCGGAGGAGACCGGGCGCAGCACGATCGGGTGGCCGTAGGTGCGGCCGTCGCCCTGCACGCCGACGGAGCGTACATCTGCCAGCAGGACCACGGGGCACTGCCAGATCTCGCGGTCGAGCCCCGCGCGGGAGAGTTCCTCGCGGGCGATGGCGTCGGCCTCGCGCAGCGTTTCGAGGCGGTCGGCGGTCACCTCGCCGATGATGCGGATGCCCAGGCCGGGGCCGGGGAAGGGCTGGCGCCAGACGATCTCGGAGGGCAGGCCCAGTTCCTCGCCGACCGCGCGCACCTCGTCCTTGAACAGCTTGCGCAGCGGCTCGATGAGCTGGAACTGCAGGTCCTCGGGCAGGCCGCCGACGTTGTGGTGCGACTTGATGTTGGCGGTGCCGGTGCCGCCGCCGGACTCGACGACGTCCGGGTAGAGGGTGCCCTGCACGAGGAACTCGACCTGCTCGCCGTGCGCGTCGGCCTCGGCGACGACCTCGGCGGCGGCCTGTTCGAAGACGCGGATGAACTCGCGGCCGATGATCTTGCGCTTCTCCTCGGGGTCGGTGACCCCCGCAAGGGCGTTGAGGAAGCGCTCCTGGGCGTCGACGACCTTGAGGGACACGCCCGTCGAGGCGACGTAGTCGCGCTCGACCTGCTCGGCCTCGCCCTTGCGCAGCAGGCCGTGGTCGACGAAGACGCAGGTCAGCTTGTCGCCGACGGCCTTCTGGACGAGCGCCGCGGCGACCGCGGAGTCGACGCCGCCGGACAGCCCGCAGATGACGTGCTTGTCGCCGACCCGCTCGCGGATGTCCGCGACCTGCTCGTCGATGACGTTGGCCATCGTCCAGTCGGCCCGCAGGCCCGCGCCGGCGTGCAGGAAGCGCTCCAGGAGCCGCTGGCCGTGCTTCGAGTGCAGGACCTCGGGGTGGTACTGGACGCCGTACAGCTTGCGGTCGTCGTCCTCGAACGCGGCGACCGGGGCGCCGTCGGTGGTGGCGGTGACCGCGAAGCCCTCGGGGGCACGGTCGACCGAGTCGCCGTGCGACATCCACACCGACTGGGCGATCGGCTGGCCCTCGAACAGCGTCGAGCCGGTGTCGGTGACCTTGAGGTCGGTCGCGCCGAACTCGGCGAGGCCGGTCTTGGCGACGTTGCCGCCGAGTGCGCGGGCCATCGCCTGGAAGCCGTAGCAGATGCCGAAGACCGGGACGCCGGCCTCGAACAGCGCGGCGTCGACGCCGGGGGCGCCGTCCGCGTACACCGACGACGGGCCGCCGGAGAGGATGATCGCGGACGGCTTCTTCGCCAGGATCTCGTCGGCCGGCATGGTGTGCGGGACGATCTCGCTGTAGACGCGGGCCTCACGAACCCGTCGGGCGATCAGTTGCGCGTACTGGGCACCGAAGTCGACGACGAGAACGGTTTCGGTACCGGTCGCGTCCGGACTGGTCGAGGTCACGGAGGGCCTTCCGAGGAGTGCGGGGGTTGCCTCGATTCTACGGGCCCGCGACCGCCGGTCCGCCGGGGCACCGGGGACGGCGTCCGCGGCGGGCGCCGGATGCCCGCGAAGCGGAACGCACATCTCGACATACGGAAAGCGCCCGCGTGGTCGTCGGAGACTCGGCATACTGGCGGACATGTTCAGGACGGCAGACGTCTTTACCTATGGCTCCGGGGACCCCGGCGCCATCGCTGCTGCCTGAACGACCTCAGGCTTCATCGGCGCCCCGGGTTCTCGGAACCCGGGGCGTCTGCCGTCTCCGGGTATGCGAGCAGCCGGTACGCCTCGACCCAGGAGACCACCGTGACCCACACCCAGCCCCCGAGCGCCGTCGCCCCGAACTCCCCCGCAACCGCTCCGGACCAGGTCATCGCGGACACGCGCGCCCGCATCGACGACCTCGACCGGCGCATCATCGCGCTGATCACCGAACGGGTGGCGCTGTCGCAGGAGGTGCAGCGCACCCGGATCGCGGCGGGCGGCCGCCGCGTGCAGCTCACCCGCGAGATGGACGTCATCGCCCGCTACCGCGAGGCGCTCGACAAGCCGGGTACGGAGGTCGCGATGGCGCTCCTGGAACTGTGCCGCGGCCGCATCTGAGGCGCGGGGCGGTCGGGCTGAACGCCGTGTGGGGCATCGAGTCGGGCGCGGCCGGAAAGCCGGTCCGAAGATCGGCGGGAGAGCCGAGCTGACGTCCTCTCAGAGGGCGACTCGGCAGGAGATCGGCCCGCACGTCACCCGAAAGGGGACGTTCTCCGACCCGTCGGCGTAACCTCCCCGCGCCGCCCGTCGTTGTGCCTGCTGACCAGCCCGCCCGTGCGGCGGCTCTGGTGCAGGATCGTCGGCGCGATGAGGCATGTCGTATGCGGCTGCCGTGGGACCTCGCGTCGGCGCCGTGACCGGGACGCAGGGGACAGCAAACCGGTCACGACCCCGCCGGCGGCCGGTGTCGGGGACGCCCGACATCGGCCGCCGAGCCAAGGCGGCAGCGTGCCTCGTACAGCGTGCCGAAGAAGGGCACGCGTCGCGGTTGCCGACGCGGTACGGCACGGCAGTTCGCACCGAATCGTCACGCTCCGCCCGGAGATCACACACTATCTGCAATCAGGCCGGACGCGGGCGCTTCGGCACTCCGGCGCGCGACACGGGCACGCGACGCCGTCGCGAGCGCGTCCCGGCAGCGTCACCGGAACACGACACCGGCAGGCGTCAGCGCACGCCGAACGACTTCATGATCCGCAACGACAGCGTGAGCGACCGGGCCCACTGCTCGTCCGTCATGCCGAACGGCGCCGCGATCGGGATCACCCGCTGCGTGGCCACGGTCTGCGCCTCGGTGAACTTGGTGATGCCCTCGATGCCGTGCCGCCGGCCGAGGCCGGAGTCGCCCATTCCGCCCATGGGTGCGCCCGCGCTGCCGTAGGAGGCCGCGTACCCCTCGTTGACGTTGACGCTGCCCGCGCGCAGCCGCTGCGCGATCCGGGCGCCGCGCCGGGTGTCGCGGGTCCAGACGCTGGCGTTGAGGCCGTACGCGGTCGCATTCGCGCGTGCAACGGCGTCGTCGACGTCCGTGAACGGGTAGACCGCGACGACCGGCCCGAACGTCTCCTCCGCACACACCGCCATGCCGGGCGTGACGTCCTGCAGCACGGTCGGCTCGTAGAAGAGCGGGCCGATGTCGGGGCGCGGACGGCCGCCGGTCAGCACCTTGGCGCCGTGCTCGCGGGCGTCCTCGACGTGGCGCGTCACGTTGTCGAGCTGGCGGCGCGACACGAGGGAGCCCATGTCGGCGTCCCAGCCGTAGCCCGGCGCGAGGCGCATCGCCTCGACGCGCGCGAGGAAGCGTTCGAGGAACTGGTCCTGGATGTCGGCGTGCACGTACATGCGCTCGATCGACACGCACAGCTGGCCGGCCGACGAGAAGCACGCGCGGACGGCCCCCTCGGCGGCGCGTTCGAGGTCGGCGTCCGGCAGCACGATCATGGCGTTCTTGCCGCCGAGTTCGAGGGACGCGCCGACCAGCCGCGCGGCGGCGCGCTGCGCTACCTCGCGCCCGGTACGCGTCGAGCCGGTGAAGCACACGTAGTCCGCGCGGTCGACGACGGCCGGGCCGATGACCGGGCCGTCGCCGATGACGATCTGCCACAGGTCCTCGGGCAGGCCGCACTCGGTCAGGACGTCGAGCGCCCACAGCGCGGTCAGCGCGGTCTGCGTGTCGGGCTTCATGACGACCGCGTTGCCGGCCACCATCGCCGGGATCGCGTCGCCGATCGACAGCGCCAGCGGGTAGTTCCACGGGGAGACGAGGCCGACGACGCCCTTGGGGTGGCGTACCTCGACGGCCTTGGTCAGCACCGGCAGGGCGCCCGCGCGCCGGCGCGAACGCAGGTAGCCGCGCGCCCGGCGCCCGTAGTGGCGGCAGCAGAGGGCGACTTCGAGGACTTCCTCGAACGCGTGCTTGCGGACCTTGCCGGTCTCGGTCTGGATGATGTCGAGGATCTCGTCCTGGCGTTCCAGCAGCCGGTCGTGGAAGCGCAGGAAGACGGCGGCGCGCTCGGCGACCGGGCGCTCCGCCCAGCGCTCCTGGGCGGAGCGCGCCCGCGTGTACGCCAGCGCGACGTCCTCGTCCGTGGACTCCGGCAGCTCGGCGACGGCCGCACCGGTGAACGGCGCCCGGGTGGTGACCCTGGTCGGGACGGGACCGGCCACGACGCGCCGCAGCAGGCGGTCGACCGGGAGCCGGGGGTGGGCAGCGGGGATCGCGTCGCGGGCTGTGTCGGTCATGCGCCCAGACTAAGCCGGGCTACTTTGCGGTAACAAGGGCACGCCGACACAGCCGCCGACACAGCCCACGACGCGACCGACGACACGGCCGCGGGCGGCCGGGGCCGGACGCGCGGCCGAGAGTCCCGGGGCGGGTCAGCCCTCGCGGAAGTGCGTCACCACGTTGTCGAAGACCGCCTTCGCGGCCGGCCAGTCCGTTTCGAACGATGCCACGTAGATCGAGAAGTCGGTGCCCTGCGCGGTACGGATTCCCAGGTCGATGGCATGGCTGGGGCGCAGGCTGCCGCCGTCCGGGTCGAACGGGTTGCCGGACCAGGTGAACTCCCACACGGCCGCTTCCCAACCGGGCACGTCGGTGGGGTAGTCGTCGAGCTGAAGGGTCTGGTACTGCTGCTTCTTCGTCGCGAAGTCGGCGTCGATCGCCCGGAAGTTGTCGAGCGGGTGCACGCCCCCGTTGTCCACGCCGATGCGCAGGAACGTCTTGCCGCGCGGGTCCTTGTAGTCGATCTGGCTGCCGCTCTGCGAGCGCTTCCAGCCGTCCGGGACGAACAGCGCGAAGCCGGCGGGGTCGCGGGTCCAGGTGTAGCCGGGGACGCGCGCGGGCGCCGCGGTGTTCGACGACGCGCCGGTGGGCGGGGTCAGCCCGGGTTGTGCCGCAGTGCCGGAGGGCGGGGTGAGCCCCGGTTTTGTCGCGGTGCCGGTGGGCGGCGCGCTCGGCGCCGCGGGGTCGGTCGGCGGGAGGACGGCGGGCTGGCCCTGGCCGCCGGCCGTCGCCGAGTTGGTGCCGCCAGTGGCGGTGTTGTCCTTGCCCTTGTCGTCGCCGTTGCCGATGACGACGACCGTCACGACGACCGCCGCGATGACGGCGACGACGAGCGCGACGACGCCGAGAATCATGGGCTTGCGCGACGCCCGGGGGCCGGGCGCGGCGGACACGACGGTTCCGGGTCCGGCCCCGCCGCCGGTGCTTCCGCCGCTGCCCGCCTCGGACGGGGAGGCCGCGTATTGGGGTGGGGGCCAGGACGCCTCGGGGCTGGGCGAAGTTCCGTACGGAGCCTGGGCGTTCGCGGCGTACGTGGGGGCCGCGTACGTGGGGGCCGCGTGCGTGCCTGCCGCGTGCGTGCCTGCCGCGTGGGTGCCCGCGGCAGGGGTGCCCACCGAGGGGACGTACGTCGGCGGCGCGGGCGGTCCGGGCACCCCAGGGCCGGAGCCGAAACCCGGACCGGATCCCGGAGCAGATCCCGGGCCGGAGTCGGCCCGCGAGGTCACGGTGGCGGACTCGGACGGCCCCGCGGCGGCGTGCGTACCCGATGCCGAAGGCAGGTGCGGCGGGACGGCGTTGGGGTGCGCCTGCGTCAGGTCGCCGCGGACGACGCCGCGCAGCAGGCGGTCGAGTTCCTTGTCGGTGAGGCGGTGCGCGGGGTCCTTGACCAGCAGGCCTTCGATGACCGGCAGCAGCACGCCCGCGCGGCGCGGCGGGTCGGGCTCTTCGAGGAGGATCGAGTTGAGCGTGCTGATCATGGTGGGCCGGTCGAAGGGGTTGCGGCCCTCGACGGCCATGTAGAGGACGAGCCCGAGCGACCACAGGTCGGCGGCGAGGCTGGGGCGCAGCCCCTGCGCGCGTTCCGGGGCGAGGAAGTTCGGGGAGCCGATGAGCATGCCGGTCGCGGTGAGCGTCTGTGCGCCGGTCTCGGTGGCTATGCCGAAGTCGGTGAGGACGACGCGCCCGCTCGCGGTCACGAGGATGTTGGCCGGCTTGACGTCGCGGTGCAGAACGCCCTTTTCCTGGGCGGCCAGGAGCGCGTCGAGGACCTTGAGCCCGATCTCGGCCGCCTCGACAGGCGAGAGGGTCCCGCGGTGCTTGAGGATGTCGGCGAGCGAGTCGGCGTGCACCAACTCCATGACGATCCACGGGATGCCGCCGTCCTCGACGACGTCGTGGATGGTGATGACGTTCTCGTGCGTGATGCGCGCCGCGGTGCGGGCCTCGCGGAGGGTGCGCTGCTGCTGGATCTCGCGTTCCTCGTCGTCGAGGTGGCCCGGCATGCGCAGTTCCTTGACCGCGACGTCCCGGTGCAGCATCTCGTCGACCGCGTGCCAGACGGTTCCCATGCCGCCGCGCCCGAGAACGCTCGCAAGCCGGTAGCGTCCCGCGACGAGCCGCGTCCCGCCGCCGGGTGTGGCACCTCCGGGCGCCGCCCCGTCCGCCATGGTTCGGTTCCTCCCCGCTGGTCCGGTGGCCGACCTCCCCCGTCGGTCCACCGGTGAAGTGTCATTCGCGGTCTCAGCCTAGGCCCTGCCGTCCCGCCGCCGCGGCCGGGCACGGACGGACCGCGGGTGCGGCCGCGCACGGCAGGGCAGGCACCCGCCCATCACCTGACAAAGCCCCGCCAACGGAGCCGCGCGGCCCGGCCAACGGCAGGGCGGGCGCCGCCGACACCCCGGCACGGCGCCGCCGACGCCCCGGCGTCAGTTGCCTCCGCCCTGGGCTGCTCCCGTCGGCGTGGGTTCGTCGGTCGGTCGGTGCGTGGTCGGGCTCGTCGTGGTCGGCTTCGTGGTCGTCGGCCTGGTGGTGGTCGTGGTCGGACGGGTCGTCGTGGTCGTCGGCGGCCGCGTCGTCGTCGGCGGGCGCGTGGTGCGCTTGGTCGTCGGCGCCGTGTACTCCGGCGTGTCCGAGTCCGTGCCGGTGTCCCCATCGGTCGGTGCGGTCGCGGTCGGCGCCTGTGTCGTCTCCGGTGCCGACGGCGACAGCCCCACCCCCGCCCCGCCCGCGGGACCGCTGTTCGTCACCCCCGGGTTGCCGGGCGGCTTGTCCTTCTGGTCGCCGAACGCCGCGGGTATCACCCAGAACGCGGTGGCGACCGCGGCCGCGACCAGGCCCGCGAGCACCGCGTACAGTCCCTTCGGCCGGCGCCGCGGCGGGTACGCCCCGCCCAGCGGCTCCGGCCGCGTCCCGCTCGGCCCGAGACCTCCGGAGCCGTGGCCGGTGCCGCTGCCCGGGCCGGTCGGCATGCCGCCGAACCCGCTTCCGGTACCGCCGCCTTCGCCGGTCCCGTGGAACCCGCCGATCGCGAACGGCGCCGGGGTGTCCGGCGAACGCGGGTGCCCCGCACCGCCGGTACGCGACTCCTCCGCCTGCCCGTGCACGCTCCCCGGCGGCCAGTCGGCCCAGCCGCCGGACTCGCGGGAGGCGGCGTAGCCGGCCGCCGCGCCCGCACCGGCACCCGCGGCGGCGCCGTACGCCGCGCCGCGCGCCTCCGGTCCGTGCCGGTACCCGTCCTGTCCCGGACCCACGGTCGGGCCGTGCGGCCCGTAGGGATCCTCGACCGTCCCCTGCGTGTCGGAACCGACCGGACCGGTCGGCGGCGCCGGGATCGGCGGCTGCATCGCGGACGCGGTGAGCGAACCCACCGCCGCCCCGGACGCCGCCGTGGGGGCCTGCCCGGCACCGTGCTGCTTCCCCTTCAACGCGGCGCCGAGCAGGAGTTCGGTGGCCTCTTCGTCGGGCCGGTCGCCCGGCTCCTTGCGGAGCAGGGCCTCGATCGCGGGCGCGAGCGGCCCCGCGTACGCCATGGGCTCCGGCTCGTCCTGGAGCACCGCGGTCAGCGTCTCGATCGCCGATCCGCGCTGGAACGGCGAACGGCCCTCCAGCGCCTGGTACAGCGTCACGCCGAGCGACCACAGGTCGGACGCCGGTCCGGGGCTGCGGCCCAGCACCCGTTCCGGGGCCAGGTATTCCGGCGAGCCGATGAGCATGCCGGTCGCCGTCAGCGTCGCGGAGCCGAGCACGGTCGCGATGCCGAAGTCGGTCAGGACGACGCGGCCGCCCTCGGCGATCAGGATGTTGCTCGGCTTGACGTCGCGGTGCAGGACGTCGGCCGCGCGCGCGGCCCGCAGTGCGGCCAGCACCTTGAGACCGATCTCCGCGGCCTCGGCCGCGCCGAGGCGTCCCTCCTGCGCGATGACGTCGTCGAGCGCCTTCGCCCGCACGAGTTCCATGACGATCCACGGCCGGCCGCCGTCCTCGACGACGTCGTAGATCGTCACCACGTTCGGGTGCACGACCCGGGCCGCGGCCCGGGCCTCACGCATCGCCCGCTCGCGCCGGACCTCCTGCTCCCCCTCGTCGAGGTCGTCCGGGATCCGCACCTCCTTGACGGCCACGTCGCGGCGCAGCAGTTCGTCGGCCGCCCGCCACACCGTGCCCATGCCCCCGCGGCCCAGCGACTCGCCGAGCCGGTACCTACCGTTCACCACGCGGCCTGCTGTTCCGCCGCTCGCCTCCGTCACGGGTCCCTCCCCATCGGACCGTGGAGCCGTCGTCCCCCCGAACGACAACGTACGGAGACACCTCCCCGTTCAAGACGCGCGCAACCGGATCCGGACCCGCCCGTGACGGAACCGGCACAGAGGATCTGAGGTCAACTGGTTGGTGTGAAGCTGGACTTCGCCGCGTCGAACACGTCACGCACGATCACCGTCGCGCTGACGGGGCCGGAGACCCAGAAGTCGTACATGCGGACGCCGTCGGTGTAGCGGAGGTTCACCGACCGGCGCGGCGTACCCGAGTCGTTCCAGGTGAACTCCCAGAGGCAGCCGGGCATGCCGTTGTGGGTGCTCACGGCGAGCTGCATGCGCACGTAGCCGGGGTACGCCGCGGTCGCCGACGAACCGGTGCCGCCCGCGTCCTGGGCGGCGAGGTCGGCGCACGGGTCGCCGGAGGTGTCCACCGGGTCGAGGCGCAGGCCGAGCCGCGTGACGTTGCCGGGCGACCGGTAGAACACCCGGTCGCCGTCCGTGTGCGGGCCGGACCAGCCGTCCGGCACCAGGACGCTGAACCCCGGATCGGCCACCCGGTGGTACCCGGGGCGCGTGACCGAGCCGGTGCCGCCGGGCGGGATGGCGGGCGGCGTACTCACGGGATCCGCCGGGCCCTGGCCGCCGCCCGCCTTGGGCGCGGAATCCACCAGGCCGTCCGGGTCGCCGTCGGCCGGGTCGCCGGCTCTGCCCGACGCGGCCGCCGATGCGCCCCGGCCCTCGTCCGAGCGGTCGTTCCGGCTGTCACCGACGAGCTTGACGCCGGTGCCGGCCGCCGCCGCGATCAGCAGCAGGGCCAGCGCCGACACCATCAGCCGGGTACGCCGTGCCGTGCCCTGTGCCCCCACCTGCGCCCCCACCCGCGGCGGTACGGCGGGTACCGGGGGCGGGCCACCCACGGGGGCGGGTCGGCCATGATCACCGTTCGGGGCGGCGTACCAGTCGATCTGTTCGACGGCCGAAGCCGTGACCGCTTCTTCCGGAGGCATGCCGGACGGCCCGGGCAGGTCGGCGTCCTCGTCGACCCGTTCGGCGGAAGCGGCTTCGGGGCAGCCGTCCGGCCCGCCGAACCCCGCCTCCGCGAGCATGCGCAACGCGCCGTCCGCCGTCAGGCGCCGGTCCGGATCGGGCTCCAGCAGCCCGGCCAGCACTCCGGCGAGCGGCCCCGCGTGCCGGGGCGGGTCGAACGTCCCGTCCAACACCGCCTGCAGCGTGGCGAATTCACCGTTGCGACGGAAGGGCGAGCGGCCTTCGAGCATCTCGTACATGGTCGCGCCGAGGGACCACAGGTCGGAGGCCGGCCCCGGGCGGAGCCCCTGCGCGCGCTCCGGCGCCATGTACTCCAACGTGCCGATGGTCGTGCCCGTCGCGGTGATCGTCGTCGTCCCGACGAGCGTCGCGATGCCGAAGTCGGTGAGGACCGCGCGGCCGTCGTTCGACAGGAGCACGTTGCCGGGCTTGACGTCGCGGTGCACGACCGAGGCGGCGTGCACGGCCCGGAGCGCTTCGAGGAGTTGCCGGGTGAAGCGGGCGGCGTCGCGTGCCGGGAGGCGGCCCTCGTCGAGGTCGTCCGCGAGGGTGCGGCCGACGACCAGTTCCATGATGATCCACGGGCGGCCGTCGTCCTCGACGACGTCGTGGACGCCGACCACGTTGGGGTGCGAGACGAGTGCCGCGGCCCGGACCTCCCGCATGGCGCGGGCCGAGCGCCGGGCGCGCTCCTCGTCGTCGAGATCGTCGGGTACGCGCAGTTCCTTCATCGCCACGACCCGGTCCAGCACCGTGTCGTACGCGCGCCACACCGTCCCCATGCCGCCCCGGCCCAGCATCTCCGCCGGCCGGTAGCGTCCCGCGACCGTCCGGTCGCCGGTCGGACCACCCGTCATGCCGATTCCTGCCCCGCTCGTGACCGTCCCCGGCGGCCACCGTACTCACATCAGCCACACAAGCGCCGCACAACTGTGCAGGAACAGGACGGCATCCGGGCGGCAACGGGCACCAAGCGGTCAGCGCACGATCGAGAGGTTGTCCTTGGCGTGCTCGAAGTAGGCGCCGGCCGTCGGCCACAGTTCCTCGCGGCAGCGCACGGTCATCCAGTAACGCACGCCGTCGGCGGTCCGGACGACCAGGTCCTTGCCGTGGAAGGACGCGCCTTCGGGGCCGCGCCACACGTACTCCCACTCGGCGGCGTCGTGGCCCCGGTAGTCCATCGAGGCCAGCTCGACGCGCCGATAGCCCTCGCTGTCGCGGTAGTCGCGCGAGGCGAGCGTGCCGTGCTCGCGGTGCAGCACCGACTCCTCGGGCGGCATGACGATGCCGCGGTCGACGGTGACGGTCACCGAGATCAGGCGGTCCGGGTCGTAGACCGACAGGCCGGCCTCGGTCGGCGTGCAGCTCCAGCCCTCCGGGACGGGCAGCGCGAACCCGAGCCCCGATCCGGTGCGCAGCCGCCGCAGCACCGCCCCGTCGATCAGCGGGCCGAGCACCAGGCAGCCCCCGACCAGGGCGAGCACCCAGACCAGGTCCGGTTCGATGTCGAGCAGTTGCAGCGCGCCGCCGCCGATGACGCCGGCGAGCATCGCGGCCGGGACCGATCTGGACAACCTTCGGTGCGGCAGGACGAGCCACACGCCGAGGACGGCCGCGAGCAGCGAGATGGTGTACATCCCGGCCCATGTGCCGTAATTGGCCAGCCACTTCGCCATGGCGGCGCTGACGATCGCGACGATGACCAGGACCGTGGCCCAGTGCCGGATCCACCAGCGCGGCCAGCGGCGGTAGCGGGCGCGGAAGCCGCCGCCGCGACGGGCGCGGGCCCGGGCCCGCCGCCCCGGCTTGCGTTCCGATGCCTCGGTGCCGGTGCCGGTGCCGGTGCCGACGCCGGGGTCGTCGACGTCGGCGGCCGGGACGGTCTCGCCGGTGCGGGTGCGTTGGACCCGCATGTTGGTCTGGGTGACATCGGCACGCGGTCCGTCGTGCGCCGCGTCGGCGGCGGGTCCGCTCCCGGCGGTGGCGCCCGTACGGGTCCCCTTGCCCGTCCCGGCCCCTGCGCCCACGCCGGCCCCGGTGCCCGTGCCCGTGCCGGTCCCCGGCGCGGTGCCGGTGTCGGTACTGCTCCCGGCCCCGGCGGCGGTGCCCGTCCCGAGTGCGCTCCCCCGGCCGGTACGCCCGGTGGCATGACCGCGCCGGGCCGCCGGGTCGGTGACCGAGTGCCGTACGCCCGTACCGCCGCCGTTCGACGACGCGTCGCGCCCGGCCGTACCCGGGTGCAGCGCGTGGCGCCGCGCGGCGGGGTGCCGGGCTCGCCCCGGAAACGTGCGCGCTCCGCCGGGCGCCCCGGCGGATGACGCCGCGGGAGCCGCCTCGGCCGCCTCGATCAGGCGTTCGCGCAGCAGCGGCGACGCGGCGCGGGCGGTGGGGTCCTGCACGAGGACGGACCGCAGCGCGGGCATCAGCACCCCGGCGTGGTCCAGGTCGGGAAAGCGCGCCGTGGCGACCGCGGCCAGCGTGGCGGCGTGCGTGGCGCGGCGGTACGCGGGCCGGCCCTCGACCGCCTCGTACAGCGTCACGCCGAGCGACCACAGGTCGGCCGGCGGTCCCGGCATCTGCCCGTCCACCTGCTCGGGAGCCAGGTACTCGGGCGAGCCGACCAGGGCGCCGACCTGGGTGAGGGTGGCGCTGTCCTCGACCGAGGCGACGCCGAAGTCGGTGAGCACCACGCGTCCGTTGCGGGCCAGCAGCACGTTGGCGGGCTTGACGTCGCGGTGCAGCACGCCGGCCTCGTGGGCGGCGTCGAGCGCGGACAGCAGGCGCAGGCCCATCTCGGCGACCTGGCCGGGCGGCAGCGGGCCGTCCTTCTCGATCTCCTGGGCGAGCGAGAGGCCGCGGACCAGCTCCATGACGATCCAGGGGCGGCCGTCCTCCTCGACGACATCGAAGATCGTGACGACGTTGGGGTGGTCGATGCGCGCCGCGGCGCGCGCCTCGCGCAGCATGCGGGCGCACAGCGTGCCGCGCTCGTCGTCGTCGACGTGGGCCGGGACCCTGAGTTCCTTGACCGCGACGTGCCGGTCGAGGACCTCGTCGAGCGCACTCCACACCGTGCCCATGCCGCCGCGTCCGAGGCGTTCCCGCAGCCGGTACCGGCCCGCGAGCACGCGCCCGTCGGACTCGGGGTCGGTCATGCGCGTCTCCTGTGGTGGTTTGCGCGGCTCTTCCAGTCAACCACCCCCGCGGGCGGTTGGCGGGCTGCTCCCACCCGCAATTCCCGCCAAAACCCCTGACAGTTCGTCAGGTCGGCACCGCCCGAGCGGCACCGCCGAGCGGCATGGCCCGTCGGCATGGCCCGAACGGCACAGCCCGATTAACACGCCCGATCGACGCGGCACGAGTGGCACCGCCGGGGGTGCGGCGCTCTCACGCCAGCGGCACGACTTCCTCCGCGCCCATCCGCACCGCGTCGGCCGTACGGTCGTCCGGCTGCTCCTGCGACTCGCGCTCGGCCTCGACGCGCTTGAGGTAGTAGTCCACCTCGCGGCGCACCTGCTCCTCCGTCCAGCCCAGCGCGGGGGCCATCAGGCGCGCGCACTCCTCGGCGACGCGCACGCCGCGGTCGAACGTCTCGATCGAGATCCGCGTGCGGCGGTCCAGCACGTCGTCCAGGTGCAGCGCGCCCTCGTGGGTGCAGGCGTACACGACCTCGGCGCGCAGGTAGTCGTCGGCGCCGTCGAGCGGCTGGCCGAGCGCCGCGTCGCCGTCGACGATGGCCAGCACCTCGTCGACGAGCGACCCGTACCGGTTCAGGAGGTGCTCGACCCGTGCCACGTGCAGCCCGCTGCGCGCGGCGATCGCGGTACGCGCGTTCCACAGCGCGTGGTACCCCTCGGCCCCGGCCAACGGCACCGTCTCCGTGCAACTGGCCGCCACCTTGCGGTCCAGACCGTGCACGGCCGCATCGACCGCGTCGGCGGCCATCACGCGGTACGTCGTGTACTTGCCGCCCGCAACGACCACCAGCCCCGGGACCGGATGGGCCACGGTGTGCTCGCGTGACAGCTGGCTGGTCGCGTCCGACTCGCCGCGCAGCAGGGGACGCAGGCCCGCGTACACTCCCTCGACGTCCTCGCGGCTGAGCGGCACGGCGAGCACCGCGTTGACGCGCTCCAGCAGGTATTCGATGTCGGTGCGGCTCGCCGCGGGGTGCGACTTGTCGAGGTCCCAGTCAGTGTCGGTGGTGCCGATGATCCAATGCCGGCCCCACGGGATCACGAACAGCACGGACTTCTCGGTGCGCAGGATCAGGCCGGTCGAGGAGTGGATGCGGTCCTTGGGCACGACCAGATGAATGCCCTTGGACGCGCGCACGTGGAACTGCCCGCGCTCGCCGACCATCGCCTGCGTCTCGTCGGTCCACACGCCGGTCGCGTTGACCACCTGCCGGGCACGGATGTCGTACGTGCGGCCCTGCTCGACGTCCCGCACGTGCACGCCGACCACGCGCTCGCCCTCGCGCAGGAAGCCGGTCACCGTCGCGCGGGAGGCGACGTGCGCGCCGTAGCCGGCGGCGGTGCGGACCAGCGTCATGGTGTGCCGTGCGTCGTCCACCTGGGCGTCGTAGTACTGCACGGCGCCGACGAGGGAGTCCTTGCGCAGCGCGGGGGCCAGTCGCAGCGCGCGTCGGCGGGAGAGGTGGCGGTGGCCCGGCAGCCCGCGGGTGTGGCCGGAGGACATGCCCATCGTGTCGTAGAGCGCGACGCCCGAGCCGACGTACGCCCGTTCCCACGCGTGGTGTTGCAGCGGGTACAGGAACGGCACCGGGCGGACCAGGTGCGGCGCGAGGCGCTGGACCATGAGGCCGCGCTCGCGCAGGGCCTCGCGCACCAGCGCGAAGTCCAGCATCTCCAGATAGCGCAGGCCGCCGTGGATGAGCTTGCTGGAGCGGCTGGAGGTGCCCGAGGCCCAGTCGCGCGCCTCCACCAGGCCCACACTCAGGCCGCGCGTGACGGCGTCGAGGGCGGTCCCCGCGCCGACCACGCCCCCGCCGACCACGACGACGTCCAGTTCCGCCTCGGACATCCGGTACAGCGCGTCCTCGCGCGCCCGCAACCCCAACGCCGTCGTCCTCAACGCGTCGTCACCCGCTCCCGTTCGTCGTCGTGCGCACCCGTCGGGCGCGTGCCGTGCCACTGGGCACGTCCCCGATGCATGTCCCCGATCATCACCCGCGCGCGCCTTTGCCGCGCGGAGGCGGCACCGCAGGTGCGCCCCGCCCGTGCCGCGGGCGCCCGTACCCGCGGTCCTCTATACCCCGGTCGGGTGAACTTCCCGTGAGCCGCGCAGTACCGTCGGACGACGGCCAGCGAGAGCACCGCCACCGAGAGCGAGGACCCGTGACCGCCGCGGCAACCCCGGCAGGAACGCCCGGCTCCCCGGAACCGGGGTGGCCCGGGCAACCCGGCGAGCCCCTCGGCAGGCGCCCGCTGATCGTGTGCGACCTCGACGGGACGCTGCTGCGGCCCGACGCGACCGCCTCGGCCTACACGCGGCGCACCCTCAACCGCCTGGCCGCCGCAGGGGTGGCGCTGACCATCGCGACCGCACGCGGGATGCCGTCGATCCGCGCCCTGCTCGCGGGTGTCGAACTTCCGCTTCCGGTCGTGGAGTTGGGTGGGAGCTACATCTCCGACGCGGTTACCGGGGAGCACTTCGTCAACCATACGCTCGACCGTGAGGTGACCGTCGCACTCGTCGACGCGCTGGCGGTCTCGGGCATCGAGCCGACGCTGACGAGTTGGGACGGGACGGCCGACCACGTGGACTTCGGGGAACTCGGCAACGACAGCGTGCGGTGGTTCCACGACGAGAAGGCCGCGCTCGGCGACCCGCGGCTGCGGTACTGCCCGGACTTCCGGGCGCTGGCGAGGTCCGCCCAGGTGGTGCTGGTACGCCTGGCCGCGCCGCACGACGACGCCGAACGGGTCGGCAAGCTGATCGCCGCGGCATGCGGCGACCGGGCCGCGGTGCTGGCGATCAGGAACGACTACTGCCCGGGGTGGACGGAGTTCAGCGTGACCGCGCCCACCGCCGACAAGGGCACGGCGGTACGCGGCTTGCGCGAGCGCCTGGGGCACACCGGGCCGCTGGTGGTGTGCGGGGACCACCTCAACGACCTGTCGATGTTCGCGGTCGCGACCGCGCCCCAGGACAGGCGGATCGTGCCGTCCGGCGCACACCCCGACGTACTGGCCCTCGCCACGGATGTGACCGATCCGAGCGACGCGGACGGAGTGGCCCGGTACTTGGCGTCCGCGTACCTGGCGGAGATCGCGGAGGGCTAGGCGCGGCGGACCGCCCTCCCGCCCCGGACCGCGTCCCGCCTGGCAAGGTGGCCCTCTGCGCAGTCACGAACATTTCCGGAGAGTGGTGCATGAACGGGGACGCGGCGAACAGCCGGCGCGTCGGCGACGGCCGTTTCGAACTCGTCGAACGCCTCGGCAGAGGCGCCATGGGCACGGTCTGGCGCGCCGTGGACACCACGCTGCACCGCGAGGTGGCCATCAAGGAGGTCCGCGTCCGCGAGGACGCCCCGGCCGACCAGATCGCCCTTCTGCACGCCCGCGTCCTGCGCGAGGCGCAGGCCCTCGCCCGCCTCCGCAACCCGCACGTGGCGACCGTGCACCAGATCGTCGACGACGAGCCGTTCCCGTGGATCGTCATGGAGCTGGTCCCCGGACAGCCGCTCACCTCGCTGCTCGCCGAGGGCACGCTCACGCCGCACGACGCCGCCGACGTCGCGGCCGACATCCTCGAAGCGCTGACCGCCGCACACGACGCGGGCGTCCTGCACCGCGACGTCAAGCCCGCGAACGTCCTGATCCGCCCCGACGGCGCCGCCGTCCTCGTCGACTTCGGCATCGCCGCCGTCGAGGGCACCGCCACGGTCACCGGAACCGGCTCCTTCGTCGGCACGATCGAGTACATAGCGCCCGAGCGCACGGAAGGCCGCCGCCCGACGCCCGCGTCCGACCTGTGGTCGCTCGGCGTCCTGCTGTACGTCGCCGTCGAGGGCTACAGCCCGTTCCGCCGCCCGAACGACTGGGCGACCATCACCGCGATCGTCAACGACCCGCACGCACCGCCGCGCAGGGCGGGCGAACTCACCGACGTGATCGACGCGTTGCTCGCCAAGGACCCGCGGCACCGCCCCACCGCCGCCGAGTTGGCGCCGCGGCTCGCCGCGATCGCGGGGCGTACCGCGGGTGCGGCGGGTCCGGCAGGTCCGGCAGGCACAGCGGGTACGGCTCCGTCGGGCGGCACACGCGAAGTCCCGGACGCCGTCGAACCGAGTGCCGACCCGATTGCGGCCACCGGGACGCCCGCCGCGCCCCGGCCCGACGTACTCCCCACGGTCACCGGCGGTCCACCGCCCGGCCCCGGCACACCGCCCGGCAACGGCACCCTGCCGGGCGGCGGCACCACCGCGCCCCGGGACCCCGCGCCGCCGCGACCGGGCCGGGTCCGGCGCATCATCCTCGCGGTGGCCGTCGGGGCGGTCCTCGCCGGCGGCGGCACAGCCGCCGGCCTGATGCTGGCCGACGGTGACGACGAGGGCGCGAAGTCCCAGGGCCCGCCCACCCCGACGGCGCCCGGAACAAGCTCCGGCTCGGCACCTTCGGCACCCCCGTCGTCCCGGACGTCGCCCGCACCGGTCCCCGATTCGCGGCCGGCCGTCCCCGAGGGCTTCAAGCGGCAGACCGACACCGAGGGCATCGAGGTCGCGGTCCCGGCGAACTGGCGGCTCGGCCGGGACGACTCGGGAGACATCGCGTACAAGTCGCCCGACGGCCGCTACCTCATCGTCGTACGCGCGCTCCGCGGCGACACCGCGGACCCCTTCGCCGAGCAGTCGGCCTCCGCGACCGAGACCAAGGCCTCGCCGTCCTACCCCGGCTATGAGCAACTGACGCTCTCCCGCCGGAGCGACCCGGGAGACAGCGCCGCCGTGTGGGACTACCGATACCGGGCGCCGGACGGCCCGCGCGCGGTCCGGGACATCCGATGGCGGAGCGGCGACAACAGCTACAACCTGTGGGTGGTCGGTCCCGAGACGGACGACTGGTCCCAGTACGAGGACCTGCTCGACGTCGCCGTCGAACAGTTCCGGGACACCCGGGCCGGCTGACCCGCGCCGACTGACCCGGACCGCCGTACATGCACCGCTGTTTCTCGCAGCGCCGTTCCTCGGGGCCGCGGTTCCTCGGGGCCGCCGTTCCTCGCGCCTACGCCCGCCCGGGCGCCGACTTGAGCCACGTCGCGACGGTCGCCGCCAGGATGAGGAGCAGCACGTACGCGCCCACGAGTTGGCTGACCAGGCCGTCGTCCGGACGCGTGAACACGAGCACCAGCTCCACCGCCGACGCGACCGTGAAACCGAGCCACCACCGGTGGTCGGCCGAGCCGCGGGGCTGCCGGTAGGCCCAGTACGCGAACGGCAGCCACGCGCCGAACCCGATGGTCACGACGGGCACCAGCGTCCAGACCACCCGGTGCCACAAAGGGAGGTCGCGCGGCGAACCGGACGGGTCCACGGACGGTCTGCTCACGGTCTCCCCCTCAAGGCACCACGGCTGGCGCACAACGTACCGTCCCCCGCCACGCGGGTAGGCGGTAAGCGGAAGACTGCCCGCCCACTCGAACTATTGCCCGGCGCAAAGCCGTTGACGCATCGTCAGGACGCGGTGGAGAAATGCCGGCATCCGGTGCCGCAAACGCGCGCTCCCGCCGACCGGCCCTCCGCAAAGGCGGGGGCGCGGGTGGCGGGAGCGTGTACTCGGGGGACCTGCGGCGACGTCAGTGCCACCGCAATGTCAGTGCTCGGCGCTTCGGTACTCGGCGCTTCAGTGCTGCGGCGAAACCGTCACCTCGACCTGCTGGAACTTCTTCAGGTCCGTGTAGCCGGTGGTCGCCATCGCCCGGCGCAGCGCGCCGAAGAGGTTCATGGAGCCGTCCGAGACGTGCGACGGGCCGTTCAGCACCTCCTCCAGCGTGCCGACGGCGCCGAGGTCCATGCGGCGGCCGCGCGGCAGTTCGGGGTGGTGGGCCTCCGAACCCCAGTGGTGGCCGCGGCCGGGGGCGTCGGTCGCGCGGGCAAGCGCCGAGCCGATCATGACGGCGTCCGCGCCGCACGCGACGGCCTTGGCGATGTCGCCGCTGGCGCCGACGCTGCCGTCCGCGATGACGTGCACGTACCGGCCGCCCGACTCGTCGAGGTAGTCGCGACGCGCCTCGGCGACGTCCGCGACCGCGGTCGCCATCGGCACCGCGACGCCGAGCACCCGGCGCGTGGTGTGCGCCGCACCGCCGCCGAAGCCGACCAGCACGCCCGCCGCGCCGGTGCGCATGAGGTGCAGCGCGCCCTGGTACGTCGCGCAGCCGCCGACGATCACCGGCACGTCGAGGTCGTAGATGAACTGCTTGAGGTTGAGTGGCTCGGTGCTGCCGGACACGTGCTCCGCGGAGACCGTGGTGCCGCGGATCACGAAGATGTCGACACCCGCGTCGATGACCGCCTTGTGGTGCTGCGCGGTCCGCTGCGGCGACAGCGCCGCGGCCGTCACCACGCCCGCGTCGCGGATCTGCTTGATGCGCTGCCCGATCAGCTCCGCCTTGATCGGCTCGGCGTAGATCTCCTGCATCCGGCGGGTCGCGGTGGCCTCGTCGAGGGTGCCGATCTCCTCGAGCAGCGGGGTCGGGTCCTCGTAACGCGTCCACAGGCCTTCGAGGTTGAGCACCCCGAGGCCGCCCATGCGCCCGACGGCGATCGCCGTCTCCGGCGAGACCACGCTGTCCATCGGCGCGGTCAGGAACGGCAGCTCGAAGCGGTACGCGTCGATCTGCCAGGCGATCGAGACCTCTTCGGGGTCGCGCGTACGCCGGCTCGGGACGATGGCGACGTCGTCGAAGTGGAAGGCGCGGCGGCCCCGCTTGCCTCGACCGATCTCGACCTCAGTCACGTTGCGCCTCTCCTGCCGTCTGACCGTCGAACGGTGTGTCGTACCTGAACGGTGTGTCGTATCTGGGGAAATGCGGTGGTCGTACGACCTGCCCGCGGACAAGCGTACGGGGCGGCCCGGAACCTCCGGTTCCCGACCGCCCCGAACGGAAAACCCGGCTCAGCGCGACGAGTAGTTCGGCGCCTCGACGGTCATGTTGATGTCGTGCGGGTGCGACTCGCGCAGGCCCGCGGAGGTGATCCGGACGAACCGGCCGCGCACCTTGAGGTCGGGGACGGTGGGCGCGCCCGCGTACCCCATCGACGCGCGCAGGCCGCCGATGAGCTGGTGCGCGACGGCCGCCAGCGGGCCGCGGTAGGGCACCTGGCCCTCGATTCCCTCGGGCACGAGCTTGTCCTCGGACAGCACGTCGTCCTGGAAGTAGCGGTCCTTGGAGAACGACTTGGCCTGGCCGCGCGACTGCATCGCACCCAGCGAGCCCATGCCGCGGTAGCTCTTGAACTGCTTGCCGTTGATGAAGATCAGCTCGCCGGGGCTCTCCTCGCAGCCCGCGAGCAGGCTGCCGAGCATCACGGTGTCCGCGCCGGCCGCGATGGCCTTCGCGATGTCGCCGGAGTACTGGAGGCCGCCGTCGCCGATGACCGGCACGCCCGCCGGGCCGCACGCCTGCGCGGCCTCGTAGATCGCGGTGACCTGCGGCGCGCCGACGCCGGCGACCACGCGCGTGGTGCAGATCGAGCCGGGGCCGACGCCGACCTTGACGCCGTCCACGCCCGCGTCCACGAGCGCCTGGGCGCCGTCGCGGGTGGCGATGTTGCCGCCCACGACGTCGACCTTGGTGTTGGCCTTGACCTTGGCGATCATGTCGAGCACGCCGCGCGAGTGGCCGTGCGCGCTGTCCACCACGATGAAGTCGACGCCGGCCTCGACCAGCGCCTGCACCCGGCGGAAGCTGTCGTCGCCGGTGCCGACCGCGGCGCCGACGACGAGCCGTCCGTCGGCGTCCTTGGTGGCGTACGGGTACTTCTCGCTCTTGACGAAGTCCTTGACGGTGATGAGCCCGCGCAGCCGGCCCCCGTCGTCGATCAGCGGCAGCTTCTCCACCTTGTGGCGGCGCAGCAGCTCCATCGCGTCCTGGCCGCTGATCCCGACCGGCCCGGTGACCAGCGGCATCGGCGTCATGACCTCGCGGACCCGGCGCGCGTGGTCCACCTCGAAGCGCAGGTCGCGGTTGGTGACGATGCCCAGCAGGCGGCCGTTCTCGTCGGTGACCGGGACGCCGCTGATGCGGTACCGCGCGCACAGGTCGTCGGCGTCGCGCAGGGACGCGTCCGGACCGATCGTGATCGGATCGATCACCATGCCGGCCTCGGAGCGCTTCACCAGGTCGACCTGGTTGGCCTGGTCCTCGATGGAGAGGTTGCGGTGCAGCACGCCGACGCCGCCCTGGCGGGCCATCGCGATCGCCATGCGCGACTCGGTGACGGTGTCCATCGCGGACGAGAGGAGGGGGATGCGCACGCTGATGTTGCGCGTCACCCGCGACGTGGTGTCGACCTCGCTCGGCACGACGTCGGACGCACCCGGCAGCAGGAGGACGTCGTCGTAGGTCAGCCCGAGCATCGCGAACTTCTCGGGTACGCCGTCGGCCGTGAGACTCATGACACCTTCCGGTTCCGGTTGGAAGTGATCGACTGGGAAGACCGACTGGAGCGACCCGATCGAGCCGACCGGCACTGCTGTGCGCCTCCACCGCCTGGACCGCGGGAAAAACGACGGCTCCGCCGGGGCCGACCGCCGCGCACGCGGGTACGGCCGTCCCGGTGGTGTGCCGGTGGGATGGGGACCAATGCTACTCGGGTCCGGCGGTGCGCGGTCCCGGAGCGTCCGGTCGACCGCCTCGGCACCGCCTCAGCAGCGGTCCGTCACCGCCCGCCGCCCCCCGGGGACGGCGTCGACCTCGGCGAGCAGGGCGTGGAAGAGGCGCGCGAGCCGGTCGCCCTGCGGCCGCCCGTTGCGCAGCCGGAGCGTCTCCACCAGTTCGTCGTCACGGCGCAGGAGTCCGAGGTCCGCGAGGGCACGAGGGGTCGGTGTTCCGACCCGCACTTGGCGCATCCCCGGGATCCCCGCGTTCACGCCGTCATCTCCTCCTCCGCCAGCGCGCGCAGTCGGGACAACGCACGGTGCTGTGCGACGCGTACCGCCCCTGGGGACATCCCCATGGCACGGCCGGTCTCCTCGGCGGACAGGCCGACGGCGACCCGCAGGACAAGAAGCTCGCGCAGGTTGTCGGGCAGCCGCCCGAGCAGGGCCCGGGCGTGCGCGGCGTCACTGCGGCGGACGACCTGGTCCTCGGGTCCGGGGTAGTCGTCGATCGCCTCGGGCAGGTCGCAGGTCGGCACGGCGGCCCGTACCGCGGCCCGCTGCACGTCCACGACCTTGTGTGCGGCGATGCCGAACACGAAGGCCTCGAACGGGCGCCCCTCGTCCCGGTACCGCGGCAGCGCCGACAGCACCGCAAGGCACACTTCCTGCGCCGCGTCGTCGGCGGCGTGCTCCGCCCCCGGCACCCGGCCGAGTCTCGCCCGGCAGTATCTGAGCACCAAAGGGCGCACGTACGCCAGCAGTTCATCGGTGGCCTGAAGGTCCCCCTGGACAGCCCGAACAACCACGGCACGCATGCCGTCATCCACCCGGCTGTCGGCCCTGTCCGGTCTGTCCGGCATGCGCTCGGCGATCCCGCCCATGAGATTCAGTATGCCGGTCCGCGGACCCTGCGGTTCGCCCCAGGTGTCGGCGACGGTCCTCCGCAGGGTCCCGGAACCACTCCGATCACCGCACGAGGCCCCAGCGGAAGCCGAGCGCGACCGCGTGCGCACGGTCCGACGCACCGAGCTTCTTGAAGAGCCTGCGGGCGTGGGTCTTCACGGTGTCCTCGGACAGGAACAGCTCGCGCCCGATCTCCGCGTTGCTCCGGCCGTGGCTCATGCCCTCCAGCACCTGGATCTCGCGTGCCGTCAGGGTCGGCGCCACACCCATGTCCGCGGAGCGCAGACGGCGCGGCGCCAGGCGCCACGTCGGGTCGGCGAGCGCCTGGGAGACGGTCGCGCGCAGTTCGGCGCGCGACGCGTCCTTGTGCAGGTAGCCGCGGGCGCCCGCGGCGACCGCGAGTGCGACGCCGTCGAGGTCCTCGGCCATCGTCAGCATGATCACCCTGGCACCGGGGTCACCGGCCAGCAGCCGGCGCACCGCCTCGACGCCGCCGAGTCCGGGCATGCGCACGTCCATGAGCACGAGGTCGGAGCGCTCGGCGCCCCAACGGCGCAGCACCTCCTCGCCGCTCGTGGCCGTGGTCACCCGTTCGACGCCGGGGACCGTGGCCACCGCGCGCCGAAGGGTCTCCCGCACCAGCGGGGAATCGTCGCAGACCAGGACGGTCGTCATCGCCGGCCTCCGCAGCAGATCCGCGTCACGTTGAGCCTCCACGCCTGTACGTTCCGTTGCCTACGCGATCGGTGATCACCCGGTGTCCCAGAGTCTGTCCCCGCGCGTACACCTTGCGGGGTTCGAATCGCCGACCGCCTCACCCATCACCAACGACCGTCACCCGAAAGGGTTACGGGCTGGGGTCGCGGGTACTTCGGGGGCCGTGGGGCCCGCCGCTACCACAACGAGCCGACCCCATCCGAGGGCACGCCGACGCGGTGGCCATTCCGGGCGACACCGCCTCACCCGCCCGTGGCAGGGCGCACCCGATGGTCATGACCACACATTTTTTACTGGTTTTCGCGCATAAGACCGATATATGCATGGAACTGATCATTCTGTGGCACTTTCGCACCATCGTTTGATCGCATGGTCAGGCCACCTCTTGCGGAGTCATCCGCACCAGTGACCGTGCCGACAGCAGAAGCGGCACCGCGAGAGGCACCAGAACCGGCATCACCAGCGGCAACGCAAGCGGAACAGCACGAACCCGCAATTTGCCCCTGAACACGAGGGACGACTCATGGCTGATTTCTCCCGGCTCCCCGGCCCGAACGCCGACCTGTGGGACTGGCAGCTGTCCGCCGCCTGCCGAGGCGTGGACAGCGCGCTGTTCTTCCACCCGGAGGGCGAACGCGGCGCGGCGAGGGTCGCTCGGGAAGCCGCGGCCAAGGAGGTGTGCCAACGTTGCCCGGTCCGCGTCCAGTGCGCGCAGCATGCGCTCGCGGTGCGCGAACCGTACGGCGTCTGGGGAGGGCTCACCGAGGACGACCGCGTCGAGATGGACGGTCGGCGCCGGATGCTCAACCGGACCGACGTGACCACCGCCGGCTGAGGGCCGGCGACCGACCACGCGAGAACGGCGGTGGCCCCGTCCCGAGGGGATCGGGGCGGGGCCACCGCCTTCGCGTCAGGGTGTGCCGTCAGGGGCGTGCCGTCAGCGGGTGCCGTCAGCAGTGTGCGGCTGCGCGGCTCACATGCCGAAGGCGGACATGTCCAGCTCCCAGACGGCGGGCCAGTCCTTGCCGCGCAGCAGGGCGTCCGTACCGCCGTCGCAGAACACCACCGAGCCGACGAAGAACGTCGACTCCGGGCCCAGCAGGAACGCGGTCAGCGCCGCGATCTCCTCCGGCTTGCCGCCGCGTCCGACCGGCAGCGGGAACATCTTCATGCCCTCGGCGGTCAGCGGGTCGACCTTGCCGGCCGCGGTCATCGGCGTCTCGATGAGCCCCGGCGCGATCGCGTTGAGGCGGATGCCGGCGCCGATCCACTCCTCCGAAACCGCCTTGGCGCGCACGTAGTACGCGAGCGCGGCCTTGGACGCGGGGTACGACCCCATCATGTCCTTGTCCGCCGCCTCACGGGCACCCGCCTCGTCGCCGGCGAGGCACAGTTCCGCCAGCGTGGTGTCCCAGTTCGGCTGGCACGTGGTCGAGTTGGAGCTGATCATCACCACGGCCGGCTTCTCGGCCTTCGCGAGCAGCGGGCGCAGGCCCTCCAGCACCTCGACGGCACCGAAGTAGTTCACCGAGACGATCAGCGAGCCCGGGCGCCCGGTGGCCGCCGCGAGGCCCGCGAAGGGCGCGAAGCCGTCGAGGGAGTCGCCGGCCAGCTCGGTGACGCGCGCGACCGCCTCGGCGCGGCCCTCGGACGTGGACAGGTCCACGTTGACGTCGCTGTCGCGCAGGTCGACGCCGATGACGCGGTGGCCGTCCGCCTCCAGGCGGGCCTTGGTGGCGGCGCCGAGGCCGGATGCCGCACCGGTGATCGCGTACGTCCCCATGGTTCTCCCTCTGTCCTGCTCTGTCTGGCCTGACGGTATGTCAGATCTTGTGCAGTGCGCACTCTTCCAGATCCTGCTTCGGCACAGAAGGCCGAAAGGCCGAGGGCCCCGGGAACGCCGTGTGGCGTTCCCGGGGCCCTCGACTCGCGCGTGGCTCGTGCGCGAACGTGCTGCTCGCGTACGAGGCGCGCGTACTGCCCTGCTACCTGCTGCCTGCTACCTGCTGCCCTGCGTCGGAGTCCGACGGTGTCAGTGGCTGTGGCCGTGGCCGCCGTGGCTGTGGCCGTGCGCAGCCTCCTGCTCGGCCGGCTTCTCGACGACCAGCGACTCGGTCGTCAGGAGCAGCGACGCGATGGACGCGGCGTTCTGCAGCGCGGAGCGGGTGACCTTGACCGGGTCGATGACGCCGGCCTTGAGCAGGTCGCCGTACTCGCCGGTCGCGGCGTTGAAGCCGTGGCCGACCTCGAGCTCCTGCACCTTGTTGACGATGACGTAGCCCTCGAGGCCCGCGTTCTCCGCGATCCAGCGCAGCGGCTCGACGGTCGCGCGGCGCACGACCGAGACACCGGTGGCGACGTCGCCGGTCAGGCCCAGGTTGTCGTCGAGCACCGAGGCCGCGTGCACGAGAGCGGCGCCGCCGCCCGCGACGATGCCCTCCTCGATGGCCGCGCGGGTCGCGGAGACCGCGTCCTCGAGACGGTGCTTCTTCTCCTTGAGCTCGACCTCGGTGGCCGCACCCACGCGGATCACGCACACGCCGCCGGCCAGCTTCGCGAGGCGCTCCTGGAGCTTCTCGCGGTCCCAGTCGGAGTCGGTGTTCTCGATCTCGGCCTTGATCTGGCGGACGCGGTCCGCGATCGCGGCCGAGTCGCCCGCACCGTCGACGACCGTGGTGGCGTCCTTGGTGATGGTGACGCGGCGCGCCGTACCGAGGACCTCCAGGCCCGCCTGGTCCAGCTTGAGGCCGACCTCGGGAGCGATGACCTGGCCGCCGGTCAGGATGGCCATGTCCTCCAGCATCGCCTTGCGGCGGTCGCCGAAGCCCGGGGCCTTGACCGCGACGGCGTTGAACGTGCCGCGGATCTTGTTGACGACCAGCGTCGACAGGGCCTCGCCCTCGATGTCCTCGGCGACGATCAGCAGCGGCTTGTTGCCGCCCGCCTGGATGACCTTCTCCAGGATCGGGAGCAGCTCGGCGATCGCCGAGATCTTGCCCTGGTTGATGAGGATGTAGGGCTCCTCCAGGACCGCTTCCATGCGCTCCTGGTCGGTGACCATGTACGGCGACAGGTAGCCCTTGTCGAACTGGAGGCCCTCGGTGAACTCCAGCTCCAGGCCCATGGTGTTCGACTCTTCGACGGTGATGACACCGTCCTTGCCGACCTTGTCCATGGCCTCGGCGATCAGCTCGCCGATCTGACGGTCCTGCGCGGACAGCGCGGCGACGTTGGCGATGTCCTCCTTGCCGTCGATCGCGCGGGCGGTGCCGAGCAGTTCGTCCGACACGGCCTTGACCGCGGCGTCGATGCCCTTCTTGAGGTCCATCGGCGCGGCACCGGCGGCGACGTTGCGCAGGCCCTCGCGTACCAGCGCCTGGGCGAGCACGGTCGCGGTGGTCGTACCGTCACCTGCGATGTCGTTGGTCTTGGTCGCCACCTCCTTCGCGAGCTGGGCGCCGAGGTTCTCGTACGGGTCGTCGAGCTCGACCTCGCGGGCGATGGTCACACCGTCGTTGGTGATCGTCGGCGCGCCGAACTTCTTGTCGATGACGACGTTGCGGCCCTTGGGGCCGATCGTCACCTTGACCGCGTCCGCGAGCGCGTTGACGCCGCGCTCCAGCGAACGGCGGGCGTGCTCGTCAAACTGAAGAATCTTGGGCATGGGATGTGAGTCCTCTTGTTCCTTCGTCCTCAAGCCTGCATGTACGGGCCGCCAACGACGCCGCCCCGGGCGCCCCAGTCGGGGTGCCCGGGGCGGGTCGATGAATCAGCGGCCCAGAACGACGTCTAGAGCCGCGATGTCACTTCTCGATGATCGCGAGAACGTCGCGCGCCGAGAGGACGAGGTACTCCTCGCCGTTGTACTTCACCTCGGTGCCGCCGTACTTGCTGTACAGGACGACATCGCCGACCTTCACGTCGAGCGGCAGGCGCTGCCCGTCCTCGAAGCGGCCGGGGCCCACGGCCAGGACGACGCCCTCCTGGGGCTTCTCCTTCGCCGTGTCCGGAATGACCAGGCCCGAGGCCGTGGTCTGCTCGGCCTCGAGCGTCTGGACCACGATGCGGTCCTCAAGCGGCTTGATGGCAACCTTGGTGCTGGCGGTCGTCACGATCCGACCTCCCCCTTCGGAGATCTCACGGGGTAATTGTCAGGTGGCGACCAGGTAAGCCCGTCGTCGCGGGTGCCGGACCTGCCCGTCGCGTTGGCACACTCATAGGGAGAGTGCCAATGCAGACCCTAGGGTCCGCTTAGCACTCCGTCAACTAGAGTGCCAACGAGCGCCGCCCGGATCCCCCCTTGGGGGGAAGCGCAGGGCACCTCCGCCGGACGCCGCTCGGGGCCGCCCCTGGGCCGTGATCTCGGGGCGCGATCGTGAGGGTCAGCCCGTCGACGGCCCTGCTCGTATGCTCCCGGCCGGGCCTGCCCGTGCGCCAGATACTCGCCATATGACAGGTACCGGAGGCCGGGACGAAGCGCGGAGTCGGCCGCGAAGAAGTTTTTTCAGTGCGTGATCCCATGGGCCTTCATGACGGAAAATCTGCCCACGACAAGGGGTATCGGGTGATTTGCACGGATGAGTCCCGACGGCCGGCCCGATTGCGGAAGTGACAAGGCCGGTGCAATTGCGTCGAGGGTGGGCCGTCCCGCGATTTACTCTCGCGGGCATGACGTCATGTGATGCGCCTGGACGCTGCCGGATCGCTCTCGATGGGGCCGGGGTGGTGATCCGGCAGGAGACCGGTGACGATCACCGCGATGTGCGCGACGTTCACACGCGGGCCTTCGGTGGCGACGAGCGGATTCCGGGGCTCGTGGAGGCACTTCGCGTTGCGGAGGCTGCGTTGGCGCCGATGTCCTTTGTCGCCGTCGTCGACGACCGGATCGTCGGGCACGTCCTGCTGAGCGCTACGCGGTTGGATGCTCCGCGCCGGATCGTGGACGTCCTGTCACTGTCACCGTTGGGCGTGGCTCCGGAGTTCCAGCGCCAGGGCATCGGTACGCAGCTCATCGCCCACGCCCTCGAAGCGGCCGACAACCAAGGGGTGCCGTTGGTGTTCCTGGAGGGTTCGCCGCAGTACTACGGCACGCGCGGCTTCGAGCGCGCCGGTGCGGTGGGCTTTCGTTCGCCGTCGCTGCGTATTCCTGACGCCGCTTTTCAGGTCGCCCGGTTGTCCGCTCACGAGCCGTGGATGACGGGAACTTTTGTGTATTCAGAGGCTTTTTGGGCGTTCGACTGCGTCGGCCTGCGTGACCCTGCGGGCTGAGGGAATGCCCGACTCGACCCTCGCACATCCGGAAGGTGCCCGGCCGGGGGGCGGTCGCTCGTTCGGGTCAGGCCGAGGGGCGGGTTGCGGCGTGTGGTGTTCGACTTGGCTGGATCGGGAGATCAGTGTCCGCGTTCCAGGGAGTGCACCATGGCGATCGTCGTTGTCTTCGAGTTCCCCGGCATGACTCAGGCGCAGTACGAGGGAAGCGCCGAGAAGGTGACGGGCGGACGCGGGGCGGTGACGAGCCTTTCCGACTGGCCCGTGCCGGGGATCATTTCGCACACCGCCGCACCCACCGCTGACGGATGGCTCGTCGTCGACGTGTGGGAGTCGGAGGAAGCGTTCCAGCGGTTCGGTGAGTTCATCATTCCGGCGCTGGAGGAACTCGGCGTGGCGGACGCGCAGCCGAGGATCTACCCCGCCCACACCGTGGTCACCGGCTAGTCGGTACGGCAGGTTTCGGGGCCGAGGGGCGGCCGGCATGGGTCGAAGTGCTCGGGTCGGCTGACGTACGTATCCGGCCGGTGTGGGCGGCACGGAGAATGTGGGGGTGGACGTCGAGGGATTTGCGCGGTTGTTGTCGGCCGAGGGGCGCGGGCTGCTCGCGGAGTTGGCGGAGTATCGGCCTGCCGACGAGTTGGCGTGGGCGACGCGGCTGCGGCGGGCGCATGTGCCGGAGTTGGTCGCCGCGGCGCTGACGCAGGCCCGGTTGCGGCAGCGCGGGCGGGCGAAGTTCGGGGACGACGCGGCGCGCATGTTCTTCACGCCGGACGGGGTCGAGCAGTCCACCCGGGCCGAGGTCGCGGCGCACCGGGCCGCGCGGATCGCGGCGGCCGGGGTCACTCGGGCGGCGGACCTTTGCTGCGGGATCGGTGGGGACGCGCTGGCGCTGGCGCGGGCTGGGGTACGCGTGGTCGCGGTCGACATGGACCCGCTCACGTGCTCGGTTGCGCAGGCCAATGCGGAGGCGCTGGGCCTGGCGGAGATGGTCGAGGTGCGGTGCGAGGACGTCACGCGGGTCGCGCTGGACGGGTTCGACGCGGCGTTTCTGGATCCGGCGCGGCGGACCGCGCGGGGGCGGGTGTTCGATCCGGAGGCGTACTCGCCGCCGCTGTCGTTCCTCGACGAGTTGGCCTCGCGCGTACCGTGCGGTGCCGCGAAAGTCGCACCCGGGATTCCGCACGAGGTCGTGCCCGACGGGATGGCCGCCGAATGGGTGTCGTACGGCGGCGACGTGAAGGAGGCGGTCCTGTGGTGGGGCCGGCTCGCGGACGGCGAAGGGCGGTTGCGCGCCACGCTGTTGCCGGGCGGTGCCTCCCTGGCGGCCGACGACGCACGCCAGGCGCCCGACGGGCCGGTGGCGCGCTACCTGTACGAGCCGGACGGCGCCGTCATCCGCGCGCACCTGGTCGCCGAGGTCGCGGAGGAGGTGGGCGGGGCACTGGTCGACCCGATGATCGCGTACATCACGGCGGACAGGCTGGTGGAGACGCCGTTGGCGACGGCGTACGAGCTGACGGATGTGCTTCCGTTCAACCTGAAGAAGCTGAAGGCCCTCGTACGCGAGCGCGGGATCGGCAGCCTGACCGTCAAGAAGCGCGGTTCGGCGGTCGAGCCCGAGGAGGTGCGCAAGCGCGTGAAGCCGAGCGGGCCGGGAGCCGCGACGGTGTTCCTGACGCGCGTCGCGGGGGCGCCGACAATGCTGGTCGGGCGGCCGGTCGGCCGGTAAGGACCGGGCCGGGGGTCCGTCAGACGTAGTCCTCGAGACGCGCGACGGTGAAGCCCTGTGCCTGGATCTTGCGGAGCAGGTTGGCCATCATCTGCGTCATCGTCTTGCCCTTGAGGTCCGAGGGCCCGCGGAAGTGCGCCAGGATGATGTCGCCGGGCTTCAACTGCTTGTCGGCGTCGAGATATTGCATGTCGCTGATTTGCATCGACTCGCGCCACAGCACGATCGCGCCGACGCCGCACTGGCCGGCGACCTGCTCGGTGGTCGCGTTGTAGTTCCCGAACGGCGGGCGGAACAGGTACGGCCGTACCCCGTACTCCTGTTCGATCCGGTCCTGGTTGCCGCAGATCTCGCGCTTCTGCGCCTCCGCGTCCAGCGTGCGCAGGTTCGGGTGGTCGAGCGTGTGGTTCTGCACCGAGTGGCCCATGTCCTGCAACTTGCGGAAGTACTCCGGGTCCTGGCGCACGTAGCTGTCGTTCAGGAACATCGTGAACGGCACGTTCATGTCCCGCGCCATCTCCAGGAACTTCGGGTCCTTCTCGGCACCGTCGTCGATGGTGATGAACACGATCTTCTGGTCGGTCGGCACGCTCTTGATGACCGGCGGCGCGGCGGGGTTAGCCTTCACCGGCTTGGTCGCGGGCGGTGCGGGGGCGGCCAGGAAGGGCTGGAGGCCCCACCTGGCGGCCTTGGCGGCGGCGTCGCCGGGCGGTGGCGCGGCGGGCCCGCCGCCGGGCGGTACGGCGGCCTGAGTCCCCTGCGGGGCCGGTGCGGCCTGGGTGGTCCCGCCCGCGGACCCGGGGCCGGGAGCGACCCCGTCGGCCCCGAACGGCTTGTGCTCGCCCGACTTGCCACCGCAGGCGGAGAGCACGAGGGCGGACACCAGGGCGAGGACCGCCGCCGCACGCCTGCCCGCGCCGCCGCTCGTACGGCCGCGCGTACGGCCTCCTACGCGGCCGACCACCGGGCCGTCCGCCCGAACTCGTGTACCCACCGCCACCGTTCCCGCGCCTTTCCGTCGTTCTGGCGGCCACTCCGGCCACCCGCACTCGACCACACCTGCCGACGCTCGCACTTCCCGACGCCGCACCCGCCGACGCCGCGCTTGTCCACACCCGCAATCGTTGACTGTCCACACCCGCCGACGGTCCGCACCCGCCGACGGTCCGCACCCGGCGACCGCCCGCCCATGTCGCGGCGCGCGCACGGCGTGCGCACCGGGCGCACAACATCCGTACGCGCCGCGCCCGCGCATCGGTTGCCTCGAAACTTCACCCGCTTGCAGCGATCCGTCCGGAAGATGCCGTCTTAAGCTACGCCACGCGCATACACCATCACCCATATGACAGGTACGGGAATGTCGATACGGGTGTAAACAGCTGGGTGACCGGGGCACACTCAAGTCCTGAAGGCATGGCTCGTGCGGCGGCGCGATGCCATGAGTGCGGCCGTCCCGCCCCCGGCTTGTGATTCGGCCTCCTCGCCGGGGGCGGGTACGGAGTCCGGGATTCCGGACCGACCCGCCCACCGCGGCGGCCGCCGCCCACCTTCACGGCACCAGGAGATGACGAGGACACCCCGCGCCCACGACGGGGCGCGGGGTCAGCGTTGCACCTGCTCGAAGTCCCACTCGTGCGGCGGCCGGGCGACCAGATCGCGCGGCGGGTCGGGCAGCCCCGAGGGCTCGCCCGTCCACAGGCTGATGACCACGACCCTGCTGTCCGCGCTGCGGAAGACCTCGACGCGTTCGAGGCCCGAGGTGCCCTCCAGGGACGGCAGGGCCGTCGCGTACACCCAGTCCACCAGCGCGTCGCCGCTGCCCGGGTTCGCCTTCGCCTCCCACATCGTGGCCGTGATGCGCGCGGTCATGGACCGCCCCCTCCCTGTCGGTTCCCCGTCGGTACGTTCACCCGGGCACACACCCGCCCGTGCCCTACGCCTGCGTCACCGTGACCGGCATCGACGAATCCGCCGGGATGCCGAGCGTCGACGGAGCCCGGTCGCGGCGTACCATCTCCGCGCCCAAGGCGGCGACCATCGCGCCGTTGTCCGTGCACAGCCCCGGGCGTGGCACGCGCAGCGTGATGCCGGCGGTCGCACAGCGCTCGGCGGCCATGGCCCGCAGCCGCGAGTTGGCCGCGACACCGCCGCCGACCAGCAGGTGGTCGACGTCGTTCTCCCGGCACGCGCGAATCGCCTTGCGGGTCAAGACGTCCACCACGGCCTCCTGGAACGACGCGGCGACGTCCGCGACCGGCACCGGCTTGCCGTCGCGCCCGCGCGCCTCGACCCAGCGCGCGACCGCCGTCTTCAGGCCGGAGAAGGAAAAGTCGTACGCGGCATCGCGCGGCCCCGACAGCCCGCGCGGGAACGCGATCGCATCCGGGTCGCCCTCGCGCGCCCGCCGGTCGATCAGCGGCCCGCCCGGGAACCCGAGCCCCAGCACGCGGGCGACCTTGTCGAACGCCTCGCCGGCCGCGTCGTCGATCGTCGCCCCCAACGGCCGTACGTCGCTGGTCACATCGGGTACGAGCAGCAGCGACGAGTGCCCGCCGGAGACCAGCAGAGCCATGCACGGCTCCGGAAGTCGGCCGTGTTCGAGCTGGTCCACACACACATGGGCGGCGAGGTGGTTGACGCCGTACACCGGCTTGTCGAGCGCCATCGCGTAGCCCTTGGCCGCCGCGACGCCGACGAGCAGCGCGCCCGCGAGGCCGGGACCCGAGGTGACCGCGATCGCGTCGATGTCGGACATCGCGACGCCCGCGTCCTTGAGCGCGCGGTGCACGGTCGGGACCATCGCCTCCAGGTGGGCGCGGCTGGCGACTTCGGGGACGACACCGCCGTAGCGGGCGTGTTCGTCGACGCTCGACGCCACCGCGTCGGCCAGGAGCGTGGTGCCGCGGACGATACCGATACCGGTCTCGTCGCACGAGGTTTCGATGCCCAGGACGAGCGGCTCGTCAGCGGCCACGGTCGCCGGCCTCCTCGGGTACCGGGCCGCCGCCGTTCGAGGCGTGCCGTACGCCGGAGCTGTCCGGCGGGTCGGCGGCGTTCAATGCCTCGGAATCGTGCGGTACGTCGACCGCATGCGGTGTGCCGGAACCGTGCGCTGCATCGACGGCATGCGGTGCGGCGGCGTGTCGCGCGTTGCTCGCGTGCCGGGCCGCGGAACCGTCGCGGGTGATGTCGCAGCGCATCACGAGGGCGTCGACGTTGGCGGGCTGGTAGTAGCCGCGGCGTACGCCCAGCGGAACGAACCCGAAGCGCTCGTACAGCCGTTGCGCCCGCGTGTTGTCGACGCGCACCTCCAGAAGGACGTGGTGGCAGCCGCGCCGCCGGGCCTCGTCCAGCAGGTCGGCGAGCAGGGTGGCGCCGAGCCCGGTGCCCCACTGGTCGCGGCGTACGCCGATGGTCTGCACGTCGCCCTCGCCGCCGGCGCAGGCCAGCCCCGCGTATCCGGCGATGGCGCCCGAGGCGTCCTCCGCGACGACGTAGTGGCGCGTCTCCGGGTCGGCGAGCTCGGACCAGAACATGCCCGGCGACCAGGCGTCCTCGGCGAACAGGTCGTGTTCCAGCGCGAGCAGTTGCTCGATGTCCCACCAGCGCAGTGCGCGAACCGTCGGGGCGGTCGTCATGACGCGAGTCTATGGCCATCCGCCGGAAGCGCCCGGATTGCACCGCATCGACCGCGTGCCCGGCGCTACTTCCGCCGGGCACCGCCGACGCCCTACTGTCTGCGCAACGGTTCTACGCGCGCAGAATGCGGCCGACCCGGCGCCCGGGACGGCTCCAGGTTCGCCGACCGACCGCCGCACGTTGTTCCGCCGCCCACGCACCGCAGGTCGCCCGCACGACGGGCGGCGTTCACCGGCAGTCCGCAGGATTCGCCACACGACCGGACACCGGCCCACGACATGCAAGCCCGCCGGAAGCAGTTCCACACGACGTGGTTCCACAAGACGGAGTTCCGCGAGACCCAGCTCCACCAGACGCAGCTCCGCGAGACCCGGCTCCACAAGATGCAGGCATCAGCGCGCACGACCCGTTCGGCCCGGCCCATACACACGTTCACACCAGGAGGACTCGGGTGACACCACGTCAGTTGTCGCCGCTGCCGCCACGCACACGGCGGGGACGGCGTACGTCCGGCGCCGTCGCGGCAACCGTCGCCGCCGCGGTGGCCGCGACACCCGCGCTGCTCGCGCCCGCGACGGCCGCGGCAGCCCCCTCGCCGAGTGCGGTGATCGCCGAGGTGTACGGCGGCGGAGGCAACGCCGGCGCCA
The DNA here is from genome assembly GCF_053592165.1 of Streptodolium elevatio. Taxonomy (NCBI): domain Bacteria; kingdom Bacillati; phylum Actinomycetota; class Actinomycetes; order Kitasatosporales; family Streptomycetaceae; genus Streptodolium; species Streptodolium elevatio. Next base: position 537,268 of record NZ_JBSFVE010000001.1, read on the forward strand.
CGCTCCAGCAGGACTTCGTCGAACTCGGCAACCGGAGCGGCGACGCCGTCTCCCTCGCCGGATGGTCGGTCCAGTACCTGCCCGCCGCCCCTGGCCCCACCAGCCGCTGGCAGGTGAGCGTGCTGACCGGGAGCCTCACCCCGAACGGCCGCTACATCGTGGCCGAGGCCAAGGGCACCGGCGGCACGCTGGCGCTGCCCGCCCCCGACGCCACCGGCACCATCGCCATGTCCGCGACGGGCGGCACGATCGCGCTGGTCGATTCGACCGAGGCGTTGACCTGCCTGACCGCGGCCGACTGCGCCGCGGACGCCCGGATCCGGGACCTCGTCGGCTACGGCAGCGCCGCGGTCCGCGAGGGCTCCCCCGTCACCGGCGCGTCCAACACCGCGGGCGTGGCGCGCGGTACGGCACTCGCCGACACCGACGACAACGCCGCCGACTTCGCGTCCGGCGCGCCGACACCCCTCAACTCGCGCGGCGAGGGCCCGCGCGACCCCGGCACCGATCCGGGAGCGGCCGCGCGTATCCACGAGATCCAGGGAACCGGGCGTGTGTCGCCCAAGAACGGCCGGCAGGTGTCGGCCGTTCCCGGCGTGGTCACCGCGATCCGCCCCTTCGGCTCCGCGCGCGGCTTCTGGTTCCAGGACACGCAGCCCGACGCCGACCCGCGTACCTCCGAGGGCATGTTCGTCTTCACCGGATCGGCCACGCCGCAGGGCGTCGCGGTCGGCGACGCGGTGACCGTGAGCGGCAAGGTCGAGGAGTTCTACCCCGGCAACGCGGACGCCAACGGCCAGTCGCTGACCGAACTCACCGGTGCCACCTGGACGGTCACGTCGTCCGGCAACGCCGTCCCGGCGGCGGTCGTGCTCGACGCCGCGACGGTGCCCGACGCGTACACCGCGGACGGCAACCTGGAGACGCAGCCGCTGCAGCCCGGCGCGTACGCCCTCGACCTGTACGAGTCGGTCGAGAGCCAGCGCGTACAGGTGGCCGACACCCGTGTGGTCGGCGCCACCACCTCCTTCAACGAGCTGTGGGTGACGGTCGAACCGGCGCAGAACCCGACGGCGACCGGCGGGACGCTCTACGGCTCGTACGCCGCGCAGAACGGCGGCCGGGTCAAGGTCACCTCGCTGATCCCGTTCGCCGAACGCCCGTTCCCCAAGGCCGACGTCGGCGACACGCTCACCGGCCCGACGGCCGGGCCGATGACGTACGACGGCTTCGGCGGGTACGGCGTCGCCGCCACCACCCTGGGCACGCTCACCTCGTCCGGCCGCACGCCCGAGACGACGCGGGACCAGAAGAACACCGAACTCGCGGTCGCGACCTACAACGTCGAGAACCTGTCGCCGGTCGACGACCAGGCCAAGTTCGACCGGCTCGCGCGCGGCATCGTCACCAGCCTGGCCACGCCGGACATCGTGGCCCTGGAGGAGATCCAGGACAACAGCGGCCCCGCGAACGACGGCACAGTGGCCTCCGACCAGACGCTCGCCAAGCTCGTGGACGCGATCGTCACGGCCGGCGGCCCGCGCTACCAGTGGCGCACGATCGACCCGCAGGACGGCACGGACGGCGGCCAGCCCGGCGGCAACATCCGCAACGCCTTCCTGTTCGACCCGGCACGCGTCCAGTTCGTCGACCGCGCGGGCGGCGACGCGACCACGCCGGTCGGCGTCCGCAAGACGTGGCTCGGCCAGGCGCAACTGACGTTGTCCCCGGGCCGCGTCGCCCCCGCGGACGAGGCCTGGACCAACAGCCGCAAGCCGCTCGCCGCCGAGTTCCGCTTCCGCGGGCGCACGGTGTTCGTCATCGCGAACCACTTCGCGTCCAAGGGCGGCGACCAGGTCCTCGACAGCCGCACGCAGCCGCCGAACCGGACGTCCGAGGTCCAGCGCCTCAAGCAGGCGGCCGTACTGCACGGGTTCGTGGGCGACATCCTCACCGCCGACCCGCGCGCCAACGTGGTCGTGCTCGGCGACCTGAACGACTTCGCCTTCTCGCCGACCCTCAAGACGCTCACCGCCGACGGCTCGCTGAAGGCGCTGGTCGAGACCCTGCCCGCGAACGAGCAGTACGGGTACGTCTTCAACGGCAACAGCCAGATGCTCGACCACATCCTGACCAGCCCGCGGCTGACCCGCTTCGAGTACGACATCGTGCACGTCAACGCGGAGTTCGCGGACCAGGCGAGCGACCACGACCCGCAGGTGCTGCGGGTCAGGCCGAGTACCGGCAGCGATCTCCTGGACTGGCTCGACCAGTTGCTGGAGCCCTGGCTCGACCGGCAGTAGCACGCGAACGTACGGAGGGCCGCGGCCTCGGGGGCGTCACGCCCGGGGCCGCGGCCTTGTGCGTTGGTGGCCTCGCGGTGCCGGCGTACGGCTGAAGTACGGCCGCCGTACGGTCCGGCACCGCCTGCCGCCCGCCGCCGGTCAGCGCCGCAGTGCCTCGACCGGCTCGATCCGCGCCGCGCGCCAGGACGGGTACAGCCCCGCTACCAAACCGGTGACCAGCCCGACGAACGGGGCCGCCAACACCAGGAGCGGGTGGACGATCGGCGTCCAGTCGCGGGCGGCGGCCGTGGCCACGACCGTCGCGGTGCCGAGGCTGGTGCCGATCAGACCGCCCACCACCCCCAGGGTCGAGGACTCGGCGATGAACTGCCCCGCGACGTGGTGGCCACGCGCACCCAGTGCGCGGCGCAGGCCGATCTCGGCGGTGCGCTCCATCACCGCGACCAGCGTGGTGTTGGCGATCCCGACGGCACCGATCACCAGGCAGATCCCGGCGAGCAGCAGGAAGAGCGTGTCCAGGTCGGACGTGACGTTCTCGCGAAGCGACCGCGGGTCCGGCGGCGCGACGGTCTTGAAGTAGTCGGGGTGGTCCGGCCGCAGGGCGTACGGCGCCTCCTGGGCGACCTGCCGGGCGGCACCCATCTCCGTCGAGACAAGCATCGCCGCCCGCGCGCCGGGGTCGGGCGGTCCCCAGATCGCCTCCGCGGCCGTGTGCGGCACCACGACCGACATCAGCAGGTCGGGCTTGCGCTCGGTGTCCGCGAGGATGCCGACGACGGTGAACGGGATGTCGTCGATGAAGACCGCCGGCAGCGTCTCCAACGTGCTGATGCCGAACCGGGCCGCGACGCCGGGTCCGACGACCGCCACCAGCTCCGCACGGCCGTCGTGGAAGGCGTCCCACGAACGGCCCTGTGCAAAGGTCGCGCCGGCCGCCCGAAGCACTCCCGCCGACGCGGCGAGGACCGGAGTGGCCTGGCTCTGCCGGTCGCCGCCGACCGGGGCGGCGCGGACCCCTCCGCCCGCGGACAGCCGGACGTCCCAATACGTCCCGGCGGCGGTGACCCCGTTCAACGCGCCGACGCGCGCGTCGGCGTCGGGTGGCAGCGCCACCGGCACGTGTTCGCTGTCCTCGCCGCCGGTGTCCTCGACGGTGACCTCTGTCGCGGTGAACTTGTTGAATCTGTCCCCGATTTGGCCGCTTGCGGTGGCGGTGATGCCGAGCACGGCCACGAAAGTGCCGACGCCGAGGACGGTCCCCAGCGCGGTGAGCATCGAGCGGGCCGGGCGCTGCAACATCCCGGCCAGCGCCTGCGCCACCAGGTCCCGCCACGCGAACCGGGAGCGCGGCAGGTCCTGTTCGGCTGCCGGACGCTTCCGGTCGGATGCGGCGGTACGCGCGGCGGTCGGTGCGACGGCGGGCGGGGTGGCCGGCTCGACGGCAGGCGGGGAGACGGGCGCTGTGGGGGCAACTGCCGCCGGTACCACGGGCGTACGCGGCGGGCCCACCGGGCGGGGCGGTACGGCGGGCTGGGGCGGCGGCACGGCGCGGGCAGGCGACCATGTCGGTGTCACCGGCTCGCGCGCCGGAGCCGGTTGCGTTTGAGCCGGTTGCGTTTGAGCCGGTCGTACCGGAGCTGGTTCCGCCGGAGCCGACTGCGGCGGGGTCGTCGGCGCGGCGGGCGGAGGTCCAGCATGCAGATGTGCAGCATGCGTAGGTGCGGCGGTTGCGGGCGCGGTGGTTGGGGTTGCCGCGGGCGGAGGCCCGGTCGACGCCCGTGCCAGGGCCTCCCCGGCGGGCCCGCGGTCGAGGTCGAGCCAGGGGTTGCGCGAGGACGACGGCCTCACGCGGGTGCCCACGGCCGCGCCTGCTCGGTCAGCAGGCCGTCGCGGATGGCGACCGTACGCGTACCCCGGGCGGCGACCGACGGATCGTGGGTGATCAGCATGATGGTCATGCCCGCGCTGTTCAGGTAGTCGAGCAGGACCAAGATGTCCTCCGCCGTCGTGGAGTCGAGGTTTCCGGTGGGCTCGTCGCACAGCATCAGCGCCGGCCGGCCGGCCAGCGCACGCGCGATGGCCACGCGCTGCCGCTCGCCGCCCGACATGGTCGAGGGCAGTGCCCGCACGCGGTGCCGCAGACCGACCATGACCAGGGCCCGGTGGGCGCGCGCGAGGCGTTCCGCGCGCGGGATCCCCTGGTAGACCATCGACAGCTCGACGTTCTCGATCGCGCTGCGGTGCGGCAGCAGGTGGAACGACTGGAACACGAACCCGATCCGCGCCCCCCGCAGTGCGGCGCGGCGGCTCTCCGGCAGCTCTCCGGTGTCGACGCCGTCGAGGAGGTAGCGGCCACCCGTCGGGCGGTCCAGCAGGCCGGCGACGTTCAGGAACGTGGACTTGCCGGAACCGGACGGACCGACGATGGTCATGTACTCGCCGCGGAAGACGCGCAGGTCGGTCCGCCGCAGCGCCTGCACCTCGGGCGGGCCGGGGTAGGTGAGCGAGACGCCGTCGAACTCGATCACCGGGACCTCGCGGGCATCGGCGGCGCCGACGACGGTGTCGGTAGCGATGCCGGCGGCGACGCCGACGGTACGTCCGGCGGCGATTTCGCCGGCGTCCGGCCCGCCCGCGGCCGTCCCGTACGTCACTTGTCCGCCCCCGCCGTGGCCGCCGCACCGGCCGGACCGCCCGCCACGCCGATCATCACGCGCTCTCCCGCCCCGAGTCGGGCGTTCGCGACCGGCGTCACCTGGACGTACCCGTCGCCGGTCGTCCCCGGCCGGACCTCGACACGGCGCTTGGCGCCGTTCGGCTCGACCACCGTCACCACCGTGCGGCCGTCGGCACCGGCCGACACCGCGGACAGCGGCACCACGAGCACCGGTCCCGCCGACGCGGCCGCCTCGACGGTCAGCCGCACGTCCTGTCCGGCGAGTTTCGCGTTCAGGGGCTGCGTAGGAGTCGCCACCATCTCGTACGTGCGGGCACCGGAGCCGGACTTGGCCTCACCACCGTCGCCGTTCGCCGCATTTGGGTCGGACGGGGCGTCCGCGACCGAGGTGACCTTCGCGGCCGCTTCGAGCCCGGTCACCTCGGACAACACCTTGACCTGCATGTCGGGGCGGACCAGGCCCTTTTCGTGCGGGGCCAGGGCGCCTCGGATCACCAGGGCGCCGGATGAGATGCCGAGCACCTTCTCCGCCGCCGGCTTGCCGACCTGGGCGTTGACCGAGTCCACGCGACCGGGGAACGCGCCGAGGAACACCACCTCGGAAGCGGGCACCATGGCACCGGACTTCGCGGGGTCCGGGGGCGTCTCCGTCTTGCCGTCGTCGGAGCCTTGGGCCTGCGGTGCGGAGTATCCGATCCGCTGATATAGCGCGGCCACCGCGTCGCGGGTTCCGACGCCGTAGGAACCGCTGCGATCCGCACCGGTATTGAGTCCGACCGCGGAAAGCGCCTGCTGCAATTGGGCGACGTCCTTGCCCTCCGCACCGGGTTTCAAATCGCGGTACGCCGGAACGGCGCCCGGCAACACAAATACCGGCCTTCCGGAAATCTCCACGAGCACCTGCCCGGCCGCGAGCGCGTCACCGGTTTTCACCCGCACAGCGGTTACGACGGCCGAACCGCCGGAATCCTCCAGGCTTTTCCCGGCACCCTGCGCGGTCACGTCCACGGATTGCGCCGCGGTGACCCGGCCGCGCAGCACGACGGTGTCCACCAGCCGCCGGGATTCGACTTCCGCGGTGATGAGGGAGTGCGGCGGGGCGTCGGCCTCCGCGGCGTGCTCACCAGGCGATTTGACGAACTGCGCCGCGCCGAGACCGCCCAGCGCCACAACCAGTGCGGTCACCACGGTGATGACGAGCATTCGGCGTCGCCTGTCGACGAACCCCTCGGCCGCGTACGCGTCCTCCGCGTTGGTCAGCCTGAACGCCGGGCCCTCGTTGTGGCGCATCCTCTAGCCTCCGGTCCCCGTTCCGTGGCGGGGAACCCCGACGGAATCACCCGGTACTCGGGTCGTCTTCGAGCGAGTGCCGGATCAGATTGCCAGGTGCGACGGCGTCGCGCGGCACGAACGCGCGTTGTGGATACTGGCGTTGACGCTCCGGAAATCACCGTGCCAGCCTCACCGTCGGCGCGCCCTGCGCCATTCCGAACTTCCGCCGGCAATCCCGTATGGGGGAAATTTGTGATGTCGCGCAACCGAAAGTTCACCGCATTGGCACTGGGGGGCGCGGCCGTACTCGGCTCTATCGTCCTCACCGCGACCCCGGCGTCTGCGGGCCCGGGCACCTGCAAGAGGGGCGTGGACGTCTGCCTGTACTACAACTCCGACTTCAAGGGCGCGAAGTACGGCCTGTCGGAGACCCGTTCCTACAACGGTCTGAAGTTCGCCGGCGGCAATGGAGCCGGGCAGGCGGTCAAGAACAACGCCGCGTCCGTGCACAACATGAACGTCCGCCTGACCGCACGCATCACGTACAACTCGACCGGCTCCCAGTGCCGGACCGCGTGCCAGGACCTTCCGCCCGTCGCCAAGGCCAACCTCAAGCCCTCGATGAAGAACGAGAACGCCGCGCAGTACCTCTACAACAAGCACGGCGGCCCCGGCGGGGACCCTGAGGCCAGGCGGTGACACGGAAGTCGCGCGTCGTTCGGCAGGTCGCCGTCGCCCTCGGAGTGGCCGTCGCGGCAGTGGCCTGCTCGTCGGACGATAAGGCCGACTCCGCGGCCGCCCCGCCGGCGGTCGGCAGCATTCCGCAACTGGCGAGCATGGAGGGACAGGCGCTGCCGCTGGAGACGTACATGCTCCAGCCGGACCAGTCGGCCAAGATCCTCGGGGCGCGCGAGCGCATGGTCGAGCAATGCATGACGCGCCAGGGGTTCGACTTCTCCTTCGACCTCGGCGCCTCTTCCGGGGGCACCTCGTCCGCGGACTTCACCAAGTCCCAGTCCGAGATGCGGTATCTCATCGACGCCAGAGCGGCGGCGAGCTACGGCTACCACTCGCCCCCGCTCTCGGCGGCGGAGCAGGCTCCCCCGCCCGAGCCGACGGCGGCCGAAGCACAGGCCCTGCAAGGCACGGACGGCAACGGCGGCTGCTTCGCCGAGGTGGACGCCAAGCTCGCCGAGCGCGGCGTCATCATCCAAGACCCTGCCCTTGTCGTCGACATCAACAAGGGCGGCATGCAGCGGTCCCTCGAAGACCCGCGCATGAAGGACGCGTTCACGCTGTGGTCCCGCTGCATGCAGGAACGCGGCTACGCCTACGCCACGCCTCTCGACGCCTCCGACGACCCCCGCTGGGAGGCGGCGGAGACGGCGAGTCCCGAGGAGGTCGCCACTGCGGTCGCGGACACCGAGTGCATGGTCGCGAACAACGTGGCGGGTATCTGGTTCGCGGTCGAATCCGCCTATCAGAAGCGGGAGATCGAGGCGAACTTCGAGAAGCTCGAAGAGGTTCGCAAGGCCATCGACACCAGCATGCGGGTGGCGGAGGAGATCACCGCCCAAGCCTGACCGGGCGGACCTGACGCCGCGTTTCCGGGTAACCCCCGGGGACGCGGCCCTCCGCGCGTCCGGCCCCGATTCGAGAGACGCCCCACGGCGGCCGTGCGTTGTGGGGCCGTTCACCGTTCGGGCCCGAGCGTGCCCGCGGCCCCGTTCACCGGGTCAGGACGGTGTCACCGGCTTGTAGTTGGCGGGGACCTTGGCATCCGGGCGGCGCAGGTACAGCGGTTCGGGGGCGAGCAGTTCGCCGCCGTCCTTGAGGCGTTCCACGGCGAGCCGAGCCAGCGCGGCCGCGTCCACGTGCTCGGGGCCGCCGACGGAGGTGAACGCGTCGGCGTACAGCGCGGCGCCCGCCCCGACCGCGGGGAGGCCCTCGACCGAGGCGGCGATGTCCGCGGCCCGGTCCACGGACGGGCCTTCGAGGCGCGTGCGGGCGTCCGCGTACCGCGCCCAGTAGACCTCTTTGCGGCGGGCGTCGGTCGCGGCGACGAACGGCGCCTCGCGGCCGGTGGCGTAGGCCAGCGCGTCCAGCGTGCAGATGCCGTGCACGGGAATGCCGAGGGCGTCGCCCAGGGCGCGGGCGGTCATCAGGCCGACGCGCAGGCCGGTGTACGGACCGGGACCGACGCCCACGACGATGTCGGTCAGCTCCGCGCGACCGCGGCCGGCATCGGCGAGGGCCGCCACGATGCCGGGGACCAGGAGCTCGCCGTGGCGTCGCGCGTCGATCTGCGTGCAACCGGATACGACCTGGGACCCGTCGTGGAGAGCGACGGTCACGGCAGGGGTGGCGGTGTCGAAAGCGAGCAGCAGCACCGCCCAAGGCTATCCCGACGGCGTGGCGCGGCGGACCGCGTCGCACGGACCGGGCCGCGGTGCTGGCACGATGTGTGCCGTGGGGTAACGCGCCGCCGAGTGTGCGCGAGGCCGCGCGGTGCGTGACGCCGTGGGTGGCGCCGCGGGTCATGCGGCCGGTCGGACCGGTCTTGCGGCCGGTGCGGCGGCCGGTGCCGCGGACGGTGCGGCAGGTCGTACGGCGCGCTGTGCCCCAGCTGTTCGGGCGGGTTTCGGGTGGGTAGAGCGGTCGGGCGAGAGGCGAAGTCATGGCGAATCCGGGGACGACGGTCGCGGGCATCACGCTCGTGGCGCTGGTCGGCGTGGGGGCGCTGGCCTGGAAGGCCGCGGACACCTCACCGAAGGACCGCAAGGCGGACGTGACGAGTTCGAGCACGCCGATCGCGTCGCCGGGTGCGACGCAGGCCCCGCCCCAGGCGACGGCCCCACCGGCGGTCCCGGCGAACTCGGGGACCGGCAAGCGCGTCGTGTACTCGGTCGGTCAGAACCGCGTCTGGCTGATCGACGTGGTGAACAGCAAGGAAGAGGTGCTGCGCACGTACTCGGTGGTGGCGGGCAGCGTGCTGACGCCGGCCGACGAGTACCGGGTCAAGGGCAAGACCGTGGGGCCGCAGCGCGGCGGCGACGGCCTGCGGATCGAGAACACGGTGGTCATAGGGACCTTCAACGGGATGACGCTCGGCTTCAGCGCGACCGACACGCCGTTGGAGCAGGTCGCGGCGGGGAACGTACCGGCGACGAGCCCGTCGCCCACGACGACGCGCAAGCCGACCGGTCGGGCGACCGCGACCAAGAGCCCGACGGCGACGACCCGGCCGAAGAACGCGGGTGTGCGCGAGACGCCGGGGGACGGCAAGGCGCTGTTCGAGTTCGTGGACATCGGCACGCTTGTGGTCGTCGTGGCCTGACGTCGGGGCTCTTCAGCACGTCAGCACGTCGGCTCGGCAGACCGGCCGCGGCCTGGTCGGTGCGTGGGTCGATGCGTGGGCCGGGGCCGCGTGTGGGCGCGGGCGGCGTGTGAAGTAGCTCTCGCCGGGATGCCCCGTACGGCCCAGTGACCTGGCCGTACGGCATCTCGGCACGCGTGTTCGCACCACCACAACATCACTTTTTCCGATTTGTCGACATACCATCGCCATCAGGTTGACGGCAGGTTGGTCGGTACGGCGGAAGTGGTGACGGAGTGGCGATGCACAACCAGGGTCCCGGCGCGCCCGCCGGCGGCCCGCCCTCCGCACCCGCCGTCACCGCCCCGCGCCGCCGCCGCTTCATCGACTACCCGCGCTCGGACAAGTCCGGGGTACGCCGCTGGATCCCCTCCGTCAAGCACTTCGCGACGGCGTTCCTGTTCGTCCTGGGTCTCCTCTTCCTCGGGGTGGGCGTCGTCTACGCGATCACCCCGATCCCCTCGCACGCGAACGCCGACGCCACCAAGCAGAGCAACATCTGGCAGTGGAGCGACGGCAGCGAGATCGTCCGGACCGGCGCGACCAACCGGCAGAACGTGCCGCTGTCGGACGTGCCCAAGCAGGTGCAGGAGGCGTTCCTCGCCGCCGAGAACCGCAGCTTCTACACCGACTCCGGCATTTCCCTCACCGGCACGGTGCGCGGCCTGCTCAAGTCGGTGACCAGCGGCGGATCGTCGTTGCAGGGCGGTTCGACGATCACCCAGCAGTACGTCAAGAACCTGTACCTGACGCAGGAGCAGACCGTCTCCCGGAAGTTCAAGGAGGCGATCATCGCGGTCAAGATGGACCGCGAGGAGTCCAAGGACGACATCCTCGAGGGCTACCTGAACACGGTCTACTTCGGGCGCGGGGCGTACGGCATCCAGGCGGCGGCGCAGGCGTACTACGGCGTGAACGCGTCGCAGCTGACGGTCGAGCAGGGCGCGTACCTCGCCGTGCTGATCAACGCCCCCGGCGTGTACGACGTCAAGAACACCACCGAGCGCGGGCGGGCCAACGCCGTCGCGCGCTGGAACTACGTGCTCGACGGCATGGTGAAGTCCAAGTGGCTCACCCCCGAGCAGCGCGCCGCGACGGTGTTCCCCGAGCCGCTCGACCCCAAGACGCAGCCGGGCCTGGAGGGCATGAACGGCTACCTCGTCGAGACCGCAAAGCAGTACCTGCTGGACAACGACGTCGTCGACGAGCAGGAACTCGCGGCGGGCGGCTACACGATCCGCACGACCTTCGACAAGGCCAAAACCCGGGCCATGTACGACACCGTGCAGAACACCCTCAAGGACAACCTCGACCCGGCGACGCGGGCCAAGGACGTGGGCGTGCGCGTCGGCGGGGCGTCGGTCGACGTGGCCACCGGTCGCATCGTGGCGATCTACGGCGGCCCCGACTACGTGAAGCAGTACGTCAACAGCGCGACGCGGCGCGACGTGCAGGTCGGGTCGACGTTCAAGCCGTACGTGCTGGCGGCCGGGCTGCGCGACGGCGTGCAGGACAACAAGAAGCGGGTGCCGATCACCCCGCAGACGCGGTACGACGGCGACGACGACGTGGTCATCACCTACCCGAACGGCAAGCCGGTCATGGAGGGCGGCAAGCCGTGGCAGCCGGGCAACGAGGACGACCGCAACTTCGGCATGATCACGCTGTCGCGGGCCATGGACGTGTCCGCGAACACGGTGTACGCGCAACTCGGCATGGACGTCGGGCCCGAGAAGGTGGTCGAGGACTCGATCCGCAGTGGCCTGAGTCCGGACACACCGGGGCTGGAGCCCAACCCGTCGCTGGCGCTGGGGACGGCTACGCCGAGCGCGCTGGACATGGCCGACTCGTACGCGAGTTTCGCGGGGCGCGGCTCGCACGTGGACGCGTACTCGGTCGAGCAGTTGACCCACAACGGGGACGACGTGGGGCTGCCGGACCACGACCACGAGCAGGTGTACAGCGAGGGACAGGCCGACAGCGTCAACCAGGTGCTCCAGTCCGTCGTCGAGTCGGGGACGGGTACGCGGGCGCAGGCGCTCGGCCGGCCGGCGGCGGGCAAGACGGGCACGACGGACAGCAACAAGTCGGCCTGGTTCGTGGGGTACACGCCGCAACTGTCGACGGCGATCGGCATGTTCCGGCAGAACCCGACGACCAACGATTTCGAGGACATGTACGGGACGGCGGGCCTGGCGCGCGTCGACGGCGGCAATCTGCCGACGCGGATGTGGACGACGTACATGCGCTCCGCGATGGCGGGCCAGCCGGTCGTGAACTTCCCGGTCCCCGCCGACGACAACTCGGACGACGGGCAGACGCCGGCCACCAGCGGTCCGCCGGAGTCGTCCGGGCCGCCGAGCACCGGCAGCACGGCGCCGGGGACGACCACTCCCCCACCCGCGACGTCGAGCGGGCCGCCGACGTCGTCCGCACCGCCCGCCACGGGCGGCTCGTCCAGCTCCGGCCCGCCGACATCGCGCCTGCCGAGCAGCGAAGGCACCGGCGGCTCCACAGGCGGCAGCACCGGGGGTAGCGGAGGCAGCACAGGCGGCAGCACCGGAGGAAGCGGCGGCTCCACAGGCGGCAGCACCGGCGGCTCCACCGGCTCACCCCCAACCGGCGACGAAGACACAAACCCCGACACCGCCCCCTGACGCAGACGGGCGCCACGAGCTGACCGACACCTTCAGATCTTTCGACCGGCTACAGGGCGAGTGCCGTCGTCAGGTCGACGGCTGCCCAGCGGGGGCCGGAGGCGCGCACGGTGACCACCCGGGGGTCGTCGCCCACGGCCTCGCCCGAGTCCCCTTCGGCGTCGAGCGGGCCGTCCTCGGCCGGGGCCGTGCCTTCGCTTCGCTCGATGACCACCGTGAGCCGGTCTTCGGTCAGGTCCTCGACCTTGCCCTCGCCCCACTCCACGACCGTGACCGACTCATCCAGCGAGGCGTCCAGGTCCAAGTCGTCGACCTCGCCGGCGACGTCGTCGGTCGCGCCCAGGCGGTAGGCGTCGACGTGGACCAGGGCGGGCCCGCCGACCAGCGACGGGTGCACGCGCGCGATCACGAACGTCGGCGACGTCACGGCCCCGCGTACTCCCAGACCCGCGCCCAGGCCCTGCGTCATGGTGGTCTTGCCCGCGCCCAACCCGCCGGACAGGACGAGCAGGTCGCCGCCACGCAGCACACCCGCGAGGCGCCTTCCGAACTCGCGCATCTCCTCGCCGGTGGCCACCACCACGCGGACCTCAGGCACCGTCCCGCTCACTGCTTCCTGCCCCTGCACGTAAGACATCCCCAAACCCGGTCGGCCGCCGCGCTGCGCCGATCCCGCTGTGTCCGTTCCCGCTGTTGTGCCCGTTCGGCTGCCGCGTCCGCCGCCGATTGAGTCCGGCGACCGCCGCGGTACGTCCGACACCGGCCCCGGCCGCGCCGCTCGCCGCGCCGGCAATTGACGCCACCCCGAACCTACGCCCAACGACGCGCTACCCCGCCGCGTCACGTCCGGCGCCGGAGCCCAACGATCCGTTTCGCCGTGAGCCACCGGACACGCCGCCGCCCCGGGCCGGTTCGCGCGCGGCACGCGCGAGGAGCCCGCGCAGCGCCGCATTGACCACCTCCGGATGCTCAAGGGGGGTCAAGTGGCCGGACTCCGGGACGATGACCAACTCGGAACCGGACAGCGCCTCGTGGATCGCCTCGCTGTGCGACGCGGGCGTCATCAGGTCGCCCTGCCCGCCCACCACGACGGTGGGCACGCGGTCGATGACCGGCAGCGCCGCCAGCTTGTCGTGCGTCTCGAACGCCGGGAAGAACTCGGCGATCACGTCGATCGGGGTCGCCGAGATCATCCGGTCGGTGAAGCGCACCAGGATCGGGTCCACCTCGGAGTCGAACGCGTACCGCTCGGTGAACATGTAGACCAGGTCGCGCGCGGCACGGCGGCCGGCCTCGACGATCGCGGCGCGCCGGCCGAGCGTACGCATGACCCCCGGGGCGATCCGGTGCACCAGCCGCGCGCCCGCCGCCGGGATGCCGAGGGTGACGGTCGCCCACTTGCCCGCCGACGTGTTGAGCAGGCCCACGCCGACGACGCGCTTGCCGAACAGCTCGGGGTGCCGGTCGGCGAGCGCCATGATCGTCATGCCGCCCATCGAATGGCCGAGCAGGACGAGGGGGCCGCGCGGCGCGAGTTCCTGGATGACGGCGTACAAGTCGTCACCGAGCTGGTCGATGGTCGAGGTCTCGGGCGCCCCGCGGCCGGACCGGCCGTGGCTGCGCTGGTCGAACAGCACGAGCCGGTACTCGCCCCGCAGTTCGGCGCGCTGGAAGTGCCAGCAGTCCATGTTGAGCGTGTAGCCGTGACACAGCACGACGGTCAGCGGCGCGTCCGCCGCCTCGTCGATCTCGGCGAACAGCTCGACGCCGTCGGCCGCGGTCACGATGTGCGGCGCGCCGCGCAGGGTGCCGTACTCGGCGATCGCGTCCATCTCGGCCTCGGCGCGACGCCGCACCCGGCCGACGGTCATGCGTTCGAGGGCGACCCCGGCCGCCGCGCCGACCGCGAGCACGCCGACCGCGGCCCCGAGGATTCCGGCGCGCTTGCCGACACTCGTGCCACCCACCACTGTCGCCGCCACCTCGGTGGCCAGCGCTCCCGTCGGATCGCTCATCGGGCCCCCAGGTACACCCGCGGCACGCGCGACCCGATCCGCGTGACGATCTCATAGGCGATGGTCCCGGCCGCCTGCGCCCAGTCCTCGGCCGTCGGTTCGCCCCCGTCGCCGGGGCCGAACAGCACCACCTCGTCGCCCGGCGCGACGGACTCGTCGTCGCCGAGGTCCACCACGAACTGGTCCATCGCGACGCGGCCCACGAGAGTACGCCGGGCGCCGCCGACCAGCACCGGACCCGCGCTGCTCGCGTGGCGCGGGACGCCGTCGGCGTACCCGAGCGGGACCAGCGCGAGGGCGGTGTCGCGGTCGGCGTGCCACGTGTGCCCGTAGCTGACGCCGTGCCCTTCCGGTACGCGCTTGACCGACGCCACCGACGCCACCAGCGTCATCACCGGGCGCAGGCCGAGGTCCGCGGAGCTGTGCAGGTCGGGGACGGGCGAGACGCCGTACGTCGCCAACCCGCTGCGCACCAGGTCGAAGTGCGACTCGGGCAGCGTCAGCGTCGCCGGCGAGTTGGCCATGTGCCGCACCTCGGGCGTGACCCCGCGCTGCTCGGCGACCGCGACGGCGTCCCGGAACGCCGCCAGTTGGAGGGCGATCGACGGGTGTCCGGGCTCGTCCGCGCAGGCGAAGTGCGACCACAGGCCCACGACCTGCACGAGTCCGTCGGCCTGCGCCTTCAGGGCGGCCTCGACCAGCGCCTCCCAGTCGTGCGGCTGGCATCCGTTGCGGCCCAGGCCGGTGTCGGCCTTCAGGTGGACGCGCGCGGTACGCCCGGTCGCCCGCGCCGCCTCTTCGACCTCGGCCAGCGCCCACAGGCCGCTCACCGAGATGTCGACGTCGGCCGCGATCGCCTCCGCGAACGGGTCGCCGGGCACCCACAGCCAGCTCAGCACGCGTCCGTTGTCACCCGTGCGGCGCAACTCCAGCGCCTCGGTCGGCAGCGCGGTGCCGAGCCACGCGGCCCCGGCCTGCCGGGCGGCGCGCGCGCACTGGACCATCCCGTGGCCGTACGCATCGGCCTTCACCACGGCCATGACCTGCGCCGACCCGACCCGGTCGCGCACCGCGGCGACGTTGTGCCGGAGCGCGTCGAGGTCGATCCGGGCTTCGGCACGCATAGGGCGGTGGATCCCCTCGTTCGGCGGTCGGACTGCTGATCGGCACCCGATGCCGGCGGCGATCGGTATCCCAGTGTGGCAGGCCCGGATAGATCACGCTGGCGGGGACGCGGCCGCCTACCGACCGGTTGAAGCCCCGGCGCGCACGGCGGGCGCGCGGCCGCCCGCAAGACGGAAGCCGACGCACGCCCCGCACATCCGACGCCTCCGCCCGCACGCACCATTACCGCGGACCCGAAGACGTCGGTCCGGCGCCGCCGACGGTCATCCGGAGCCAGCTGCCACCACGTCAGATACCGCGCCCAGCTCGTCAGGCGCCGCACACCTCGTGCCACGCGCCCGGCAGAGCCCTCAGGACGTCCGACGCCGAGCACGGCGCCCCTTCGTCGGCGGCCAGGTGTCCCGCCAGACCGTGCAGGTAAGCGCCGCACACCGCCGCCTCGGTGGGCGACAGCCCCGCGGCCAGCAACGCGCCCGACAGGCCGGTGAGTACGTCGCCGCTCCCGGCCGTGGCCAGATAGGGCGTGCCGGTGGGGTTCACCCACACCTCGCCTCGCGGGTCGGCAATCACCGTCGTGCTGCCCTTGAGCAGGACGGTGGCCGCGTACCCCGCGGCGAGGCGCCGGGCGTCCCCGATCCGGTCGGCCTCCACCCCCGCGCGCGTCGACTCCTCGCCGAGCCCGGCCAGGAGCCGCACGGCCTCACCCGCATGCGGGGTGAGCAGCGCGCCCGGGGTGTTCCGCAACGCTTTCGGTCCCGATTCCGCCAGAAGGGTGAGCCCGTCGGCGTCGACCAGCACCGGCACCTCGTCGGCGAGGACGGCCGCCAGACGCTCGCGGGCCTCCTCTCCCGTGTCGATGCCCGGGCCGACGGCGTACGCCTGGACCCGCCCGGCACCCACCATCACCTCGGGGTGCGCGGCCAGCACGGCGTCGCCGACCGCGCGTGGGCCGACGTAACGCAGCGCGCCCGCGCCGCCGTGCAGGGCCGCGCCGGTGGCGAGCACCGCGGCGCCCGGATAACGCTCGGAGCCGGCGGCCAGGCCGAGGACGCCGCGCGCGTACTTGTCCGTCTCACGGGCGGGCCGGGGCAACAGCCTGGCGATGTCGGCGTGTTGAGCGGCCCGCAGGACCGGCGCGGGCGGTTCGAGGCCGATGTCGACCAGTTCCACCACACCTGCGTACGCGGCGCCGGGGTCGACGAGCAGCCCCGGCTTGTGGGTTCCGAAGGTGACGGTGACGTCCGCGCGCAGTGCGGACGGAAGCCCTTCGACCACCTCGGGCACCGCGCCGGTGTCGGCGTCGACGCCGCTCGGGAGGTCGACCGCGACCACTACCGCCCCGGCCTCACCGACGGCCTGGGCGAGTTCCGCGGCGGGGGCGCGCAGCCCGCCCCGACCGCCGATCCCGACGATGCCGTCCATGACGAGGTCGGCCGCCGCGACGAGGCGCTGTGCGGCCGCTGGAAAGCCAGGTGCGTCGGCGGGGAGCGACCACCCGCCCGCGCTCCGCAAGGCCGCCAGACCGCCCGCGTGGGCCCTCTGCGGGCTCAGCAGAAGCGCGTCGACGCGTGCGCCGCGGCGGGCCAGTCGGGCACCGGCGTACAAAGCGTCGCCGCCGTTGTCGCCGCTGCCGACCAGCAGCACCACGCGGCTGCCGTAGACGCGGCCGAGAAGGCCCGCGCACGTGACGGCAAGGCCGGCGGCGGCACGCTGCATGAGCGTTCCCTCCGGCAGCACGGCCATGAGCGCGGCCTCCGCCGCCCGGACCTGTTCGACGCTGTGGGCTTCGCGCACCCGACTGTCCTCCCGCCCTATCCCTCCGCGATGACGACCGCCGAAGCGATGCCCGCGTCGTGGCTCAGCGACACATGCCAGCCGGTGACGCCAAGTTCGGCGGCCCGCGCGGCGACCGTGCCGCGTACCGTCAGCACGGGACGCCCCGAGTCCTCGGTGCGGATCTCCGCGTCCTGCCACTGCAATCCGCGCGGCGCGCCGAGGGCTTTCGCGAGCGCCTCCTTGGCCGCGAACCGCGCGGCGAGCGAGGCGACCCCGCGCTCCTGACCTGGCCGCACGTACCGCTCCGCCTCGGTGAACAGCCGGCCGGCAAGGCCCGGCGTCCGCTCCAGCGACAACCCGAACCGCCCGATGTCGGCGACGTCGATCCCCACACCCACAATCACGGCGCCAGCATGGCATGTCCCGCAGAGGCGACATCCGCGACGTCCCGGCAACTCCCGCACGCGCAGAGATCCGCGGATCAGCCCGCAGGCACCGCCAGGGAGTGTCTTCAGAGTCCTGTCGGACAGCCAGCATGCCGTGGTGTGCGCGCCGGGCCTGGCGGCCCTCCCAAGCAAGGCGCGGGCCGCAGCTCGGCCTGGGTTTGGCTTGGGAGGGCCGTCAGGACCCGGCGGGAATTTGAAGACACGGCCTAGCGCTGTGGCCGGGAAGGTTCGCCGGTCCCGGTGTTCGGTGCCGTGCCGCCGGGCCTGGCGGCCTTCCCGAGCAAGGCGCAGGCCCGAAGCTCGTACTCGGTCGTACTCGCGAGGGCCTGCAACGCGGCGAGGTGCGGTGCCGGGCGCCGGGCGCCGGGAACCGGTGAACCCTTCCGGGTCACAGCACTAGAACCCGCCCCTGTGCCAGGGCCCCCAGACGGCGAATGTCATGCCGAGCCTCGACTGCACGTTCACGTACAGCGTGTGCGCGTCCGGGCCGAAGGTGGCGCCGGCGAACTCCGCGCCCGCGTCGCCGACGACGGGTTCCAGACGCGCCAGGTCGAAGATGCGGCCGTCGACCGTGAGTCCGCGCAGGAAGTTGTCCGCGTCACCATCCTCGCAGAGGACCAGCGTGCCGCGCGGGCTGACCGTGACGTTGTCGGGCAGGTCCAGGCGCGCCGAGCCCGGCGACTCGTAGACGAGCCGCAGGCGGCGCGTGACGGTGTTGTACGCCCACACCTGCCCGCGCCCGTCGCCGAACCCGTCCGGGGCCGTCTCCCCCGGCGCGGTCGCGCCGCCCTGCGTGGACACGAAGTACACGACGCCGCGCTGGTAGTACGCGCCTTCGAGGCGCGAGAACAGCGCCGCGCCCTTGGCCCGGCCCTGGTTGCCGACCGCCTGGATCGCCTGGTCGTTGGTCGTGCCCGGGGCGAACACCGGGTCGGGGTCGTCGATGTCGACCCAGGTGATGTCGTACGCGGCCCCCGGTCGCTGCGCGGCCGACAGGTCCGTGCCGGGGCGTCCCTTGACCGCGAGCATCTGGAGCCGTCCGCCGTCGCGCAGCCGGCCGCCGACCCACGGGCTGATCGGCGGGAGGTAGCGGTAGAAGCCGGACGCGAAGCCGAAGTTGTCCTCGGTGAGGTAGACCGCGCCCGTGACGGGGTCGTACACCGCCGCCTCGTGGGCGAAGCGCCCCGCGCTGCGGATCGGCACGCGCGACGACGTGCCGTCGGCGGGCACCTCGAACAGGTAGCCGTGCTTCTGCTTGAGCTTGCCGTTGTCCGCACCGGTGAAGTCGTTGCCGACGTCGGGGCCGTTGACCGTCTCCTCGCAGGTGATCCACGAGCCCCACGGCATGGGCCCGCCCGAGCAGTTCATCTGCGTGCCGTTGAGGCTGACGCGCGAGGACTCCACATTCCCGTAGCGGTCGACCACGACGGTGGTCGTGCCGCCTCCGGTCGCCGGGTCGTACGCCCGTGCCGCATCGCCGAAGGCCCCCACCGGTCCGTTGACCTCGTGGTTCCGCACCAGAACGGTCGTCCCGCGGCGCCCGCGGAACGCCGCCATGCCGTCGTGCTTGCCGGGCGTCGGCGCGCCGTCGGTCATCGGCGAGCCCGCCGGGGTGAAGGACCGGTAGCGGAATCCGTCGGGCAGGTGCAGGCGCACCGCGCCGTCGCGTTCGTCGGCGACGGGCTTGAGGGGGCCGTACCCGCCGGGCCGTCCGTGCCGCGTGTCCGCGCCGGTGCCATCGGCGGCGACGGCGTCGGCGGCGTGGGCGGCGAGTCCTTGGAACGGTCCGCCGACGACGGCGGCCCCTACGGCGACGGTGGCACTTCGGGACAAGAATCGGCGTCGGTCCACAGGCGTGGGTCCCTCCCTGGGCGGCATGCGACATACGCCCGCATGCGTGGCGGATCGCAGTGACGCTACTCGCGTAGAAGTCGCTTCGCCAGAACCCTCGCGAACGTTTCTGCAAACGTTTCCGCACGAGCAAAGGCGGGGCCGCCAGGGCCCCGCCTTTGTCGCCGTCACTCTTGGCTGCCACTCGCGACCGCCATTCTTGGCAAGCCGCCCTTCGGCCGTCGCCCCTTGACGCCGTTCCTTGACCGCCGTTCCTTGACCGCCGCCCCCGCGAGGCCGCCTCAGCCAGTCGCCGCCACCGGCTCACGGCGAGGGCCGCCCGAGGGCTCACCCGCCGCATCGGACGCCTCGCCGGGAGCCAGGTCGCGGGCCACGTCGCCCGGCACGTCGGCCGCCGCTTCCTGCCCGTCGGCGGCGGCGGCCACCGGTCCGCCCTGGCGCACCACGGTGCTCGGCTCGCTCTTCGGCTTGCCCGGCGCCTGGCCCGCGAACATCGCACCGAGAGCCAGCAGCAGACCCAGGATCTGCCACACCGTCAGGGTCTGGCCCAGCACCACGATGCCGCCAATAGTCGCGACCGCCGGGTTGACCAGCGCCAGGAACGACACCGGCCCGGCGCCGAGGCGGTCGATGCCGCGGAACCACAGGACGTACGCCAGCGCGGTGCCGAACAGGCCGAGGTACGCGAACCCGATCCAGTTCTCGCCGGTGAACGCCGGGGGCGCGCCTTCGGTGACGAGCGCCAGCGGGGCCAGGAACAGCCCGCCCGCGGTGAGCTGCCACGCCGTCAGGTCCAACATCGTGACGCCCTCGGGCTTGCCCCACTTGCGGGTGAGCACGGTGCCCAGCGCCATGATCACGATTGCGGTCAGCATGGCCGCGATCCCGACGCCGTCGAGCTTCGCGCTGCCCTTGAGCACCAGCAGGCCGACGCCCACGACCCCCACGAGGCCGGCGACGACCGCGCGGCGGCTGGGCCGCGCGCCCAGGATCATCGCGGAGAACCCGATCACCAGCAGCGGCTGGATCGCCCCGATGGTCGCGGCGACGCCGCCCGGCAGGTGGTACGCCCCGACGAAGATCAGCGGGAAGAAGAACCCGATGTTCAGCATGCCGAGGATCGCGGCCCGCCCCCACCACCTGCCCCTCGGCAGCTTGCGTCCGAGCAACAGGAGCAGCAGGCCCGCGGGCAGCGCACGCAGCGCCGCGAGCAGCATCGGGCGACCGTCGGGCAGCAGCTCTGTGGTCACCAGGTATGTCGTGCCCCACGCCGCCGGCGCCAGGGCCGCGGCCGCCGCCACCCCGATCCGTCCCGCGGAAGCCTTGCCGCCGCCCGCCTTGCCCATCGCCACGCCGCCCATGTCCCCGATCCCCTCAGCGTTGATTATCTGAACGTTGAGATAAGTTTTACGCATCAGAAGCGCGAACGTCAAGTATGTGAGCGTTGAGATAATGAAGACTGGTAGAACTTGCCGGAACAACCCGGTGACCAGCGGTGGCCACCGCCGACCGGCAGCATCCCGGGCAGGCCCCCTGGCACCACCCGGCAACACGAAAACCGCAACACGGACACCGCAACACAGAGACCGCACTACCGACACGGCAACAGCGACACGGCAACACCGACCGGCATCCACACGGGGAAGGCAGGAACCAATGCCCGAACAGTCCCGACAGCACCCGCAGCCGCACGTGCGGCGGCCCGGGGCGCGTGACGCGGTGGACGACATCGTCGACCAGTGGGCCCGGGAGCGCCCCGACATGGACCTGGCCCCCATGGCCCTCGTCGGTCGCTACAACCGCTTCCACGCGCACGTCGAGGCGGGCCTGCGCGAGTACTTCGCCAAGCACGGCCTCGACTTCTCCGAGTTCGACGTGCTCGCCACGCTGCGGCGTTCGGGCGAACCCTACGAACTCAACGCCCGCGCACTCCTCAAGTCGGCGATGGTCACCTCGGGAGCGATCACCAACCGCGTCGACAAGCTCTCCGGCAAGGGCCTGGTCGAGCGGCGCCCGTGCGCCACCGACCGCCGCGCCGTCATGATCCGGCTGACCCCGGCCGGCAAGGAGCTCATCGACGACATCGTGATGGGCCACGTCGCCAACGAGGCGCGCCTGGTCGAGGTGCTCACCGACGAGGAACGCACCCAGCTCGACGGCATCCTGCGCAAGCTGCTCATCGCCAAGGAGGGCTCGCCGAGCTGACCGGAGGGGCCGGCAAAGCACGACCGATCGGCAAGACCGGTCAGTACGAGGCCAGTTCCAACCGCAGTACGTGCTGCGGCCCCGCGTCGCCCCCGAAGTAGCGCCGCCCCTCGTCGACGAACCCGCCCGCCAGATACGCCCGGACCGCGCCCTCGTTGCGCACGTTCACGGTGAGCAGCAGCACCTCCGCCCATGGCGCCAGCTTCAACGCCGCCTCCGGCAGCGCCCGGATAGCGGCACCGCCGAACCCGCGCCGCTGCCACCCCGCGCCGATGTAGAACCCGCGCAGCAGCACCGCCCGCCTCGGTTCGTCGGCGATCTCGTCGAGGTAGCCCTGCACGTCCAGGACACCGAAGCCGACCGCCGTGCCGTCGTGCACGACCGCGTACGGCGTACGGAACGGATCCCGGTCCGCGACCGGCAGCGTGTCGGCCGCCCGCCCGGAGAACTCCTCCTGGTCGGCCCGCGGCGCGAGCGCGCACACAGCCCCGCGGAGCCGCGCAATACGCGGCTCCGCCTCCTCACCGTCGTCCGGGACCGTCAGGTCGACCAGATCGACACCGCTTGCTGTCCGTGCCATGAGCCTGGGACGCGGGGAACCCCGGGCGCCGGGCGGGAGCCGCGCAGGCCCCCGGGAACGCCCGTCAGGTGCCCCTCGTCACTCGACGGTGACCGACTTGGCCAGGTTGCGCGGCTGGTCCACCTCGTGGCCCTTGGCGGTCGCCAACTCGCACGCGAACACCTGCAGCGGCACCGTCGCCACCAGCGGCTGGAGCAGCACCGGCGTGACCGGGATGCGGATCAGGTGGTCGGCGTACGGCACGACCGTCTCGTCCCCCTCCTCCGCGATCACGATGGTCTTGGCGCCGCGCGCCCGGATCTCCTGGATGTTCGACACGATCTTGTCGTGCAGCACACTGCGCCCGCGCGGCGACGGCACCACGACGACGACCGGCAGGCCGTCCTCGATCAGCGCGATCGGCCCGTGCTTGAGCTCGCCCGCCGCGAAGCCCTCGGCGTGCATGTACGCCAGCTCCTTGAGCTTGAGCGCACCCTCCAGCGCCACCGGGAATCCGACGTGGCGGCCCAGGAACAGCACCGAGGTGGCGTCCCGCAGCGAACGCGCGAGGTCGCGTACCGGCTCCATCGTGTCGAGGACCTTCTCGACCTGCTTCGGCATCGCGGCCAGCTGCTCGATCACCTCGGTGATCTCGTCGCCCCACTTGGTGCCGCGCACCTGCCCGAGGTACAGCGCGACCAGGTAGCACGCCACCAATTGGGTCAGGAACGCCTTTGTCGACGCGACCGCGACCTCGGGCCCCGCGTGCGTGTAGAGCACGGCGTCGGCCTCGCGCGGCATCGTCGAGCCGTTGGTGTTGCAGATGGCCAGCACCTTGGCGCCCTGCTCGCGCGCGTGCCGCTGCGCCATCAGGGTGTCCATGGTCTCGCCGGACTGCGAGATCGTTATCACCAGCGTCTGCCGGTCCAGGATCGGGTCCCGGTAGCGGAACTCGCTGGCGAGCTCCACCTCGCAGGGCACGCGCGTCCAGTGCTCGATCGCGTACTTGGCGATCATCGCGGCGTGGAACGATGTGCCGCACGCGATGATGACGACCTTGTCGACCTCGCGCAGCACCTGGTCCGGGATGCGCACCTCGTCCAGGCGCAGGCGCCCGTCGGTGCCGATCCGGCCCAGCAGGGTGTCGGCGACCGCCTTCGGCTGCTCGGCGATCTCCTTGAGCATGAAGTAGTCGTAGCCGTCCTTCTCGGCGGCCGAGGCGTCCCAGTCCACGTGGTACTCGCGGAACGTGCCCGGGTTGCCCTCGAAGTCGGTGATCGTCACGCCGTCGGCGCGCAGTTCGACCACCTGGTCCTGGCCCAGCTCGACGGCCTCGCGCGTGTGCGAGATGAACGCCGCGACATCCGACGCGAGGAAGTTCTCGCCCTCGCCCCGCCCGACCACCAGCGGCGAGTTGCGGCGCGCGCCGACCACCACGCCGGGCGCGTCCGCGTGCACGGCCACCAGCGTGAAGGCGCCCTCCAGCAGTCGGCACACGCGGCGCATCGCCTCGGCCAGGTCGCCGCCGGACGGCTCGTAGTGCTCGGCCAGGAGGTGGGTCACCACCTCGGTGTCCGTCTCGGACAGCAGCGTGTGGCCGCGCTCGGCCAACTCGGCGCGCAGCGACGCGAAGTTCTCGATGATGCCGTTGTGGACGACCGCGACGCGGCTCGCGTTGTCCAGGTGCGGGTGCGCGTTGGCGTCGGTGGGCGCGCCGTGCGTCGCCCAGCGGGTATGCCCGATGCCGGTCGGACCGACCGCGAGCGGGGACTCCGTCAGCGACTTCTCCAGATTGGCCAGCTTGCCGGCCTTCTTGTCGCTGACCAGTGCGCCGTCCGCGAGCACTGCCACGCCCGCGGAGTCATAGCCCCGGTATTCGAGGCGGCGCAGCCCCTCGATGACGACGTCGAGCGCCGACTGACCACCTACGTATCCAACGATGCCGCACATGGGGGTCAGCTTAAACGGTCGCCCCGCGCAGCGTGCGGAGCAGCCCGGGGCGCGGACCCGAGGCGGCCCCGGGGACAATGTGTGTTGTGCACACCATCGTGACACCCGGCACGGCACGCGACCTGTCCCCGTACGTCGAACTCGACCGCGAGGCGTGGAGCCGGCTCCGGGCAAGTACACCGCTGCCACTGACCGCCGACGAACTGGAGCGGCTGCGGGGCCTCGGCGACGTCGTCGACCTCGACGAGGTGACCGACGTCTACCTCCCGCTGTCCCGGCTCCTCAACCTGTACGTGGCCGCCACCCGCGGCCTCAACTCCGCCCTCACCACGTTCCTCGGCAACGACGAGCGCCGCACCACGCCCTTCGTCATAGGCGTCGCCGGGAGTGTCGCGGTCGGCAAGAGCACCACCGCGCGCATCCTGCGCGAACTGCTGGCCCGCTGGCCCGACCATCCGCACGTGGCCCTGCTGACCACCGACGGATTTCTGTATCCCAACGCGGAGTTGGAACGGCGCGGCATCATGCACCGCAAGGGGTTCCCGGAGTCGTACGACCAGCGCGCGCTGGTGCGCTTCGTCGCCGACGTCAAGGCCGGGAAGCCGGAGGTCAGCGCACCGGTCTACTCGCACCTGACGTACGACATCGTCCCCGAGGAACGCCTGTTCGTACGCCAGCCCGACATCCTCATCGTCGAGGGCCTCAACGTCCTGCAGCCCGCACGCGTCGGCGCCGACGGCCGCCCCCGCCTCGCGGTGTCGGACTTCTTCGACTTCAGCGTGTACGTCGACGCGCGCACCTCGGACATCCGGCGCTGGTACCTGGACCGGTTCCTGAAGCTGCGTCAGACCGCGTTCCGGGACCCGGCGTCGTACTTCCGCCGCTACGCCGCCATGACCGAGGACGAAGCCTTCTCCTACGCGGAGGGCATCTGGCGCGACATCAACGAGCTCAACCTCGTACAAAACGTCCTGCCCACGCGCGGCCGGGCAACCCTCGTGCTCCGCAAGGACACGGACCACACGGTGAGTCGGCTGCGCCTGCGCAAGCTCTAGCCATACCGTCCGGGCATGCTGCATCTGAGGGCCATCGTGCCGCGCGAGAAGTCCGGTGCCGTACGCCGCCTGCTCGAAGCGGAGCCGGGCGTCACCCATCTGGTCGTGTGGCCGGGTGTCGCCGTGTCACCGCCCGGCGATGTCATCGCCTGCGACATCGCCCGCGAGTCGGCGAACCTCGTGCTCGACGACCTGCGCGCGCTCGGCATCGACGAGGACGGCTCCATCGCGCTGGAGAGCCTCGACGTCGCGCTGTCCCGGTCCGCGCGCGAGGCCGAGTCGGACGCGCCGGGCGAGGGCGCCGACGCGGTGGTGTGGGAGCAGATCACCGAGGCGACGTCCGAAGAGTCCACGTTCACCGTCACGTTCCTGGCGTTCCTGACGATCGCCACCATGATCGCCGCGTGCGGTGTGCTCCTCGACAACCCGATCCTCATCGTCGGAGCGATGGTCGTGGGACCGGAGTTCGGCCCGCTGGCCGGGCTGTGCGTGGCGACCGTGCAGCGCCGCCGCGGGCTCGCCGCGCGGTCCGCCTTCGCGCTGCTGGCGGGCTTCCCGATCGCGATGTCGCTGACCATGGCGTTCACCTGGCTGCTCACCTGGTCGGGCGACTTCGACAAGAGCATGCTCGAAGGCGACCGCCCGCAGACGTCGTTCATCTACCAGCCCGACTGGCTGTCCTTCTGGGTCGCCTTCCTCGCCGGCGTCGCGGGCATCCTGTCGCTCACGTCGTCGAAGTCCGGGGCGCTGATCGGCGTGCTGATCTCGGTCACCACGGTCCCGGCGGCCGCCAACGCGGCGGTGGCGGTGGCGTACGGCGACCTCAGCCAGGCGGGCGGCTCACTCGGCCAACTCGGCCTGAACCTGGGCGCGATCGTGGTGGCGGGCACCGGCACCCTGCTCGCGCAGCGGTACGCGTGGAGCAGGACGCACGGAAAGCACCACCCCGGCGTCCCTGGCCTGCGACGCGACTGACCCGCAAAGACCGCGGCCCCCGCCCGGAAGTCCGGGACGGGGGCCGCCGCTTGCCTGTTGCCCGGCCTGGGATCAGACGGCCAGCTCGGCGCGTACGACGTCGGCCAACGCCCCGGCCTCGCGCTGGGCCTGCTCGTGCGTCTGCGCCTCGACCATGACCCGCACCAGCGGTTCGGTGCCCGACGGGCGCAGCAGCACCCGGCCGCCGCCGCCCAACCGCGCCTCGGCGTCGGCGACCGCCGCGGCCAGACCGGCCGACGCCTGCACGCGGGTCCGGTCCACCCCCGACACGTTGATCAGCACCTGCGGCAGGCGCGTCATGACCGCGGCGAGCTCGTGCAGCGGGCGGCCGGTCTGCGCGACCCGCGACAGCAGGTGCAGCGCGGTCAGCGTGCCGTCGCCGGTCGTCGCGTGGTCCAGCATGACGACGTGGCCGGACTGCTCGCCGCCGAGCGTGAGGCCACCGGCCTGCATGGCCTCCAGGACGTACCGGTCGCCGACCGCCGTCTCGACGATCTTGACGCCGGCGCCCTGCATCGCGAGCTTGAGGCCCAGGTTGGACATGACGGTCGCGACGAGGGTGTCCTCGCGCAGCGTCCCCGCGTCGCGCATGGCAAGCGCGAGCACCGCGAGGATCTGGTCGCCGTCGACCTCGTCGCCGTTCGCGTCCACCGCGAGGCAGCGGTCCGCGTCGCCGTCGTGCGCGATGCCCGCGTCGGCGCCGTGCTCGACCACGGCCGCCTTCACGTCGTCCAGATGCGTCGAACCGCAACCCTCGTTGATGTTGAGGCCGTTCGGCTCCGCGTGGATCGTCACGACCTCGGCACCGGCCTGGCGCAGTGCGTCGGGGGCGACCCGCGACGACGCGCCGTTGGCGCAGTCCAGCACGACCTTCAGGCCGTCCAGGCGGTGCGGCAGCGTGGCGAGCAGGTGGTCGACGTACCGCTCGTGGCCCTCGGGATGGTCCTGGACACGGCCGACCAGCGCGCCCGTCGGACGGTCCCACTCGGTCCCGAGCAGCGACTCGATGCTGTCCTCGACGTCGTCGGGGAGCTTGTGCCCGCCGCGCGCGAAGAACTTGATGCCGTTGTCGGGCATCGAGTTGTGGCTCGCCGAGAGCATGACGCCCAGGTCGGCGCCCAGCAGGCCGGTCAGGTGCGCGACCGCGGGAGTCGGCAGGACCCCGGCCCGGTAGACGTCCACCCCGGCACCCGCGAGGCCCGCGACCACGGCCGCCTCCAGGAACTCGCCCGACGCCCGCGGGTCGCGGCCGACCACGGCGAACGGCCGCCGCCCGTGGCCCCCGGTGCGACCCTGCGAACCCAGCACCCGGGCGGCGCAGACCGCCAGGTCCAGGGCCAGTTCGGCGGTCAGCCGGCCGTTGGCCAGACCGCGTACCCCGTCCGTACCGAAGAGTCGTCCCACCTTCGGACCTCCCGCATCACACCGCGAGCACGCGGTCGTCGACAGAGTCGACGCATCAGACATGGACCAAACACATGGACTGAACACGGATCCAACACAGCTCGAACGCGTCAGGCAAAAGCACCGGGGAATGCCGGAAAAGCATCGGGCCCCGGGGCACAGACTCTGTGCCCCGGGGCCCGATGCAAAATGCAGGCTGCCCGCGCCGGATTTAACGCTTGCTGTACTGCGGAGCCTTACGGGCCTTCTTCAGACCCGGCTTCTTGCGCTCGGTGGCGCGCGGGTCACGCGTCAGGAAGCCGGCCTTCTTCAGCGCCGGGCGGTTCAGCTCGACGTCCGCCTCGTTGAGCGCACGGGCCACGCCCAGGCGCAGCGCGCCGGCCTGGCCGGAGACGCCGCCACCCGCGATGCGGGCGATGACGTCGTACTTCTCGTCCAGCTCAAGGATCTTGAACGGCTCGTTGACGAGCTGCTGGTGAACCTTGTTGGGGAAGTACTGCTCGAGCGTACGCCCGTTGATCTTCCACTTGCCGGTGCCCGGGACGATGCGCACGCGGGCGATGGCCTCCTTGCGGCGGCCGGTGGCGGCACCCGGCTGCGGGTCGCTGAAGCGACCGGCCAGGGACTCCGAGGTGTAGCTCTCGAGGGTGACCTCTTCGGAGGTCGTCTCCTCGATGGGGGCCTCAGCGGTGGTCTCGGCCACGATTCTCCTCTTTGCGATCCTCAGCCGCTTGTCGCGGCTGTGTTGTGGCCGTGACTACTGCGCGACCTGGGTGATCTCGAACGGCACCGGCTGCTGGGCCTGGTGCGGGTGCTCCGGACCCGCGTACACCTTGAGCTTCGACAGCATCTGCCGGCCCAGGGTGTTCTTGGGGAGCATGCCCTTGATGGCCTTCTCGACTGCCTTCTCCGGGTTCTTGGAGAGAAGGTCGTCGTAGCGGACCGCGCGGAGACCACCCGGGTGGCCAGAGTGGCGGTACGCCATCTTCTGGGTCCGCTTGTTGCCGGACAGGTGAACCTTGTCCGCGTTCACAATGATGACGAAATCGCCGGTGTCGACGTGCGGCGCGTACACCGGCTTGTGCTTGCCCCGGAGCAGGGCAGCGGCCTGGGTGGACAGACGGCCGAGCACGACATCGGTCGCGTCGATGACGTGCCACTGACGCTGGACGTCGCCGGGCTTAGGGCTGTACGTGCGCACGGTCGATAGCCTTCGCTTCTTCGTGAGTGTGTGCTGACGGGATGGCGCTTGGCTGGGCCCGACGACTCCCACGCGATGTCGATCTCAGATCTCGATCTCAGAGCATGCGGGGTGCTGCCGGGGGTCTCTTGCGGCGCCCGGCGTACCGACTTCACTCAAGCAAGCCAATACGCACAACGAACCGGCAGAATACCGGGTTTACGCGGCGCCGGTCAAAACGAGCCTCGGGGGGCTGTGCTCCCCGAGCCCCCTCCCCTGCCTGTCAATGGTATCCGCCCGTACGAGCGGTTCCGACCACGTACCGGGACGGCCGCCCGCCGACAGTATGCTGCGGGCCACATGGCGAGGGCCTGCGATGCGGCCCGGACCGGGCCCGAACCGGCCCGGCGCCCGACCAAGCCGCGGGAAATCGGTGGGAGGCTGCGGTGAGCGCGGACACCAACGGCAACGGGCGCGGCCGGGAGCACGCCGGCCCCGCCGAACCGGCGCCGTGGACCATACGACCCGGAACACCCCTGGACGACACCGGGGACCAGCTCCAAGACCCTTACGGGGCAACGCAGTCCGGGCCCGCGAGCGCATCCGGTACGCGCGGCCGCACCGGGGGCCGCGCCGCCGCCCGCCGGGCCCGGTCCGGACGCGGCGCTGCCGCCGCGGCCTCCGGCACCCCCGACTGGGGCGCTCTCGCCGACCGCGAGAGCCGCCGCCGGGCGCGGGCCCGTACCAACAAAATGCGCATCGGCGCCGCGCTGACCGTCCTGGCCGTCGTCGGGATCACCGGCGTCTGGCTGGCCACATCGTCGGGCGACGACTCGGGCCCCGCGGCGCAGACCGCCCCCACCGAGGCCCCGGTCGATCCGGCCGGCTCGGGGACCGCCAAACCCACCTTCAAGCCGGTGCCGACCATCCCCCCGGCACCCGGCAGCGCCAAGGTCCTCGCCGACCCGCAGCTCGACACCGCGCCCTTCACACCCGAGGCGCTGTTCCCGACCGCGCGCCTGGGCATCGACGGGCGCGTCTACAACGTCGTCGCCAAACGCCTGGACAACACCTGCGCGGACGCCGCCAACCCCGTGCTCGGCGACATCCTGCGCACCAAGGCCTGTGTCCAGATCATCCGGGCCACCGTCACCGGGCCCGACGGCACCGCGGCCACCGTCGCGGTCGCCGCGTTCGCCTCGCCGGACGACGCCAGGGCCGCCGCCGCCGACGGCAACGGCAACCGCGACGCCTCGCTGCTGGGCCTGCCCGGCGGCCCGGTCAAGGAGCTCTGCCCGCAGCCCGCACCCGACAAGCCCGGTGTCACGTGCATACGCCAGACCAACTCCGTCGGCCGCTACGGGGTCTTCCTGGTCGGCGGCTACCCGGGCCCGGACAACCGCATCGATCCGGCCAAGGGCGACCCCAAGGTCGAGCAGGCCGGCGACGACCTGGACCGGGTCGTCCGGGACACCCTCACCCTCCGCGGCGAGCAGCGCTCCCAGGCCATCTACGACAAGGCCAAGGCGGAGGCGGAGAAGGCGCTCGAAGGCAAGTGAGCGGACGGGCAACGGCGATGACGGCCCTGCCGAGGTCCGCGACCAGGCCGTGTCCGCGGGACAGGCCTGGGTCTAGACGATGTCGAGGCGGGGCCGCTTGGCCCTGGCGGCGCGCTCCGCGAGACGCTCGTCCGAGGGGTACGCCACCTCCTCCAGCACCAACCCGTGCGCGGGCGCCACATGCACCGACGAGTCGCGCACGCCGCGCGCCAACACCTCCGCGGGCCACCGCACCGGCCGCCGCCCCGAACCGACCGCGGTCATCGCGCCGACGAGCGAGCGGACCATGTTGTGGCAGAACGCGTCGGCGCGTACCGAGGCGATCACCAGTGGCGTGAAACCGGGCCCCGCGTCGGACTCGCCGGGCGTCTCGCGCGCCCAGTGGAAGTCCTTGAGGCAGCGGACCGTCGATGCGCCCTCGCGGCGCTTGCAGTAGGCGGCGAAGTCGTGGTCGCCGAGCATGAGGCCGGCGGCCTCGTTCATCAGGTCCACGTCGAGCGGGCGGTCGTGCCACACGACGTGCGCGCGGCGCAGCGGGTCGACGCCGCCGGGGGTGTCGCTGATGCGGTAGGCGTACCGGCGCCACTCGGCGGCGAAGCGGGCGTCGAACCCCTCGGGGGCGCGGGAGACTTCGCGGACCCGTACGTCGCGCGGAAGCGTGCCGGAGAGCCTGCGCACGAGCTGCGGGCCGTCCAGCGTCCACTTGTCCGCGGGGATGTCGACGTGCGCGACCTGGCCGCGCGCGTGCACGCCCGCGTCGGTGCGTCCGGCGACCGTCAGCTGCGCGGGCTCGGGGAGCCGCAGGACGGTGGTCAGCGCCTGCTCCAGGGTGCCCTGGACGGTCCGCAGACCGGGCTGGCGGGCCCAACCGGAGAAGTCCGTGCCGTCGTACGCCAGATCGATCCTCAGCCGCACCGGCTCCGGGTCGGCCGCTGGTCCCCCGTCCCCGCCTCCCGGCGCCGGGATCTCGGTGCTCACGCTGCTCTTCCCCACTCCGCAGGTGCCGTTCGTGTGTGCCCAACTCGCCTGTGGCGCAAGGCGTCCGCGCGGATCGCGCAGGCGGACGCGACGGCCGGCGCGGGCCAAAAGCCGCGGGCCCGCTCGCCACCCCTGAGGGAGGAGAACGGGCCCGCGCACGTCAAAGTGGACTCAGGTGTCCGGACGACTCCCGCTCGCGCGGGGAGTGCGTCACTTCTCCGTGTCGACCTTGTCCGCGTCGTCGCCGGCGGCCTCGGGGGCCTCCTCGACATCGGCAGCCTCGGCCTCGTCGGCGTCGGCCTTCTTGCTCGTGTCGACCTTGGTCTCCTCGGCCTTCGCCGCCTGCTCCTTGACGGAGCGCTTGGTGGCGGCCTCGGCCTCGCCCACGGCGGTCTGCGCGACCGTCAGGGCCTCGACCAGCTCGATCACGGCCATCGGCGCGTTGTCGCCCTTGCGGTTCCCGATCTTGGTGATGCGGGTGTAGCCGCCGGGACGGTTCGCGTACCGGGGACCGATCTCCTCGAAGAGCGTGTGCACGACGCTCTTGTCGCGGACGACGGTGAGCACCTGGCGGCGCGCGTGCAGGTCGCCGCGCTTCGCCTTGGTGATCAGCTTCTCCGCGACCGGACGGAGCCGGCGGGCCTTCGCCTCGGTCGTGGTGATACGACCGTGCTCGAACAGCGCCGTCGCGAGGCCCGAAAGAAGCAGGCGCTCGTGGGACGGGCCGCCGCCGAGGCGGGCGCCCTTTGCGGGACGGGGCATTGCTTTCTCCTTGGTATCCCTGCACCGGCCGTATCAGGTACCGGTGTCAGTCCGTCCGAGCCGGTCGGCCCGGACGCGAGCCCCCGGCGGATCGCCGGGGGCGGTCCGTACGAGGGGAGGGCCCGGAAGCCCTCCCCCGCACGACGTTCTCAGTACTGCTCGGTACTGCGCGGTCTCCGCGTTGCGATCCTCGGGATCACTCCCGTCAGGACCTCAATGCCGGACCTCGGCGCCGGGACCTCAGTACTGCTCGGTCTCCGCGAAGCCGTGGTCGTCCTCGTCGCCGAAGCTGTCGGCCGCGGCGGTCGGGTCGAATCCGGGCGGGCTGTCCTTGAGGGCCAGGCCCATGCCGGCCAGCTTCGCCTTGACCTCGTCGATGGACTTCGCACCGAAGTTGCGGATGTCCAGCAGGTCCGCCTCGCTGCGCGCGACCAGTTCACCCACGGTGTGGATGCCCTCGCGCTTGAGGCAGTTGTACGAGCGGACCGTGAGCTCGAGCTCCTCGATCGGCAGCGCCAGATCGGCGGCGAGCGCGGCGTCCGTCGGCGACGGGCCCATGTCGATGCCCTCGGCGTCGACGTTGAGCTCGCGCGCCAGGCCGAACAGCTCGACCAGGGTCTTGCCCGCCGAGGCCATCGCGTCGCGCGGACGCATCGACGGCTTGGTCTCGACGTCCACGATCAGCTTGTCGAAGTCCGTGCGCTGCTCGACACGGGTGGCCTCGACCTTGTACGTGACCTTCATGACCGGCGAGTAGATCGAGTCGACCGGGATCCGGCCGATCTCCTGGCCCGCCTGCTTGTTCTGCACCGCGGAGACGTAGCCGCGACCGCGCTCGACGGTCAGCTCCATCTCCAGCTTGCCCTTGGCGTTCAGCGTCGCCAGGACCAGCTCGGGGTTGTGCACCTCGACACCGGCCGGGGGCGCGATGTCGCCGGCGGTGACCACACCCGGGCCCTGCTTGCGCAGGTACATCACGACGGGCTCGTCGTGCTCCGAGGAGACGACCAGCTGCTTGATGTTGAGGATGAGGTCGGTGACGTCCTCCTTGACGCCCGGCACGGTGGTGAACTCGTGCAGGACACCGTCGATGCGGATGCTCGTGACGGCGGCACCCGGGATCGAGGAGAGGAGCGTACGGCGCAGCGAGTTGCCGAGGGTGTAGCCGAAGCCCGGCTCCAGCGGCTCGATCACGAACCGGGACCGGAATTCGTCGACGACGTCCTCGGTCAGAGTGGGACGCTGTGCGATCAGCATGGGATTCCTCCATGTCTTCGGTGCCCGCTATATGACACCGACGGCTATGGCAAGGGTACGGGCGGAACGGTAGGAAACCGTCCCGCCCGACCCTTTTTGTCGTCTCTACCCGGGATTACTTGGAGTAGAGCTCGACGATGAGCTGCTCCTGCACCTGCGTGTCGATGACCTGACGCGCGGGCAGGGAGTGCACGAGGATCCGCATCTTGCCGGGGATGACCTCGAGCCACGCCGGAACCGGACGCTCGCCGGCCTCGGCGCGAGCGACCACGAACGGGGTCAGCTCGACGGAGTCCTTGCGGACCTCGATGATGTCGTTCTCGCTGACGCGAGCCGACGGGATGTCGGTCTTGACGCCGTTGACCTGGATGTGGCCGTGGCGGACAAGCTGACGGGCGTGGTCACGCGACTTGGCGAAGCCCGCGCGGTAGACCACGTTGTCGAGACGCGACTCGAGGATGCGCAGCAGGTTCTCGCCGGTCTTGCCCTGCTTGCGGTTCGCCTCCTCGTAGTAGCCGCGGAACTGCTTCTCGAGGACGCCGTAGATGCGCGCGCACTTCTGCTTCTCGCGCATCTGCAGCAGGTACTCGCTGTCCTTGGTACGGCCGCGGCCGTGCTCACCCGGCGGGTACGGCCGGATCTCGATCGGGCACTTCGGCCCTTCGCACTTGCTGCCCTTGAGGAACAGCTTCATCTTCTCGCGACGGCAGCGCTTGCAGTCAGCGCCGGTGTAACGCGCCATGGTTCTCTAACTCCTACTCGGCTTCAGGCTCAGACGCGGCGGCGCTTGGGGGGGCGGCAGCCGTTGTGGGGCACGGGGGTGACGTCCTGGATGGACCCCACCTCGAGGCCGGTGGCCTGCAGCGAGCGAATGGCGGTCTCACGGCCCGAACCCGGGCCCTTGACGAAGACGTCGACCTTGCGCATGCCGTGCTCCTGGGCACGGCGGGCAGCCGACTCGGCGGCCATCTGCGCGGCGAACGGGGTCGACTTACGCGAACCCTTGAAGCCCACGTGGCCCGCGGAGGCCCACGAGATCACATTGCCGTTCGGGTCGGTGATCGACACGATCGTGTTGTTGAACGTGCTCTTGATGTGGGCGTGCCCGTGAGCGACGTTCTTCTTTTCCTTGCGGCGCACCTTCTTGGCGCCGGTGCGGCTCTTGGGAGGCATCTGCTGGAAACTCCTGAGGTCGTCGGTCCGACTGAGCGGGGACCGTCATGATCCGGCTCGGCGGACTACTTCTTGCCCGGCTTCTTCTTGCCGGCGATGGCGCGACGCGGGCCCTTGCGGGTACGCGCGTTGGTGTGCGTCCGCTGACCGCGGACCGGGAGACCGCGACGGTGGCGAAGGCCCTCGTAGCAGCCGATCTCGACCTTGCGGCGGATGTCGGCCTGGACCTCGCGGCGCAGGTCGCCCTCGACGCGGTAGTTGCCGTCGATCCAGTCGCGGAGCTTGACCAGCTCTTCTTCGGTCAGGTCGCGAACGCGCGTGTCCGGGTTGACGCCGGTGTTGCTCAGGGTCTCCAGCGCGCGGGTGCGACCGACGCCGAAGATGTAGGTGAGTGCGACCTCGACCCGCTTTTCACGGGGCAGGTCTACGCCGACGAGGCGTGCCATGTATGTGGCTCCTGGGTTCGTTGGAGGTCATGCGCAGCACCGGTCCGGAAGGGTCTCTCTCGGATCCTTCGGTCCCCGGCCTCCAACCGGGGGTGGCGTCCCGCGCCTACCTGCTGCGGGGGTCGGGTGCTACGACTATTACGTGGTGCGTCGCGCGACGATCTCGTGCCGCGTGCGCGGTGCTCTGCCTGCCCGTGGGCGGCGGCCGGGGCTCAGCCCTGGCGCTGCTTGTGGCGCAGGTTCTCGCAGATCACCATGACCCGGCCGTGACGGCGGATCACCTTGCACTTGTCACAGATCTTCTTGACGCTCGGCTTGACCTTCATGATCTCTCCGGTACGTGCTGACAAGGGCACCCGGAGGCACCCTCATCGCCGAGGCGGTTATCGGTTCGCCCGACACGTCCGCGTGGACGCGGGGGCTCGCCTACTTGTAGCGGTAGACGATTCGGCCGCGGGTCAGGTCGTACGGGCTCAGCTCGACGACAACCCGGTCGTCCGGAAGGATCCGGATGTAGTGCATCCGCATCTTCCCGCTGATGTGCGCGAGGACCTTGTGCCCGTTCTGCAGCTCGACGCGAAACATGGCGTTGGGGAGAGACTCGATGACGGTGCCCTCGATCTCAATGGCCCCTTGCTTCTTGGGCATGTCCTCCGCGTTTCATCTACTCGGGAATCATCTACCGTTGGCTGCCTGCTTCACCTCAGGCCACGCTCGCGCACGGTCACAGGTGACCGGTCAGTCGGAGACGTGACAAAAAGCGGCTACAGATAAGCCGACGAGTCAGTCTAAGGCACGCACCCACCAGATGGGAAACCGGGGCGGCGGACCTTACCGCATAGGCGGACTTCTGCCGTCAACTGTACGCCCCCGCCACGGCCACCAGGACCACAAGGACCAGCAGCAGCACCCCCGCGCACCCTCCGGACCGTCGGCTCCCGGCCGCGGAGTCCGTACCGGCCCCGGCGGACACCGCAGAAGCCTCCGGCCCGGCTCCCCCGCCGGTACGCGTCTCCTCCCCGTCGCGGCGACCCGGCAGGTCGCGCAGCACCGCGTCCAGCTCCCCCGCGGTCGCCGCGGCCCGCACCCGGCGCAGCCGCGCCTGGTAATCGCCCAACGACAGGTCGCCCGAGGCCATGCGCTCGCGCAGGACCCCCGAGACCCGCTCCCGGTCCGCGGCCGTGACCGGCCGCGCCGCGTCGCTCCCGGTACCCCCGGCGTTCTCCATGCCCCCAGCGTAGAGACAGCGAAGACGGCGGGGCGGCACCGACGTCCCGCCGGCACCGCCCCGCGTCGCCGTGCGCGCTACGCCGGCAGGCTGGTGAGGACGACCGGGCCGTCCTCGGTCACCGCGATGGAGTGCTCCCAGTGCGCGGCGAAGCCGCCCGCGGTGGTCTTCACCGTCCACTCGTCCGGCATCGTGTACGTCCCCGGCTTGCCGAGCGTCACCATCGGCTCGATCGCCAGGCACACGCCGGGCAGCAGTTCGGGGCCCTGTCCCGGGCGGCCGTAGTTGAGGATGTGCGGCTCCTGGTGCATCTCGGTGCCGATGCCGTGGCCGCCGTAGTCCTCGACGATGCCGTACTGCCCGCCCGAGGCCGGGGTGTTGGCGCGGATGGCCTGCTCGACCGCGTGGCTGATGTCGGTGAGGCGCCCGCCGGGCTTGGCCGCCGCGATGCCGGCCCACATCGACTCCTCGCACACCCGGCTCAGCTCGGCGAGTTCGTCGGGGACCGCGCCGACCGCGACGGTGATCGCCGAGTCGCCGTGCCAGCCGTTGAGAATGGCGCCGCAGTCGATCGAGATGAGGTCGCCCTCGCGCAGCGGGGTGTCGTCCGGGATGCCGTGCACCACCACGTCGTTGACCGAGGCGCAGATCGACGCGGGGAACCCGTGGTAGCCCTTGAACGACGGGATCGCGCCCGCCTCGCGGATGGCGCGCTCGGCGAGCGCGTCCAGCTCGCGGGTGCTGGTCCCGGGGACCGCGGCGTCCCGGAGCTTCGCGAGAGTCGTCGCGACCACCGCACCCGCCAGCCGCATCTTCTCGATCTGCTCGGGGGTCTTGCGGTCGATCTTGTTGCGCCGCCTCTTGATCACCGGCTTGTCGTCCTTCCGCGCCGTCTCGGCGTCGTCGTCGGCCCGGGCGGGTCGTCCCGGACATCTGAGTTCCACTGGTGCCGCGCGACCCGTGCGCGGCGCGTACCCCGCCCGTACCCCGCGCGCACCTGCCGGGGAACACGAACATGGGCGACCCGGTGAGTACCCGGATCGCCCATGCCGCTCAAACGGTCGTGCTGGTGCCGCGCTGTACCGCTCGGTTCCGGTCAGCCGTCCTGCCGGAAGTCCTTCAGCGCGTTCTTGGCGCGCTCGGTGACGTCCGCCACCCGGCCCAGCGCGTCGATGACCACGAGGATGCCCTGTTCGGAGTAGTAGCCGATCAACGGCTCGGTCTGCTCCTTGAAGACGTCGAGGCGGTGCTTCACCGTCTCCTCGCGGTCGTCCTCACGCTGGTACAGCTCGCTGCCGCACTCGTCGCAGATCCCCTCGACCTTGGGCCGGTCGAAGAAGACGTGGCAGACATGCCCGTTGGCACGGCACTGCCGACGCCCGGACAGCCGCTGGATGATCTCCTTCGACGGGACGTCGAGTTCCAGGACCGCGTCGAGCTTGGTGCCGTGCTCGGCCAATATCTCGTCGAGCACCTTGGCCTGCGCCGTGTTGCGGGGAAAGCCGTCGAGCAGGAAGCCCTCGGCGGCGTCGGGCTGCGCGAGGCGGTCCCGGACCATGCCGATGGTGACTTCGTCGGGGACGAGGTTGCCCGCGTCCATGAACTTCTTGGCTTCGATGCCCAGAGGGGTCTTCTGGGCCACGTTGCTGCGGAAGAGATCGCCCGTCGAGATCGCGGGGATCGACAGGTCTTCGGCGATGTACTGGGCCTGGGTTCCCTTACCCGCGCCGGGGGGGCCCACGAGAACGATACGCATTTAGCGGAGGAAGCCTTCGTAGTTGCGCTGCTGGAGCTGGCTCTCGATCTGCTTCACGGTTTCCAGACCCACTCCCACGATGATCAGGATGCTCGTGCCGCCGAACGGGAAGTTGTTGGTGGCGTTGAACAGCACGAGCGCGATCATGGGTACGAGCGCGATCATGCCCAGGTAGAGCGATCCGGGCCAGGTGATCCGG
The DNA here is from genome assembly GCF_053592165.1 of Streptodolium elevatio. Lineage (NCBI taxonomy): Bacteria > Bacillati > Actinomycetota > Actinomycetes > Kitasatosporales > Streptomycetaceae > Streptodolium > Streptodolium elevatio. The sequence goes on from NZ_JBSFVE010000001.1 coordinate 575,476, forward strand.
GTGAGGATGTAGTTCAGGTACTCCGCAGTCGGTCTGCCGGCGCGGATGCCCGGGATGAAACCACCATACTTCTTCATGTTGTCGGCAACTTCTTCGGGGTTGAACGTGATCGCCACATAGAAGAAGGCGAAGAACACGATCAAGAGGAAGTACGTCGCCATGTAAAGCGGGTGGTCACCCTGCACGAAGTTCTTCTGGATCCACAGCGCCCAGCCCGAGTCGCTCCCGCTGAACTGCGCGATGAGCGCGGGAATGTAGAGCAGCGACGAGGCGAAGATCACGGGGATGATGCCCGCCTGGTTCACCTTGAGCGGGATGTACGTGGACGTTCCGCCGTACGCGCGCCGTCCGATCATCCGCTTGGCGTACTGCACCGGGATCCGGCGCTGCGCCTGCTCGACGAACACCACCAGGCCGACCATCAGCAGGCCCACCGCGATGACCGTGAAGAAGGCCACCCAGCCGCCGCCCAGCGTGCCGGTCTGCTTGATGTTCCACAGCGCCGCCGGGAAGCCGGCCGCCACCGAGACGAACATCAGGATGGACATGCCGTTGCCGATGCCGCGGTCGGTCACCAGCTCGCCCAGCCACATGATCACCGAGGTGCCGGCGGTCATGACCGCGACCATCACCAGGATCCGGAACAGGCTCTGGTCCGGCACGATCTGGTCGGGCTGGCACTCGCCGCCGCCCGCGCCGCTGAACAGCGAGCCGCTGCGGGCGGTCGCGACCAGCGCGGTCGACTGGAGGATCGCCAGCGCGATGGTGAGGTAGCGGGTGTACTGCGTGATCTTCGCGGTGCCGGACTGGCCCTCCTTCTTGAGGGCTTCCAGGCGCGGGATCACGACGGTCAACAGCTGCAGGATGATGCTCGCCGTGATGTACGGCATGATCCCGAGCGCGAAGATCGTGAGTTGCAGCAGCGCGCCGCCACTGAACATGTTCACCAGGCCGAAGAGGCCGCCCTGGTCCGCCTCGTCGACACACTTGCGGACCATCTGGAAGGACACGCCTGGGACCGGGATGTGCGACCCGATCCGGAACAGGACGATGATCCCCAGCGTGAAGAGCAGCTTCTTGCGCAGGTCGGGCGTGCGGAACGCCCGGGCGAACGCGGTGAGCACACTGCCTCCTGCGCCTCACCCGTCTGGGGCGAGTCGTTTGATCGATCGGTCCCGTGGAGTACGGGCCGGTCCCTTATTGGAACCTCACGGACAATAACAGCGTCGGCACGCGGAAAGTTCGCACGGACCGGGAGATTTGCTGTGCGGACGTGGACTCGACATCCCGCCGTCCCGCACCGGCATCCCTACGGTGCTCGCGCGGCCTGGCCGCATACGACGCAGGGGCGCCACCACCTTACCGGTGTGGCGCCCCTGCCAAGAAGCCGTCGGCTCTCAGACCTCGTCGGCCGAGCCGCCGGCCGCCGCGATCTTCTCCTTCGCGGAGCCGGAGAAGGCGTGCACCTTCACCCGGACCGCGACCGAGATCTCGCCCTGGCCGAGCACCTTGACCGGCTGGTTCTTGCGAACCGCACCCTTGGCCACGAGGTCGTCGACGGTCACGTCGCCGCCATCGGGGTACAGGGCGCCGAGCTTGTCCAGGTTCACGACCTGGTACTCGGTCCGGAACGGGTTCTTGAAGCCCTTGAGCTTGGGCAGCCGCATGTGCAGCGGCATCTGCCCACCCTCGAAGCGGGCCGGCACCTGGTAGCGGGCCTTGGTGCCCTTGGTGCCGCGACCGGCGGTCTTGCCCTTCGACGCCTCACCGCGACCCACCCGGGTCTTCGCGGTCTTGGCACCGGGAGCAGGCCGCAGGTGGTGCACCTTCAGCGGGTTCTCAGCACCCATTTCAGTCCACCTCCTCGACGGTGACGAGATGCGACACCGTGAAAATCATGCCGCGGATCTCCGGACGGTCCTCCTTGACGACCACGTCGTGGACGCGCTTGAGGCCGAGCGAACGGAGGGTGTCGCGCTGGTTCTGCTTGCAGCCGATCTTGGACCGGGTCTGCGTGACCTTGAGACGTGCCATCACGCACCCACTCCCGCGCGGGCCCGCAGCAGCGCGGCCGGGGCCACGTCCTCCAGCGGAAGCCCGCGGCGAGCCGCGATCTCCTCGGGACGCTGGAGGCCCTTGAGGGCCGCCACCGTCGCGTGAACGATGTTGATCGCGTTGTCCGAGCCGAGCGACTTGCTCAGCACATCGTGGATGCCCGCGCACTCCAGGACGGCGCGCACCGGGCCGCCGGCGATGACACCGGTACCGGGGGACGCCGGCTTGAGCAGCACGACACCGGCCGCCGCCTCACCCTGGATCGGGTGCGGGATGGTGCCCTGGATACGGGGGACCTTGAAGAAGTGCTTCTTGGCCTCCTCCACACCCTTGGCGATGGCGGCCGGCACCTCCTTGGCCTTGCCGTAGCCGACACCGACGGTGCCGTCGCCGTCGCCCACCACGACCAGCGCGGTGAAGCTGAAGCGGCGACCACCCTTGACTACCTTGGCCACACGGTTGATCGCGACGACGCGCTCGACGTAGGCGGTCTTCTCGGCGGCGGCGCCGCCGTCGCGCCGATCCCGCCGGTCCCGACGCTCGCCGCCGCCGGCTCCGCCACCGCGGCGCTGGGGTCCAGCCATCAGAAATTCCTCATCTGTCGTACGAAGCTTGTCCGGACCAGCGGGCTCAGAATGCCAGCCCGCCCTCGCGCGCGGCATCGGCAAGCGCGGCGATACGGCCGTGGTACTTGTTGCCCCCACGGTCGAACACCACGGTCTCGATGCCCGCAGCCTTGGCCCGCTCAGCGACGAGCTCGCCGACCTTGCGCGCCTTCTCGGTCTTGTCGCCCTCGTCGCCGCGGATGGACGTGTCCATCGTCGAGGCGGATGCGAGGGTGACTCCGGCCAGGTCGTCGATAACCTGCGCCACGATGTGCCGCGTGGAGCGGGTCACGACCAGACGAGGCCGCTGGGGGGTGCCGGAAACGCGCTTCCGGACCCGGATGTGCCGACGCTTGCGGGACGTGGACTTCTTCGCCACGCCCTTGCCGGCCTTCACACCGACGGCCATGCCTACTTACCAGCCTTTCCGACCTTGCGGCGGATGACCTCACCCGCGTACTTCACACCCTTGGCCTTGTACGGGTCGGGCTTGCGAAGCTTGCGAATGTTCGCGGCAACCTCGCCGACCTTCTGCTTGTCGATGCCCTGCACCTCGAACTTGGTGGGGCTCTCGACGATGAAGGTGATGCCCTCCGGGGCCTCGACGACGATGGGGTGGCTGTATCCCAGCGCGAACTCCAGCGAGGAGCCCTTCGCCGCGACACGGTAACCGACACCGCTGATCTCAAGCTTCTTGCTGTATCCCTGGGTCACACCGGTGATCATGTTCGCCACCAGCGTCCGGGACAGCCCGTGCAGGGCCTTCGAGAGGCGCTCGTCGTTGGGGCGGGTCACCGCGAGGGTGCCGTCCTCCAGAGCGATCTCGATCGGAGCGGCGAGGTTGTGCGACAGGGTGCCCTTGGGGCCCTTCACGACGACCTCGCGGCCATTGATGGTGACGTCCACGCCGGTGGGAACCGGGATGGGCAGCCGTCCGATTCGCGACATTGCCTATCCTCCTTTCCCGTTACCAGACGAAGGCGAGGACTTCCCCGCCCACGCCCTTCTTGGCGGCCTGACGGTCGGTCAGGAGTCCCTGCGACGTCGAGATGATCGCGACGCCGAGCCCTCCCAGCACCTTCGGCAGGTTCGTGGACTTTGCGTACACCCGCAGACCGGGCTTGGACACGCGGCGGATGCCGGCGACCGAGCGCTCGCGGTTCGGGCCGTACTTCAGGTCGATGACGAGGCTCTTGCCGACCTCGGCGTCCTCGACGCGCCAGCCCTGGATGTAACCCTCCTGCTGGAGGATCTCCGCGATGTGCGACTTGATCTTGCTGAACGGCATCACGACGTCGTCGTGGTATGCCGAGTTGGCATTCCGCAGACGCGTGAGCATGTCTGCGATGGGGTCGGTCATGGTCATGACGGCCTCAGGGCCTTTCTCGCCGCGGTTTCCCGAAATGCGATCTGTCCCGGGGACGCCCCTCCCGAAGGAGGGGCGGCACACAGGGCGACTGCGGGACGGGACCTACAGCGTTTGTATCGGACACCCCGCGCGGACGCGGGGTGGTCGCCGGCAGGCGGGGTTCGCCTACCAGCTGCTCTTGGTGACGCCGGGCAGCTCGCCGGCGTGCGCCATAACGCGCAGGCACACACGGCACAGACCGAACTTGCGGTACACCGAGTGCGGGCGACCGCACCGCTGGCAGCGCGTGTAACCGCGCACCGCGAACTTCGGCTTGCGAGCGGCCTTGGCAATCAGGGCCTTCTTCGCCACGTCAGTTCTCCTTGAACGGGAATCCGAGGTGACGCAGCAGCGCGCGGCCCTCGTCGTTGTTCTGGGCGGACGTCACGACGGTGATGTCCATACCGCGAACACGGTCGATCTTGTCCTGGTCGATCTCGTGGAACATCGACTGCTCGGTCAGACCGAAGGTGTAGTTGCCCTTGCCGTCGAACTGCTTCGGCGAGAGTCCGCGGAAGTCGCGGATACGCGGCAGCGCGATGGAGACCAGGCGGTCCAGGAACTCCCACATGCGGTCGCCGCGCAGCGTGACGTGCGCGCCGATCGGCTGGCCCTCGCGCAGCTTGAACTGCGCGATGGACTTGCGGGCCTTGGTGACCTGCGGCTTCTGGCCGGTGATGGCCATCAGGTCCTTGATCGCACCGTCGATGAGCTTGGAGTCGCGGGCGGCGTCGCCCACACCCATGTTCACGACGACCTTGACGACGCCGGGGATCTGCATGACGTTCTCGAAGGAGAACTCCTCACGCAGCTTGCCCTGGATCTCTTCGCGGTAGCGCTGCTTGAGACGCGGCAGCGTCTTCACAGCGGTCTCTTCAGCGGTGACAGTCATCAGATGTCCTCACCGGTCCGCTTGGCGATCCGGATCTTGTTGCCCTCGTCGTCGAAACGGTAGCCGACGCGCGTGGGAACCTTCTTGCCGTCCTGCTCCACGACCAGCATCACGTTGCTGATGTGCACAGGGGCTTCCTGCGTGATGATGCCGCCGGTCTTGGCACCCTTGGCGGACTGGCCGACCTTGGTGTGCTTCTTGATCCGGTTGACACCCTCGACGAGGACGCGCTCGAGCGCGGGGTAGGCCGCAATGACCTTGCCCTGCTTTCCGCGGTCCTTACCGGTGATGACCTGAACCAGGTCACCCTTCTTGATCTTCATGCTCTTCGCCATGGCTTACAGCACCTCCGGCGCGAGCGAGATGATCTTCATGAACTTCTTCTCGCGCAGCTCACGGCCGACCGGGCCGAAAATGCGGGTGCCACGGGGCTCACCGTCGTTCTTGAGGATGACGGCGGCGTTCTCGTCGAAACGGATGTAGGAACCGTCGACACGACGGCGCTCCTTGACAGTCCGCACGACGACAGCCTTGACCACGTCGCCCTTCTTCACGTTGCCACCAGGGATCGCGTCCTTGACGGTGGCCACAATGACGTCCCCGATGCCCGCGTAGCGCCGGCCGGACCCGCCGAGCACACGGATGCAAAGGATCTCCTTGGCACCCGTGTTGTCGGCGACTCGCAGTCGCGACTCCTGCTGGATCACGTCTAACTCCTGATCGTCACGTCGCGGCGCAGGCCCACCTCACAGTGGGCCTGCCCGGCGCTCGCTACTTGGCCTTCTCGAGGATCTCGACGATGCGCCACCGCTTGCTGGCGGACAGCGGCCGGGTCTCCATGAGGAGGACGCGGTCGCCGACGCCGCAGGCGTTCTGCTCGTCGTGAGCCTTCAGCTTGCTCGTGCGGCGGATGACCTTGCCGTAGAGCGGGTGCTTCACGCGGTCCTCGACGGCGACGACGACGGTCTTGTCCATCTTGTCGCTGACGACGAGGCCCTCACGGGTCTTGCGGAATCCCCGGGTCGTCTCAGTCATCTCAGTCTTCTCGCTCACGCCGCGCCTCCGGTCTCCTCCACGCTGACGATCCCGAGCTCGCGCTCGCGCATCAGCGTGTAGATGCGGGCGATGTCCTTGCGGACCGCCTTGAGCCGCCCGTGGTTTTCGAGCTGCCCGGTCGCCGCCTGGAAACGGAGGTTGAACAGCTCCTCCTTGGCCTCACGCAGCTTGGCGACGAGTTCCTCGTCGGCCAGGTCGCGCAGCTCGGACGCCTTGGTCCCGGCCGCCATCACGCCTCACCTGCCTCGCGCCGGACAATCCGGCACTTCATCGGCAGCTTGTGCGTGGCGCGCAGAAGCGCCTCGCGAGCCACCTTCTCGTTCGGGTACGACAGCTCGAACATCACCCGACCGGGCTTGACGTTCGCGACCCACCACTCGGGCGAGCCCTTGCCGGAACCCATGCGGGTCTCGGCCGGCTTCTTGGTCAGCGGACGGTCCGGGTAGATGTTGATCCACACCTTGCCACCACGGCGGATGTGCCGGGTGATGGCGATACGGGCGGACTCGATCTGCCGGTTGGTCACGTACGCCTGGCCGAGGGCCTGGATGCCGTACTCGCCGAACGCGAGTTCCGTACCGCCCTTGGCGCGGCCACCGCGCTTGGGGTGGTGCTGCTTGCGGTGCTTGACCCTGCGGGGGATCAGCATCGGGGTCAGGCCTCCGTTCCGGTCTCGGGCGCCGGGGTCGAGACCTCGGCAGCCGGCGCGGCGGAGTCGGTCGACTCGGTCGCCGGCGCCTCGTTCTGCGGACGTCCGCCGCGGCCTCCGCCACGACGCTCGCCACCGCGGCCACCGCCACGCGGACGGTCGCTGCCGCCCGGGCCACGCGACGGGCGGTTGCCCGCACGCGCGGCGGCGTTGTCGGCGCGGACCTCGGCGATGTTCTTGACGTCGCCCTTGTAGATCCACACCTTGACGCCGATGCGGCCGAAGGTCGTGCGGGCCTCGAAGAAGCCGTACTCGACGTTCGCGCGCAGCGTGTGCAGCGGGACGCGGCCCTCGCGGTAGAACTCGGAGCGGGACATCTCGGCGCCGCCGAGGCGGCCGCCGCACTGGATCTTGATGCCCTTCGCGCCGGCCTTCATCGCGGTCTGCATCGCCTTGCGCATGGCACGGCGGAACGAGACACGCGACGAGAGCTGCTCGGCCACGCCCTGCGCGACGAGCTGGGCGTCGATCTCCGGGTTCTTGACCTCGAGGATGTTCAGCTGGACCTGCTTGCCGGTCAGCTTCTCGAGGTCGCCGCGGATTCGGTCGGCCTCCGCGCCGCGGCGGCCGATGACGATGCCCGGCCGGGCGGTGTGGATGTCGACGCGGACGCGGTCACGGGTGCGCTCGATCTCCACCTTGGAGATGCCGGCCCGCTCCATGCCCTGCGTCATCATCCGGCGGATGGCGACGTCTTCCTTGACGTAGTCCTTGTACAGCTTGTCGGCGTACCAGCGCGACTTGAAGTCCGTGGTGATACCGAGGCGGAACCCGTGCGGGTTAACCTTCTGGCCCACTAGCGGGTCCTCTCCTTCTCGGCGACAACCACGGTGATGTGGCTGGTGCGCTTGCGGATGCGGTACGCCCGGCCCTGGGCACGCGGACGGAACCGCTTCAGGGTCGGCCCCTCGTCCACGTACGCCTCGGACACGTACAGGTTGTTCGTGTCCAGGTTGTGGTTGTGCCCGGCGTTGGCGATGGCGCTGTCGAGCACCTTGCCGACCGGCTCGCTCGCGGCCTGCTGCGCGAAGCGCAGGATCGCCTGCGCCTCGGCGGCGTCGACGCCGCGGATCAGGTCGACAACCCGGCGAGCCTTCATGGGCGTGACGCGGATGTACCGCGCCTGGGCCCTGGCTTCCATTGGAGTCTCCGTGTTCATCTCAGTTCGGTTTCCTTAGGCCGTCGGTCAGCGACGACGCGACTTGCGGTCGTCCTTCTCGTGGCCACGGAAGGTCCGGGTCGGGGCGAACTCGCCGAGCTTGTGGCCGACCATCGCCTCGGTGACGAACACCGGGACGTGCTTGCGGCCGTCGTGCACCGCGATGGTGTGGCCCAGCATCGCCGGGACGATCATCGAGCGGCGGGACCAGGTCTTGATGACGTTCTTGGTTCCCTTTTCGTTCTGAACGTCCACCTTCTTGATGAGGTGGCCGTCGACGAAGGGTCCCTTCTTCAGACTGCGCGGCATCGAGACTGCTCCTAGCGCTTCTTGTTCGTCTTGCGGCGGCGGATGATCAGCTTGTCGCTGGCCTTCTTCGGCCGGCGGGTGCGACCTTCCTTCTGGCCCCACGGCGACACCGGGTGGCGTCCACCGGAGGTCTTGCCTTCACCACCACCGTGCGGGTGGTCGATCGGGTTCATCGCCACACCGCGGACGGTCGGGCGCTTGCCCTTCCAGCGCATGCGGCCGGCCTTGCCCCAGTTGATGTTCGACTGCTCGGCGTTGCCGACCTCGCCGATGGTGGCGCGGCAGCGGACGTCGACCATGCGAATCTCACCCGACGGCATACGGAGGGTCGCGAACGCGCCTTCCTTCGCCAGCAGCTGGACGCTCGCACCCGCCGAGCGGGCCATCTTGGCGCCGCCGCCCGGACGCAGCTCGATCGCGTGCACGACCGTACCGACCGGGATGTTGCGGAGCGCGAGGTTGTTGCCCGGCTTGATGTCGGCGCCCGGACCGTTCTCGATCCGGTCGCCCTGACGCAGCTTGTTCGGGCACAGGATGTAGCGCTTCTCGCCGTCTGCGTAGTGCAGGAGCGCGATGCGCGCGGTGCGGTTGGGGTCGTACTCGATGTGAGCGACCTTGGCCGGCACGCCGTCCTTGTCGTTGCGACGGAAGTCGATGACACGGTACGCGCGCTTGTGACCGCCACCCTGGTGGCGGGTCGTCACACGACCGTGGTTGTTACGACCACCCTTGCTGTGCAGCGGGCGGACCAGCGACTTCTCCGGCGTGGACCGCGTGATCTCGACGAAGTCGGCGACGCTGGCGCCACGACGGCCCGGAGTCGTCGGCTTGTACTTGCGGATGCCCATGGCTTCTCTTAGTCCTCGTCCGTATCAGCGGCCGTCAGCCGACGGGTCCACCGAAGATGTCGATCCGCTCGCCCTCAGCCAGGGTGACGATCGCTCGCTTCGTGTCCTTGCGCTTGCCGAAACCGGTCTTGGAACGCTTGCGCTTTCCCTGCCGGTTGATCGTGTTCACGTTCGCGACCTTGACCCCGAAGATCGCGGCGACAGCCTGCTTGATCTGGGTCTTGTTCGCGTCCGGCGCCACGATGAACGTGTACTTGTTCTCGTCGAGCAGCCCGTAGGACTTCTCCGAGATCACCGGCTTCAGCAGCACATCGCGCGGGTCGGTGAAGGTCTTGCTGGTGACCTGCGTGCTCTCGCTCACGCGTCGCTCCCTTCGAGCTCGCTCGAAGTGGCAACGGCGGTCGCGGACTTGCCCTGCGGCGAGCCTGCGATGAACCGTTCCAGAGCGGCCTTGGTGAAGACCACGTCGTCGGAGACGAGCACGTCGTAGGTGTTCAGCTGCCCGGGGTCGAGCACGTGCACCTGCGGGAGGTTGCGGGCGCTCAGCCAGGCGGCGGTGTCGTCCTTCTCGGCGACCAGGAGCACGTGCTTGCGCTCGGAGATCTTGCCGATCAGGGTACGGACGGCCTTCGTCGACGGCGCGTCGCCCTCGATCACGGCGGTCACGCAGTGGATGCGCGAGTGGACGGCCCGGTCGGTGAGGGCACCGCGGAGCGCGGCGGCCTTCATCTTCTTGGGGGTCCGCTGCGCGTAGTCACGCGGCTGGGGTCCGTGGACCACGCCGCCGCCGGCGAACTGCGGCGCACGGGTCGAGCCCTGGCGCGCGCGGCCGGTGCCCTTCTGGCGGTACGGCTTGCGGCCACCGCCGCGCACCTCGCCACGGGTCTTGGTCTTGTGCGTGCCCTGGCGGGCCGCGGCCAGCTGGGCCACGACGACCTGGTGGATCGTCGGGATGCTGACCTGGACGCCGAAGATCTCCGCGGGGAGTTCGACGGTCCCGGTCTTCTCGCCGGCCGGCGAGAGAACGTCGATGCTGGTCATGTGGTTCACGCCCCCTTGGCCGCGGTGCGGACCAGGACGAGGCCGCCGTTCGGACCCGGGATCGCACCCTTCACGAGGATGAGACCCTTCTCGGCGTCGACGGCGTGGACGGTCAGGTTCTGGGTGGAGACGCGCACGTTGCCCATGCGGCCCGCCATGCGCACGCCCTTGAACACGCGGCCCGGGGTGGCACAGCCACCGATGGAGCCGGGCGAGCGGTGCTTGCGCTGCGTACCGTGCGAGGCGCCGAGGCCCTTGAAGCCGTGGCGCTTCATGACACCGGCGGTGCCCTTGCCCTTGCTGGTGCCCGCGACGTCGACCTTCTGGCCGGCCTCGAAGACGTCCGCGGTGATGGTGTCGCCGAGGGTGTACTCGGCGGCGTCCGAGGTGCGGAGCTCGACCAGGTGGCGGCGCGGCGTGACGCCGGCCTTCTCGAAGTGCCCGGCCAGGGGCTTGTTGACCTTGCGCGGGTCGATCTGGCCGAACGCGATCTGGACGGCGCTGTAGCCGTCGGTCTCGGCGCTGCGGACCTGGGTCACGACACACGGGCCGGCCTGGACAACGGTCACCGGAACGACGCGGTTGTTCTCGTCCCAGACCTGGGTCATGCCGAGCTTGGTGCCCAGAATGCCCTTCATCTGCTTCGTCATCGTCGGTGCGTCCCTCAGAGCTTGATCTCGATGTCGACGCCGGCCGGCAGGTCGAGACGCATGAGCGAGTCAACCGTCTTCGGGGTCGGGTCGAGGATGTCGATGAGCCGCTTGTGAGTGCGCATCTCGAAGTGCTCGCGCGAGTCCTTGTACTTGTGCGGCGAGCGGATGACGCAGTACACGTTCTTCTCGGTCGGCAGCGGCACCGGGCCTGCAACCTGCGCACCGGTACGGGTCACCGTCTCGACGATCTTGCGCGCCGAGGAGTCGATGACCTCGTGGTCGTAGGCCTTGAGCCGGATGCGGATCTTCTGTCCCGCCATGGCTGCTTGGATTTCCTTCTCTCGTACCGCTGCGGATCACCCCCGCTGGCGCGGGAGGAAGTCTTGCGTCCGACCCCCGCGGTCGGGCGTGTCGCCTTGCCACTCAGACGACACCCTTGAAAACCCCTTGCGGGGCCGGGGTGCCGAGTAGCGGGTCGCACTGTCCTTGCTGCTGCGGCAAGCAGCCGGACATCGATGCGGCCACCAGACGTCCACACACACAAACTGCGGTGGGCGGCGGGGAGGCAAATCCTCATGTCACCCGAGCCTTGCGGATCCGGCACCGTGATAGGCGCACAAAAATCCCTTGGCCGAACGGGCAACTTGACCAGTATGCAGTACGGGGTACCGGCTTGGCCAATCGAGGTTTATTCCCCGCCTTACGGGGGTGCGATCTTCCTGGGAACAAGGCCCCGCCCGCCGATCCGGGGGATCGGCGGGCGGGACATTGATCACTTGAGGATCTTGACGACCTGGCCGGCGCCGACGGTGCGGCCGCCCTCGCGGATGGCGAAGCGCAGGCCCTCCTCCATGGCGATCGGCTGGATCAGGGCGACGGTCATGCCGGTGTTGTCACCGGGCATCACCATCTCGGTGCCCTCGGGAAGGGTAACCACGCCGGTCACGTCCGTGGTACGGAAGTAGAACTGCGGGCGGTAGTTGTTGAAGAACGGCGTGTGACGGCCGCCCTCGTCCTTCGAGAGGATGTAGACCTGGGCCTCGAAGTCGGTGTGCGGCGTGACCGAACCCGGCTTGATGATGACCTGGCCGCGCTCGACGTCCTCGCGCTTGATGCCACGGAGGAGCAGACCGACGTTCTCGCCCGCCTGGCCCTCGTCGAGCAGCTTGCGGAACATCTCGATGCCGGTGACCGTGGTGGTGGTCTTCTCGGTCTTGATGCCCACGATGTCGACGGTCTCGTTGACCTTGACGATGCCGCGCTCGATGCGGCCGGTGACGACGGTGCCACGACCGGTGATCGTGAACACGTCCTCGACGGGCATGAGGAACGGCTTGTCGACGTCGCGCTCGGGGGTCGGGATCGACTCGTCGACCGCGGCCATGAGCTCGAGGAGCTTGGCGCCCCACTCGGCGTCGCCCTCGAGGGCCTTGAGCGCCGACACGCGCACGACCGGCAGGTCGTCGCCCGGGAACTCGTACTCCGAGAGCAGCTCACGGACCTCGAGCTCGACGAGCTCCAGGATCTCCTCGTCGTCCACCATGTCGGCCTTGTTCAGCGCGACGACGATGTACGGAACGCCGACCTGGCGGGCCAGGAGCACGTGCTCCTTGGTCTGCGGCATCGGGCCGTCGGTGGCGGCGACCACGAGGATGGCGCCGTCCATCTGGGCGGCACCCGTGATCATGTTCTTGATGTAGTCAGCGTGACCCGGGCAGTCAACGTGGGCGTAGTGACGGTTCTCCGTCTGGTACTCCACGTGCGCGATCGAGATCGTGATGCCGCGCTGACGCTCCTCCGGCGCCTTGTCGATCTGGTCGAACGGCGTGAAGGGGTTCAGGTCCGGGTACGCGTCGTGCAGCACACGGGTGATCGCCGCGGTAAGGGTCGTCTTACCGTGGTCGATGTGACCGATGGTGCCGATGTTGACGTGCGGCTTAGTCCGCTCGAACTTCGCCTTCGCCACTGGGGTCCTCCTGTGGACTGGTTCTTATACGCCGTACGACGTCGGGTTGGTCAGATGGGGCGGGCCGACGGCCCGGGATCCTGACGAATCCCGGGCCCCCAGGTTCCCGGTGAGCGTGTTACTCGCCGCGAACCTTGGCAATGATCTCGTCCGCGACGTTCCGGGGAACCTCGGCGTACGAGTCGAACTGCATGCTGTAGCTGGCCCGACCCGAGGTCTTGCTCCGGAGGTCGCCGACGTAGCCGAACATCTCCGACAGCGGGACCAGCGCCTTGACGACACGGGCGCCACTGCGCTCTTCCATGGCCTGGATCTGGCCACGGCGCGAGTTGAGGTCGCCGATGACATCGCCCATGTAGTCCTCGGGCGTGGTGACCTCGACGGCCATCATCGGCTCAAGAATCGCCGGGCTCGCCTTGCGGGCCGCCTCCTTGAACGCCATGGATCCGGCGATCTTGAAGGCGAGTTCCGAGGAGTCGACGTCGTGCGCGGCACCGTCGAGCAGGTAGACGCGCACGCCCACCAGCGGGTAGCCGGCGAGCACGCCGAACTCCATGGCCTCCTGGCAGCCGGCGTCCACCGAGGGGATGTACTCCCGGGGGATGCGGCCACCGGTGACCTTGTTCACGAACTCGTAGTTGTCGTCGCCACCGGCGTCGAGCGGCTCGATGCCGATCTGCACCTTGGCGAACTGACCCGAGCCACCGGTCTGCTTCTTGTGCGTGTAGTCCACGCGCTCGACAGCCTGGCGGATCGTCTCGCGGTAGGCCACCTGCGGCTTACCGACGTTGGCCTCGACCTTGAACTCGCGCTTCATGCGGTCGACCAGCACCTCGAGGTGCAGTTCGCCCATGCCGCCGATGATGGTCTGGCCGGTCTCCTCGTCGGTGTGCACCTGGAACGAGGGGTCCTCTTCGGCGAGCCGCTGGATCGCGACGCCGAGCTTCTCCTGGTCGCCCTTCGACTTGGGCTCGATGGCGACCTGGATGACCGGGGCCGGGAAGGTCATCGACTCGAGGATGACCGGGTTCGAGGAGTCCGACAGGGTCTCACCGGTGGTGGTGTCCTTCAGACCCATGACGGCGACGATGTCGCCGGCACCGGTGCTGGGGATCTCCTCACGCTTGTTGGCGTGCATCCGGTAGATCTTGCCGATGCGCTCCTTCTTGCCCTTCACGGAGTTGAGCACCGCGGAGCCCGACTCCAGGCGACCGGAGTAGATCCGGACGAAGGTGAGCTTGCCCAGGTGCGGGTCGCTCATGATCTTGAACGCCAGGGCGGCCAGCGGCTCGCTGTCCGAGGGCTTGCGCTGGACGGAGACGGACTCGTCGCCGACCTTGTGGCCCTCGATGACCTCGCGGTCCAGCGGCGACGGCAGGTAGCGCACGACCGCGTCGAGCAGGGGCTGCACGCCCTTGTTCTTGAACGCGGTGCCGCAGAACACCGGCGTGAAGGTGCCTTCGCTGGCCTTCTCCGGGCTGGTGGAGGCGATGGTGGCGCGGCGGATGGCCGCGTACAGCTGCTCCTCGGTGGGCTCGACGCCCTCCAGGAACAGCTCCATCATCTCCTCGTCGTGCTCGGAGATGGTCTCGACCAGCTTCTCGCGCCAGGTCTGGGCGATCTCGGTGTGCGTGGCCGGGATGTCGACGACGTCGTACATCTCGCCCTTCGCCGCCTCGGCGGACCAGACCAGGGCCTTCATGCGGACCAGGTCCACGACGCCCTGGAAGTCCATCTCGGCACCGATCGGCACCTGCATGACCAGCGGGGTCGCGCCCAGGCGGTCGACGATCATGTCGACACAGCGGAAGAACTCCGCGCCGGTGCGGTCCAGCTTGTTCACGAAGCAGATGCGCGGGACGCCGTAACGGTCGGCCTGACGCCACACCGTCTCGGACTGCGGCTCGACACCCGCGACACCGTCGAACACGGTGACCGCACCGTCGAGGACGCGGAGCGAACGCTCCACCTCGACCGTGAAGTCCACGTGGCCCGGGGTGTCGATGATGTTGATGGTGTTCTCTACACCTTCGAGGGACCAGTGGCAGGTCGTCGCAGCGGACGTGATCGTGATGCCACGCTCCTGCTCCTGCTCCATCCAGTCCATCGTGGCGGCGCCCTCGTGGACCTCGCCGATCTTGTAGTTCACACCGGTGTAGAACAGGATCCGCTCAGTCGTCGTGGTCTTGCCCGCGTCGATGTGAGCCATGATCCCGATGTTGCGGACCTTGGCCAGGTCAAGAGCAGTGGTAGCCATGTGGCTTTCTCTCTCGTATCTCGTTCGACGGGGTGACGACTACCAGCGGTAGTGCGCGAAGGCCTTGTTGGACTCGGCCATCTTGTGCGTGTCCTCGCGCTTCTTGACGGAAGCGCCCAGGCCGTTGCTGGCGTCCAGCAGCTCGTTCATCAGACGCTCGGTCATCGTCTTCTCGCGACGGGCGCGGGAGTAGCCGACGAGCCAGCGGAGGGCGAGCGTGGTGGAGCGGCCGGGGCGGACCTCGACCGGGACCTGGTAGGTCGCGCCGCCGACGCGGCGGCTGCGGACCTCGAGGGTCGGCTTCACGTTCTCGAGCGCGCGCTTGAGGGTGATGACCGGGTCGGTGCCGGTCTTCTCACGGCAGCCTTCGAGGGCGCCGTACACGATCCGCTCGGCGGTGGAGCGCTTGCCGTTCAGCAGGACCTTGTTCACCAGCGAGGTGACAAGCGGCGAGTTGTAGACCGGGTCGATGATGACCGGTCGCTTGGGGGCCGGGCCCTTGCGAGGCATTAGCTCTTCTCCTTCTTCGCGCCGTAGCGGCTGCGCGCCTGCTTGCGGTTCTTGACGCCCTGGGTGTCGAGCGAACCGCGGATGATCTTGTAGCGAACACCCGGGAGGTCCTTCACACGACCGCCGCGAACGAGCACGATCGAGTGCTCCTGCAGGTTGTGGCCCTCACCCGGGATGTACGCCGTGACCTCAATGCCACTCGTCAGGCGAACACGCGCCACCTTGCGAAGCGCGGAGTTCGGCTTCTTGGGAGTCGTCGTGTAAACACGGGTGCACACGCCGCGTCGCTGCGGGCTCCCCTTGAGCGCCGGAGTCTTGGCCTTGTCGACCTTGTCCTGGCGGCCCTTTCGGACCAGCTGCTGGATCGTGGGCACCGCGTCTCCGTCTTCTTCGTGCCAAGCGGTCTGATTACGACTGCATCTTCAATGTGCTGCTGGATGGCCTGTCATCCCTGGGTGTAATGGCCATCGCCTACCTCGCTATCCGACCCCCGCGGTCGGGCGTGTCGCCCAGTCTTCAGCGCGGAACGGAATCGGGAGGTATGTGTTTCGGTCTCCTGCACCCTCTCATGGACGCATCCGAATCGGATTGCGGTGAGCGCAGGCACAAGAACCCGGGGACACCCCAGGCACAAGGAAAGAGAGTACCTACCACACGACCGGAGGTCAAAGCGAAAGCCGCGGCCCCCGTCGCCACCTTGGATTCGCGCCCCGATACGCGCCTCGACCACCGGAATCCTCGGCTGCGACCCTCTTCGACCCCAGCGAGCCCGGTCCCGCCGCGATCTCGGTCCCGCCTCGGCTCAGTTCCTGCCCAGCTCCACCAGCAGGGCCAGGGCCAGCTGGATCCAGCCGAGTGTGAGCCCGGCGACGGCGATGCCGCTCCCCCCGTTGTACGGGTACGGGCGCGTCCGCGACTGGTGCAGCCCGACGTGGCCGGTGACCACCGCGACGCCGGCGAAGACGAACGGGTACGGGTTCACCGCGTACCCGATGGTCAGCAGCGCGGTCGCCGGCCACACCGCGACCAGCGTGACGATGCCGAGCACGAGCGCGGTGACCGCGAGCCCGTTGGTCTGCGGCGGCATCGGGCGCGGAGTCATCGGCGGCAGGTACGCGTGCGGGGCGACGAACGTGTACGGGTGCACCGGCGCCGCCGCGACGGGCCGCGCCGCGGACGGCACCGGCCCCACCGGCAGGTCGTGGACGAGCACCGTGAGCTGGCCGTACGTCTCCGCGGACAGCGCCAGCCCCAGGCGGTGCCGGTACTCGTCGTCCTTGAGTCTGCCCTCGGCCCACGCCGCCTTGAGCACGTCGGCGCAACGGTCCCGGTCCGCCTGCGCGCACCGCATGGTGTCCTGTTGGCCGCCCCAACCGCCGTCCATGTGTCCCCCTCGCGTCGCTTGCTCCCCTTATGGTGCACGGCGGGCCGCGTCGGCGCTGCCCGTCCTCGTACTCAGATGCGGAGGGTGAAGGACCCCAGGAATGCGGCAAGCATCTGGCCGTCCCAGTCGTCGGCGAACGCCGCGGCGAACACGATCACGAAGACGAGCAGCGCGATCCAGACG
Source organism: Streptodolium elevatio (assembly GCF_053592165.1). NCBI lineage: Bacteria > Bacillati > Actinomycetota > Actinomycetes > Kitasatosporales > Streptomycetaceae > Streptodolium > Streptodolium elevatio. Next base: position 592,511 of record NZ_JBSFVE010000001.1, read on the forward strand.
TATCCGAGCACCAAGCCCGCGATGGCCATGCCGCGCCCGGCCTGGCCGGTCAGGTTGATCTGGGCGAGCGCGATGTGTCCGAAGACGACGGCGAGCACCGAGGTGATCCAGTAGACCCAGACGATGCCGAGCACGAGCGAGGCGATCGCGAGGCCGTTCGTGCCGGGCGACACGTACCCGTACGGCACCGGCTGCTGGTGCGGGAACGGGGGCGGGTACGGCCCCGGGTGGTGCGGCGGGTAGTGCCCGGCGTGCGTCCCCGGGTCGGGGTAGGGGCCGGGATAGAGCCCGGGGTACGGGCCCGGGTACGCGTCGTGGCCCGCTGCGCCCGGCGGAGGCCCCTGGTGGTCGTCCGGGCCGCCGTGCGGGCCCTGCGGGGCGTCGCCCCATCCGTCGCTCATCGTCGTCCCCCTGGTCCCCCTGGAACGGCGGCGGGGCCGCCACCATGTACCCATGGTGGCGGCCCCGCCGGCCTGCCGAGCGACTTCCGGTGCACAGGCCCCCGGATCAGCCCTGGTAACCGCCGAAGTCGTACTCCTCCAGCGGGACGGCCTGGCCGGAGCCGGTGCCGAACGCCGAGTAGTCCGCCTCGTCGTACCCGGACATCGAGTACATCGCGGCCTTCGCCTCCTCGGTGGGCTCCACCCGGATGTTGCGGTAGCGGGGCATGCCCGTACCGGCCGGGATCAGCTTGCCGATGATGACGTTCTCCTTCAGGCCCAGCAGCGGGTCCGACTTGGCGTGGATCGCCGCGTCGGTGAGCACCCGGGTGGTCTCCTGGAAGGAGGCCGCCGACAGCCACGACTCGGTGGCCAGCGACGCCTTGGTGATGCCCATGAGCTGCGGACGGCCGGAGGCCGGCGAACCGCCCTCGGACACCACGCGCCGGTTCTCGCTCTCGAACCGGCCGCGCTCGACCAGCTCACCCGGCAGCAGCTCGGCGTCGCCCGACTCGATGATCGTCACGCGGCGCAGCATCTGCCGGATGATGATCTCGATGTGCTTGTCGTGGATCGACACGCCCTGCGAGTTGTAGACCTTCTGGACCTCGGCGACCAGGTGGACCTGGACCGCGCGCTGCCCGAGGATGCGCAGGACGTCGTGCGGGTTGACGGCGCCCAGCGTCAGCTTCTGGCCGACCGCGACGCGGTCGCCTTCCTCGACGGTGAGCTTGACGCGCTTGGAGACCGCGTACGCCAGCTCCTCCGAGCCGTCGTCCGGGACCACGACGACCTTGCGGGTCTTGTCGGTGTCCTCGATGCGGACCCGGCCGGCCGCCTCGCTGATCGGGGCCACACCCTTGGGGGTACGGGCCTCGAAGAGCTCGACGACACGCGGCAGACCCTGCGTGATGTCGTCACCCGCCACACCACCGGTGTGGAAGGTACGCATCGTCAGCTGGGTGCCGGGCTCACCGATCGACTGGGCGGCGATGATGCCGACCGCCTCGCCGATGTCGACGAGCTTGCCGGTGGCCAGCGAACGGCCGTAGCACATCGCGCAGGTGCCGACCTTGGACTCGCAGGTCAGGACCGAGCGGGTCTTCACCTGCTCGACGCCGGCGGCGACGAGCTGGTTGATGATGACGTCGCCCAGGTCGACGCCCGCGGGGGCGACGACCTTGCCGTCGACCGTGACGTCCTCGGCGAGGCTGCGCGCGTACACGCTGGTCTCGACGTCGTTGGTCTTGCGCAGCGAGCCGTCGGCCGCGCGGACCGCGATGTCCAGCGTGAGGCCGCGGTCGGTGCCGCAGTCCTCCTCGCGGATGATCACGTCCTGCGACACGTCCACCAGACGACGGGTCAGGTAACCCGAGTCGGCGGTACGCAGCGCGGTGTCCGCGAGACCCTTGCGGGCGCCGTGCGTGGAGATGAAGTACTCCAGCACGGAGAGACCCTCACGGAACGACGCCTTGATGGGCCGCGGGATGGTCTCGTTCTTCGCGTTGGACACCAGGCCACGCATACCGGCGATCTGACGCATCTGCATCATGTTTCCGCGAGCACCCGAGTCGACCATCATGAAGATGGGGTTCGTCTTCGGGAAGTTCGCGTTCATCGCCTCGGCGACCTCGTTGGTCGCCTTGGTCCAGATCTGGATCTGCTCCTGCGCGCGCTCGGTCTTGGTGATCAGACCGCGCTCGTACTGCTTCTGGATCTTGTCGGCCTGCGCCTCGTAACCCTCGAGGATCTGGGCCTTGTTCGGCGGCACGACGACGTCGGAGATCGACACCGTGACACCCGAGCGGGTGGCCCAGTGGAAGCCCGCGGCCTTGAGGTTGTCCAGCGTCGCGGCGACCTCGACCTTGGGGTAGCGCTCCGCGAGGTCGTTGACGATCGCGGAGAGCTGCTTCTTGCCCACCTCGGTGTCGATGAACGGGTAGTCCGAGGGCAGCAGCTCGTTGAAGAGCGCGCGGCCCAGGGTGGTGTTCAGCCGCAGCGGCTGACCCGGCTCCCAGTTCACGCCCTCCGGGCCGTTGTCCGGCGCGACCCAGCCGCGCGGCGGGACGGTGCCCGCCGGCAGGCGCAGGTCGATCTTCGCCTGGAGGTCCAGCTCGCGGGCGTCGAACGCCATGATCGCCTCGGCGACCGAGGAGAACTGCCGGCCCACGCCCTTCATGTCCTCGCGGTCCGAGGTCAGGAAGAACAGGCCCAGCACCATGTCCTGGGTGGGCATGGTGACCGGGCGGCCGTCCGCCGGCTTGAGGATGTTGTTCGAGGACAGCATCAGGATGCGGGCCTCGGCCTGCGCCTCCGCGGACAGCGGGAGGTGCACGGCCATCTGGTCGCCGTCGAAGTCCGCGTTGAACGCGGTGCAGACGAGCGGGTGGATCTGGATGGCCTTGCCCTCGACGAGCTGCGGCTCGAAGGCCTGGATGCCGAGGCGGTGCAGCGTCGGCGCACGGTTCAGCAGAACCGGGTGCTCGGCGATGACCTCTTCCAGCACGTCCCACACGACCGGGCGGGCACGCTCGACCATGCGCTTGGCCGACTTGATGTTCTGCGCGTGGTTCAGGTCGACCAGGCGCTTCATCACGAACGGCTTGAAGAGCTCCAGCGCCATCTGCTTGGGCAGACCGCACTGGTGCAGCTTGAGCTGCGGGCCGACGACGATGACCGAACGGCCCGAGTAGTCGACGCGCTTGCCGAGCAGGTTCTGACGGAACCGGCCCTGCTTGCCCTTGAGCATGTCGGACAGCGACTTGAGCGGACGGTTGCCCGGCCCGGTGACCGGACGGCCGCGGCGGCCGTTGTCGAACAGCGCGTCGACGGCCTCCTGGAGCATGCGCTTCTCGTTGTTCACGATGATCTCGGGGGCACCGAGGTCGAGAAGGCGCTTCAGGCGGTTGTTGCGGTTGATGACGCGGCGGTACAGGTCGTTCAGGTCGGAGGTCGCGAAGCGGCCGCCGTCCAGCTGCACCATCGGACGCAGGTCCGGCGGGATGACCGGCACGCAGTCCAGCACCATGCCGGTGGGGCTGTTGCGGGTCTGCAGGAACGCCGAGACGACCTTGAGGCGCTTGAGCGCACGGGTCTTCTTCTGGCCCTTGCCGGTGCGGATGATCTCGCGGAGCTTCTCGGCCTCGGCCTCGAGGTCGAACGACTCCAGGCGCTTCTGCAGCGCCTGCGCGCCCATGCTTCCGAGGAAGTAGGTGCCGAACCGGTCCCGCATCTCGCGGAACAGGATCTCGTCACCCTCCAGGTCCTGGACCTTGAGGTTCTTGAACCGGGTCCAGACCTCCTCCAGGCGGTCCAGCTCGCGCTGGTTGCGGTCGCGCAGCTGCTTCATCTCGCGCTCGGCGCCCTCGCGCACCTTGCGGCGCACATCGGACTTGGCGCCCTCGGCCTCCAGCTCGGCGAGGTCGGCCTCGAGCTTCTTCTGGCGCTCCTCGACCATCGAGTCGCGGCGCTGCTCGATCTGCTGGCGCTCGACCGAGATCTTGGCCTCGAGCGAGGGCAGGTCGCGCTGGCGGCGCTCGTCGTCGACGTACGTGATCATGTACGCCGCGAAGTAGATGACCTTCTCCAGGTCCTTCGGGGCGAGGTCGAGCAGGTAGCCGAGGCGGCTCGGCACGCCCTTGAAGTACCAGATGTGGGTGACGGGAGCGGCCAGTTCGATGTGGCCCATCCGCTCACGCCGCACCTTGGCGCGAGTGACCTCGACGCCGCAGCGCTCGCAGATGATGCCCTTGAAGCGGACACGCTTGTACTTGCCGCAGTAGCACTCCCAGTCCCGGGTCGGACCGAAGATCTTCTCGCAGAAGAGCCCGTCCTTTTCCGGCTTCAGGGTGCGGTAGTTGATGGTCTCGGGCTTCTTGACCTCGCCATGGGACCAGGTGCGGATGTCGTCGGCGGTGGCGAGGCCGATACGCAGCTCGTCGAAGAAGTTGACGTCGAGCACTGTTTCGTCAATCCCTCTTTCGGGGTTTGGTCCCGGCGGTGGCGGCTGGGGTAGGCCGCCGTGCCGGGGGTGTCTTCATCAGGTCTGTGGTCCGGGGTCCCCGGCACCTGGCCGCCGTCTTCTCGCGGCGACCAGGTGCCGGGCCGGACATCAGACCTCTTCGACGCTGCTCGGCTCGCGCCGGGACAGGTCGATACCGAGCTCCTCCGCCGCGCGGAAGACGTCCTCGTCGGTGTCGCGCATCTCGATCGACATACCGTCGCTCGAGAGGACCTCCACGTTGAGGCAGAGCGACTGCATCTCCTTGATGAGCACCTTGAAGGACTCGGGGATGCCGGGCTCCGGGATGTTCTCGCCCTTGACGATGGCCTCGTACACCTTCACGCGGCCGAGGACGTCGTCGGACTTGATCGTCAGGAGCTCCTGGAGGGCGTAGGCGGCGCCGTACGCCTCGAGCGCCCACACCTCCATCTCACCGAAGCGCTGGCCACCGAACTGCGCCTTACCACCCAGCGGCTGCTGCGTGATCATCGAGTACGGACCGGTCGAACGGGCGTGCAGCTTGTCGTCGACCAGGTGGTGCAGCTTCAGGATGTACATGTAGCCGACCGAGATCGGGTGCGGGAACGGCTCGCCGGAGCGACCGTCGAACAGCCGCGCCTTGCCGGACCCGTCGATCATGCGGACGCCGTCGCGGTTCGGGATCGTCGAGTCCAGCAGACCCGTGATCTCCTCCTCGCGCGCACCGTCGAAGACCGGGGTGGCGACGTTGGTGCCGGCCTCGGCCGCGTCGGCGCCGATGGCGCGCAGACGGCCCTTCCAGTCCTCGTCGTCGCCCTCGACCTGCCAGCCGCGGCTGGCGACCCACCCGAGGTGGGTCTCCAGGACCTGGCCCGGGTTCATGCGGGACGGGACGCCCAGCGGGTTGAGGATGATGTCGACCGCGGTGCCGTCCTCCAGGAACGGCATGTCCTCGACCGGCAGGATCTTCGCGATGACGCCCTTGTTGCCGTGTCGGCCCGCGAGCTTGTCACCGTCGGTGATCTTGCGCTTCTGCGCGACGTACACGCGCACCAGCTGGTTGACGCCGGGCGGCAGCTCGTCGCCGGCCTCGCGGTCGAAGACGCGCACGCCGATGACCTTGCCCTGCTCGCCGTGCGGCACCTTCAGCGAGGTGTCGCGCACCTCGCGCGCCTTCTCACCGAAGATCGCACGGAGCAGGCGCTCCTCCGGGGTCAGCTCGGTCTCGCCCTTGGGCGTGACCTTGCCGACCAGGATGTCGCCGGGCACGACGTCGGCGCCGATGCGGATGATGCCGCGCTCGTCGAGGTCGGCCAGCACCTCTTCGGAGACGTTCGGGATGTCCCGGGTGATCTCCTCGGGGCCCAGCTTGGTGTCCCGGGCGTCGACCTCGTGCTCCTCGATGTGGATCGAGGAGAGGACGTCGTCCTGCACGAGGCGCTGCGACAGGATGATCGCGTCCTCGTAGTTGTGGCCCTCCCACGGCATGAACGCCACCAGGAGGTTCTTGCCGAGGGCCATCTCGCCCTCTTCGGTGCACGGGCCGTCCGCGAGGACCTGCCCGGCCTCGACGCGCGAGCCCTCGTCGACGATGACCTTCTGGTTGAAGCTCGTGCCCTGGTTGGAGCGCATGAACTTCTGCACGCGGTACGTGGTGTACGTGCCGTCGTCGTTCATGACCGTGACGTAGTCCGCCGACACGTCGGTGACGACGCCGTCCTTCTCGGCCGAGATGACGTCCGCCGCGTCGACCGCCGCGCGGTACTCCATGCCGGTGCCGACGAGCGGCGACTCGGCCTTCAGGAGCGGCACGGCCTGGCGCATCATGTTCGAGCCCATGAGCGCGCGGTTGGCGTCGTCGTGCTCGAGGAACGGGATCATCGCCGTCGCGACCGACACCATCTGGCGCGGCGAGACGTCCATGTAGTCGATCTCGTCGCCCGGCAGGTAGTCGATCTCGCCGCCGCGGCGGCGGACGAGCGCGCGCGCCTCGGCGAACGTGTTGTCGTCGTTGAGCGGCGCGTTCGCCTGCGCGATGACGAAGCGGTCCTCTTCGTCGGCGGTCAGGTAGTCGACCTCGTCGGTGACGATGCCGTTGGTGACCCGGCGGTACGGCGTCTCGACGAAGCCGAACGCGTTGACCCGGCCGTACGACGCCAGCGAGCCGATCAGACCGATGTTCGGGCCTTCCGGGGTCTCGATGGGGCACATACGGCCGTAGTGCGACGGGTGCACGTCGCGGACCTCGAAGCCGGCCCGCTCACGGGACAGACCGCCGGGGCCCAGCGCGGACAGCCGGCGCTTGTGGGTCAGGCCCGACAGCGGGTTCGTCTGGTCCATGAACTGCGACAGCTGGCTGGTGCCGAAGAACTCCTTGATGGAGGCGACGACCGGCCGGATGTTGATCAGCGTCTGCGGCGTGATCGCCTCGACGTCCTGCGTGGTCATGCGCTCGCGGACGACCCGCTCCATACGCGCCAGACCGGTGCGGACCTGGTTCTGGATCAGCTCGCCGACGTTTCGCAGACGGCGGTTGCCGAAGTGGTCGATGTCGTCGGCCTCGACGACGAGCTCCTGGCCGCCCAGGCCGGTCATCTCGGCCTCGCCGGCGTGCAGCTTGACCAGGTACTTGATCGTCGCGATGACGTCCTCGACCGTGAGGGTCCCGGCGTCCAGCGGGCGCTCGACGCCCAGCTTCTTGTTGATCTTGTACCGGCCGACCTTCGCCAGGTCGTACCGCTTCGGGTTGAAGTAGAGGTTCTCGAGCAGCGTCTGCGCGGCCTCACGGGTCGGCGGCTCGCCCGGACGCAGCTTGCGGTAGATGTCGAGCAGCGCGTCGTCCTGGCCCTGGGTGTGGTCCTTCTCCAGGGTCTGGCGCATGGACTCGTACTCGCCGAACTCCTCGAGGATCTGCGAGTCGGTCCAGCCGAGCGCCTTCAGCAGCACCGTGACGGACTGCTTGCGCTTGCGGTCGATACGGACACCGACGGTGTCGCGCTTGTCGATCTCCAGCTCCAGCCAGGCACCGCGGGACGGGATGACCTTGGCGCTGAAGATGTCCTTGTCGGACGTCTTGTCGATCTGCTTGTCGAAGTAGACGCCGGGCGAGCGCACGAGCTGCGACACCACGACACGCTCGGTGCCGTTGATGATGAACGTGCCCTTGTTGGTCATGAGCGGGAAGTCGCCCATGAAGACCGTCTGGCTCTTGATCTCGCCGGTCTCGTTGTTCGTGAACTCCGCGGTGACGAAGAGCGGCGCGGAGTACGTGAAGTCGCGCTCCTTGCACTCCTCGATCGAGTTCTTGGGGGGCTCGAAACGGTGGTCGCGGAACGTGAGCGACATCGACCCGGAGAAGTCCTCGATCGGGGAGATCTCCTCGAAGATCTCTTCGAGGCCGGACTTGGTGGGGACGTCTGCTCCCGACGCGAGCGCGTCCTCGACCCGAGCCTTCCAAACGCTGTTGCCGAGCAGCCAGTCGAAGCTCTCGGTTTGCAGCGCGAGAAGGTTCGGTACCTCGAGAGGCTCGCGGATCTTTGCGAAGGAGATGCGGAGCGGGGCGGTACTGGCGGCGCCGGGGTTTGTAGCGTTCGTGGCGTTGCGCGAGGCGGCCAAGAGGGGTCCTTCCGAGGGCTCGGACTCACTATGCGCATGCCGGACGGCCTGGGTGGCAAATACCGCGGACGGGTCAACAGGCAGCGCAAAGGGTCAGTGTAGCCACACGGCACACCGCTGTCCAGCGCCTGGAACGGGCGCTCGCCATCTCGGGGGCTTCTGCCACCCGGCAAGTGCTCTTCGGGACGCGTCCGAAGAATTGCGCGCCGCGTTCGGTTCGTCAAGAGGCAGGCAGCCCGACGAGGCATGGGCATCACTCTTGCACAGCCGACCGACGGTGACGCGCATCGCGGGCGGCGCGTTGCGGATCTTCCCGGATCCGTTACGCAGCAGCAGGTCAGAGCGTTCGCGGGCGGCCGACACGCGGTCCACGGGGGTGGCTGGAACCGCCAGAACAGGCGGTTGCCGGACACTCGGCCGGGTGCCGCCGCACGGGTGTGCGGGAGGCGCCGGGAGAGGGCGTACGTCACCGCGCGTGATGCTGCGGAGTGTCGCCAGAATCACTCTCACGGGCGAAGCCGAACAGGTGAAACCGGAGTGTCGCGCGCTGCCGCGGGGTCCGTACGCGCGCCCGGAGTGCGCCCGGTGAGCCCTCCGGAAAAGCCGTCAGGCGGCCGCCCCGGAGGGCAGCCGCCTGACGCGGTGAAGCGGTGGAGCAAGGTGCAGGTAAGTCGGGGACTTACTTGACCGAGACGGTGGCGCCGGCACCCTCGAGGGCGGCCTTCGCCTTGTCCGCGGCCTCCTGGTTGACACCCTCGAGCAGCGGCTTCGGGGCGCCGTCGACCAGGTCCTTGGCTTCCTTCAGGCCCAGGTTCGTGAGCGCCCGAACCTCCTTGATGACCTGGATCTTCTTGTCGCCCGCGGCCTCGAGGATCACGTCGAACGTGTCCTTGACCTCGGCCTCGGGGGCGTCGCCGCCGCTGGACGGGCCCGCGACGATCTGGGCGGCCGGGGCGGCAGCCTTGACGTCGAAGGTCTCCTCGAAGAGCTTCACGAAGTCCGAGAGCTCGATGAGGGTCATTTCCTTGAACGACTCGAGCAGCTCTTCGGTGCTGAGCTTCGCCATGAGAGGCGGTCCTTCCTAATCGGTTCGGCAGGTGCCGGGTGGTGTGAGTGGCGGGGGCAGGGCCCCCGGCGACCGGGTCGCGAGTACGCGGGCCGAATTACTCGGCGGGAGCGTCCTCGGCGGCCTCGGCGGCGGGAGCCGGCTCGCCGGCACCGCCCTGCTCGACCTTCGCGCGCAGCGCTTCCGCGGTGCGGACGAACTGCGTGAGCGGGGCCTGGAACGTCGCGGCAGCCTTCGCCATCGACGCCTGCATGGCACCCGCCAGCTTGGCGAGCAGCACCTCGCGGGACTCGAGGTCCGCGAGCTTCTTGATCTCGTCAGCGCTGAGGGCCTTGCCCTCGAGGACACCGCCCTTGATGACGAGAAGGGGGTTCGCCTTGGCGAAGTCACGCAGGCTCTTGGCGGCCTCGACCGGGTCGCCCGAGACGAACGCGATGGCGGACGGACCCTCGAGAAGGTCGTCCAGCTCGCTGATGCCCGCCTCGTTGGCCGCAATCTTGGTCAGCGTGTTCTTCACCACGGCGTATTCCGCGTTCTCACCGAGAGAACGGCGCAGCTCCTTGAGCTTCGCCACGGTGAGTCCGCGGTACTCGGTCAGCACGGCGGCGTTCGAGCCGCGGAACTGGTCCGCGAGCTCGGCAACCGCGGCTGCCTTGTCGGGCCTCGCCATAGGACAGGGCCTCCTTCCGCGATGCGATCAGTCGGCCGGTCGTGGGACCGACCGGATGCCGGGAGACCGCCGACGGACAAAGGGGCCCGGACAAACAGAAACGCCCCGGCGCAAGCGCACGGGGCGTACACAGTCACTCCGGGGACCGGAAGGACGGGGAACGTCTCACAGGCACCTGCGCAGGTCGTCCGCTGACGCGGAGCCTTCGGTCACGGGACCCTTCGGAGAAGGGCACGCCAGTGACGACCGGCGGTCTTTGGCTTCGGTCCAAGGTACGGGAGAGCCCGTACGAAAGGCAAATCGCCTGCCACGAGAAACGGGTCGTGGCCCGTACGCCCCTTTGAAGGGGCGTACGGGCCACGGGAGTTCGCGCCTGGCGGGCGGTCGATCCGGGACGGATCAGACGGCCGCCGGGTCCTCCTCGGTGAGGAGGTTGCGGGTGCGGTTCGGGTCGACCGGGATGCCCGGGCCCATCGTGGTGGTGATGGCGACCTTCTTGACGTACCGGCCCTTGGCGGCGGACGGCTTGACACGCAGGACCTCGTCCAGCGCGGCACCGTAGTTCTCGATCAGCTGCTCGTCGGTGAACGAGGTCTTGCCGATGATGAAGTGCAGGTTCGAGTGCTTGTCGACGCGGAACTCGATCTTGCCGCCCTTGATCTCGTTCACGGCCTTGGCCACGTCCGGGGTCACGGTGCCGGTCTTCGGGTTCGGCATCAGGCCACGCGGACCGAGCACGCGGCCGAGGCGGCCGACCTTGCCCATGAGGTCCGGGGTGGCGACGACCGAGTCGATCTCGTTGAGCAGGTTGCCCTTGAGGATCTCGTCGATCAGTTCGTCGGAGCCGACGATGTCGGCGCCCGCAGCCTTCGCTGCCTCGGCACGGTCACCGGTCGCGAAGACCAGGACCCGGGCGGTCTTGCCGGTGCCGTGCGGGAGGATGACGGTGCTGCGGACCATCTGGTCGGCCTTGCGCGGGTCGACGCCCAGGCGCAGGGCGACCTCGACGGTCGCGTCGAACTTGGTCTTGCTGGTGGCCTTCGCCAGGCGGACGGCCTCGAGCGGGGCGTACAGCCGCTCGCGGTCCACCTGGGCGGCGCCTTCGCGGTAGGTCTTGCTGCGCTGCGTCACTTCAGCTCCTGAGTTACGGAAGGAGTCGTGGTGTGCTCGGGCCGACGCACGGCCCTGCCACGGGATTGCGGGGCGGTCCGGACGGAGTTCGCCGCGGACCGGGTGAGCGGGCTCAGCCCTCGACCGTGATGCCCATCGAGCGGGCGGTGCCGGCGATGATCTTCTCGGCGGCGTCCAGGTCGTTCGCGTTCAGGTCCTGCATCTTCGTCTCGGCGATGCCGCGGACCTGGTCGCGCGTGATCTTGGCGACCTTGGTCTTGTGGGGCTCGCCCGAGCCCTTCTCGACACCGGCGGCCTTGAGGATCAGGCGCGCGGCCGGCGGGGTCTTCGTCACGAAGGTGAAGGAGCGGTCCTCGTAGACCGAGATCTCCACCGGGACGATGTCGCCGCGCTGCGACTCGGTCGCCGCGTTGTACGCCTTGCAGAACTCCATGATGTTGACGCCGTGCTGGCCCAACGCCGGACCGACCGGCGGGGCCGGAGTCGCGGCACCGGCCTTGATCTGCAGCTTGATGACGGCTGCAAGCTTCTTCTTGGGAGGCATGTTTCCGGGTCCTTCGACGATGTGTTTCCCTGTCGCCGCACGGTACGCATGGCTCCGCCAAGGAGGCCATTCGTGCGACGTGCGCCACGCTGGGCCGCTCCCTCGGGGAACGGCGGACGCGGCGTGGCGCCCCCACAACGATAACCACCGTTGCGGAGGCGCCCTAATCCGCGGTCCGGGAGGGCTTGCGCCGCCCCGGACTCCGGAAGCTCTGCGGTGCCGTCAGTCCGACCTGATCAGTTCTTCTGGATCTGGTTGAACGACAGCTCGACCGGGGTCTCGCGGCCGAAGATCTCGACCAGGCCCTTGACCTTCTGCGAGTCCGGGTTGATCTCGTTGATCGTGGCCTGGAGGGTCGCGAAGGGGCCGTCGATGACGGTGACCGAGTCGCCGACCTCGAAGTCGAGGACCTTGACCTCGGCGGGGGCCTTCGTCGACGTGCCGCCGCCGGCCGCGGCCTGCTCCTCCTCGGGGGCGAGGATCTTGGCGACCTCGTCGAGGGTGAGCGGGAAGGGCTCGTGGGCGTTGCCGACGAAGCCGGTGACGCCCGGGGTGTTGCGGACGGCGCCCCACGACTCGTTCGTGAGGTCCATGCGGACCAGCACGTAGCCGGGGAACTTGTTGCGCTTGACGGTCTTGCGCTGACCGTTCTTGATCTCGACGACCTCTTCCATCGGCACCTCGACCTGGAAGATGTACTCCTCCATGTTGAGGGAGGTCGTGCGGGACTCGAGGTTGGCCTTCACGCGGTTCTCGTAGCCGGCGTACGAGTGGATGACGTACCACTCACCGGGCGCCCGGCGCAGCGCGTCGCGGAACTCCTCGAGGGCGTCCACCTGCGGCTCGGCATCGACGGATGCCGCCTCCGCGTCGTCCTCGGCAGCGACCTCGTCCGCTTCGTCGTCGTCCTCGGCGGCTTCCTCGGCGTCGACCTCGTCGGTCTCGGCCTCGGTGTCGCCTTCGAAGGCGGACTCGGCGACGTCAACGCCGGTGGAGGCGTCCTCCGCCTGCTCCGACAGGGACCCCGTCTCCTCGACGGTCTCGTCGGGGAACAGGTTCGGGTCTGACACGGTGGCTGCTTCTTCCTGGGTGGGGATCAATCGGTGGGGCCCGGCGGTCCGCTGGGAGGCCGCGACCCGGCTGGGCCCAGGGCATGGAGCCCTGGACACCACAGTAACCGGCGGGACGGCCGGATCAGCCGAAGATTTCGAGCGCCGCCCGGGCGAACCCGAGGTCGAGCGAGTACACGATGCCGATGATGATCAGGCAGAACACGATCACAACGGTCGTGTACGTGATGAGCTCGTTGCGGGTGGGCCAGACGACCTTGCGCAGCTCGGCGACGATCTGCCGGTAGAAGAGTGCGAGGCGCGCGAAAAGACCCTGCTTCTTGGGCTCGGGCTTTTCGGCGTCGGCACGGCGTCCCCTGCGGTTCCTACCGCCGGGGGGAGTCTCGTCCACGCCGAGTTCGTCCGAGCTCTCGTCCTCGGGCGTGGCAGTGGAGCCGCGGGCCTCCGTCACTCGTCCTCACCTGGATCCGGTCTGACTGGATCACCGACGGTGTCGTCGGCGCTGATTGACTGGCGCTGACTGCATGCGCATCCCGGGAAAATGTGTCGGGATGGCACATCGCAGGGCACGAGGGACTTGAACCCCCAACCCCCGGTTTTGGAGACCGGTGCTCTGCCAATTGAGCTAGTGCCCTTCGGTGGTCCCAACCTAGCCGAGAGTCGTGCCTGATAACCACGGGTTTCCGGGCGCGACGGCAGCAGGTTCGATCCGCCAGTGGATGAGTGTACGGGTTGCGGTCGCCCAGGTCGAACCCGTCACCCGGTCGTCGCTCCGGCGGGGCCGCAGGTCGTGCCCCGAATCGGTGCGGTATCGGCAGCGGACGGGCAGAGGTCGGCTCCTTCCGACCGCGGTCCCGGGCGCCCGGCCCCACTCTTCCGCGTTCATATCGCGAAACCTGCGTGCCCGGCCCCGAGCGGCAGTGGGACGATTGGCCCCATGACCGCAGCTTCCTCCAGCCCCCAGTCCAGCTCGCCCACCGAACGCCGGGTGTCCGCACGTATCGGCGCGATCGCCGAGTCCGCGACTCTCGCGGTCGACGCCAAGGCCAAGGCGCTCAAGGCCGCCGGCCGGCCGGTGATCGGCTTCGGCGCCGGCGAGCCCGACTTCCCGACGCCGGACTACATCGTGGACGCCGCCGTGGCCGCGTGCCGCGCGCCCAAGTTCCACCGCTACACGCCGGCCGGGGGGCTGCCGGAGCTGAAGCAGGCCATCGCCGACAAGACGCTGCGCGACTCCGGCCTGACCGTCGACCCCGCGCAGGTGCTGATCACCAACGGCGGCAAGCAGGCGATCTACGAGGCGTTCGCGGCGATCCTCGACCCGGGCGACGAGGTCATCGTCCCGGCGCCGTACTGGACGACGTACCCCGAGTCGATCAAGCTCGCGGGCGGCGTGCCGGTGGAGGTGGTGGCCGACGAGACCACCGGTTACCTGGTGTCGGTGGAGCAGCTGGAGGCGGCGCGCACGGCCAACACGAAGGTGCTGCTCTTCGTGTCGCCGTCGAACCCGACGGGTGCGGTCTACTCGCGCGCCCAGGTTGAGGAGATCGGCCGCTGGGCCGCGTCCCACGGGCTGTGGGTGCTGACCGACGAGATCTACGAGCACCTCGTGTACGACGACGCCGAGTTCGTGTCGATGCCGACCGTGGTGCCGGAACTGCTGGACCGCACGATCATCGTCAACGGTGTCGCGAAGACGTACGCGATGACCGGCTGGCGCGTCGGGTGGGTCATCGGGCCGAAGGACGTCGTCAAGGCGGCCACGAACCTCCAGTCGCACGCGACCTCCAACGTCTGCAACGTGGCCCAGGCCGCCGCGCTGGCGGCGGTGTCCGGCGACCTCACCGCGGTCGACGAGATGAAGGTGGCGTTCGACCGCCGCCGCCGCACGATCGTGCGCATGCTCAACGAGATCCCGGGCGTCGAGTGCCCCGAGCCGAAGGGCGCGTTCTACGTGTACCCGTCGGTCAAGGGCGTCATCGGCAAGGAGATCCGGGGCAAGGTGCCGAAGGACTCGGCGGAGCTGGCCGGGCTGATCCTGGACGAGGTCGAGGTCGCGGTGGTGCCGGGCGAGGCCTTCGGTACGCCGGGCTACCTGCGGCTGTCGTACGCGCTCGGCGACGAGGACCTGGCCGAGGGCGTGTCGCGGATCGCGAAGCTGCTGGGCGAGGCCAAGTAGTCGGCCACGCGTTCTGACGCTCGTCGGCGGGTGCCGCCTACCGGACCGGTAGGCGGCACCCGCCCACGTTTGGGCTGCCTCGGGTGTGCCAGCAGCACGGTATGGGGTCGCCGAGTTGTCATCCGGTCGGGGCAACCTGCGCGGTCTGGGCCCGCGCGGGCCCGCGGTCGGCCATGATCGGGGAGATGGATCACCCAGTCCGCGATGTGCGCGCGCTCCCGAAGGCCCATCTGCATCTGCACTTCACCGGTTCGATGCGGACCCAGACCCTGCTGGAACTCGCCGACCGGTACCGCGTGCACCTGCCGTCCGCCCTGACCTCCGGCACTCCGCCGCGCCTGCGCGCGACCGACGAGCGGGGCTGGTTCCGCTTCCAGCGGCTGTACGACATCGCCCGCTCGTGTGTGCGCGACGCCGACGACGTGCGCCGCTTGGTCCGCGAGGCGGCCGAGGACGATCTCGCGGAGGGGTCGGGGTGGCTGGAGATCCAGGTGGACCCGACGTCGTACGCCCCCCGGCTCGGCGGCCTGACGCCCGCGGTCGAGGTGATCCTCGAGGCCGTGGAGGAGGCCGAGCGGTCGACGGGCGTCGGCATCGCGGTGGTGATCGCGGCGAACCGGACCAAGCACCAGTTGGAGGCGCGCACTCTGGCCCGCCTCGCGGCCCGGTACGCGGACCGGGGGCGGGTCGTCGGCTTCGGCCTGTCCAACGACGAACGCCGGGGCCGCGCCCTGGAGTTCGAGCGCGCCTTCGACATCGCACGGCGCTCCGGGCTGTTCGCGAACCCGCACGGCGGCGAGCTGGACGGGCCGCGCAGCGTGCGCGAGTGCGTGGACGTGCTCGGCGCGCGGCGGCTGGGGCACGGCGTACGCGCGGCGGAGGACCCGCGGCTGATGGCCGAGCTGGCCCGCCGCGGGGTGGTGTGCGAGGTGTGCCCGGCGTCGAACGTCGCGCTGGGGGTCTACGACGATCCGGCGGATGTACCGCTGCGGCGGCTGTTCGAGGCGGGGGTGCCCATCGCGCTGGGTGCCGACGATCCGCTGCTGTTCGGTTCGCGGCTGGCGGCGCAGTACGAGATCGCGCGTACGTCGCAGGGCTTCACCGACGAGGAACTGGCGGAGCTGGCCCGGCAGTCGATCCGCGGCTCCGTCGCGCCGGAGGGGGTACAGGACAAGTTGCTCGCGGGCGTGGACGCTTGGCTGGCCGCCTGACGGACGGACGGCTGTGGCTCTGGGTGTCGGTGGCCCGGTGGTCACGGGCGGGGGGCGGACACGGCTGGCGCCCGGTTGTGGCCGGGTCGCGGCCGGATTGCAGCGGGGGCGGTGGCCGGGGTTACGGCCCGGGCCGGCGCTGATTCATATGGCTGTTTGTCCTGAATCCTTCATGTTTGCCCGCGTGGCGGGTCGGGGAGGCTCTGCCGCACGCTCCCGACCGCGCAAGGCAGGCGGAAGGCAAGGACATGACGACTCGGCCCCCGGCGACCGGATGTTCCGACGACGGCGAATTGGCGCGAGTGGCGCGTTCCTTTGCGGCCTCGTCGTCCTCCGGGTTGCTGGTCCTGGACACCGACCTGCGCTACGTCCACGTCAACGAGGCGCTGGCGCGGATGAACGGGGTGTCCGCCGAGGACCACCGCGGGCGGCCGGCGCGCGACGTCATGCCGCTCTCCGAGCACGCCGAGCCGGTGCTGCGCGCGGTGCTCTCCGACGGCCGTACGCGCGAGGTGGTGTCATCGCGCAAGACGCAGGACGCGCACATGTCGGCGCGGCGGTACTGGCTCGGCGTGTACGACCGCTGGGAGGTCGACGGCGAGGTCCGTGGCCTGGTGGGCGTCGTGGTGGAGGTCTCCGAGGCGTACCGCGGCTGGTTGGACGGCGGGCGGGAGGAGCATCACCTCGGGCTGTTCGACGCGGCTCGGCAGCGCATCGGCACGACCCTGGACCGCGACACCACGTGTGGGGAACTGGCGGCCTTCGCGGTGCCGCTGCTGGCCGACGGGGCGACGGTTGACCTGCTGCCCGAGTTCACCACGCCGGGCGGCGGCCACCGTGATCGGCCGGCGGCTGCGGACCCGGGCGGGCGCGGTCCGGTGTCGCTGCGCCGTGAGGCGCTGGCCGGGGTGCCGCAGCTGCGCAGGGTCACCGAGGAGATGGGCGGCGTCGGGGAGCTGGTGGACTACGAGGCGGATTCGGCGGTCGCGCGGGTGCTCAGAGAGGGGCGGCCGGCGCGCGAGGACTTCGGCGCCGCGACGTGGCGGGGGCCCGCGGCCGCGCGGGTGGCCGCATACCGGGCCGCCGGGGCTCATTCGGGGATGGCGGTCCCGCTGGTCTCGCGCGGCCGGCCGCTCGGTGTGCTGACGATGATGCGTGCGGGTGCGTCCCCGGCCTTCACCGAGCAGGACGAGTTCACCGCCCGCGAGATCGCCACCCGGGCCGCCGTCAGCCTGGACCATGCGCTGCACTACGAACACGAGCACGCGGTGGCCAGGGAGCTGCAGGAGTCGCTGCTCGGCGAGCCGCGCGATCCGCGCCCGGACATCGACATCGCCACCCGGTACCTGCCCTCGGGCAGTGAGGCCCTGGTCGGCGGCGACTGGTTCGACGTGGTCGCGCTGAGCGGCGGCCGGACGCTCAAGGTCATGGGCGACGTCATGGGCCACGGCCTCAACGCGGCGGTGGCCATGAGTCACTACCGCATGCTGGTGCGGGCCTTGGCCGCGACGGACGCGGCACCGCACGAGATGCTGGCGCGGATGGACGACATGGTCGCGGCGGCGGGATTCGACCGGGTCGCCACGTGCCTGCTGGAGGTGGTGGACCCGGGGGCGGGGACCGCCCAGATCGCCAGCGCGGGCCATCTGCCGCCGGCGCTCGTGGACCGGAGCGGCATCCGGCTGCTGGACGTACCGACGGGTCCGCCGCTGGGCACCGGGGCGGGCGGCTACACGTCGACGGCGTTCCCGCGTACGCCCGGACCGGTGATGCTGCTCTACACGGACGGGCTGGTGGAGCGGCGTGGCGAGGACATCGATGTGTCCCTGCGCCGACTGACCGACCTGCGCCCGCCGCCGGTGGGTGCCGATCTGGGGGACCTGGTCGACTACGTGGTGGACCAGCTCGGGCCGGATGCCGAGGACGACATCGCGGTGATGGCGTCGCGGTTGCGGCCGCGCGGCTGAGGTACGCCGGTCGAAGCGGTTGAGGTACGGCCGGTCGAAGCCCCGGCCGGAAACGCCGCGACGCCCGGTGGGCGTGGCCTCGGGGTTGAGGTCACGCCCACCGGGCGTCGCGCTGTGCGGACGATTCTCGGGCACGGTGCGGGGTGTGCGTACGCCCCGGGCAGGTACGGGTCGGGCGGTCAGGCGGCGACGGGGACCTTGCGGTTGTCCACGTCGGTGCCGGCGCCGGGCTCGCCGGAAGACGTCCGGATCCGGTCCGCGCTGCGCCGCGGGATCAGCGCGGCGGTCAGCGAGCCGACGCCGGCGAGCGCAACGCCCACCCACAGGGCGGGGACGAGGCCGTCGACGAAGGCCTGCGGCGAGACGAACCCGCCCTGCGACGAGAACACCGAGGCGAGGACCGCGACACCGAGGACGCCGCCGAGTTCGCGCATCGCGTTGTTGGCACCGGACGCGACGCCCTGCTGCTCGGTGCGGACCGAGGCCATCAGCAGGCTGGCGGTGGGGATGAAGTACAGCGACATGCCCACGCCGGAGAGGATCAGGGCCGGGATCTGCTCGGCGTACGTCACGTCGGGCGACGCGGTGACGGCGAACCAGGCGAGTCCGGCCGCGCTCAGCGCGAGTCCGAGGATGACCAGCGGGCGTCCGCCGATGCGGCCCGCGAGCGGTCCGGCCAGCGGCGCGATCAGGACGGGCATCGCGGTCCAGGGCAGGATGCGCAGGCCGGCGCCGAGCGCGGAGTAGCCCTGGACACCCTGGAAGTACTGGGTCAGCAGGAAGATCGAGCCGAACACGCCCGCGAACATGAGCAGCCCGGACACGGTCAAGGCGGCGAAGGCGCGGTTGCGGAACATCGTCATCGGCAGCATCGGCTGCGGGGTGCGGCGCTCGTGGGCGATGAAGGCGGCGAGGAACAGGACGCCGGCCGCGATCGGGCCGAGCACGGTCGCGCTGGTCCAGCCGTGGCCCTCGCCGCGGACCAGGCCGAAGACGACGCCGAGCATGCCGAGGCTGACGAGGACGGTGCCGATCAGGTCGAGGCGTCCGCCCGGGCCGTGGCTCTCCTCGACCTTGCGGAAGATGAGCGGGATGAGCACGAGGCCGATCGGCACGTTGATCCAGAAGATCCACTGCCACGAGCCGCCTTCGACGATGGCGCCGCCGACCAGCGGGCCGAGGGCGACCGCGAGGCCGTTGATGCCGCCCCAGAGGCCGAGGGCCATCGGGCGCTTCTCGGGGGCCACGGCCCGGGTCAGGATGGTGAGGCTCAGCGGGAGGATCGCGGCGGCTCCGGCGCCCTGGATGGCGCGGGCGGCGATCAGCATGTCGGTGTTCGGTGCCAGCGCGGCAAGGGCGGAGGCGAAGGTGAAGACGCCGATGCCGGCGGCGAAGACGCGGCGGCGGCCGAAGCGGTCGCCCAGTGCGGCGCCGAGCATGAGCAGGACGGCGAAGCTGAGGGTGTAGCCGTTCACCGTCCATTCGAGTTCGGAGATCCCGGCGTCCAGGTCGTCGCGGATCGACGGTATTGCGGTGGTGACCACGAGGTTGTCCAGGCTGGCCATGAACAGGGCGAAGCTGGAGGCCAGGAAGGTCCACACCACGGTGCGGGACTTGGCGGCGGGCGGCGCCTGCGTCGAACTCATGTCGTCCCCCTGAAGGGTTGTCGGCCGGGGACGGCCGGAATTGATAGTTATTAATTACTAACTTTTGACGCGAAGCTGAGTTATTGATGACTAACTTTGCTGGGCATGGCGCTGCCCCGCGGGGGCGAGGAGAGGGGGGCGGGCGCGACTCAGTCGGTCGCACCCGGGGCAACCGGGTCTTCTGGTGCGGCGGTCGAGCCCGCGACGGTCCCGCCTGGGCCGATCTGGCGGGCCGCCTCGCAGATCTCGCATTCCACCAGGCGGCCGTCCTCGGAGAGGAAGTCGCCGAAGTAGCGCTCACGGGGCAGGTCGATGGCGGCGATCACGTTGCAGAGCATGCCGCGCGCGAAGAAGGTGGTCATCACCTCGGGGTCGGAGCCCGTGATGCCGCGGACGAGCGAGTCGAGGCTGTCCCAGAACTTCCGGATGTGCGGCTTCAGTTCCGGGTCGTGCGCGGCGACGTACGCCTGAAGCTGGATCCGCAGCAGGTCGGAGTCCTCGTCCAGCAGGTCCTGGTACGCGTGGGCCATCGCGTGGATGGCCTCGTGCCCCTGGAGCCCCTTCGTGACGGTCGAGAAGGTCTGCTCGACGCGCTGGAAGCCGTACTCCACGGTCGCGAGGAAGAGGGCCTTCTTGTCGTCGAAGAGGCGGAACAGGTACGGCTGCGAGACGCCGACCAGGCCGGCGATCGTGGCCGTCGAAGTGCCGTTGAAGCCCCCTTTGGCGAACTCCGCGACCGCCGCGCGGATGACCGCGGTGCGGCGCTCGTCGGCGCTCATCCGGACGGTGCCGGCTCGGGTGCTGGTGGGGGCTGCCATGTGAAGTAAGTTATTACTCAATAACTAGGGTTGTCAACCGTCGGCGCGGGACGGTTTCTCCCCGCCTCGCGCCGCCCGCGGTCGGCGGGACGGCGCACCGGGCCCCTACCCCGAGGGGCAAGGGCCCGTGACGGCCGACCACTACAGGACCGCGCCGACGAAGATCGGTTCGTTGACCAGTTCGACACCGAAGAACTCGCGTACGCCGTCCCGCACTTCGCGGGCCAGTGACAGCAGGTCCTCGGTCTTGGCCCCGCCGCGGTTCGTCAGCGCGAGCGTGTGCTTGGTCGAGATGCGCGCCGGCCCGGTCCCGTAGCCCTTGGGGAACCCCGCGCGCTCGATGAGCCACGCGGCCGACGTCTTCGCCAGCCCCTCCCCCGCCGGATAGCGCGGCGGCTCGGCCTCGGCGCCCAGGCGCTCGGCGGCGCGGCGGACCAGGTCGGCGAACTGCGCCTCGGTCAGGATCGGGTTGGTGAAGAACGACCCGGCGCTCCACGTGTCGTGGTCCGCCTCGTCCAGCACCATGCCCTTGGCCCGCCGCAGGCCCAGCACCGTGTCACGGGCGGTGGCGAGCGGCACGCACGCGCCCTGCTCGACGCCGAGGGCGCGGGCCACCTCGGCATACTTCACCGGGGCGGACGCGCCGCCCTCGGCACGGAGCTGGAAGTGCACGCGCAGCACGACGTACCGGTCGGCGTTCTCCGGCGCCTTGAAGACGCTGTCGCGGTACGCGAAGCCGCACTCGGACGGGTCGAGCAGTTCCATGCGCCCGGACCGTCGGTCGTACACCTCGACCATGGCGACGGTCTCGGCGACCTCCTGGCCGTACGCCCCGACGTTCTGGATCGGTGTGGCCCCGGCGCTGCCGGGGATGCCGGACAGGAACTCCACACCCGCCCAGCCCGCGTCGACCGCGGTCTCGACCAGGTGGTCCCAGCGGACGCCGGCGTCCGCGCTGAGCAGGCCGTTGGCGCCCAGCGAATGGCCCTTGGTGGCGATCCGCACGACGATGCCGTCGAATCCCTGGTCGCCGACGACCAGGTTGCTGCCGCCGCCGATCAGCAGCAGCGGTGTGCCGTGGTCGTCGGCATCCTTGACGACGGCGACCAGTTCGGCGGTCGTGGTCGCCTCGTACAGGCGACGGGCCGGTCCGCCGAGGCGGAGCGTGGTCAACGGGGCGAGGGGGGAATCGGCGAGATGCTGCACCCGAACAGCGTACGGTCAGGCGAGCTGCACGACGGCGCGCGGGACACCGAGGACCTTGCCCGCGTCGCCGCACGTGACGTGCAGGTCGACCCGTACGCGGCGGTCGTCGAGCTTCTGGGCGACCTTGCCGGTCACCTCGACCACCGCGCCCTCGGGGTCGGGGACGACCACCGGACGGGTGAACTTCACGGAGTACTCGACCACCGCGCCGGGGTCGCCCACCCAGTCGGTGACGACGCGCACCGCCTCGGCCATGGTGAACATGCCGTGCGCGATGACGTCGGGCAGGCCGACCTCGACCGCGAAGCGCGGGTTCCAGTGGATGGGGTTGAAGTCGCCCGAGGCGCCCGCGTACCGGACCAGGTCGCCGCGCCCGACGGGGAACGACTGCGGCGGGAGTTCGGTGCCGACCTCGACGTCGTCGTAGCTGATGCCCGCGGCCACGTCAGTTCTCCCCGGTCTTGGTGTCGGTGCCGGCGTTGGCGCCGGTCTTGCTGTCGGCCTTGGTGTCGGCCTTGGTGTCGGCGGCGGCGTGGGTGTCGGCGGCGGCGTGGGTGTCGGCGGCGGACTTGGTGTCGGTGTCGCCGGTGCCGCGCGCGGCGAGGGTGGAGCGGGCGGTCACCACGTGCTCGCCGTCCACCGTCGCGATGTCCGCGCGGGTGGTGATGATGTCGTTCCCCGCCATCGTCTTGATGTTCTCGACCGTGACCACGGCCACGAGGCGGTCGCCGGCGCGCACCGGGCGTGCGTACGAGAAGCGCTGGTCGGCGTGCACGACGCGCGAGTAGTCGAGCCCCAGTTCGGGGTCCATCACGATCTGCTCGGCGGCCCCCAGCGAGATCACGATGGGGAAGGTCACCGGCGCGATGACGTCCGGGTGGCCGTACTTGGCGGCGGCCTCCGGGTCGCGGTACACGGGATTCGCGTCGCCGATCGCGTCGGCGAACTCGCGGATCTTCTCGCGGCCCACCTCGTACGGGGCGGTGGGCGGGTACGTGCGCCCGATGAACTTGGGATCCAGCGCCATCCGAGGGTCGCCTCCAACGCAGCCGATGTGTGTGCCGATATGAGTGCGGTCGAGTGCCGGCGTGGGTGGCAGATGCCGCCGGAGCAGTATCCCGGATCGCGCTGGGCGCACGCTGGAACGACGAACGAGGCCACCCCGGTGCGGGGTGGCCTCGTCGAAACGCCTTGGTGCGCGGTGCCGCGTGAGCGGACCGGCGTCAGCGGGTCTCGCGGTGCGCGGTGTGGGAGTTGCAGCGCGGGCAGTGCTTCTTCATCTCGAGACGGTCCGGGTCGTTACGCCGGTTCTTCTTCGTGATGTAGTTCCGCTCCTTGCACTCCACGCAGGCAAGCGTGATCTTCGGGCGGACATCTGTGGCAGCCACGGGAGCGCCTTCCTGACAGTCGTGGATGTGATTTCAGCAGAAGCAGCCGACCTGGGGTATCCCCCACATCGGCTCCTTGGGTAGCGGCGACCGGACTTGAACCGGTGACACAGCGATTATGAGCCGCTTGCTCTACCGACTGAGCTACGCCGCCTCGACGAAGGCCCCCGCCCATTGCCTGGACGGGGTCTTCCTCGTCAGAGCCCCAATACGGAATCGAACCGTAGACCTTCTCCTTACCATGGAGACGCTCTGCCGACTGAGCTATTGGGGCGAGCAGGTGAAACCATACACGGCCTGTGCCCCGCATCGGAAATCGGTTACCCGGGCGCCCCGGCCCGGTTGTTCGGGCGCAGGTCAGAGCTCCCCTGGCGGACCCCAGGCGTGTGCGGTGAGTGCCGCATCCACCGCGCGCGCGTAGGCAGCGGTCGCGAGCCACGCGCGCGCGAGCCGTTCGGTGTCGGCGGGCAGGAGCCGTCCGAACACGTCGCGGCCCCGGTCCGCTGCCGAGGCGGCGAGGTGTTCCAGCAGGTCGGCGCCGGTGGTGAGGCCGTCGCGGCGCAGTCGCGCGGTGTCGCGCGCGAGGGTCCCGGCGAGTGCGACCGCGGGACGGCCGCCGGCGACCGCCCGTTCCACTTGGCGGTGTACGAGGTACGCGGGTGCCTCGTCGACGTGCGGCGGCGCGACGGTGGCGGCCGGTGGCGCGACGGGGCGTACGCCGGAGTGATCGCCGGGGCCGGCGTGCTCCGTCCGGGCGGGAGCCGGGTCGGCGGAGATGTCTCCGGAGCCGTCGGCGGACCCGGAATCGGCCCTGGCCGCGGCTGCGGCTGTGGTGACTGCGGCGGGACGGGCGGTCGTGAAGTCGGCCCGTTGGAGGCGGTCGAGCCCCAGGTTGACGCGGCCCTTGAGTGCGGGGGCCAAGGTGAGGACGGGCACCGGATGCCCTTCGGGTGCGGGGGTCCCTTCGCGCGTGAGGACGGCTGCGGGCCCGTGGGTCGTGGGGGCGGGAGCGACGGCGAAGGCGCGTACGGCCGGCTCCGTCCCCGATTCGAGGCGGCCGACCAGCCGAAGGGCCAAGCCGCGGTGGCTCGCGATCAGCCGCAGGTTGTCGCGGAACGCCAGCGCGGGGTGGTCGTCGGCCACCAGGAGCTGGACCGGCGTCCCCGTACGCAGGCATCGCGCGGCCACCCGGTCCCCGCGCCCCGATGCGAGCGACGCGGCGACGGGGCCGAGGATCTCGACGTCCAGGAAGAGGAGTTCCGCCCCGGCGCGCCGGGCGTCGGCCGGCAGCTCGCGGGCGCGGAGCACCCGGGCGACCTGTGCGGACGGCGGTTCGGCCCACAGGGCGGCGAGCGGGTCGGCGTCCCAGGCGGCGCCGGATGCGCTGACGGCGCGTACCGACGCCCCCGCGCCCAGACGGCCGGTCGGCGACTCCGTCGCCCCGGAGACCATCAGGCCCGCGCGCGTCAGGGCGTGGTGGTCGAGCGCGGTGTCGCCCATGCGTACGGCGCGTGCCGCGGCGCCCGCGATGCGCTCGGGGGTACCGGGCATGACGTCGGAGACGGTACGGAGGGCCCCGTCCGGACCGACGGTGTACGTGACGACGCCCGCGTGCCCGGAGGCGGTGCGCAGGGGCTCGCTGAACAGCCCGTACAGGCGCAGTGATCCGGAGTGGGTGTACGCCTGCCGCGCGGTGCCCAGGAGTTCGGCGGCAGCCGAGGGCGAAGCCAACTGGTCTGCGGTGTCGAGGAGTTCGCGGAGGGCTTCGGCGAGGTCCGGGAGCCGGTGGGCGGGGTCGTCGGCGCGGGCGGCGCGCAGGGCTGTGGTGACGGACACGGCCGCGGCGGCGCCGCGATGGAGGCCGGCGAGCTTCGCGGAGTGGGCGGCGCGGAGGAGTTCGGCCTGTTGGACGGCGCCCGCGCCGGGGATGCCGGCGTCGAGGACGAGGGCGGCGGCCTTCCACAGGGTGTGGGCGGCGGCGTGTTGGGCGGGGGTGATCTCGGTGGCGGTGCCGTTGCCGGTGGCGGTGCCGGTGCCGGTACCAACGCGGGTGCCGGTGTCGGTGCCCGGGGCGGAGGCCGTGGCGACGGCGGTTGCGGTGGGCATGCCCGGAGCGGCGCGGGCGCCGGTGTGATCATCCGACTTTGCGCGCGGCCCCCCACGACGGGGGTTTAGTGGAGAGGGCTCGTCGCGTGCGTCCGGCCGTCCACCGGCCGTGTGCGATTGTCGGACTTCCCCGGACTCGGCGGAGCCGTCGCCTTCATCCGGTGACGCGCCGTCGGGCTCGGCCGCGCCGCCCGCGGACGCCGCCCCGGCATTCGCCGCGGCAACGGTGTCCTCGTCAGCCTCGAGATTGAGATCGTCGTCCAGCTCCACCGTAAGCGCCGACACCGCGGCGGCGCGGTGCAGGCAGCTGGGAGCCAACAGGCAGGCGCAAACGACGTCTTCGGCGGTCCGCACCACCCCGCCCGGGGCGTTCAGCGTGAGATCGGCGTCGTCGTCGACGGCGATCCGGACCGTGTCCCCGTCGCGGGTGACCGGCCGCGCCAGGAGCTTTTCCACAGCCCCGTCCAGCCGCTTGCGCAGCCGGGGCGGGAGCGCCTCGACGATGTCGGCCACGGCGCCGGGGCGTACCGCGACCGACGTGAGCGCCGCGTCTGGTGTGCTCATCGGACCTTCTCTCCTACCCAGCGGGCCAGTTCGGTCGGGCTGAGGGCCGCGACGGGCATCCCGGCCGCGACCAGCTGCGATGCGACGGCGGTCGAGTAGCGCGGCTTGCCCCGGTCGTCGAGGCTCGCGCAGCCGAGGACGTGGCAGCCGGAGCCGACCAGCGTGCGGACCTCGCCCAGCAGCCCGCCGAGCGGCCAGCCCTCTTCGAAGTCGCTGACCACGGCGATGAGCGTGCGGGACGGAACGGTGACCAGGTCGCGGGCGTACCGCAGGCCGGCCGCTATGTGCGTGCCGCCGCCGACCCGCACGTCGAGGAGCAGGCCGAGCGGGTCGTGCACCCGGTCGGTGAAGTCGACGACCTCCGTCGAGAACGCCACGAAGTGCGTGGTGAGGGCGGGGACTCCGGCGAGGATCGACGCGGTGAGCGCGGACCAGATGGTCGACGCCTCCATCGAGCCGGATACGTCGACGACCAGGATCAGCCGCCAGTCGGCGCTGCGCCGGGCCTTCGTGCGGAAGACGGGCTTTTCCGGGACCACCGTGACGCGGCCGTCGGGGCCGGGATCGCGGCGCGCGGTCGCGAGGTTGGCGCGGAGCGTACGCGGCAGGTCGAGGCCCCCGCCGGGGCGGAGGCTCGGTCGCGGGATGGTCAGCCCGGCGAGGGCCGGGCGCATACGGGTCGCGAGTTCCCGCGTCAGCTCCGCCACGATCCGGTTCACCAGCGGGCGCAGTGCCGCGATACGGGACTCCGGAAGGCCGCCCGCGTGTTCGAGTACGGCACGGAGCAGGTCGACGGAGGGCCGTGCGGCGGCGGGGTCGAGTTCGGTGATGGCGTCGCGGCGTCCGGCCGCGACGGCGGCCGCGAGGACCTCCTCGCGTACGGAAGGGCCGAACAGCGCGGCGAGGTCCTCGGACCAGTCGCGCGCGGACGGGTAGGCGGCTTGGCGGCCGCCGCCGTTCGCGGGCAGGCCCAGGTCGCCGCGGGAGCCTTCGCCGCGGCCGGTGCCGTAGAGCTCGTCGAGCGCGGCCCCGATCCGGCCGGCGCGGGAGTCGCGGGGGTCGGCGCGGCGGCCGAGCACGAGCCGCCAACGTGCTTGCGGCGTAAGGGTCGTGGCGTCGCCCGCGGCCGTCTCGCCGTCGGCCGGTTCGGCGGTGTGATCATCCGACTTTGCCTGCGGGCCCCCACCTTGGGGGTTTAGCAGGGTGATGTCTTGCGATGCGTCGGCTTGTCCCCAGGCAGGGTCCGATTGTCCGACTACCTTGGCGTGTTCGCCCACGGCGGCTTGCTCGGGTACCTCGGCTGGCCTGGATACCTCCGCTTGCCTGGACACCTCGGCAGGCTTTGATACCTCGGCAGGCTTTGATACCTCGGTCGGCTTCGATACCTCGGCCGGCCTGGATACCTCGGCTTGCCGGGATGCCCCGGCGTGTACGACCGCCTCCGGCTGCCCGACCGCCTCCAGTTTCCCGAGCGCCTCGGCTCGTCCGACCACGTCGGCCTGCTCGGTTGCCTCAGCCCGGCCCGGCGGGAGGCCCGTCTCGGCCTGCGGCCACAGGCCCCGGCCCGCCAGCGCTTCCCGCGCCGCCAGGTCCGCCGACGCCCACGCGGCCAACGACTCCGGCGCCACCGCGGTCTCGGTCTCGATCCGGTCGTCGAGGCGCTCCTCGACCACCGCCAGCACCCGCCCCCGGGCGGCCGGCGAGAGCGCGTCGAACCCGCCCCGCAGCGCCGGGAGTCGCGCCAGGAAGTCCCGGTCCGGCAGTTGGACCACCCGTGCCAGCAACGGGTCCAGCGCCGCGCCGCCCGCCTCCAGCAGCGGCCCCGCCGCGGTCAGCACGCCGGTGAGGCGCCGCACCAGGTCGGTCCGCCGCTCGCCCGTCGTCGCGTCGTCCAGCCACGAGGCCACGCGCACCCCGAAGCCGGCGGCCTCTTCCTGCCCCAGCAGCACGCGTACCGCACCCGCCGCCGCGGCCATCAACGGCGCCCCGTCGGCGGCCAGCCGGGCCAGCGCGTCCGCCAGGCGTACGCCTCCGAACGCGTCGGCGCGCCCGGCGAGTTCGACCAGCGCCCGGGCGTCGTCGACCTCCTCCGATCCGGTCAGGCCGTCGATCTGCCGGACCGCCGCCGCGGTGAGGTCCGCGGCGATCGCCGGGACCTCCTCCGGCACCCGCGCGAGCCCCGGTATGTGTCCGGCCCGCAACCGGTCCAATAGCGCCAGTCCGGCCAGCAGTTCGGGCAGCGCCGCGCACGCGGGAAGCACCGAGCCCATCTCGCGCACGCGTTCGGCGGCGAGTGCGTCGAGCCCGCACTCGGCGGCCTGTTCGAGCCCGGCCAGCACCTGCGCGGCCGTCGGCCCTTCCTCCTCCACCTCGCGGCGGTGCCGGTCCCGCAGCACCCCTTCGGCGGCCTGCGCCGGGGTCACGCCGCGAATTCCGGCGACGTCGAGCATCGCGGCCGTGGACGGCGACCAGCGGATCCGCCACCGGGTCGTCAACGCGTCCGCCCCGCCCGCGCCGACCACCTCGTCGGCTTCTGCGTACGGGATCCGGCACACCGCAAGCTGCTTGAGCAGCAGTTCGCGGCGGCGGTCGAGGGGGGTGCGCAGCGGGTCGAGGCGCATGTCCCGCTCCTCCCCCGGGTTCGCCGCATGCGGGCCGGGCAGCCCGAGTTCGGCAAGCGCCGCCTCGACCGCGGGGCCGAGGCCGCTCCGCGGCGTGCCGGGGGCACGGCGCCCGGCGCGGGTGCCGACGAGCACGCGTTCGAGGGCACGGGCCACCGCCTTCCCCCGGCCGAGTGATTCGCCGTGTGTGAGGACCGTCTGCGCCGCCTCGACGAGTTCGCCGCGCCCGGCCGCGGGCAGGCCGCGCAGGCGGGCGAGGTCCCCCGCGACCCGTACGACCTCGCGGGCGTCCGCCGGGCCGGACGGGTGGCCCTGGGTGCGCAGTTCGACGCTGAGCCGGGTCGCGGCGCGGGTCAGCACGCCGTACAGCTCGTCGAGGTCCCCGGCCGCCTCGTACACCTCGTGCTGCCATTCGGGGTCGCGGATCCCGGCGGGGTAGCCGGAGCGTTCGTCGAGCAGCGCGTACGTGTACGGCACGAACGACGTCACCACCTCCGCGCCGTCCGCCTCGCCGGGGAACACGACGCCGTCGTCGGCCCCTTCGTCGAGGAGCCCCGGTGTGTGGAACGCGCCCACCACCGCGACCGCCCGCTTCCCGTCGGCCGTCGCCTCGCGCAGAGCCCGCCGCATCCAGGCTTCGCGGCGCAGGTCGAGGAGGTCCACGCCGCGCGTCTCCACGGCGTCCTGGCGCAGCGCCCAGCCCACCGCGAGCGCCGCACGGCGTACGGCTTCCGCCGACGAACCGGGCGCGGCGGCCTCGACGAGCCGGTCCCACAGGTCGTCACCGGGACGACCGGTGAGGTTCCGGGTGAGCGCCTGGTGGAGGCCCGGACCGGCCGCCGGGGCGGGGGCCGCGGCCCCCGACCCGGCGGTCTCCGATCCGCCAGGCCGCGAGCCAGTGGGCTCCGACCCGGCAGGCCGCGAGCCAGTGGGCTCCGACCCGGTCACCTCACCCGGAGCCGGTCCGCCCGCATCCGCCCATGCCCGGTGCGCCAGCGGCAAGTCGCATGCCACCACCGGGATGTCGTGCCGTGCCGCCCACCGCACGGCGGCCAGCTCGGGCGAGAACTCCGCGAACGGGTAGAAGCCCAGCCCGTGCGGCCCCGCCCCCGCGAGGGCGACCGGGGCCCGGGTCTCCGGGTGGGCGAGCCACGGCATCCATTCCTGGAGGTCGGCCGGGAGTTCGACCAGCACGACGTTCGGGCGCGCGGCGTCGAGCAGGGCGGGCACGGCGGCGGCCAGCGACGGCGCGTGGTGCCGTACGCCGATCAGGACCGGCCGGTCCGCGTCCGCGAGCCACTCCACCGCGTCTCCGGGCGCCATCCGCTCACTCATGCTCCGTGCCCCGCCTTCCCCGACTCGACCGTCCGCGACGTGCTTGTGCGCGTGTGTGCATCAGCCTTCGAGCACATGCCGCAGGTCCCAGAGGGTGCGCCAGGTCGCGGCGCCCTGTTCGGCCCGGCGCCGCACCGCCGCGTCCCAGTAGCCGAGCAGCCGGGCCGCGTCCGTCGGGTCGTCCTTGCGGACCACGCCGAGGAGATGGCCGGGCAGCAGGCTGAGAACGTCGCGGTCGCCGGGGAAGTACGCGGAGGCCAGCCCGAGCGCGCCGGCCACCGACACGGCCTCCGCGGTGCTCATGACCGTCGAAGGCCGCTCGACCTCCCAGCCCTCCGCGCTCCGCCCGGTGCGCAGGTCGCGGAACGCGGTGACGAGTGCCTCGAGCACCGCGTCGTCGACCGCGAAGGCCGCCCCGGCGCGTTCGACCGCGCCGCGGGCCTGGCGGCGGACGAGGGCGGTCTCGGCGTCGAGGTCCGTGATCGGGCCGACCGTCTCGAAGTTGAAGCGGCGCTTGAGCGCCGCGGACATCTCGGATACGCCCCGGTCGCGGAGGTTCGCGGTGGCGATCAGGGTGAAGCCGGGCGCGGAGTGCAGTTGTCCGTCCGGGGTCCCGGCGAGTTCGGGCACCGCGATGCGGCGTTCCGACAGCAGGGAGACGAGCGCGTCCTGCACCTCCGGCAGGCAGCGCGTCACCTCCTCGACGCGGGCCACGGCGCCCCGGGTCATCGCGGTCAGGACCGGCGACGGTACGAGCGCGTCCCGGCTCGGCCCCGAAGCCAGCAGCATCGCGTAGTTCCAGCCGTACTTGAGCTGGTCCTCGGTGGTGCCCGCGGTGCCCTGCACGGTGAGGCCGCTGGTGCCGCAGACGGCCGCCGCGAGGAGTTCGGACAGCATCGATTTGGCGGTGCCCGGCTCGCCGACGAGGAGAAGCCCTCGTTCACCGGCGAGCGTGACCACGCAGCGCTCCACGAGCGCGCGTTCTCCCACGAATTTCTGACTGATCGTCAGCGAGCGGGAGCCGTCGGCGAGTTTGAGCGCTTCGCCGTTGCTGCCCACGACGAACGTGACGACGGCGCGCGGCGTGAGGCGCCACGCCGGCGGGCGCGGCCCGGTGTCGTACGCGGCCAGGAACTCCAGTTCGTCGGCGAAGGCGTCCTCGGGCGGCTGCACCTGCCGCCCCGCCGGGTCCGCGGTCACCTCTTCAGGACCTTGGTTCTCGCGGGTGTTCGTGCGCGTGTTCGTGCTCATCGGTGGCGCCCCCTCCGGGCCTTGCGGGTCTCCAGTTGCTCGAAGCCGGGCGCGTCGCCCTCGCGGACACGCTGCCATGCGGCCTCGAACAGCTCGGTCACGGGGCTGTCCGGGATGAGCGCCCCCCTGTCGTGCACCGGGTAGAGGCGGTCCTTCCAGGTCTCCAGCGGCAGCGAGCGGCGCAGTTCGTGCCAGCCGCCCGGCAGGAACAGGCTCCGCGACGCGCGCGTGCGCTTGGCGGTGACCACCAGGTCGGTGGCGGCCAACGCGGCCCGGGCCGCCTTCAGTCGCGCGGGCTTCCAGCCGGTCCAGCGCGCCACGTTGCGGTCGGTCGGGTCGGGCAGCGCGAGGAGTTGGAGGTAGAGCGTCGCCACGTCCGCGTCGATGCCGTGCGTCTTGGCGACCTCCTCGACGAGGTCCGGCAGCGACCAGGAGGGGTCCTGCGCGAATCCGACGGCGGGTTCCGCGCCGTCGTCCGCGGCCCTGCCCGCGAGGCCGACGTTCGCGAGGCGCTCCAGCGCGTCGCCGAGGATGACGGCGATTGCCCCGGCGCCCTGTCGGTCGGCGTCACCGCGGAGCGCGAACAACCGCAGCAGGTCCGGGTCTTCGGGGCCGTCCAGGGCACCGACCCGGACCCAGACGTGCTCGCCCGACGCATACCACGGGGTCAGCACGATCTTTTCGCCGACCCGCACCAGGCCGTCCGCGTCGGCGCCGCCCTCCTCGGGCATGCCCTCGGCCAGGCGCAGCGCCTTCGAGGTGAACTCGCCGCGCTCGGTCCACGAGACGCCGAGGTCGAGCAGGAGCCCGGGGTCGGCGAGGCGGTTGCGCAGCGCGGCGAGCGCGCGGGGCAGCGCGGCACGCAGCGGGTGGCCGTACGGCAGCCGGTACGCGAGCCACGAGATCGCCCGCACGCTGCCGGTCAGCAGGTGCGTGCCCGGCAGCGCGGCCGGGTCGTCGGCGACGAGGTTCCGGTCCTTGTCGAGGCGCTGGGTCGTCGTGCGGGTCAGCGCCGCGTACGACTCCGGGTTGAGGACGATCTCCAGGGAGGATTCGTCGAGCTTCGCGGCGACGGCCTCGACGGCGATGTCCTCGGGCAGGCGTACGGCGTCGCCGAACTGGCGCCGCCACTGCGCCGCGGCGGCTTCCGTGTCGAACCCGGTGCTCCACACCGCGGCGGGGTCGGTCGGGATGAGGGCGGCGAGCAGCCGCAGGCGCTCCTGGGTGTCCAGGATGCGCAGCCGATCGCGCGCAACACCGATCTCGGTGGACTTCAGGCCCAGGATCTGGCGCTGGGCGGGTTCGAGTCCCACCCGTCCGTACCCGTTGATGGCCGGAAGGCCGGCGAGGAGCAGGACGGCTTCGGCGCGGCGGGCGCCGGTGGCGTCGGCGATCGCGTCGGCCGACTCGGGGCGCCACTGCGGTGCGCCCGACTCGCGGAGCAGGCGCAGGAACTCGTCGGTGCGCGCGGGGTCGTCTACGGGCTCGACGACCTGCTCGTCGTGCGTGGTGACGTCGGCGATCGCGCCGAAGCGGCCGGACGGGTCGTAGTCGAGCGCCGTCCAGTGCTGCCGCCGGTCCGCGCCCCAGCCGGACGCACTGGTGACCATGACGACGCGGTCGCCGTGCCGCAGGACGGCGCCGACGTTGAACGCCCCGCGCTCCTCGGCGCAGATGGTGACGCGGCGCAGGCACCCGGGCCGTCGGAACACCTCCGCGGACAGTTCCTCGGTGAGGAGGAGCAGTCCTTCGCGGTGCTCGGCCGAGGTGAGCGGCGACGCGGCGCGCACCAGCAGCGGGCCGACGCGGCCGAGGGCGCTCGTCCAGTCGAAGGCGCCCGACGGGATCTTCAGGTAGCCGACCGTCCAGCCGTCCGCGCGGGGGGCGGGGACGGTCGCGGAGGCCGCGGTTCCGGCGGCGTCCCCCGTGGCAGGCGCGTCGTCGGTGTCGGTGTCGGTGCCGCTGTCGGAATCCGCGCTGTCGTCGGGGTTTCCGGCCTCGAGGAGTGCGGCCACGGCCCGGATCTGGTTGAGCACGGCCCAGGAGGACGCCGAGCTGCCGTAGTGGTAGCCGCGGCGTTCCACGAGGCCGGCCGAAGCCTCGTTCAGGATCTCGTCGTTGCCGTGGTCCGGGCGGTACTCCTCGGGTTCGGCCGCCGCTTCCGCCGGAGGTTCGCCGAAGCGTGCGAGGCGCCGTGCCAGGTCGCCGGCGGACCGGGTGATGCCCGCGACGCCCGCCGCCATGTGCGGATGCGCGACGCCCGGGAGCACGGTGCCGACGGTGGCGAGCGGCACCGGTTCCCGGGCGACCGCCACCTGGTCGGGGCCGGCCTCGGCGAGGGCGGCCCGGAAGGCCTCGTGCTCGGCCGTGGCACCCGCGATGAGCGCTTCCGCGTCGGTGTCGGTGAGACCGCGCAGGACCGCCGACGCGGCCTCGTCCCGCGGGCGCAGGGCGTGCCAGAAGGCCAGGCCGGGGGCGTAGACCGTACCCGCCGCGTGCGAGCCGCCGCGTGCCCACGTGGGGACCTGGCCGAGTCGGATGCCGTCCGCCATCAGGTCGATGCCGTCGTTGGCGGCCACGACGGTCGGTCGGGCGCCGCCAGGCAGGCGCAGTGCGCCCAGGGGCGTGACCTTCGGGTGGCCGTTCCAGCCCCGTTCGGTGACGGGCAGGGTGACCGTGTGGCCGTCCGGGGACCCGGTGGTGACGGCGTGCCGGTCGATGCGGATCCACCGGCCGAGGAGCTTGCCGTCGGTGCCGAAGGGGGTGCCTTCGAGTCCGGGCAGCAGCGGCAGCAGTTCGCACTGGTTGGCGGCGAGTGTGCCGGCCTCACCGGTGCCGTCGCCCTCGACGGCGGCGGCGAAGAGCGCGGGCAGCGAGGCGCGGCCGCGGGTGCCGGTGGCGGGGTCGTACTCGAACCAGCGGGCGGGGTGCTGCTCCCAGTTGAGTACCCAGTGGCCGACACCGTCGGTGAGGACCGGGCGGCGTACGGGCAGTTCGGTGTCGCCGGCGTGCAGGACGCGGCCGCCGGTGACACGCCCGCCGTCCGGGTGCGGCAGCGAGACGACCGCGGACTCGTTGCCCCAGCGTCCGGGCACCTCGCCGGTCGGCTCGAAGACCTCGCCCGGGCGCGACGACCAGTAGGCCTTCGAGCCGTCCTCGTGCCACCAGACGACCAGCAGATCGCCGTCCACGTAGCGGTACTTCGGCTTGTTCCAGTCGTCGAGCTTTTCCGGTATGCGCAGGTCGTGGTCGAGCAGGATGCCCTCCGGACCGACCACGACGGCCTTGGTGGCGGTGGACAGCACCAGTGCGGGCCATGCCTCGGAGACCTCGAAGGCCACCGGCTGGTTGCCGCTGCCGTTGTCCGGGGCGGTCAGGCCCGGGGTGGGGCCCTCCGGCACCGCGCCGATCAGGGCGAGTGCCTCTTCCAGTGCGGGCCAGGCGAGTTCGTCGAAGATGCCGCTGCGGAGCGTACGGGCCAGCATGGGCGCGACGCGGAAGTCCCGCACCCGCGCGACGACGCCCGGGTTGACGTCGAGCGCCACGCGGTGGAACACCGTGAGCCGGCCGAGCGCCGTGGCGGCGCCGGGGAGTCCGGACTCCTTCTCCAGTTCGTCGGCGCGGGCGTCGAGCCACTGGTGCAGCAGCACACGCAGCACGGGGTGCGCGGCCGCGGCGGTCTGGTGGCGCCCGCCGTCCTCGGTGCCGAGGTTGCCGACCGCGTTGCGCAGGACGGCGGCGTAGCGCTCGTCGTTTACGGCGGCCACCAGGTCGCGGCGGCCGGGCGCGGTGTCCGCGAACCACGAGCCGAGGCTGATGGAGTTCCCCTGCTCCGGGTCGGTCAGGGGAACGCCGTTGGCGAGGCAGATGTCGACGAGGTCCGGCGACGCCTCGCCCCGCCAGGAGCCGGCGAACAGGTTGACCGCGACGCCTTCCGCGGCCAGGACCGGCGCCATGCGCTCGGCGAGGGCGAGCGTGGCGGCGTCGCGCGAACGACCGCGCCAGCTGCGGGCGATGTGCTTGGCCCACCGGGTGAGCCACGCGGCGGCCCTGCCGTGTTCGAGGGCGCCGGGCGTGGTCAGGAGCGTGTCGCAGCCGGCGGACAGGAGCAGCGAGAGCCAGTACGCGTCGACGTCGGCGGCTTCGCCGGACCCCGGGGTCGGGAAGATCTCCAGGAGCCGTTCCCGGACGTCATCGCGCTCCTCGGCCAGCGCGGTCAGGGACTTCGCGAACGTCTTCCAGAACGACAGCGGCGCGCGCACGATCGCGGGGCTCGGCAGCAGGTCGGCGAGCAGTGCGCGCTCGGCGGCGCCCTGTGCGTCGGCACCGCCGCCGATGGCCTTGATCATCGCGCGGGCGTCCTCGGCGAGGCCGGCGTACGGCGGCATGCCGGCGGCGCAGCGCTCGACGCAGAGCTGGCGGAACTCCGCCCAGGCGGCCGCGGGTTCGAGACGCCTGGAGAGGTCCTTGGCGTACTCCTTGAGGGCCTTGGCGGTGAGTGCCCCGGCGAAGGCGAACTCCAGGAAGACGGCACGCAGGCGGGCTTCTTCGACGGCGAGGTTGTGCACGCGCTCGGCCTCGCGGGCCTTGCCGAAGAAGGTCGCGGCGTAGGTGTTGTTCTCGTGGCTCAGGAAGATGCGTGCGGCCTGCTCGTAGAACGTGGGCAGGAAGTGCGGTACGGCGCGGCCCAGCGTGGTGCCGAGCTGGTCGAAGCCCTCCTTGGCGGCGCCGGGCTTGTTGCGGGCCTGGCGGTCGAGCCGTTCGATGTCGCGGACGAGCGCGAGCGCGTGGTGGCCGTTGGCGGGGTCGTTGACCAGGGCCCATGCGGGGAAGCCGAGCGTCTCGCGGCGCACCTGGCCGACCTCGGGGGCGTCGCCGTCGCGGGCGAGGCCGAGGAAGTCGAGGGCGAGGTCCTCGGCCGGGCCGAGCGTGCCGGGCACCAGCCGCACGATGGCGCGGTCGCCGAGCGCGGGGTGGAGGTAGGTGCGGGCGGTGAGCGTGTCGACGTCGTCGCCGGAGGCGGTGCCGGTGGAGAGCACGGCCCCGGCGTCCAGGAGTGCGGCGGCACGGGCGGCGTCCGCGGCGGTCGTACCGGTCGTGCCGGTCGCGGCGGCGCCTTCGGGGGTGCCGGCCGTCTGGGGTGCGGTGGTCACGCGGCCTCCTCCTGCTTCTCGGTCGAGCGTCCTGCGTACAGTGCGGCGGCCATGCGCATGCCCTCGGACCACGCGACGGGGCCGACCTCGCCGGCGCGCAGCGTGCTCCCGGAGGCGTCGGTCCAGCTCAGCGGGCCGGTCTCGGTGCTCTCGTAGGGGTCGAAATCGCCGAGCCAGACGCGGGCCTCGACGGCGCGGGCGTCCTCCAGGACGGGGCACACCGCCTGTCCGCCGCGTACCTGGTAGCCGAGCGAGGTCGTACGACCGAACAGGAAGCGGAGTTGGTCGAAGCGGCCTCCCGCGTAGTCGTCGACCGAGGTGCGCTCGGCGTCCAGGTCGTCGGGCTTGTGCCACACCTCGCGGTAGAGCTGGCCTATCTGCTGTTCGACGCCGAGTTCGGCGGCGAACTCGCGCAGGTCGTCGAGGTCGTCGAGGAGGACCGGGTGCGGGAAGCGCACTTCGTGGGCGGCGACGCGCACGGTGTCGCCGTCGAGGTCGACCATGCCGATGCCGCGCTCGGGGTCGGCGTCGCGTAGGAACCCGGTCCCGCCGCCGTCCGTCTCTACGACGAGGTCGCGCAGGACGCGCTGCCACGCGGGGTCCGGCCACACGCGGGCGACGAGGGGCGCGGGGACGGCGAGCGACCGGACCATCCAGCGCTCGACGTCGGCGACGCACTCGCGCTCGTGGCGTTCCAGCCATTCCACGAGTTGGCGCAGTCCGACGACCGCCGGGTCGTCGGAGAGCTTCGGCGGTACGGATTTCAGCCGCCTGCCCGCCGCGTTGCGGCACACGACGGTGCCTTCCTCGAGAGCGACTTCGTAGTCGCCGGCCTGGACCCAACTCATGAATGAACCACCCGCCGAGTGTGTTGTTCGCGATGTGACCCGTGTTGGCGACCGCCGGTGGTCTCGACCGAGCCGACCGGTCCCGGGTGATCGCGTGTGATCCGGTGTGATCCGGCGTGATCCCGTTGATCGCCATGCCTGTCCGGGGTCCTGATCGCGGCCGTTCGCGGCCGGAACCGCCGGGGGCAAGGGGATGGTGGCACCGGTGCGGCGGCGACCGCGATCAGGATGGCGGGAACGTTAGCGGTATCCGGCGACAACGACCGGCGAACCCCCGGGGAACGAGCCGCGTCCCTCGGTGTGGGGCGTAGACGCGGCGGACCCGCCGCGCCACGCTTGATTCGTGGTGCCGACGCCAGTCGGCACCGCCCGAGGGTTCGGGGGTGAGGATCGCGATGCGGGTCCTGGGCGCGTTGATCGGCGCGGCGGTCGTGGTCGGGCTGCTCGTGCTCGCCGCCTGGCGGTTGCGCGGCAAACTCCGGCGCGACGAGGACCTGTTCGACGGTTCGCCGCGGGTCGTCGTCCCCGAGCACGGTGGCGACGTACGCGTCGACATGCTGGTCCGACTGGCCGTCAGCAAGGGCTATTCGCTGGCCGCGAAGCAGGCGTCGGACGACCCGCCGGGCACCGAACTGGTGTTCGTACTCGACGAGTCCTGAGGCGGCGCGAAGGCGTCCGGGCCGTCGGCGACCTCGTTTTCGGAGCGTCGGCGGGTCGGCGCAAGCCGTTGGGACACGTGCCCCTTTCGGCCTACCGGACAACCCATTTGCCTCATTAATCCCACAAGAAATTGCGTGCGGCTGTGCGTCGGGTGACGTTTTGCTCATGTATGTCGGCCCGATGGAGGAAACCCTCGTGCGTAGCAAGAAGCTTGTGGCGGTCTTGATGGGGACCGCTCTTTTGGGAGCCACCAGCCTGGGCGGCGTAGCCGCCGCGAACGCGGCGGACGGGGCCGACGCGGCGAAGCCCGCGGTGCCGCCGGCCGCGACCGGAACCGGGGCCGAGGCAGGGGCCGATGCCGGAAAGAACTCCGGAACCAAGGCAGCGCCCGATACGGCCGGGGCGGACGCACGGGCGGCCCGGGCGCTGGGCGAAATGCGGACCCTGATCCGGAACGGCGTGCCCGGTGCCGACCCGCGGCTGGACGCCCGCCTCAAGCAGGCCATGGTCACCGCGGAAAAGGCGGTGGCCTCCGTCCGAGCCCACTCCACCGCGCAGAAGTACACACAGTCCTGGACGCTCGCGGTGCGGCCCGCGTTCCCGTGGAACACGAAGAGCGATGCCGCGCCCGAGGCCCGGGCGGACGTACCGCCGCTGCCCGACCTCGGCTTGGACGCCCTCCTGGAGGCCGTCAAGAGCCTCGATCTCGGCAAGGTGCTGGAGTCGCTGACCACGCTGCTGGACGGCGCGCTGTCGTCGCTGACGAGTAGCGTCTCCGGCATCACGGGCTCGCTGTCGGGCATCACCGCTGGTGCGGGGACGCTGCCGGACATGCCCGAGGTGCAGGTGCCGGACGTGCGGATCCCGGACATCCAGCTCCCGCCGATGCCGGAGTTCACGATGCCGGAGTTCACGTTCCCGGACATCACGATGCCGACGTTCCAGACGCCGACCTTCCAGATGCCGAGCATGCCGAAGAAGTCGGCGATCAAGCGGCAGCACGCGTTCCGCGGACTGCCGGGGTTCACCGGCGCCCGGTGACCCCCGGCCGGGTCACTCGGCCGGAACCGCGCAGCCGGTACGCACCTTGGACGTCGCCGAGGCACACCGCCGGCCGTCGACCGCGACGCAGATGCCGTAGACACGCGCCGCCGCGGTCCAGCCGTTCACCCGGCCGCGGTTGTTGCTGATCTGCACGCGCCCGCGCGCTCGGTCGAGCGCCGAGACCAGGTGCAGGTACGTGGTGCCGGCGACCCGCGCCAGCACGATGTCGCCGATCTCCAGCTTCGCCGGATCGACCGGTGCGACGGAGACGAGCTGGCGACTGTGGATGAGCGGTGCCATCGACGTGCCGCTCGGACGGAACTCGACGGTTGCCCCACCCGCGACGCGCGTGGCCATGGAATCCAGCAAGCCCATGCTCCGCAGACTGCCGCATGGAATTCGGCGGCTGCCACTGGTTTTTCGGAACCCCGCCCGGGCGCCACGGGTCGCCCTTCCGGGCACGGGCCGGACGCCGGGCACGACCTGGGCCCGGCTCCGCCGCCCACCCCGGGTGTTGTCACCCCGGCGTTGTCACCCGTACGTCGTAGTCCCCGGCATCCGCCGCCGCGAACGCCAGCAGGTCGCGGCCCTCCCGCTCCACCTCGCCGCGGTCCTCGGCGGACAGCGGGACGAACGGATCCACGCGCAGCACCGCCGTGCCGCCCTCGCGCACGATCTTCCAGACGCCCTGGAAGAACCCGTCCACGAGCACCGTGCCCGCCGACCCGCCGTGTCCGGGCGGCAGCGGCACCGTGCGGCGCCCGACGATCACCCGGGAGCGGTCGGCGTGCGACAGCAGGAGGTTGTCGTACTCGGGCAGGAAGCGGACCGGCGCGGGGGTGTCGGGGCCGGGGCGCGGGGCGTCCGGCAGGTCGTACAGCTCCTTGCCCTCCGGATCGCGGAAGACGGCCAGGCGCGGGCGCAGGCGGTCGAAGACCTCACGCAGGCGCGTCAGGCCGGACCACGTCTGGGCGTCCTTGACCGACGCGGGGCCGAACGCGCCGAGGAACCGCAGCACGAGGTCGTCGACCGAGGTGCCGCCGGCGTCGCACTCGCGACCGAGCCACGTCTCGACCGGTGTCCAGGTGGGCGGACCGACCTCGTCCCACAGCCCGCGCGGCGGGATCTGCACGCAGCGCACGAGGTCCGTCGCGAGGTAGCCCAGCGCCTGCGGGTCCCGGCCGGGCCACCGCTCGCCCAGGCGTTCGGCGATCTCCTTGCGGGTCATCGGCTCGGCCGCCAGCAGCTCCCTCGCGCGGGCCGCGATCTCCGCGAGGTCGTCGCCGTCCAGCGCCTTCGCGAACGTCGAGTAGGAGAAAGCGCGTTCCAGCATCGGGCGGAACAGCGGGGTGAGGGCCGCCGCGTCGCGGGCGGTGAGCAGGTGCACGGTGCCGCGCATCAACACCGTGCGAACGGCGGCCCGTTCCGCGACGAGGCCGGCCAGCTCGGCCGGGTCGAAGGCGGCCAGGCGCGACCACAGGCCGACGTACGCCGCCCGCGGCGCCTGCGCCTGCATGCCGACCAGGTGTTCGACCGTGTCCGCCGAGGTCCGCGCCTCGCGGCGCAGCAGCAGCTGCCGGTCGAGGGTGGCCCGGTTGAGGTCGCGTATCCCGAGTTGCGCGGCCGGGGCCACGGTCACTCCCCCGCCCCGGCGGCGAAGCGGTCGGTCGCGGTGACGAGCGCGTCGAGGATGCCGGGTTCGTCGTACGCGTGCCCGGCGTCGTCGACGATCACGAACTCCGCCTCGGGCCAGGCCCGGTGCAGGTCCCACGCGGTGCGGGCGGGCGTGCACACGTCGTAGCGCCCCTGCACGATCACCCCGGGAATGCCGCGCAGCTTGCCGGCGTCGGCGATGAGCCGGCCCTCGTCCATGAAGCCCTTGTGCACGAAGTAGTGGTTCTCGATGCGCGCGAACGCGAGCGCGTACTCCCGCCCGCCGTGCACCGCGATCACCTCGGGCCGCGGGCGCAGCGAGATGGTCGAGCCCTCCCACACGCTCCACGCGACGGCCGCCTCGGCGCGCACCTCGGGGTCCTCGTGGTTGAGACGGCGGTGGTACGCCGCCATGAGGTCGCCGCGCTCGGCCTCCGGAATCGGCGCGAGGAACGCCTCCCACAGGTCCGGGAACAGCTGCGATGCGCCCTCCTGGTAGAACCAGTGCAGTTCGCTCGCGCGCAGCGTGAAGATGCCGCGCACGACCAGTTCGGTGACGCGGTCGGGGTGCATCTCCGCGTACGCCAGCGCAAGCGTGCTCCCCCACGAGCCGCCGAAGACCATCCACCGCTCCACGCCTACGAGTTCGCGCAGGCGCTCGATGTCGGCGACGAGGTTCCAGGTGGTGTTCGGGGCGAGGTCGGTGTCCTGGCCGCTGACGTGCGGCGTGCTGCGGCCGCAGCCGCGCTGGTCGAAGAGCAGGACGCGGTACTTGGCGGGGTCGAACAGCCGCCGGTGGTTCGCCGCGCACCCGCCGCCGGGCCCGCCGTGCAGGAAGACCGCGGGCTTGCCGTCGGGGTTGCCGCACAACTCCCAGTAGATGCTCTGGCCGTCGCCGACGTCGAGCATGCCGTGCTCGTAGGGCTCGATCTCCGGATAGAACGACCTCACAGGACCACCTTCCCGACATCCGACCGGCCCCGTCGACCCTACCCAGCGCGTGGGCCGCCGCCCGCCCGACGCGCGTCGTGGCGGGCGGTTCGGCTACCGGTCGACGTCCCGGGCGGACTTTCGGGCCTCGTGTCGGGCGTGGACCGCGGCCCACAGCTCGTGGCGCTGTTCGTCGCCGATGTCGAAGAGGGTGAGGCCGAACACGTCGGCCACGGCGGTGTACCAGTCGTGCTCGGTCTCCAGTTCGACGACGACCTCACCGGAGGCGTCGACGCGCTTGAGGACGCAGCCGACGAGGGAGTCCACGCCCTTGGCGTCGCGGCGCAGGAGGACGCACGTGCGGACGAAGGACGACTCGGGCGACGTCGACAGCCACTCGTGCTTCTCGGCGAAGACGTCGAGGGCCACCGGTTCGCGGGCGAAGTCCATGCGCGGGAAGGAGCCGCGCGGGTCGTGGGTGAAGCGCCAGCCGCCCGGGACGACGTCCGAGGGGGTGAGGGCGTACGAGAACGGCCCCTGGTCGTAGACGCCCGCCCGCAGCGGCAGCGGCTCGTGGAAGCCGTCGCCGAGGCCCACGTCGACGAGCCAGTCGCGGTTCTCCGAACGTACGGTCAGCGCGCAGTGGTTGCCGAGCACGCCGGGCGGGTCCTCGAAACGCACCTGCACGCCGGCCAGGTGCCGGGCGACCGCGAAGCCGAGGCGTTCCAGCAGCGCCGCGAAAGCGCCGTTGAGGTGGTAGCAGTAGCCGCCCCGGCCGCCCGCGATGCGGGCCGCCGACTCGGCGGGGTCGAGTCCCGTGGTCTGGCCAAGCTGCGCGTGCAGGCCCTCGTAGGCCACCCGCTCGACGTGTGCGCGGTGCAGCGCGAACAGCAGCTCGGTCGACGGCGGCCCGGATATGTCCTCCAGTCCGAGCCGGGTCAGGTAGCCGCGCACGTCCATGGTCGTCATGATCCGGACTTTATGCGAAGCGGGTGACGGGAGCCGACGATTTCGGGAGCGATGCGACGTCCCAGGGCGTGGCGCGCGGGCGGTCAGGCGCGGACGACCTGGGCCCGGAACTCCTTGGGGCTCATGCCGCGCACCCGCTTGAACGCGGTGCTGAGGGCGAACGGGCTGCCGTACCCGACCTGTTGGGCGACCGAGCCGATCGTGGCCTCGGGCTCGCGCAGCAGGTCGGCGGCGAGCGAGAGCCGCCAGGTGGTGAGATACGTCATCGGCGGCTCGCCCAGCAAGTCCGCGAACCGGCGGGCGAGGGCGGCGCGCGAGACCCCGACCGCGCGGGCCAGGTTGGCGACCGTCCACTGGTGTGCCGGGTCGCCGTGCAGCATGCGCAGGGCGCGGCCCACCACCGGGTCGCTGTTGGCGCGGTACCAGGCCGGCGCCTCCGCCTCGGGCCGCGCGAACCAGGCCCGCAGCACGGCGATGAGCAGCAGGTCGAGCAGCCGGTCCAGGACCGCTTCCTGGCCCGGCTCGTCCTTGACGATCTCGTCGGCGAGCAGCGGGACGATCGGGCTGTTCCACTCGGTGGCGCGGACCACCACGAGCATCGGGAGCGCGGCGAGCAGGCGCCCGCTGATCTCGCCCTCCATGTTGTACGTGCCGGTCAGCAGGATCGTGCCGCCGTCCGGGTCGTTGCCGAACGTCCGCACGCCCAGGTGCATGAGCTCGGCGACGTCGACGCCCTCCGGCGTCGTGCAGCGCTGCCCGGGGTGGATGACGATCTGCGGCGGGGTGTCCGGGCGGTCGGCGACCAGGTACGAGTCCGGTCCGCGCACGATGGCGACGTCCCCCGGCTCCAGTTCGACCGGCCGGCCGCCGTCCGGCACGATGTACGCGCCGCCGCGCACCATCGACACCAGGGTCAGTGGCGCCTCGTCCTGGATCCGCATCGACCACGGCGGGGCCAGGAGCGAGCGGAGCAGGAAGGCGCCCTGCGCGCGAGGGCCGTCGAGCAGTCCGGCGAGTGCATCCATGCCGCGGATTCTAGACGCGCGAATATGAATAAGTTCAGAGAATTCATAGGCGGTCTCAGCCCGCGCACGGTCCCGATGCAACGTCTCAGTGGAGACGTCAGTGCAGGGTCTCGACGCGGATCTCGGCGCAGGCTCTCGGGCTCACTCCTCGTCGGGCACCGCGACGGTGATGCTGCACCAGCCGTACTCCGGGTTGTCGCTGTTGCGGACCACGTCGCGGGCCTCGACCAGGACCTCCATCGCACGGAGCCGCGCGACGATGTGCGCCATTGCGGAGGCCGGACCCACCAGGTCGACGTCAATATGCTGCATGCCGCCTCCAACGATCCGGTAGCGACAACGCAACGGCTTCCGGCCGAAGGAACACCCGGCCCCCTGATCAGCGCAGGACCACGAACCCAGGCCCGCGGGCCACGGGTTCGGCGGCCGGCTCCTCGGTCACCGCGACAGCGTCGACGCGCGCCTCGGGCGGCCCGTGGCGCATCCACGCGACCATCTGCGCCACCGCGGCGGGACGCCCCTCGAAGACGGCCTCGACCCGGCCGTCCGCCCTGTTGCGCACCCAGCCGGACACGCCGGCGTCGTCCGCCTCGGTGGCGCAGGTCGCCCGGAAGAAGACCCCTTGCACCCGCCCCGAGACGACGACGCGGACCCGCCGCGTGCCGTCGTCGCGGATGGGCCCGTCCTGGTGAAGTGCCGCGTCGTCCACCCCGTGCGACTCCCCTTTTCCCTGTCCTGCCACGCACGATCACCCACGATCGCGTGATCACGTACCGCCGCGCCCGACGCGGCGGCGAACACCGGGTGCCGTGCGACGCGAAGCACCCCCACCCGCCGACACGGGTGAGGGGTGCACGGGCCGCACCGCGGGCGTCCGTCATGCCACCGCGGTGATCGCGGGGGTGCGGATCGTGCGGCGCGCGGCCGCATACCCGGTGGCGACGGTCAGCACCGCGGCGACCGCGACGATCGCCAGGTAGATCCCGGCCCCGGTGCCCGGTACGACGTCACCGGTACGGGCGTAGCTGTACGGAAGGATCGTCGGCAGTGCGGCGGCCGTGCCGAGCGCCACGCCGACCGCGGTGAGGATCGCGCCTTCGAGGGCGACCACCTTCAGCACCTGGCGGGGCGTCGCCCCGGCGAGCCGGATCTGCGCGAACTCCCGGCGCCGCGCGGCCGTGGCGGCGACCAGGGTGTTGATCAGCATGATGGCGGCGAAGGCCACGATCATGCCGATGACCACGAAGTTGAGGGTCTCGATGTTCTTCTGCTCGTTGCTCTTGAGCAGTCCCGAGGCGGCCATCGCGTCGTTCTCGACCGCCTGCATGACCAGCGTGCCGGCGCCGATCGCGGTGAAGAGCACCACCGGCATCACGACGGACGCGAGGCGACCGGTGTGGCGGCGCAGGTTCTGCGCGGTCAGGTAGCCGGTCAGACCGCGGCGCTCCAGCGGGCCGGCGACAACCGCCGCGACCTTGCGGATGATCGCCGGGGCGAGGACCGCGAGTCCGATGGCGGCCCAGATCGAGGTCTGGCCCGCGGTCTGCATGGCGTCCGAGCCTTTGCCCTTCATCACGGTCGCGGTGACGACCGCCAGGTCGAGCGCGAGCAACAGGAACACGACGCCGACGGCGATGCGCTTCTTCGACAGCCGGCTGTCGTCGGCGACCGCCGCGGCGCCGAGGGCTTCCGCGGCGCTGGTACGCGCAGCCCGGCGTGCGGTGATCAGAGCCGCGAGCGTGGCCGCCGCAAAGGTGATCGTGATGCCCATGCCGAGCGCGATCGGACCGAAGACGTACGCGACGTCGGCGTCGACCTGCCCGGTCGAGCCGAGCAGGTCCAGCAGCAGACGCCCGCCGAGCACGGCCGGGGCGATCGCGAGGACGGCGGCCGCGGCGGCGA
The DNA here is from genome assembly GCF_053592165.1 of Streptodolium elevatio. Taxonomy (NCBI): domain Bacteria; kingdom Bacillati; phylum Actinomycetota; class Actinomycetes; order Kitasatosporales; family Streptomycetaceae; genus Streptodolium; species Streptodolium elevatio. The sequence goes on from NZ_JBSFVE010000001.1 coordinate 637,505, forward strand.
GCACCGCGCTCTCGCCGACGATCATGCGGGTCACCTGGCGGGGTGTCGCGCCGATGCTGCGCAGCAGAGCCATCTCGGCGGAGCGCTGGCGCACCGAGAGGGTCAGCGTCGACGAGACCGCGAACACGACCAGGAGCAGACCCCAGCCGCCGACCACGGTGCCCATGGTGGTCAGGGTCTCCTTGCTGGTGGCGTCGACGCCCGTGCCGCCGGCGGTGTCGAGCATGGCGGCGAAGGACATGAGGATCGTCGCGCCGAGGAACATCGCGAGGAAGCTCGCCGCGAATCCGGCGATGCGGTGCCGCAGGGAGCGGAGGGCCAGAGCGAACACGGTCTTACTCCTTCGGGTGGGTGGAGCCGAGCACGGGGCAACGAGGCAGGGCGGCAGGCAGGGCGAGCGGTCGTACGCGTGGACGTGCACACAGCGCGGACGTGGCGCGGGCGTACGCGGTCGGTCGGGACCGCGGCCGGCTCACAACCCGGCGGCCACCGGCCGGCCGCCGTCGGCCAGGTCCCCGAGGTGCGTCATGCGCTCGGCGACCGCGTCCGGGGTGGGGGCGGGCAAATCGCCGACGATGCGGCCGTCGGCGAGGAAGACCACGGAGTCCGCGTACGCCGCGGCGACCGGGTCGTGCGTGACCATCACGACGGTCTGCCCGTGCAGCCGCACGGCCTCGGCTAGCAGGCCCAGCACCTCGCGGGCGCTGCGGCTGTCGAGCGCGCCGGTCGGCTCGTCCGCGAACACGACCTTGGGCTCCGCGACCAGGGCCCGGGCGATCGCGACGCGCTGCTGCTGGCCGCCGGACAACTCCGAGGGGAGGTGACCGAGTCGGTCGCCGAGGCCCATGCGCTCCAGGACGGCGGCGGCACGCGCGTCGTCGGGCCGGCGGCCGGCGAGGCGTTGCGGAAGCGTGGTGTTCTGCAAGACCGTCAGCGTCGGCATCAGGTTGAACTGCTGGAAGACGAACCCGATCCGGTCGCGGCGGAACACGGTCAGCGCGGTCTCGTCGGCGCCGTCGATCGGGCTGCCGTCCACGAACACCCGTCCGTTGGTGGGCCGGTCGAGGCCGGCCGCGCACTGGAGCAGCGTGCTCTTGCCGGAGCCGGACGGGCCCATGATCGCGGTGAAGGTGCCCGGGCGCAGCGTCAGGGATACGTCGTCCAGGGCCACGACGCGGTTGCCCTCGGTGCCGTGGACCTTGCCGACGCGGTCGAGGCGCAGCGCCTCACCCGGGCCTTCGGCGGTCGCCGGTACGCGGGCATCGGTGACGGGCGCGGTGCGGCGGCGGTTGCTGGTGCGAGTCCACATGGCGGTCTCCTCGACTCGGCCCGGGGCTGCGTCCCGCGGGCGTTCCCCGGGCTTTCCCGGGGTGTTCCGACGAGGAGAGGTTCGCCCGGCCCGCTGACCGTCCGCGCACCAAACGCCGACCGCCCGGTCCAGGCGACGGTCAGCGGGTCGGTCGGCGGCCGCCGACGGCCATCGGGGCAGATACTAGCCATGTATTTAATAGCCATGTACATTATCTCGCGAGGGCCATGCGGCACCGGCGCCGCACCGACACCGGAGGACACCGTGACCACGATCGACCCGACCGCCGTCAACCCGACCGCCGTCAACCCGACCAAAACCGACCCGACTGTGACCGACCCGACCGCCATCGAGCCGTTCCGCATCGACATCCCGCAGGCCGACCTCGACTACCTGCACGCGCGCCTCGACCACGCCCGGTGGCCGCACGAACTGCCGGACGCCGGCTGGGACTACGGACTACCCCTGGAGCGCGTGCGGCAGCTCGCGCGCTACTGGCGGCACGGCTACGACTGGCGCAAGCACGAGGCCGAGTTCAACAGCCACCCGCAGTTCACCACCGAAATCGACGGCCAGCGTGTGCACTTCCTGCACGTACGCGCCGCGAAGCCGGACGCCCTCCCGCTGCTCCTCACGCACGGATGGCCCGGCTCGGTCGTCGAGTTCCTGGACGTCATCGAGCCCCTCTCGCAGGACTTCCACCTCGTCATACCGTCCATCCCCGGCTGGGGCTTCTCCGGCCCGACCAACGAACGCGGCTGGGACGTCGACCGCGTGGCCCGCGCATGGGCGGAGCTGATGCGCCGGCTCGGCTACGACCGGTACGGCGCGCAGGGCGGCGACTTCGGCGCCGCGATCTCCCGGGCGCTCTCCGACCACGACGCCGAACACGTCGTCGCCGTCCACCTCAACTACCTCCCCACGCCCCCGCCGCCCGGCGAGGCCTTCGAGCTGTCCGAGTCCGACCAGGAGCGCCTCGACCAGCTCAAGCGCTACATGGCCAACCAGCCCGGCGCGCGCGTGCTCAACTCGACCAAGCCGCAGACGATCGCGTACGCGCTGACCGACTCGCCGATCGGCCAACTCGCCTGGATCGTCGACATGATGACCGAGTGGGCGGGCGACGACTTCGCGATCAGCGACGACCGCGTGCTGACCAACGTGATGCTCTACTGGCTCACCGGCACAGCCGGCTCGGCGCCGCGGCTGCACCACGACAGCGTCGCCCCGCCGCGCTGGCGGACCACGCAGCCGGTCGCCATCGCGTCGTTCCCGCAGGACATCACGCGGCCGATCCGGCAGTTCGCCGAGAAGACGTTCCACATCGCGCAGTGGTCGGAGTTCGAGCGCGGCGGCCACTTCCCCGGCCTGGAGGCCCCGGACCTGCTCGCCGCCGACATCAGGAAGTTCTTCCTGTCGGTCGGGTGACGCCGCCGCCGGAGCGCTGGTCTCACAGCTCCTTGGCGGGCCATTCCAACAGTCGGGCGCCGATGACGGCGGTCTGGAGCGTGTAGCGGTCGAGCGGTTCGCCGGGGTCGGCCCCGGTGAACCGCGCGATGCGCTCCAGCCGGTACGTGAGCGCCCGTACGCTCAGCCCCAGCCGCCGCGCCGCCTCGGCGGACACACACCCCGCGTCGAAGTACGCCTCCAGCGTGCGCAGCAGCGGTTCGGCGCCGCCCCGGGCGGAATCCAGCGGGCCGAGCACGGACCGCACCAGGTCGGCCAGCGCTCCCCGGTCCCGCGCGAGAACCGGGAAGACGAGCAGGTCCGCGGCGTCGACGACGGGGCTGTCGAGTCCCATCCGGCTGACTATGTTGTGGCCGCTGAGCGCCTCTTCGTACGACAGCACGACGCCGCCCGGCCCCGGGTGCGAGCGGCCGAGCACCACCCGGCCGCCGGTCGCCGCGTGCGCCTGCTTGGCGAAGTAGCGTGCCGGGCCCGCTCCCCCGCCGTCCTCGCCGTCGCTCGGCGCGATGCAGACCAGGCGGCCGTCCTTGGTGGTGATCAGGATCCGCCGGTGCCCGAACCGTCCGATCAGCGCGCTCTCCACGCGGCGGGTGACGGGGTGGGTCTCGTCGTACGGCTCGTCGCCGACCGCCACCGCGACCGTGTGCGAACGGGCCAGCCGCAGGCCGAACCGCTGCGCCCGTTCGGACAGACTGCCGAGGTCGCTGCGGCCGTAGAGCAGGTCGTCGACGAACTCGCGGCGGGCGGCCTCCTCGCGGCGTACGGCGAGGCGCTGCGCGTGGTCGTACCCTTCGGTGAACGCGTCGACCGCCTGCTCGGTCGCGCCCAGCACCGCGAGTGCCGCGGCGCTCAGGTCACGTTGGCCGACGGCCCCCTTGATCCCGGAGAGGTCGGGCCACGCGGCGCGGGTGGCGGCGAGGTGCCCCACCACCATGTCGCGGAGTCGGCGGCCGGCCACGGCCGCGCGTTCGCCTTCCTGGCGACGTACGACGATCTCGTCCCGGGTCAGCCGACGCCCGGTGCGCGAGACCTCGTCCAGGAGCACCGCGTAGCCGGCGAGGTAGTCCTCGGCGTCCTGTGAGTCCCGCACCCCGCCCACTCCCCATCTGTCGTGCCGCGCGGCACGAGCGGCCCGGCGGGCGGCCGGCGGCGCCCGGCAGCGCCCGGCATCAAGAACGCGTCAAGACTGCCGGAGTCCGGCAATGCACGCGAGCGGGATATGCCTCACGATGCGCCCGGGGGATGCGGATCGGCCGCGCCGTCGGAGCCTTCTCACTCCGCACCCGGCGGCGCGGCCGCGTCCCCGGGCGGCGCGGTCCGCCGCCCGGGGACGCCCCCTCGCCGAACGACACCGGCCCTGAACCGGCGCCCGGCACAACAGGTTTCGTGGCGTCGCGGGCCGACGGCCTACGTCCCCGCGCCGGCCGCTCCCGACGCCGGCGCGGGCACCGGTGCGGAAGGGGTCGTTCCCGCCGGAGGTGTGGCCAATTTCTCGGCCGAGTGCTCCGCGCGGCCCGGTCCGCCGCCCTGGCCCGAGCGCATCAGGCCCCACGCCCCGGCCGCCGCAAGCACCGCGGCCAGCGCCGCGGCGCCGAACGCCACGGCGTTGCCGTGTGCCAGCGCCGCCGCGCCCGCCTCGCCGCCCGGCGTCCCCGGGTGGTCCTCGGCGTAGCCGGACGCCGCCGAGGCCGTGAGGGTCGTCAGCACGGCCAGCCCCACCGCGCCGCTGAGTTGGCGCGTGGTGTTGAGCAGTCCGGAGGCCATGCCGGCGAGCTGCGGGGCGACCCCGCTGGTGGCCGCGACGGTGATGGGCGTGAAGGACGCGCCGATGCCGAGCCCGAACAGCACTCCCGGCAGGCCGATGGACGCGAGGTAACCGGCGTCCGCGTCCAGGGCGAGCGCCAGCCACCCGAATCCGGCCGCGCCCACGAGAGTTCCGCACCCCGCGACGGTGCGCGGGCCGAAGCGCGGGATCAGGCGACCGGCGGCGAGGCCGCCGGTCATCAGGGCCACGCTGACCGGCAGGAACGCGAGTCCCGCGCGGAGCGGCGACCAGTCGCGCGCGCCCTGGAGGTAGAGGGACAGCAGGACGGGGCTGGCGAAGAACCCCAGGCCCATGAGGAACATGACCAGGTTGGCACTGGCCACCGGGCGGGCGCGGACCACCGCCAAGGGCACGAGCGGCTGCGCGGCGATGCGTGTCTGATGGATGCCGAAGAGGGCGAGCAGGAGGACTCCGGCCACCAGCGGTGCCCACACGCGGGCGGCTGACCAGCCGTACGCGGACGACTCCATGAGCCCGTAGAGCAGTCCGGCGATCCCGGTTGTGGCGAGGACCGCGCCGGGGACGTCGAGCCGGGCCCGGTCCGCGCCGGAACGCGCCGCCGGGTGGTCGCGCAGGTGGCGGGCGGCGACCGCGAAGGCGAGCACCCCGACCGGCAGGTTGATGAGGAACACCCAGCGCCAGCTGAACCATTCGGTCAGGACACCGCCGAGCACGGTGCCCGCCGAAGCGCCCATCGCGCCGACCGCGCTCCACAGGGCGAGCGCCCGGGCACGGCGTGGGCCCTCCGGGTAGGTGTGGGTGATCACCGCGAGCGTCGTCGGGGTGAGCAGCGCGCCGCCGAGGCCCTGGGCCGCCCGTGCGACCAGCAGGGCGGCGGGTCCGTTCGCGGCGCCGCACGCGGCGCTGGCGGCGGTGAACAGGGCCAGCCCGGCGAAGAACGTACGGCGGCGGCCGTAGAGGTCGCAGCAGCGTCCGCCGATCAGCAGGAACCCGGCGAACGCCAACGTGTACGCGTTGACGACCCACGGCAGCGACGTGGCACCCATGTCCAGTCCGTCGCGGATGCCCGGGAGGGCCACGGACACGATCGTGGCGTCCAGGATCACGACGAAGACGACGAGGCACGCAAGTGCGAGCAGGACACCGGAGTTCGGGGGCGGCTGTCCGGCCGCGGCCGAAGGCGCGCGGGAGCCGGCGGCGGGGGTGACGCCAGGGGTGATGGCGGCGGGGGCGGCGGTTTTGCGGCGTGCGGGCATGGAGGCACCTTCCGACGAGACGGATTCCGGGCACGCCAGAGCTTAGGTGGACCTAATTAATTTGTGAAGGCCATTCACTAACGGACGCGCGGAACGCGCGCGGAACGGCTGACGTACATCGTTAAGCTGCCACCATGCCCCCGGCCGACCCCCCGCGCCCTCGCGCCCGCACCCCGCGCGTGGGCCGCCCGCCGACCTTGGACCTCGACCGGATCATCGCCGCCGTCCTCGCCCAGGACCTCGACACACTGACCATGCAGGGCGTCGCGCGCAGCCTGGGCGTCGCGCCGTCCGCGCTCTACCGCTGGGTGCGCAACCGCGACGAGCTTCTCGACCTGGCCAGCGCCGAAATGGGCCGCCGCATCGTGCCCGACGAGCCGCCGACCTCGCGGACGTGGCAGCCTTGGCTCGCCGACCTGGCGCACGGCATCCGGCGCGAGTTCCGCGCCGTACCGGGATTCGCCGCACGCATGCTGTCGACCGGCGTCCACCGCGAGGCCGGGCACGGACCCGTCGAGCGGGCCGTGGTGGAGGCGTTCGTGATGGGCGGCCACCCGCACGCGTACGCACGGCAGTGCTGGTACGCCTTCGCGTCCGCCGTCATGGGCTGGATCGCCGTCGAGCAGTCCGACTTCCCGGCCGACCCGCCGATGGACTTCGAGGCGTTGATCGCGATTCTGCTGCGCGGCACCGAACCGGGCTGACACCCCCGGCCGACGTCCGACGCCGCGTCAGTTCCCGTTGCGCAGAAACCGTTTCGGCCGTTCGCCCAGCGCTTCCTTGCGCACCTGGGCGGTCAGCGCCAGATCCGCCTTGTCGGCGGCGGCGCCCGCCTCCAGGACCGAGTCCCACAGGGCGTCCGCGCCCTTGTGCGGCGGGGAGTCCGGAAGCGAGCTGTAGGTGTCGTGGTACGAGCGCCAGGCCATCAGCGCCATGAGCCACTTCTGGAGCGACGCGAAAGCCGCCTCCTGCGCGCGGCGCAACTCCGGACCGCCGTACAAGTTGGCCTGCGCCGCGAGTCGCGCCCCGTCCTCGGAGTCCGGGTTGGCGAGTCTCGCCAGGCGCAAATCCCCGGTACTCGTGGCCTCTTTGCGCTCACCGCGCAGCCTGGCCATCGATATCAGAATGTCCTCGTAGGCCGCCGCCCGGCGTTCCCAGGTGCGATGCCCCCGTTCCCGTCGTGCGCTCAGCGCCTGGGAGACCCACACTCCCAAGATCGTGGCAACCGAACCGATCCCGGCCCCGGACAACGCGGCGATTCCTGGAGTCAGCCTCATCATGGGCGGTGATTGTGTCAGTCCCCGCGCGCGACGGCACCGGTCGGGGCGAGCGATGCCTTCCGGTCACCGGGGAGCCGCCCCGCGGTGGCGCGTACACCGGCCCGGCGGCACGCCGCGCGGTCAGCCGACCAACTCGCCGGTACGCACCAGCAGGCCTTCGGCGCGTGGCAGCACGCCCCGGTGGACCACCGTGCCGCCCGCGTCGAGGAAGACGTACGTGCCGGGCTCGGTCACCCCGAAGCGCCGCCACAGGTCGCCGCTCGTGTCGGCGAGATGCGGGAAGGCGCCGACTCCCGTCGAGGTGACGAACTCGCGGAGCGCGGCGGGATCGGCGGCCGCCGCGACCCCGACCACCGTGGCGCGGTCGCCGTGCAGCACCGCCGCCTTGTCGGTCTCCGCGGCCTGCGCCCGGCATTCGGCACTGGCCGCCGACCAGAACCACAGCACCGCGGGCCTGCCCAGCAGCGTGACGCCGGCGAACGGCTTCCGGTCGATGGTGACGGTCGTGAAGACCAGCAGGTCGGGCGTGCTCGTCGGGGAGGCCGCGGCAGGGGCGGGAGCGACGGCCCCGGCGGGGGACGTACCCCCGCCGGGGTCCGCGGACTTGGCCGCGGAGCCGCACCCGGACACCGCGCTCAGGGCGAGGAGGGCGAGCACCGAGAGGATCAGCCGTACACGCATCGCAGACTCCCAGGACGGAGGAGCAGGGCGCGAACGACAACGATCCTAGAGCGACCACCCGTCGCCGAGTGGGGAGTTCGCGATTCCGGTAGCGCCGCGGCGGCGCGTCCTGGCGCCTCGCGCCCCCTGGCGCGTCAGGCGGCGACAGCCACCGCGGCGCGGTCGAAGGCGGCCGCCGGGACCACCGGGGCGGGCAGGGCGGTGACCGTCGCGGTGCGGGCGGCGGCTGCCTTCGGGCGGGCGAACACGAACAGGCGCAGCACGAGGAACCGGCCGATCCCGGCCAGGCCGGACGCCGAGAGGTAGACCGCCTGCTCGGTGAGCGCACCGGGGTTCGTGGCGACCGTGTCGAGGACCAGCATCGCGGCCGTCGTGAGCAGGTAGCAGACCACCGCGGTCCCGGTGGACTCCACGTGCACGCGCCAACTCGCCCGGCCGTTGCGGAAGGTGATCCGGCTGTGCAGCTCGTTGGCCAGCAGCGTGGACACCACCGTGATGATCGCGTTGGCGACGGCGACGGACATGCTGCCGGACAGGTACACCAGCGCGGCGCTGGAGGCGAGTCCGGTGCCTCCGCCGCAGACCACGAACCGCACGAACGAGGCGACGGGGCCGGGCTGTCGGCTGCTCACTGTTGTTCCCCTCATCCGCTCGGCGGAGCCTCGTCGTCCGCGTACCTCCAACCTAGGAACCGGAGGCTCGCCAACCCATGGGGCCGACATCCCAACCGGGGTGGGGACAGCCCCACCATTCGACGTGGGGTTGCTCGCTTCCGGCGGACCGTTCCTCGGCATGACCCAACCCTCGTGCCTGGTCAGGGGGTGGGGCATCCGCCCACGGCGGGCATCTTCGCTACGCCGACAGTTGTCGCCCGGACGCCGGGCGTGCTCCCGCCGACGTATGCCGATCGGCAGATACCGGCCCGCGGGCGTACGCCGCCGGGCGCAGGGGGTCAGGGGTTCGCTAGCGGCTGTCCGCGTACAGCCGCCGCATCGCCGCCGCGGCCTCCGCCATGCGGTCGCGCAGCTCCCGCGGTTCCAGCACTTCGATCTCGGGCCCAAGGGTGAGGAGTACGTCGTAGGCGACCGCGAGGGACTCGACGGGCAGCCGGGTCGTCACCCAGCCGTGCTCGTCGGGCTCACCTGCGGCGGCATCGGCGGTCTCCAAGGCGGGTGGTTCCGCGACGCGGACAAGAGCGGTACGCCCCGCCGGACTGATCCGCACCACCACCTCGTCCGCGAGCAGCGACCTCGCGAACCGTGCGGCGTTCTGCGCCCAGAAGCCCGCGAGGTCGAAGCCTTCCTCACGCTCGAAGGAGCGGCCCGTGTCGGACACACCCACCATGCGGTCGACGCGGTACGTCCGATAGTCGTCACCGACGCGGCCGACCAGGTACCAGACGGCCGCCTTCAGGACGACGCCGTAGGGGTCCAGCTCACGCGTGACCTCTTCGACGACCCGCCACCCCCGCCGATACCGCACCTCCAGGCGCCGGTCCTGCCAGATCGCCGAGGCAAGTTCGGCGAGCAGCGGCGGCGGCTCGGCATTGTGGAACCAGCCGGGCACATCCAGATGGAACCGCTGTCCGGTACGCGCCGTCGCCGCGCGCAACGACGGGGGCAGCGCGGCCAGCACCTTGAGCCTCGCGTTGGCGACCGCGTCCCCGAGCCCCAGGTCCTCGGCGGGCCCGGGCAGTCCGGCCAGGAACAGCGCCTCGGCCTCGGCCTGGCTCAACCCGGTCAGCCGGGTGCGGTACCCGCCGACGAGGCGGTAGCCGCCGTGTCGGCCCTGGTCCGCGTACACCGGCACGCCCGCCTCGGAGAGCGCAACCACGTCGCGGTAGACCGTGCGCTCCGACACGCCCAGTTCCCCGGCCAGTTCGGCCGCGGTCATGGTGTCGCGGGATTGCAGCAGCAGCACGAGGGAGATCAACCGGGCGGCGCGCACCCGCCCATACTCCCGCAGCACACCCCGGTAGCCCGCCGACACTCCCGTCCGGTGCGGCGCGGGTGGCGTACGGCGAGGACCGAGACCGGGCCGGCCTGGGCGGAGCCGTCCTGCGCGACGCCGGGCGAGACTGTGCCGACCGAGCCGACGGCCGGAACTTCACCGGCGGCCCGCGCCGTCCAGAACCGTCAGGCCTCGCCGAACAGTTCGTCGCGTCGGGCGCGCCAGCGGTCCAGCATCAGCGGCAGTTCCTCGCCGACGAACTCGAAGAACGCCAGCGTCTCGGCCATCCGGCGCCCCGCCGGGGTGTCCGGGCCGAGGCTGCGCACGCCGTCGCGCAGCGACTCCTGCCAGCGCTTTATGACCACGTCGCGGCTGGCCAGCGCCTCGTACCACTGGTCGTTGCGTACGCGGTAGCGGTCCCGCCGGGTGCCCGGCTCACGCTCCACCGACAGCATGTGCTGCTGGCTGAGGTAGCGCACCGCGCCCGACACGGCCGCCGGGCTGACCTGCAGCCGTTCGCCCAGTTCGGCGGACGTCATCGTGCCCGAGTCGGCGGCGAGCAGGGCCGCGAAGACCCGGGCGGGCATGCGCTGCACCCCGGCCTCCACGAACACACCCGCGAACGACTCGACGAAACGGGAGACCGCCTCGTCGTCCCGGCCCCGATCCTCGGCCACGGCGGCCCCGGTGCCCCCGATGTCCCGTGCGGCGCCCCCGGTATCACCTCGCGCACCGGCATCGCCTCGTACGCCGGCCGCACCGCGCGCACCGGCTTCATTGCGCGCAGATGTCTCGCGCACAGTCTCGCGCGAAGCGCCCCCGCGTCCGCTGCCTGACGTCATCGCCGTCTTGTCTCCCCTGCTCAGAGCCTCGCTCAAGTTTATACGCTTCTTTTATTTCACAACTTCCTGAATCTCGCGTATGTTCAGAATCATGACCACGGCCATCAGCGTCGCCGGACTGCACAAGTCGTTCGGCCGGACACACGCACTCGACGGGCTCGACCTGGAGGTCAGGACCGGGGAGGTACACGGCTTCCTCGGCCCCAACGGCTCCGGCAAGTCCACCACCATCCGCGTCCTGCTCGGACTGCTGCGCGCCGACTCGGGCACCGCCCGGCTGCTCGGCGGCGACCCGTGGCACGACGCGGTGGCGCTGCACCGGCGGCTCGCGTACGTCCCCGGCGACGTGACCCTGTGGCGCAACCTCAGCGGCGGCGAAGTCATCGACCTGTACGGGCGCCTGCGCGGCGGACTCGACAAGGACCGGCGGGCGGAACTGCTGCGGCGCTTCGAACTCGACCCGACCAAGAAGGGGCGCACGTACTCCAAGGGGAACCGGCAAAAGGTCGCGCTCGTCGCGGCGTTCGCGTCGGATGTCGACCTGCTGATCCTGGACGAGCCGACCTCCGGGCTCGACCCGCTGATGGAGGAGGTCTTCCAGCAGTGCGTCGCCGAGGAGCGCGAGCGGGGGCGGACGGTCCTGCTCTCCAGCCACATCCTCAGCGAGGTCGAGGCCCTGTGCGACCGGGTGAGCATCATCCGGCGCGGACGCACCGTCGAGACCGGGACGCTCGCCGAGCTACGCCACCTCACGCGGACCAGCGTGAGCGCCGAACTCGCCGGCCAGGCAAACGGATTGGCGCAGCTGCCCGGGGTGCACGACCTGGCGGTCCAGGGGCAACGGGTGCGGCTCCAGGTCGACTCGGACAAGCTCGACGCGGTGTTGCGGTCGCTGGCGGACTCGGGCGTACGGTCGCTGACGAGTACGCCGCCGACCTTGGAAGAGCTGTTCCTGCGGCACTACCAGGATGATGCCGAAGGCGCCGGTGCCGACGGAGACGCCGACGCGGGGACGCCGGGTGCCGCAGAGACGCCGGTTGGCGCAGGGACGCCGGCCGACGCGAGGGCGCAGGCCGACGCGGATGGGCAGGAGGCGGTGCAGCGATGACCGCCGCGGCCGACACGACCACCACCACGGGCTTCGCAGCCCGCGTCGGAGGGTCCCGGCAACTGGCCGGCACCGGAGGCCTGTTGCGACTGGCCCTGCGCCGGGACCGGGTCATGGTCCCGCTGTGGGTGCTGCTGGTGGGCGGCACCACCGCCGGCGCCGCGGGCAGTCTCGGCGGCATGTACGGCACACCGGCCGAACGCGCCGACGTCGTCGACTCGATGGCCGCCAACAGTTCGCTGCGGTCGCTCTACGGACCGGTGTTCGACGACTCCCTCGGCGCCATCGTGGCCTGGCGGTACGTCGCCTTCATGGCCGCGTTCGCCGCCGTCATGAGCCTGCTCATCGTGGTCCGCCACACCCGTGAGGAAGAGGAGACGGGCCGTCAGGAGATGCTGTCCGCCGCGATGGTCGGCCGCCGCGCACCGCTGACCGCCGCACTGATGACCGCCCTGATCGCGAACGCCGGCGTCGCACTGATCGTCGCCGTCGGCCTCTCCGGCGAGGGACGGGCGGGCGCGCTCGCGCTCGGCCTCGGGATCGGCGGCGTGGGCATGCTGTTCGCCACGACGGCCGCGATTGCGGCACAACTCACCGAGACCGCAAGGCTCGCCAAGGGCCTCACGGCGGCGGTGCTCGGGCTGGCGTGGGCGCTGAAGGCCGCCGGCGACGCCGCCGCGGACGACGGGTCGAACATCCTGACCTGGCTGTCGCCCATCGGCTGGGCGGAGAACCTCCGGTCCTTCGCGGACGAACGCTGGTGGGTACTCCTGCTGTTCGCGGCGGCGACCACCGTACAGGCGCTGATCGCCTACACCTTGGCCGGACGCCGCGACATCGGCATGAGCTTCCTCCCGGCCCGCCCGGGCCCGGCGACGGGCGCGCTCGGCACGGCCGAGGGCCTCGCCTGGCGGCTGCAGCGCGGCAGCCTTTTCGGCTGGGCCGGCGGATTCCTCGTGGCGGGCGTGATGTTCGGGGCGATGACCGACGGCGCCGCCGACCTGATCGGGGACAACCAGCAGGCCAAGGACATGATCGCGCGCCTCGGCGGGCAGTCCGGCGTCACCGACGCGTTCCTGGCCGGCATGATCGCCATGTTCGGCATGGTCGCCGCGGTCTACATCGTGCAGTCCGTGCTGCGGCTGGACGGCGAGGAGACCGCGCAGCGTGCCGAGCCCGTCCTCGCGAACGCGGTCGGACGCCTTCGCTGGGCCGCAGGGCACCTCGCCGTGGCCTTCGGAGGCGCGGCGCTCCTCATGGTCGTCGCGGGCCTCGGCCTCGCGGCCGGCTACCGGCAGGACGTCGCGGCGGTCCTCGGCGGCAGCCTCGTCCAGGTCCCGGCGGTCTGGGCGGTGGGTGCGGTGGCGGCGCTGGCGTACGGTGCGTACCCGCGTGCGGCGGTGCTGGGGTGGGTGTACGCCGGGCTCTGCCTCGGGCTCGGCTGGATCGGCGCCGCGTTCGACCTCCCGCAATGGGCGCTGAAGATCTCGCCGTTCGCGCACCTGCCCAAGATGCCCGGCAACGCCATGGACTGGCCGGCGGTCGGGGTGCTCGTCGGGCTGACGGTGCTGCTCGTCGGCGGAGGGCTCGCGGCCCTGCGCCGCCGCGACCTGCAGACCGGCTGAAGCGGGCGGCGGAGGCAGGCGGCGCAGGGCAGGCGGCGGAAGCAGCGGCTTCGGCGGGCCGTGTTGCCGTGTTATCCCTCGTCCTCCGGCGCCTTCGTCCACTCGGTGCTGCCGATCGGCTGCTGGAAGATCGGCCGTCCGATGTTTCCGCTCGTCCGGAACGGCTTCCCGTGGTCGTCGATCCGCACCGACCCGCGGCGGTCCCCGCTGGACCACTCCAACTCCAGGTACCAGCTCACGTCGTGGGCCTGGCTGTGCGCGGACACGTAGAAGACCTCGGGATCGGACTCGCTGACCTTGTACGGGAAGTCCCGCTGCCCGGACTTCGGCACCGTGTCCGGGCGCCCCGCGTCCAGGTCGACGTCGAAGGACTTCGTACTGACTTCGCCGCCGCAGCCGACCCCCATCACGTAGTCGTTCCAGCCGAGCGGCGCCTGCTTCCCGATGACCCGCACGTGCAGGGCTGTGACGACGACCGTCTGCTCCCCGGTCCCCTGCACGGTCAGCGCGAGCATCTGGTCCCCGCTCGCGACGCCGCCCAGCGCGCTCACCCAACCCCGGGCGTCCTGCTCGGTGGGCGGCGGAGGCACCTCCGCGGGCTTGCGGTTCACCAAGTAGTGCTGGCTACAGGGGGTTTCCCATTTGTACGGGTTCGCCGCTACCGTCGGGGCCGAGCCGTCGCGTACCGTCTCCGCCGCGCCCGGCCGCGGCGACGTCCCGTTGCCCCGCGGGGGCGTCGAGCCGGACGCCGATGCGGATGCCGATCCCGACGGTGCGGACGGGGTCCCCGGGGCGCCCGTACGCGTGCCGCCGTCGTCACCCGGCACCGGGCCCGGCGCCGCGGGGAGTTCTCCCGCGAACGGGGAAGTCGCGGCGGGCGGTCCGCCGGGGGGTGGCGTGGCCCCCACGGACTGCCGGGTGTCACCGTCGTCTCCGCCCGGCAGGAGGTTCACCATGAGCGCGACGGACACGGCGGCCGCGGCCGTTCCCACGCCGGCGAGGGCGACCGTACGTCGACGCCGCCGACGGCCGGCCGCGGGTTCCGTCGAGGGGCTGTTCGGTTCGGACCGCTCGGACGGCGTGGGCAACGCGGCGAGGGACGCGGACGCCTGCTCGGCGGACCGGCCCTCGGACGTCGAGGTCTCGGACGTCGGAGTCTTGGAAGCCGGGGTCTCGGAAGCCGGACCTTCGGAAGCCGGGGTCTCGGAAGTCGGGGTCCCCGAAGCCGTATCGGCCGGAATCGGCGCGGCAGGCGCCGGGTCCGGCTGGGGCGTCACGGCGCCTTTGCGCTGCCGCAGCACATCCGCCCGCACCCACCGCCGGTGCAGTTCGACCAGTTCCTCGGGGGTGGCGCCGCATATTCGTGCGAACCGCTCGACGGGCGCGTAGTCCAACGGAACGGCGTCCCCGTTGACGTACCGGTGAAGGGTCGACCCGCTGAGGTGCAGCCGCTTGCCCAGCACCCCGTAACTCAGCCCAGACCGGTCCTTGAGCTCCCGCAGCAGTGCCGCGAACTCCTCGTCCGCCACCGTTCCTCCTTCTCCCGTGTACCGGAAAGCGTTCCAGGGAACCGGTGTTCCCGCAGGTCAGGCCCGTTCGGGCGTTCCAGCATCCCAAACTCCCCGGCAACGGTGGCGGGCGGGACGGGTCCGCGCCCAGGATCGGGGCATCGAAGCACGCCGCGTCGACCGAAGTCCGGGGCGTGCACCGGCAGAGTGTCGGAACCCGCCCACACCCACAGGGGATCAGCCATGTCCGCACGTACCTCCCGCATCCGCCTCTTCGCCGCCACGACCGCCGCGCTCGCCGCCTTCGGGCTGACCGCGTGCAGCAGCAGTGACGACGAAGCCCGCGCCGGGGCCTCCTCTCCCGCACCGAGCGCCCCTGCCCAGACGGGTGGTTCCGGTACGGGCGGCGCGACGGCCTCGCCGACGCAGTCCGGAGCCGGCACGAGCGGCTCGGGCACGGGCAGCGCGGGTACGGGGGCAGGGACAGGCTCTTCCGCAACGCAGGGCGCCAAGTCGTCCGGCACCACAGGCGGCTCCGGCGGATCCAACGGCACCGGTGGTTCCGGTGGTTCCGGCAGTTCCAACGGCACCGGCGGCGCCAACGCCTCGGGCGGGTCGAACGGCGGCAACGCGTCCGGCGGCTCGGACTCCGTCCCGAAGCTCCAGCCCTGCGGCGGGACCAACACCAGGATGACCGCCACCGTCGTCGCCCGCCCGCTGAACCACCTTCTCCTCACCGTCACCAACACCGGATCGAAGAACTGCGACCTGGTCGGCTACCCGGCCGCGCGCTTCGGTGAGGCGCAGTCCGTACCGCCGGTCGACGACACCACCAAGCCGCAGGCCGTCATCAGCCTCGCGCCCGGCGAGTCCGGCTACGCGGGCGTACGCCTGTCCGCCGGCGACGGCAGCGGCGACAACGGGTACACGACCTCGACGCTCGAGATCCCGTTCGAGGACGGCTCGGTCGCGAACCCGTCGCTCCCGGCCGCGGGCGTGTACGTCGACACCACGCTGCAGGTGACCTACTGGCAGCAGACCCTGGACATGGCCCTCAACTGACCCGCCCCGCCCCGCCGCGGACGACGGCAACGCCGATGCCCGGGTGCCCGACCCGTACCCAGGTCGGGCACCCGGGCGATTCCGAACCACGGCGGCGTGCGGAGACGGACTTTCGGGCGCGGCGACCTACCCGCGGGGCGACCTACCCGCGGACCGGAGTTCGGATGGCGACGACGTGTTCCATGAGCGTGACCATGGCGTGCTTGCCCGAATCGCGGGACCGCGCGTCACACATGACGACGGGGACGTGCGGGTCCAGGTCGAGGGCGTCGGTGACCTCCTCGATGCCGAACTCGCTGACGCCGTCGAAGCAGTTGACGGCGACCACGAACGGCAGGCCGCGTACCTCGAAGTAGTCGATCGCGGGGAACGAGTCGGCGAGGCGGCGCGGGTCGGCCAGGATGATGGCGCCGATGGCGCCGACGGCCAGTTCGTCCCACATGAACCAGAAGCGGTCCTGGCCCGGCGTACCGAAGAGGTAGAGCACGAGGCCGCGGCCGAGCGTGATGCGGCCGAAGTCGAGAGCGACCGTGGTCGTCGTCTTGGCCTCGACGCCGGTCAGGTCGTCGATGCCCTGGCTCTCCTGCGTGATGACCTCTTCGGTGCGCAGCGGCGGCACCTCGCTGACCGCGCCGACCATGGTGGTCTTGCCGACACCGAAGCCGCCGGAGATGAGGATCTTGACCGCCGCGGGCAGTCGCTCCGGGCCGGGACCGGTGCCTGGACCTGGGCCGGATCCGGAGGTCGGCGTCGGTGTCGGCGTCGGCGTCGGCGTCGGCTCAGATCCTGCGTATGCCATCGAGAACCGCCTGGAGTACGTGGATGTCGGGGGCTTCCGCCAGCGCGATAGGCGCGCGCGTGTGGATCGCCCCCATGTCGAGTAGGTCGCCCAGCAGGACCTTCACCACGGTGGGCGGGAGATTCAGCTTGGCGGAGATCTCGGCGACGGACAGCGGGGTGTCGGTGCACAGCCGCAGGATGCCGAGATGCTCCGGCTCCAGAGCGGGCAGCGCGGCCTCGTGGCCGGCGTTCACGATCAGGGTGATGAGGTTGAACTCGTCGCGGCTGGGGCGGGTGCGGCCGCCGGTCCGGGCAAACGAGCGCACGACGGGACCGGCGTCCTCGTCCCACCACGTGCCGTCGGCTGCGGGCGACATGGGGTCGTGTCCTCGCCGCGTCAGAACGTCGGCCGCAGGTCCACCGCGGCCTGGCGCGGCGCCGCGGCGAGGAAGTCCCCGACCCGCTTGACGATCAGGTTCATCTCGTACGCCACCAGGCCGACGTCGATATCCGCCTCGCCCAGCACCGCCAGGCACGCGCCGCGGCCCGCTCCGGTGACGAACAGGAAGACCTTCTCCAGTTCCACGATGGTCTGCCGCACCCGGCCGCCGTCGAAGTGCCGTCCCGCACCGCGGGCCAGGCTCTGGAACGCGGAGGCGACGGCGGACATGTGCTCGGCGTCGTCCCGGTCCAGGCCCCGCGAGTTGCCGATCAGCAGGCCGTCGGCGGACAGGACGATCGCGTGCCGGGTCCGCGGGACGCGCTTGACCAGGTCGTCCAGCAGCCAGTTCAGCTCGGTGTTGTCGTGCGTCACGGAGCTCATCGCGGTCACCACTGTCCTTGTCCGTTCGGATACTCGGGCGCGCTGTGCGGGTACGGCGGGGACCCGCCGTCGTCCTGAAGCCGCCCGGCTTCGGTGCGGCCCTTGAACGAGCCGCGCTGGAAGGCCGCCATGACCTGACGGGCCTCCTCGGCGGAGCGGTGTTCCACCTCGGCGTCCGGATGCGGCGCCTCGGTGTCGGTGCGGCGCAGCAGCTGCGGCTGCAGGCTCGCCCGGCGTACCCGGCGGGGCAGGCGCCGCTCGCCGGACGGGCCGCCTGCGGCTTGCGGGGTGGAGGCGGGAGCAGTGGTTGCCGGGGCAGTCGGTGTGACGGCTCGGGGTGGAGGCAGTTGCGGTGGTGCGGGGAGGACCGCGACGCGGCCCTGGTCGGCGCCCGTCGGGACCGGCTCGATGTGCGGCGGGGTGGGCTGTGGGGCGGGTTGCGGGCCGCTGACGTAACCGGGGACGGCGACCGGCCGTGCGTTGCCTGCGATTCCCGCACCGGCCGTGCCGGCGCGCGGGTCGGTCGGGTCGCCCGCAGCGCCCACATGACTCGAATCACCCGGATCGCCGGCAGCGCCCAGCAGCGACAGGGGCAGCAGTACGACGGCCGACGTCCCGCCGTACGGCGACGACCGCAGGCTCACCGAGATCCCGTGCCGGTGCGCGAGCCGGGCGACCACGAACAGCCCGAGCCGCGTATCGGTGGTGAAGCCCATGACGTTGAACTCCGGTGCCGTGTCCAGGAGTTTGTTGGCCTCCTCGCGCGCTTCGGCGGCCATCCCCAGTCCGCGGTCCTCGATCTCGATGCCGAGGCCGTTGGGCACCAGTTCGGCACTGATCCGCACTTTGGTGTGCGGAGGCGAGAACGTCGCGGCGTTCTCGACGAGTTCGGACAGCAGGTGCATCACGTCGCCGGCGACCGGACCGGCGAGACCGGCCTCGGGGACCATGGTCAGCTTGACGCGCGAGTAGTCCTCGGTCTGCGAGGCCGCGCCGCGCAGGATCTCGGCGAGCATCACCGGGCGCCGCCAGCGGCGCGCCGGCATCGTGCCGCCGAGCACGGACAGGTTCTCCGCGTTGCGCCGCATGCGGGTGGCCAGGTGGTCCACCCGGAAGAGTTCGGCGAGCAGGTCCGGGTCCTCGTGCTCGCGCTCCATCTCGTCCAGCAGCGCGAGCTGCCGGTGCACGAGGCCCTGGCTGCGGTGCGCGATGTTGAGGAACACTCGGCTCACGCCCTGCCGGGTCTCGGCCTGCTCGATGGCGGCCCGTATGGCGGTGCGCTGCGCTTCGTCGAACGCGCGCGCCACCTCGCCGATTTCGTCCCGGCCCTGATCGAAGTCGGAGCCGACCTCGGCCGGGTCGACTTTCTCGCCACGCTGCAACCTGCCGACCACATTGGGCAGTTGCTCGTTGGCCAGCCGTCGGGTCGAGTCGCGCAGTCCGCGCAGCCGCAGCAGCAGAGCGCGCGAGACCAGCACGGAGATCAGCACGGCCAGCAGGATGGACGCGAGTGTCAGGGCACCGACCAGGATGACGGACGTGGTCAGGTCGTCGATCCGCTCCCGCCCGTACCCTCGGGCGAACTCGACCTGGTCGAGGGTTAGTTGCTGGAGTTGCTGGGCGGTCGAGAGCATCGCCTGGTGCAGGGCCGCCGCATCGACGGCCACTCTGCCGGTTCGCCCGGAGGCGCTGTTCTCGGCCTCCTTCAGCAGCGCCCAATCGCGACCGGCGAGGATCTGCTCGTACCGGGCGGCCTGCGCTCCGCGCAACTGCGGTCGCACGAACGCGTACTGCGCGCGTTGCGCGCCCACCAACTGGTCGAACTGCGCGCGCTGCGGCACGCTCAGGCCGGTCGGCGAGGCGACCCCCGCGGAGAGCACCGCGTTCTGCCGGGCGAGGTACTCCAGGGCGCGGAACAGCGCGGCGGCCGTACCGGCCTCGGTGGCGGTCTTGGTGTCGTTCGTGGACCTGACCTGGGCCTCGAAGTAGCCCATCGCGCCTTCGAGGGCACCGGAGTAGAACTGGAACGCCGCGTCGGGCCCGACCTGACGTGCGTCCACCTGCTGCCGGAACGCCGGCAGCCCGCCCAGCCCCGCGGTGATCTGCTCGAACGTCCGCTTCAGCTCCGGCGGATGGCGCTCTACCACCGGGCCCGCGGCCTGGTTCATGACGCCGAGGGCCTGGTCGGTGGCCTGGCGCTGCCCGTCGAGCCGCGCGCGGTCCACGGCGTTCCCGGCCAGAAACTCCATGCTGAGACGGCGTTCCTCCTGCATCGACACCATCGCCAGCTCGCCCTTGACGGCGACGCGCTGCACGTCGTCAAGGGTCTGGCGCAGGTCCGCGGCCTGGTCGTAGCGGCCGTAGGTGTACGTACCCCACACGGCCATCAGCGCGATGCTCGGCACCAGCACCAGGACGACGATCCGGGCCCGGATGGAGCGCGGGCCCGGAATGCGCAGGCGACCTCGGCGGGAGCGAGAGGAATCGGGCAGCAAGTCGAAAGTTCCCGGTGCTCGGTGGGACGACGACCGGGCGCGGGGGGGCGTGCCCGGTGATGCACTCGGGTGACCCTGGCAGCCCCGGACACGGGCAATGCGACCGATTGCGCACATCTCATCGACGATTCGCGAACGGCCGGGGCCGTGCCCCGCGCGTCAGTCGGGCATGACGCCGGCGAACTGCCGGTACTCGCGGGGCGTGGCCTCGTACCGCGCGCGGAAGATGCGAGCGAAGACGCTGGCGTTCTCGATGCCCACCGACCGTCCGATGGCGGCGATCGACCGGTGCCGCTGCCTGGGATCGGCGAGCATCCGCCGCGCCTCGGCGAGCCGGGCCTCGCGGATGAAGCGCGACGGCGACACGCCGCTTTCCCGGAAGACCAGTTCGACGTACCGCACCGACACGTCGAACGCGGCGGCGAGCAGCTTCGGCGACAGGTCCGGGTCCGCCAGTTGCCGCATGGCGAAGTCCTTCATGCGCAGCAGCTGTGCGCCGCGCGACATCCGCGTATCGGCGTAGTGCCGATGGCCCGCCTCCGCCAGACGCAGCGTCGAGACCAGCAACTCGCTGGCTGTATGGCCGAGTTCATGAATCATCTCGGAGGTCAGCTCCGGCGCCCCGCGGCCCAGTTCGCCCAGCAGCGACATCAGCACGCGCAGGCTCGGGTTCTGTGCCGACACGTGTTGACCGAGCATGTCCCGGTCCACGCGAAGGTCGCGCCGCAGCGCCGCGCGCGGCACGTTGACGATCAGGTAGTGGGCGAAGCTGTCGGCCCTCACGGAGAACGGCTCGGAGCTGTCGACGAGGATGGCGTCGCCCGCCGCCAGCCGACTCTGCCGACCATGCTGCTCGGCCAGGCTGGGACGCCGGGATATGGACAAGTGGTAGAAGTCCACCGGGTTGTGGTTGATCAGGCGCGGAGTCCGCGCGACGTGCACCGGATCCGACGCGACGTCGGTCACGCTGATCGGACCGAGGTCGAGCATGTAGACCCAGCCGGTGTAGTCGGAACTCCCGGGCCGGTCGAGGGGTGTGGCGTCCATCTCGACGATGGCGTCGCGGAGCGAGGCCCGCCACGAGTCGACGTCCGGCACGTACCCGTCGCCGCTCGCCGCCGGTCCCGGCCGGACCAGGGGCCGTCTGAGCCCGTCGCGTCGGACGGTGTGGCGCCGCGCGGAAACCCGGTGTCCCGCATCACGGTTCCAAGACGGTCGACGGCTCACCGGCTTCGCCTTTCTGTCGCGCGAACGGGACTTCGGAAGCAACCGGTCATGGTACGCGCCATAAATGTCGCGATCGTCGCCGCCCGTCAGAAACGCACAGAAGGCGTTCGTGTTCCAGCTAGTTCACGAACGTCCCGTTGGTGATCCTGGGCAGCGCAGATCCCGCGGGAGAGGACCTTGATGCGTACAGTCGCCGTGCTCGGAGCCGGAATCGCCGGCCTGCTCGCCGCCCGGGTTCTGGCCGAGCACGCCGACGAGGTGGTGATCGTCGAACGCGACGAGCTGGCCCCCGCGGACGGCACGGAGAGTCCGCGGCGCGGCGTACCGCAGGGCGCCCAGATGCACGCGCTCCTGGAGGCGGGCCGACGCGGCATCGAACGTTGGCTGCCGGGCTTCACGGACGAGATCGTGGCGGCGGGCGCCGTACGCGCGAACACCGGGACCGACGTGTACGGCTACCTGGACGGCAGGCGCAAAGTCCTGGTCGGCGACCTGCCGATGGTGAGTGCGACACGGCCGTTCCTGGAGGCGCACATCCGGCGCCGGGTCCTCGCGTACCCCGGTGTGCGGGTGCTCACGGGCAACGTCCGCGGCCTGTCCTTCCGCGGCGAGCGCGTCGAAGGTGTACGTCTCGCCGTCGGAGGTAGTGACGTTCCGGACACCCTGCCCACAGACCTGGTGGTCGACGCCACCGGCCGGGGCACCCGCATAGCCGCGTGGCTCGCCGAGGGCGGCTGGCCGGAGCCGCCCCTTGAGCGCATCACCGTCGATCTCGGGTACGCAACCGCCATCTTCCGCGGCTCCGGGGCCGGGTCCGGGCCAGGCATCGGGTCGGGGTCGGGCACCGGGCCCGGGTCCGAGTCGGGCTCCGATCCGAGCGCGGTCGCGGACGGCGCGACACTTGCCCAGTCCCTCAGCACCCGGCCGGACGGTCGGGTGCGCGTGGCCACATTGGGTCGCATCGAGGGCGACCGCTGGATCGCCCTGACAGCGGGCTACGCCGACGACAAGCCCACCCGTACCGCGGAGGACTTCCTCACGCGCTGCCGCGAAGACCCCGCGGAGGCCTTCGGCAAACTCGCCGCAAACGCGCGCCTGGAAGGCGAAGTCGCCGTCTACCGCCATCCCGACAACCGCCGGCGCGACTTCCACCGCCTGACCAGGTTCCCCGCCGGGCTCGTGAGTGTCGGCGACGCGGTCGCGTCCTTCAACCCCGTCTACGGCCAGGGCATGTCCTCGGCCGCCGCCCACGCATCGTGCCTGGCCGACGTGCTGGAGTCCGGACGCCTCCCCGGCGAACCCGCGGTCCACTACTTCTCGGCGGTCCGCCGCGTCACCGACGACGCCTGGCAGACCTCCGTCCTCAACGACCTCCGTCTGCCGCACGTCACCGCAAAGCGCCCCCCGGGTTTCGCCCTCGCGACCCGCCTGGGCGACCTTGTCCATCGGGCAGCCGTCACCGACCCGGTCGTCGGTCTCCGGTTCCTCCACGTCCTCCACATGATCGCCCCGCCCCGCACCCTGATGACCCCGGGCACCCTGCTCCGCGCAATCCGCGCCCCCCGCAACTAAACGCCCACTTGTTGGCGACGTCCGAGAGGATCTCCCGCACCACGACAGACCACGAGGTTCCGGTACGCGGCGGTCACCGGCGGGTGGGCATGGCGGCTCGGCCGGCCAGGGCGGTGGCGGCGAAGACGAGGAGGAAGGTGAAGGCGACGATCCCGGCGTAGGTGACGGGGTCGATTGCGGGCAGGACGCGGTCGCCGTTGCTCAGGGCGTACGTCATGGCGAACAGGCCGGGCAGCGCGAACGCCGTCCCGACCAGGCAGGCGGTGACGCCCAGGAAGGCGGCTTCCCAGCGCAGGGTCGAGCGTCGTTGGCGCGGCGTGGCGCCCACGGCCGCCAGGAGCGCGAACTCCGATCGACGGGAAAGTGTCGCGGTGACGAGGGAGTTG
This sequence comes from Streptodolium elevatio, assembly GCF_053592165.1. Classification (NCBI taxonomy): domain Bacteria; kingdom Bacillati; phylum Actinomycetota; class Actinomycetes; order Kitasatosporales; family Streptomycetaceae; genus Streptodolium; species Streptodolium elevatio. Next base: position 660,662 of record NZ_JBSFVE010000001.1, read on the forward strand.
GTGACCGCGATGGCGATGTAGCCGAAGAGGACCATCAGGATCAGCAGCCCGAACTTGTCCTCGCCGCCTGGGGCGTCGCCGGCGCCGGTGGCGAAGGCGGAGTCGGAGCGGGTGACTTCGGCTCCGGGTACGTCCGCCAGGAGGCTGCGGATGCGGCGTTCGACCTGCGCGGCCGATTCGGATGCGGCGAGGGTGACAGCCAGGCCGGATGCGAGTCCCGAACCGGTCGCCGACTGCAGGTCGGCGAATGGGAGGAGGACCTCGCCGAAGCCGAGGCCGCGTTCGTACAGGGCGCTCACGTGCCGCGTGATGGCCTGTCCGTCGGCCGGCACAATGGTGACCTCGTCCCCGACGTGGACTCCCACCTGGGCGGCGCCGAGGACACCGAGCGCCACGTCGCCCTGCCGGAGCCGGATCGGGTTGTTGTCCTTCGGCCCGAGGTCGGCGTACCGCTCCACTTGGTCGTCGGCGATGCCGAGGGCGTTCAGGGTCTGCGGGCCGTTGCCGCTGCCGGCGGGGGGCCGCACGATGACGCCGGTGGTCACGAACGGGGTCGCGGAGCCGACGCCGGGCACGTCCCGTACGAGTTCGGTCGTCCGGTCCCCGACTCCGGCGCCGGGCACGGTGACCGTGAGGTCGGTACGCGTGCCCGCGCTCGCCTGCGCCGCCGACACGGCGCCAACCGTCGCCGCACCGGAGAGCTGGACCGCTCCCAGCGCGACGCCGAGGACGATCGGGGTCAACGCGCCGCCGACCCGGGCGGCCCGGTGGCGGATGCTGTTGAGCGCCGCGTACGCCGCGGCGGTCCGTGCCGCCGGGCGGCGCACGATTGCGGTCGCCGCGCGTACCACCAGCGGGCTCAGCGGACCGATCGACAGAGCCATGACGAGTCCGGAGATCCCGGGGAGTCCGCTGGCCGCATCGACGTTGGACGTGTAGGTCGGCGCGAGCGCCATCACGATGCCCACCGCGAGGAGCACCACTCCGACGACGATGCGGCGGGTCGTCCGCGGGGATCCGGACGTACTTGTGTCCCCGTCTTCGAGTTGCGCGAGCGGGCTGCTGCGTACGACGCGGCGCACCGCGACCCGCGTGGCAAGCTCCGCGGCGACGAGACCGGTCAGCATCGCCACGACGAACGGGAGCGGGCCGAAGACCGGTTGAAGGGTCCGGGGCAGTACCCCCCAGGATCGGATGGCGCCGACCATGAGCGCTCCCACGAGTGGTCCCGCGAGGCCGCCTAGGCCTCCTGCCAGTGCGGCGACCACGCGGATCTCCGCGCGCAGCAGCCGCTTCACCTGTCGCGGCGTGGCGCCGACGATGCGGAGCATGGCCAACTCGCGTGACCGCTCGCGGATCTGGAGCGACGTGAGGGCGATGACGGTGAACACCGCGACGATGAACGCGACGGCGCCGAGCGCGCCGGCGGCGGAGACGAGGGCCGCCGTCGCCCGCCCTTGAGACACCGCCTCGACGGGTCCCCGGTCACCGCGATCCCACAACCGGGCGTTGGCCTGCGGTGCCAGGCCGGCGAGCAGTTGTGCGTCGGACGCCGCCTGCGGCCAGACCCCGATGACCGCCACGCTGCGAACGGGGTTGCCCCGTGATCCGATCTGCCCGTCGCTGAGATAGACGTCCGGGACGTCGACCCCCGTGTCGTCGGCTGTGGTGGTGCCGACGAGTGTGTACTCGACGGACTGGTCGCCGAAGCCCAGCAGGACCTTTCCACCGGCCTCCACGCGGAGGGAGCGCGCGACGTGGCCGGGGAGCACGATTTCGTTTGGCCCGACCGGCTCGCGTCCCGAGGCCAGTTCGCGGTTCCCGAGCGCGAACGCCGACCAGGGGTGCGCGTCCACCGGCTCGACGGGCACGGGCTCGACCGCGTCGGCCCGGACGCCGAGGACCGCGGGCACGATGCGGTCGGCGACGACGCGGGACGTCGGCAGCGCCGCGGCGACCTCGTCGACCAGCGAGGCGGGCAGCAGCGCCCGGCCCGGAACCGTCATGTCGACGTCGCCGCCGACCGGCACCGACTGCCGGGATGCGACCAGCAGCGGCGCATCGTCGTACTCGCCGGTGGAGACCTCGCCGCGGACGCCGGTCTCCAGCAGCACGCCGAACGCTCCGACAAGAACGGCCGAGAAGAACAAGGTCACGGCCAGCGCGACGACTTGGCCCCGGCGCGCTCGCAGCATCAATCGGGCGAGCTTGTTCACGGCTGCCGCCCGAGACCGGTCAGGGTGGCCGCGATCTGCCCTTCGGTGGCCCCGCGGAGTTCGCCGTACCAGCGCCCGTCGCGCAGGAACAGCACACGGTCCGCGACCGCCGCGGCGCGCGGGTCGTGCGTCACCAGCAGCGCCCGCTGCCCGAGGTCGGTGACGATCGAACGGAGCAGGCCGAGTACGACATCGCTCGACGCGGTGTCCAGCGCGCCGGTCGGCTCGTCGGCGACGATCAACTCCGGGTCCGTGACGAGCGCACGGGCGAACGCGACCCGCTGCTGCTGCCCCCCGGACAACTGGGCCGGTCGACGCTCGAGGGTGGCACCGACACCGACGGTCTCCGCCAGGTCCCTTACGCGGCCGCGGTCGATGCGCCGGCCGGCCAGTCGCAGCGGCAACGAGATGTTGTCGGCGACGGTGAGGGACGGGACCAGGTTGTAGGACTGGAACACCACCCCCACTTGCGAACGTCGCATCTCGGCGAGTTGGGCCTCCCCGAGGCCGGTGATGTCCGTGCCGCCGATGCGGATCGAGCCGGCGTCCGGCTTTTCCAGGCCCAACAGGCAGTTCAACAACGTGGTCTTGCCGGAGCCCGACGGTCCCATGATCGCGGTGAAACTTCGCGGCGCGACGGAGAGGTCGATGTTCGTCAGCGCCCAGAACCGGGTGGCCTCGGCACCGAAGCTCTTGCTCAAACCGCTGACCGTCACGGCGTGGTCGTCATGGCTTCCGGGGCGTTCCCCCTGGTTTTTCGTCACGTTTTCGACCGTAGGTTCGCGGCGTGCGCGGCACAGTCCCCCGCGTACCCGACCTGCGGTGGTACCCGCGCCCACCCCGATGGTGGTGCTGGCTATACCCCGCCTCGCGCAGCTCGCAGCACGCTCGCGCAGACCGGGATCTGGGCAGCCGGTGGAAGTAGGCTCCACCAAGTGAGCGCCAAGGCAAGGTCCGGTACCGGCGAGAGACTGCGAGATGCAGTGTCGGTCCGGCGGCCGGCTGCCTCGCTCCGCTATCTGGTGGGCAGCGCCCTCTCCGGGCTGTACGGCCTGCTGGTCCTCGCGGTCGTCGTGGCGGTGGCCGTGCTGTCGGTGGTCGGTGTCGGGCTCCTGCTCGCCGGTGCCGCGTCCGGGCTGCTGCGGCGCTGGTGCGACCGGGAACGCGGCAGGGTCGGACGGACGCTCGGACGGCGCATCCCGTCGCCGTACCTGCACCCCGCTGCCGCCACCACCGCCACCGCCGGGCCGGACGTCGCCCGCCACCACATCGCCGACGGCACACTGCCCCGCGACCTGGCCGCCGTCCTCCAGCGCGTCATCGTGGGGATCCCGCTCGGTGCCGTCGCCATGCTGCTGCCGTTGCTGTCGCTGCAGTCACTGGCGCTACCGACGTACTGGTGGGCGATGCCGGACGGCAGAACTGCCGAGCAGTTCTTCGAGATCACGTCGTGGTGGCTCGCCCTGGCCTCGGGCCTGATCGGGCTCGCCGGACTGGCGGTGTGGTCGATCGCCCTGCCCGCCGTACGTTCCGCCGACGCCAAGCTCCTCGAACGCCTGCTCGCCCCGACCCGCGACCAGGAACTCCGGCTCCGCGCCCAGATGGAGGAGCAGCGCCGGCGTACGGCCGTCGACGTGCACAGCGCCGAACTGCGCAGGATCGAACGGGACCTGCACGACGCGGCGCAGAACCGGCTGGTGGCCGTCTCCATGTTCATCGGCACCGCGCAACGCCAGTTGAGCACCGGAACCGGCGACGTCGCGACGGCCCTGGCCAAAGCCCAGGACGCCAGCCGCGAGGCACTGGCCGAGATGCGCCGCATCATCCAGGGCGTCTACCCGCCGGCACTCGCCGAAGAAGGCCTGGTGCCGGCCCTGGGACTGCTGGTCGACCGGATGCAGATCCCCGCACGGCTGCGGGTCGACGCCCCGGCGCCGACACCCGCATCCGTCGACACCGCCCTGTACTTCTCGGTCGCCGAAGCGCTGACCAACGTGGCCAAGCACAGCAACGCGACCGAATGCGACGTTCACCTGAGTTGGAAGGAGGACAACGGCGAGATGCGCGTAATCACCACGGTGACCGACGACGGACACGGCGGCGCCGAGCCGGCGAAAGGCAGCGGCCTGGCCGGGATCGGGAGCCGGATCGAGGCGCTCGGCGGCACCGTCACCGTCACCAGCCCGCCCGGCGGGCCCACTTCGGTACGGATGGAGCTGCCGTGCGAGTCGTGATCGCCGAGGACGACACCCTGCTGCGCGAAGGTCTCGCGGCGCTGTTGTCCGCCGAGGGCATCGAAGTGGTCGCCGCACGTCCGGACGCCGACCGGCTCTACGAAACCATCGAGGAGTTCGACGCGGGACTGGCCATCGTCGACGTGCGCATGCCGCCGACGTACACCGACGAGGGACTGCGCGCAGCGATGCGGGTCCGCGCCCTGCGCCCCGGCTTCCCGATGCTCGTGCTCTCGGCCCACGTGGAGACCAAGTACGCCGGCGACCTGCTGGCCGACGGCGCCGGCGCGGTCGGCTACCTGCTCAAGGAACGGGTGGGCGCCGTCGAGGACTTCCTGCGCACCATGGACCGCGTCGCCCGGGGCGAGACCGTCCTCGACCCCGAGGTCGTCACCACCCTCATGCGCCGCGGCCGCGGCCACAGCCCGCTCTCCACCCTCACCGCACGCGAACGCGACGTCCTGCAACTCATGGCCCAAGGCCACCGCAACGGCGACATCGCAACCGAACTGCACGTCACCGAAGCCGCGATCCACAAACACATCCGCAGCATCTTCAACAAACTGGGCCTACTAGCCGACGAAGCAGGACACCGAAGAGTCCTGGCCGTCCTCACCTACCTCCGCGACCAATAACCCCCCACCCCGCCCCCAGCCAACGAAAACAGCCCCCAACCAGACACGCTGGTCAGAGGCTGTTTTGCAAAGGGTGGCGGGTGCAGGGTTCGAACCTGCGTAGGCATCAGCCGACAGATTTACAGTCTGCTCCCTTTGGCCGCTCGGGCAACCCGCCGGGATGTCGTCTTGTGGGGCGACGGGGATAACAATAGCGGACGCTGTGGGGTGGTCCGCCACTCGGTTGATTCGGGTTGGGGGGACGTGGGGCGGCGTGGGGGCGGGGCGGCGGTGGGCTGGATACGCTGGGGAGTCGTGTGTCCGCCGGCTGCGGGGCCGTAGGGGTCCGGTGACGGGTGCGGGCGGGACTCTGATCTCACAGAAAGCGATGCTGACCCTTGGCTGACTCCTCTTTCGACATCGTGTCCAAGGTCGACCGCCAGGAGGTCGACAACGCGCTCAACCAGGCCGCGAAGGAGATCTCGCAGCGGTTCGACTTCAAGAACGTCGGGGCGCACATCGGCTGGTCGGGTGAGCAGATCGAGATGCGCGCCAACACCGAGGAGCGCGTCAACGCGATCCTCGATGTGTTCCAGTCGAAGCTGATCAAGCGGGGGATCTCGCTGAAGGCGTTCGAGGCGGGCGAGCCGAAGCTCTCCGGCAAGGAGTACAAGATCTCCGGGGGGATGCAGGAAGGCATCTCCCAGGAGAACGCGAAGAAGGTGTCCAAGATCATCCGGGACGAGGGGCCGAAGAGCATCAAGGCCCAGATTCAGGGTGACGAGCTCCGGGTCAGCTCGAAGAGCCGGGACGACCTGCAAGAGGTCATCGCGCTGCTCAAGGGCAAGGACCTGGACTTCGCGGTGCAGTTTGTTAACTACCGGTAGGTCCGGTGGGTACGCGTGAGCACGTGTGAGCACGCCACGGTGGTGAGGGTGGTTGTGCGAGCGCGGTAGTAGTAGTGGTTGGTGATGGTTCGGTTCTTGCGGCGGGGCTCCGGGCGGTGGTCCGGGGCCCCGCGGCATGTTCGGGGCCGGCACGGTACGGGGCCGGGTCAGGGGTGCGGGGTGGCCGGCTCTCGGGTGGGCAGGGGGTCGCGGAGGTCTTCGCCGGAGAGGACGGCGGCGGTGCGGGCGGGGACGAGGGCTTCGTCCAGGCGTCCGGTGAAGCCGTCGTAGAGGACCCGTAGCGCGCCCTCGTAGGCGAAGGGGACCAGGCGCTGGCCGGTGGCGAGCAGGGTCTGGGCGATCTGGAAGGTCTCCAGGAAGAGGGCGCGGAAGCGGGCCACCCGGCTGCCCGGGGTGACGGGCCAGCGGGCGATGACGGTGCGGTACGCGTCCTCGTACCGGCCGAGCTCGTCGAGGTGCGCGCAGGTGCGCCCGGTCACCGCGACGTCGCCCGTCGCGCGGTGGAAGACGACGCCGGGCTGCGGGCAGCGCTCGAAGCACCAGCCGCGGTCGTGGATCAGCCGCAGCCACAGCGACCAGTCGACCAGCACCGGGAGTTCCGGGTCGAAGCGGAACCACGAGGCCGGGCCGTGCACGGCCGGGTTGCGGCACACCACGGCCGAGGTGGGGATGAAGTTGGCGACGGCGAGGATGCCCGGGTCGTACGCGAAGTCGTACCGGTACGGCGACACCTCCGGCATCTCCCCCGGCACGCACCGGGCGTCGGTGAGCACGCAGTCCGCGTACATCACGTCGGCGCCCGACGCCTCCAGCGCGGCCAGGGCGCGGGCGAGGTGCCCCGGTAGGTAGAGGTCGTCGTCGTCGAGGAAGGCCACGAAGCGGCCCGAGGCGACCTCCAGGCCGGCGTTGCGGGCGGCCGCCTGGCCGCGCGGGCGGGGGTGCGAGATGAGGCGTACGGTCACCCCCGGCACGCCGAGCGGCAGCGCGCTCGCGATGTCCCCGCCGCCGTCGTTGACGACGACGATCTCGATGCCGTCGACCCCGTCGCCGTGCTGCAGCGCGATGCTGCGCAGCGCGTCGGCGAGGGAGCCCGGACGGTCTCGGGTGGGGACGATGACGCTCACCGTTGCCGGCACGGCACACCTCCGCGGAGTCGGCTTCCCCGTGGCTGGGCGGCCCCGTCGGCCGCGGTAGCGCTCGTGTCCCGGTCCGGCGGCCCGGTCGCCGGGCGCGCTGCGGCGCTTCGGCGCATCGGGTCGTCGGACCGCGCAAGAGCGGGTTGTGCCGAATATCGGCACGTTGGCGGTACGGATTCAGCCCGGGCCCTCGGGTTCACTCGGAAGACACGCGTACTGCACTCCCAGGGGTTACCGCGGAAGTGGCGCGGCGCGGTCGCCGCGGTCACGCGTACGGCGTCGGGCGCGGCGACCCGGTGGCGCTCCAGCTGTAGAAGCTCCGGTCGTCGGTCGAGACGATGTCGCGGCCGAGCGGCGTGAGCGAGACGGGGATCAGCTTGAAGCTCGCGATGCCGAGCGGGATGCCGATGATCGTGACGCACATGAGCAGCCCGAACACGAGATGCCCGAGGGCGAGCCACCAGCCGAACAGCACGATCCACACGATGTTGCCGAGCATCGAGCCGATGCCGGCGGACGGCTTCCACACGATGGTCCGGCCGAAGGGCCAGAGCGTGTACGCCGCCATCCGGAACGCCGCGATGCCGAACGGGATGGTGATGACCAGGAAGAACAGCAGGAAGCAGGCGATGCCGGCGACGGCGTAGCCGATCGCCATCCACAGCCCGCACAGCACGAGCCAGATGATGTTGAGCACGGTCTTCATGCGGCAACAATCCCCCAAATGCTGAGGAACTACCCTGCTTGGTGGCGTTTGCCGTGGAACTGTCGCACGGGCGTTCCGCGGGACGGCACGGGCCGGGCCCGCGGGGTCAGCGGCCGGCCATGGCTTCGAGGCGGCGGATGCGCTCAGCCATCGGGGGGTGCGTCGAGAACATCTTCGACATGCCCTGCCCGGGGCGGAACGGGTTGGCGATCATCAGCGAGCTGGTCGCCTCGAGACGCGGCTCGGCGGGCAGCGGCTTTTGCTGCGTGCCCATCTCCAGCTTGCGCAGCGCGCTGGCGAGCGCGAGCGGGTCGCCGGTCAGCTGCGCGCCCGAGGCGTCCGCCTGGTACTCGCGGCTGCGGCTGATGGCGAGCTGGATCAGCGAGGCCGCGACCGGGCCGAGGATCATCATGAACAGCATGCCGAACAGGCCCGGACCGTCGTCGTCGTTGCGACCGATCGGGATCAGCCACGCGAAGTTGGCCAGGAACATGATCACGCTGGCCAGAGCACCCGCGACCGACGAGATCAGGATGTCGCGGTTGTAGACGTGTGCGAGCTCGTGCCCGAGTACGCCGCGCAGCTCCCGCTCGTCGAGGATGCGCAGGATCCCCGTGGTGCAGCAGACCGCCGCGTTGCGCGGGTTGCGGCCGGTGGCGAAAGCATTCGGCGCCTCGGTGGGCGAGATGTAGAGCCGCGGCATCGGCTGCCGTGCGGCCGTCGAGAGCTCCCGCACGATGCGGTACAGCTCGGGGTTCTCCGCCTCGCTGACCGGCCGGGCGCGCATCGAGCGCAGGGCGATCTTGTCGCTGTTGAAGTACGCGTACCCGTTGGTCAGCAGCGCCACCACCAGGCCGATGATGAGGCCGGTCCTGCCGAAGAAGCTGCCGATGAGCAGGATGAGCGCGGACATGCCGCCGAGCAGGACGGCGGTCTTCAGTCCGTTGTGCTGGCGGTGCACGGCAGGTCCTCTCGGTACGAGGGGAAGCGGGGGCGGTTTGTCCCGGATCAACGAAGGAACAAATCGCATGGTTCCCCCACAGAGCCGACGTCACGCCTCTCCGTACGGGATCCGGCCGGGACGTCAGCCCAGCAGCCCCGGCACCGTCAGCACCCGCAGCACGATCTGCGGAGCGACCGACAGTGCCACCCCCAGCCCGAACGCGAGTGCGACTGCCAGTGCGAACGGTGCCGGAACGCGCAACGAGCCGGACTCCCCCAGGGTTCCCGTCGCCCCCGGCAGCGCGCCCGGCAGCGCCCCCGGCGGCGTCCCGGGCAGCGGCGGCGCGAACAGCAGCGCCGTCCACACCAGGTAGTAGTACAGGCCGATCACGACGTTGACCGCCATCACGACGGCCAGCCAGCCCGCGCCCCCCGCGACCACCGCCTGAAAGACCGTCACCTTCGCGAACAGCCCCATCAGCCCCGGCGGCAGCCCGGCCAGGCACAGCAGGAAGAACGCCATCGCGAACGCCAGCGCCGGCCGGGCCCGCAGCAGCGCCCGGTAGTCCGACACCAGCCCCGTCGGCCGGTCCCGGCCGACCGCGGTCACCACGGCGAACGCCCCGAGGTTCATGACGGCGTACACCGCGAGGTACGCCACCGACGCCGGCAGCCGCTCCGCGAGGTCCGCCCCGTCCCCGGCGGCCGTACCGAACGGCACCAGCACGTAGCCCGACTGCGCGATCGACGACCAGGCCAGCAGCCGTACCGCGTCACCGGAGCCGGTCGCGACGCGCACCGCCACCACGTTGCCGACGGTCATGGTCAGCGCCGCCAGCACCGCCAGCGCCGGGCCCCACACGTGCGCGTACGGCCGCAGCGCGATCCCCGCCACCAGCAGCAGCCCCGCGAACCCGGCCGTCTTCGACACGACCGACAGGAACGCGGCCACCGGCACCGGCGCGCCGCGGTACGTGTCCGGCACCCAGAAGTGGAACGGCACCGCCGCCACCTTGAACGCGAACCCGGCCAGCGTCAGCGCCGCGCCCGTCGCCGCGACCGTCTTCACCTGCGGATCCAACGCCTCCAGGCCCGCCGCGACGCGGTCCAGGTGCACCGCGCCGGTGGCGCCGTAGAGCAGGCTGATCCCGAACAGCAAAACCGCGGTCGAGGCGACCGACAGCAGGAAGTACTTGAGCGCGGCCTCCCCGCCGCGCCCGTCCCGCCGCAGCCCGACCATCGCGAACGCCGGCAGCGACATGGTCTCCAGCGCCACCACCAGCGTGACCAGGTCGCGCGCGGCGGCCAGCGTCACGGCGCCGGCCACCGAGGCCAGCAGCAGGAAGTGGTACTCGCCGCCGGGTACGCCGGAGTCCTCGTGGCGGTCGTCGGCCCACGGCCGCGGCGCGGTCATCGGCATCGACAGCAGTACGACCACGGCCGCCGAGCCGATCAGGACGAGTTGCAGGACGAGGGTGAAGTCGGAGGCGACGTACGAACAGGCCTGCGCCTCCCCCGTCGTCGGATTCCCCGGCACGCAGAACGTCGACCGCGCGCCGCCGTCCCGCAGCGGGATGAGCGGCAGCAGCGACACGGCCAGGCCCGCGAGCGAGATCCACGCGAGCCACACCTTCCGCGGCCCGGTCAGGAACAGATCGGCGAGCAGCACGGCGAGTGCGGCCACCGCGAGGGCGAGCGGCGGGGCGATCGCGAGCCAGTCGATGTCCTGGACGAGCGACGCCGCACCGTGCGTGGACGCGAGTTCGACGGAGGCGGTCACGCCCCACCTCCGAGAAGTGCGCGGACGGCCGGATCCGTCACCGCGAGGACCGAGGCGGGCCACAGCCCCGCCACCACCGTCAGGACCACCAGCGGGCCCCACGCGGCGACTTCGACGCGGCCGACGTCGGCCAGCGGCTCCACCCGGACCACCGCTTCAGGCCTGGTGCCCGGGCGGCCGGCCTGCGCATGGCCGGCCTCCGCATGCCCGGTCTCGGCGTGCGCGGCCTCCGGCTGCCCGGCCTCCGAACGTGCGACCTCCGAACGCCCGTTCCCCGGCGGCGCCGACACCGCCTCCACACCGGCGTCCGATCCCGGCACCAGGCTCGCGCCGAGTCCCGGCCCCATGCAGACCGTCCGCACGACGCCGAGCATGTACGCCGCCGTCAGCACCGTCCCCGCCCCCGCCGCCGCCAGCAGCACGAGGTAGAGCGGCCGGCTGAGTCCCGAAGCCGGGTGGTACGCCCCGTACATCGCCAGCAACTCGCCCCAGAACCCGGCCAGTCCCGGCAGCCCGAGCCCCGCGACCGCCGCGAAGGCCAGCAGCCCGCCGAGCCGCGGCGCCCGTGCGTACAGGCTGCCGCCGATGCGCCCGAGCAGCGCGGTCCCGCTGCGCTCCTTGACCGCGCCGGCCAGGAAGAACAACAGCCCGGTGATGAGGCCGTGGCCGATGTTGACGAAGAGCGCGCCGTTGACGCCCTGCGGCGTGAGCGTCGCGATGCCCAGCAGCGCGAAGCCCATGTGGCCGACCGACGAGTACGCGATGATCCGCTTCAGGTCCCCGTCCGGGTCGCGCAGCAACGCGAGGCAGACCAGCGATCCGTACACGATCCCGACCGTCCCGAAGGCCGCCAGGTAGGGCGCGAACACCTCGGCGCCCTCCGGCAGTACCGGCACCGCGATGCGGACCAGCCCGTACGTGCCCATCTTCAGCAGCACCCCCGCCAGCAGCACCGAGCCGCCCGTGGGCGCCGCCGTGTGCGCGTCCGGGAGCCAGGTGTGCAGCGGCCACATCGGGACCTTGACCGCCAGGCCCGCCGCGATCGCGAGGAACGCGGTGATCTGCACGCCGCGCGACATGCCGTCGCCGGCGCCCACCGTCAGCTGCGTGATGTCGAACGTCCCGGTGTGCGCCTGCACGAGCAGGAAGCCGAGCAGCATCACCGCCGAGCCGAGCAGCGTGTAGAGGATGAACTTGAAGGCGGCGGGACCGCGTTCGCCCGGGGTCCCCCATCGCGCGATGAGGAAGTACATCGGGATCAGCACGACCTCGAAGAACAGGAAGAACAGGATCAGGTCGAGGGCCGCGAAGGTGCCGAGCACACCGCATTCGAGGACCAGCACGAGCGCCGTGTACGCACGCGCGCTCCCACCCGGCGGAATTGTCCCCAGGCTGTGGACGGCCACCAGGAAGGTCAGTAGCGCCGTCAGTACCAGCAGCGGCAGCGAGATGCCGTCGATGCCGAGATGGAAGTGCAGTCCCAGCGAAGAGGCCCAGACACGGTCGGTCGTGAACTGCATCGTCCGCGCGTCGTCCCGGTCGAACGTGATCGCCAGGACCACGGCCAGCACCAGCACCGCGCCGCTGACCCCGACGCCGAGCAGGCGCGCGGAGCGTTCGTCCACAGGCCGCGCCACCAGCACCGCCGCGCCCAGCAGCGGCAGTCCGATCAGCACAAGAAGCACGATGTTCACGCGTTCACCGCCACAGCCACCGCGAGGACCACGAAGCCTGCCAGGAGCCCGGCCAAGTACACCTGCACGTTTCCGTTCTGACTGCGCCTCAGGCCCCCGCCGGCGAGCCAGGTGCCCCGGGCCGCGCCGCGCACGTAGCCGTCGACGACGGTGTCGTCCACGAACCGCGTCAGGCGCGCGAGGACGCGGACGGGGCGGACCACGACCCCGTCGTACAGCCGGTCGACGTCGAAGCCGCGTTCCGCCGGACCGCGCAACGGGCCCAGTACGCGCGCCGGGTCCGCGGCCGGGTCCCGCCGCCACAGCGCGTAGACGGCGCCCGCGCCGAGTGCGAGCAGCGCCACGGCGATCAGCGACGTGCCGAGCCGCGGCGCGAGGTCGTAGTACGCGTGGTTCTGCACAAGGCGCCCCGCGTCCGCCGCGGCCGTGTCGTACGCCCGCCCGTCCGCGTCGCCCAGCCACGACGTCAGCCACGACGTCGGCAGCCCCACGAAGCCGAGCAGCAAAGTCGGCACCGCGAGCACCACGAGCGGCCAGGTCATGGCACGCGGCACCGGGCCGTGGTCGTCGGCGTGCGCCCCCGATGCCGCGACCGACCGCTCCGCTCCGAAGAACACCCGCAGCCACACACGCGTCGCGTACGCCGCCGTCAGTCCCGCCGTCACCAGCGCCGCGGCCAGCACCAGCCACCCCGCGGCCGCCGGAGGTCCGCCGTGCCCGGCGTCCAGAGCGGTGTGCTCGGCGGCCGACAGGACCGCCTCCTTGCTGAAGAAGCCCGACAGCGGCGGCACTCCGACCAGTGCGGCGAGCCCGGCCGTCATCGTCCAGAACACCAGCGGCGCGCGGTGCCGCAGCCCGCCCATGTCGCCGATGCGCCCGCTCGCCGCCACATGGATGACCACCCCCGCGGCCAGGAACAGCAGCGCCTTGAACGCTCCGTGCGTGAGCAGGTGGAACACCGCGGCGTCCCGGCCGCCCACCGCAAGACCGCCGGTCATGTACGCAAGCTGGCTCACCGTCGACCACGCCAGCACCCGCTTCAGGTCGTCCTGCGCGAACGCCGCGAGCGCCGACACGACCATCGTGACCGCCGCGATCACCGCCAACACCAGCAGCGTCGTCTCCGAGGCGAGGAAGACCGGGTACAGCCGGGCCACCAGGTACGCACCGGCCGCGACCATCGTGGCGGCGTGGATCAGCGCGCTGACCGGCGTGGGACCGGCCATGGCGTCCGGAAGCCAGGTCTGGAGCGGTACCTGCGCCGACTTGCCCGCGACGCCGCCCAGCATCAGCAGCGTGCCCGCGGTGACCCAGCCGGCTCCCGACGGCGGCACGTTGTCGACGATCTCGCCGATCCGGAACGATCCGCTGCCCGCGCCGATCACCAGGATCCCGATCAGGAACGGCACGTCGCCCAGCTTGGTGACGAGGAACGCCTTGAGCGACGCCGCCCGCGCGACCTCGGTCTCCCAGTAGTGGCCGATCAGGAAGTACGAGCAGACGCCCATGACTTCCCAGCCGACGAGCAGCACGATCAGGTCGCCCGTGTAGACGACCAGCAGCATGGCGGCACTGAAGAGCGACACGAGTGCGGCGTACGACGAATAGCGGGGGTCCTTGCGCAGGTACGCCGCCGAGTACACCTGCACGAGCGTCGCCACGACCGCGACCATGACGGCGACCAGCGAGGACAGGCCGTCGATCCGCATCGACAGCCCGATGTCCAGCGCGCCCGTCGGGGTCAGCTCGACGCCGTTCTCGGTCACGCCCCCCGAACCGTGCCGCACCGCGACCCAGAGCGCGAGGACCGCGGCGACCGCGAGGGGGACGACGGCCAACAGGCGCGCGGCGGCCGGGCTCCTGCGACCGACGGCCAGGCCGAGGAGTGCGGCGCAGAACGGGAGGGCGGCGGCCAGGCCCGCGGCCGTGGTCATGCCGGCTCGCTTCCGCCGTCGCGTACCGGCTGCGCGCCGGAGGCGGACGGGCTTGGTGAGGGGATAACCCCGGGCTCGCCGAGGTCGCGCAGTTCCGACACGTCCGATGTGGCGCGGCTGCGGAACACCATCAGCACGATGGCGAGTCCGAGGCCGATCTCCGCGGCGGCGATGGTGATCACGAACAACGTGAGCGCCTGCCCGGCGTGCAGGGTGTCGCGCAGCCACATGTCGAACGCGACGAGGTTGATGTTGACCGCGTTGAGCATGAGCTCGACGGACATGAGCACGAGGATCGCGTTGCGGCGCGCGAGGACGCCGTACAGGCCGATGCAGAAGAGCAGGACGGCGAGGACCAGCGGATAGACGAGGTGCACCGGGTCACCGCACCTTTCCCGTGCCGGGCGGCGTGCCGGTGCCCCGCGAACTGCCGCTGCCCGACGGCTTGCCGCCGCCCGGTGCCTTGCCGGCTCCCGGTGCCCTGCCGCCGTTCTCGCGGCTCCGGGACAGGATGATCGCCCCGATCAGCGCCGCCAGCAGGAGCACCGACAGCACCTCGAACGGCAGCACCCACACCCGGAACAGGCTCTCGCCGGTCACCCGGGCCGAGCCGTCGTCGGTCTTCCCGAGGTCGAGGTACGCCGCGTGGAACGCGTCCACCACCACCGTCAGCAGCGTCGCCGCCGCACCGACCGCGACGACCACCGCGGGCCACCGCGACGCGGAGTCCAGCTCCGTCGAACGCCCGATCGGAGCGCGCGTCAGCATCAGCCCGAAGAGCAGCAGCACGACCACCGCGCCGATGTAGATCAGGACTTGCACCCAGGCGATGAACTCCGCGGTGAGCAGCAGGTACTCCGCCGCGAGGCCGCCCAGCGTGACGACGAGCCACAGCGCCGCGTGCACGATCTGCCGCGTCGTCACGACCAGCAGCGCCGAACCCAGCACCACCAGCCCGATCAGCACGAACGCGACCTCGGCGCCGGTCGGCGACAGGAAACCGGGTCCGCCGTCCCCCGACAGGGCACCCGCGGCCGACACCACCGAGGCCACCGGACGAGGCGATGCCGCGGCCATCGCGCTCACTCGGCGTCCCCTCCCCTCGGCGGGCGCGCGGGCTTCTGCGCCCCTCCGGCGAGCTTGTCCGCCGCGCGGCGGGCCATCGTGAACTCCTTGGGCTCCTCGGCCCGCTCGTCGAGGGCGGGCGGCGCCGGCACGGTCCACATCCACGCGCGCAGCGTGTCCTTCTCGTGGGTGAGCGCCTGGATGTCCTCGGTCGCGTACTCGAACTCCGGGGACCAGAACAACGCGTCGAACGGGCACACCTCGACGCAGATGCCGCAGTACATGCACAGCGCGAAGTCGATCGCGAACCGGTCGAGCACGTTGCGCGTACGGTCGCGCGCGCCGGGCTCGCGGGCCGGCACGACCTCCTTGTGCGAGTCGATGTAGATGCACCAGTCGGGGCACTCACGCGCGCACAACATGCAGACCGTGCAGTTCTCCTCGAACAACGCGATCACCCCGCGCGAACGCGGCGGCAGGTCGGGCATCACCTCGGGATAGCCCTGGGTGACCGCGCGCTTCGTCATCGTCTTGAGCGTCACGGCCAGGCCCTTGGCGAGCCCGGCGCCGGGGATCCTGCTCCTGCCGCTGCCCTTGCCGGCGCTCCCGCCCGTGTTCTTCTCCTTGCTCATGCGGTGGCCACCCTCACGACGCCGGTCAGCACGAGTTGGGCGAGGGCCAGCGGGATCAGCCCCGTCCAGGCGAGCTTCTGCAACTGGTCCTCACGCAGGCGGGGATAGCTGACGCGCACCCAGATGACGACGAACGCGAGCAGTCCGGTCTTGAGCAGCGTCCACAGCCAGCCGACGTCGTCGGACCAGGGCCCGTGCCAGCCGCCGAGGAACAGCACCGTCGTCAGCGCGCACAGGACCAGGATCCCGGCGTACTCGGCGAGCAGGAACAGCGCGAACCGCAGGCCGGTGTACTCGGTGTACGCCCCGAAGATGATCTCCGAGTCGGCCACCGGCATGTCGAACGGAGGCCGCTGCAACTCGGCGAGACCCGCGGTGAAGAACACGACGGCCCCCACCGCCTGCCACGGCAGCCACCACCACTCCCACTCGCCGAGGATGCCGGTGAGCGAGAGCGTGCCGGCGGCCATCGCGACGGAGGCGGCGGCCAGCAGCATGGGCAGCTCGTACGCCATCAACTGCGCGGCGGTCCGCAGCGATCCGAGGAGCGAGAACTTGTTCGCCGACGCCCACCCGGCCATCAGCGCGCCGAGCACCCCCACGCCCATGACCGCGAGCACGAAGAACACCCCGGCGTCGATGCTGCGTCCGACCAGGTCGCCGGGGCCCAACGGGATCGCGATCAGCACCACGAGGTACGGGACCAGCGCGATCGCCGGGGCGAGCCGGAACACCCGGCGGTCGGCACCGGCCGGGACGATGTCCTCCTTCTGCGCGAACTTCACCCCGTCCGCGACGAGTTGCGCCCAGCCGTGGAACGCGCCCGCGTAGATGGGCCCGACGCGCGCCTGCATGTGGCCCATGACCTTGTGCTCGGTCTGGCCGATGAGGAGCGGGAGGACGAGGAAGCAGACGAGGACGAGGAGAAGGCGGATGACGACCTCGAAGAGGGTCACGCGTCCTCCTGGGGAGAGGGGTCGGCGGGGGGTGGCGGATCACCGTCGGCCGAAGGGCCCTGCTGGGTCGGCGGGGTGGTGGGCTCGGCCGGCGGCGTGGTCGGCGGCGTGACCGGCTCGGCCGGCGAGGCGTCCTGTTGGCTGGCCGAGCCCTGCGACACGCTCCGAGTGCGCCGCGGGCGGTCCGGGCGCGCCGGACGGTCGCCGGGGGTGCGGCCCGCTCGGCCCGCGCGCGTTTCGCCGCGGGGCGCGGCGGCGGCCTCGACGTCCGGCGTCGGCGCCTGGCCCGCGTTCGGCCCCCACTCGTTGGGGTCGGGAACGCCCGGCGGCAGTATCCGCCGCCGACCCGGCGCACGGGCGGCGCCCTCGTGGGTGTCCGACTCGCCCGGCTCCTTGGCACCGGGCCACGGCTTGGCCACGCGGGAGGCCAGCACGAAGTCCTTGCGTAGCGGATGGCCCTCGAACCCGTCCGGCAGCAGCAGCGGTACGGGGTGCGGATGGTCGTCGAAGACGAGGCCGAACATCTCGGCGGTCTCGCGCTCGTGCCACCCGGCCCCCGCGTACACCCCTGTGGCGGTCGGCAGATGGGCGGCGTCGCGCGGCACGCGCGTCCGCAGCAGCAGCCTGGGACCCGGTGCCGCGCAGACGTGCGCGACGACCGAGAAACCCTCGTCGCTCTCGTCGACCGCGCTGAGCCAGTCGAAGTACGTCAGCCCGAGCACATCGCGCGCGGCCGTCAGCGCGTCCGTCCACCGCTCGGCCGGGACGTCGGCGGTGGCGAGCCCGTACGCGTCGGACACCGCGACGTCGCCCAGCGCGTCGCGGATCTCGTCGGGTGTCACACCGCACCGCCGGGAGCCGCGGGGGCCGCTCCGGGTGCGGGCCCCGGCGGCGCCACCGGGGGTCGGCGCAGCGCACCGGCCGGCAGGGCCGGCGGCGGGTCGCCAGGGGTGTCGGCAGGAGCCGACAGCACCGCCCCGCTGTCCCGCTTCGCGCGGGCCACCGACTTGGCGCGGTCGGCCCGCGACGAGGACGGCTGCGCGGCGGGGCCGGAGCCCTTCGGCGTGTCGGACCCGCTGCCGTAGCGGTCGGCCAGCGACTCGCCGCCGATCTTCTCCTGGAGCTTGAGGATGCCCTGCAGCAGCGCCTCGGGCCGCGGCGGACAGCCCGGCACGTACACGTCGACGGGGATGATCTGGTCCACGCCCTTGGTGACGCTGTACGAATCCCAGTAGGGCCCGCCGCAGTTGGCGCACGATCCGAAGGAAATGACGTACTTCGGCTCCGGCATCTGCTCGTACAACCGCTTGATCGCGGGCGCCATCTTGTCCGTGACGGTCCCCGACACGATCATCAGGTCGGCCTGCCGCGGCCCGGGGGCGAACGGGATGACGCCCAACCGGATGAAGTCGTGCTTGGCCATCGAGGTCGCGATGAACTCGATCGCGCAGCACGCGAGTCCGAAGTTGAAGACCCAGAGGGAGTAGCGGCGGCCCCAGTTGAGCAGGAGCCGGACCGGATCGGGCGCCAGCCGCGAGAGCGGGCCGAGCGTGGGGGCCGGAAGGCTCACCGGGCCGGCGCCGGAGGTGCGGCGCGTCAGGTCCACGTCAGAACGCCCTTCCGCCACGCGTACAGGAGCCCGACGGCCAGGAAGCCGACGAACACGAACATCTCGACGAGCGTGGTCGCGCCGAAGCCCGGGTCGGCGAACACCGTGGCCCACGGGAAGAGGTAGATGGCGTCGACCGCGAAGATCACATAGAGGTACGCGTAGATGTAGTAGCGCACGTGCGTCTGGGCCCAGCCCTCGCCGACCGGGTCGACACCGCACTCGTAGGTGGTCAGCTTCTCGACGGAGGGGGCGTCCGGTCGCAGCAGCCGGTTGGCGGTGAACGCGGCGGCGACGAAGCCCGCGCCGACCAGCAGCACCAGCCCGACGAGCGCGTACGTACTGAAGTAGCCGTGTTCGGTCACCCTGGTACGTCCTCTCGCTGCCCTTCTGTTGCCCCTGTGGCACGGGAGTCTAGGGGGATTGGCCCCGTACTGTCCGCACCGTCCATGCCAGTACTCTGCCGCGCCGCACCCGGTCAGGGGTAGGGACAGCCCTACTACGAAGACACCGACGCGCGCCATGGGACCGGCGCGTGCCGCGGGCGACAGTGGTACTGCAAGGATCGAGCCCAGACCCCCCGAGCGAGGACCGCCCCGATGTCGACTGCAGGAATTACCGTGCCCGGCGCGGAGCCCCGCGTGCCGGTGTCCCGTCCGAGCTTCTGGCGTGCGCCGATCAGTGCGCGCACGTGGGGCGAGACCATGCACCTCACGCTGAACTTCTTCGTGGGCCTGCTCGGGTTCATCTACGTCACCGTCTTCATCGTGCTCGGCATCGGCCTCACCCCGCTCTTCCTGATGGGCCTGCCGCTGATCGCCGGGATCGTCGTCTCGTGCCGCGGCTGGGGTTCGATGGAACGCGCCCGGGCCCGCCTGCTGATGGACGAGGTCGTCCGCAAGCCCGCGAAGTTCCGGCAGAAGACGCCGGGGTTCACCGGATGGGTGAAGAGCGGTTGCGCGGACGGGACGGGCTGGCGCGGTGCGCTGTACCTGTTCCTGATGCTGCCGTGGGGCATCTTCACGTTCACGATGGCGATCACGCTGTGGTCCGCGACGCTGGTGACGCTCACGTACCCGTTCACCCAGCCGCTGTTCCGGCTGGCCGACCAGCCGGGCGCGCAACTGTCCGGCGACGGCCCGAAGGCGCCGGGCGACGACTTCTACCTGACCGGCCCGCTGTGGGTGACCGCGACCGTCCTCGTCGGCGTCGTGCTGCTGTTCCTGACCCCGCAGCTCATCCGCGGCCTCGCGGCGGTGGACCGGGCGATGGTGCGCGGCCTGCTCGGCCCGGCGTTCCTGTCCAAGCAGGTCGAGGAACTCACCGTCAGCCGGGCCGCGTCCGTCGACACGGCGGCCTCGGACATGCGGCGCATCGAGCGCGACCTGCACGACGGCGCGCAGGCCCGGCTGGTGTCGCTGGCGATGGACCTGGGCCTGGCGAAGGAGAAGATGGACTCCGACCCGGAGTCCGCGCAACGCATGGTGGTCGACGCGCACAACGAGGTGAAGCTCGCGCTGCGCGAGCTGCGGGACCTGGCCCGCGGCATCCACCCGGCGGTACTGACCGACCGCGGCCTGGACGCGGCCCTGTCCGCGGTCGCCGCGAAGTGCACGGTGCCGGTCGCGGTCACGGTCGACCTGCCGCGGCGCCCGAGCGCGCCGGTCGAGCAGGTGGCGTACTACACGGTGAGCGAGTTGCTCACCAACGTCTCCAAGCACAGCGGCGCCGACTCGGCGTCGGTGACGGTACGCGCGGACGGCGACCGCATCGTCGCCGTGGTCGCCGACAACGGCCGCGGCGGCGCGAACCCCGCCCACGGCACCGGCATCGCGGGCCTGATGGAGCGCGTGCGCGGCGTCGACGGGACGCTCAAGGTCGACAGCCCCGCGGGCCGCGGTACGACGGTGACGCTCACGCTCCCCTACTGAGCCTGCCCTCACTGCATCCGACCGGACCCGCCGGGCACCCCGCAGCGACCCCGCACCGCCCCGTACCGGCCCCTGCCGACCGCTCCCCCCGCCGCCCGGGCCCTGCCCGGGCGGCGTCGCGGAATCCGGCTACTCGACCCGGGGTTGTGCTCCGCACGGTCGTCCATCCGGGAGACTGTCCCTGTCGGGGCACCACGCCCCGGCTGCCGTGATGGAGGCTGGGGAGCGCCGTGCGCGTCGTGATCGCTGAGGATTCCGTACTGCTGAGGGACGGTCTGAACCGGCTTCTGGTGGACCGGGGCCACGAGGTCGTGGCCGCGGTCGACGACGCCGAGCAGTTGCTCGCGGTCGCCGCCGAACTGCGGCCCGACGTGTGCGTGGTCGACGTGCGCATGCCGCCGACGTTCACCGACGAGGGCATCCGGGCGGCGGTGCGGATGCGCCAGCAGCTTCCCGAGATCGGCGTGCTGATCCTGTCCCAGGCCGTCGAGGAGCAGTACGCGACGGAACTGCTGGCCGGCAGCACCAGCGGCGTGGGCTACCTCCTGAAGGACCGGGTAGCGGATGTGGGTGACTTCGTGGACGCCGTGGTGCGGGTCGCCAAGGGCGGAACCGCGCTGGACCCCGAGGTCGTCTCCCAGTTGTTGGGTCGTAGCCGCAAACAAAACGTTCTGGTCACCCTGACGCCGAGGGAGCGGGAGGTGCTGGGCTACATGGCCGAAGGGCGCACCAACACCGCCATCGCGCAGGCGATGGTCGTCTCCGACGGAGCGGTCGAAAAACACGTCAGCAACATCTTCGGAAAGCTCGGGCTGGCACCCAGTGAGACCGATCACAGAAGGGTCCTGGCGGTACTCGCCTATCTCGGATCCTGACACTCTGGTGAACGGATTACCGGACCCATGCCATCATCCCCGCGATCGGAGGCTGGGCCGTCGTGGGCCTGGTTCCACTCTGGAAAACGGACAAAATCCGACATACAGGGTGATATTCCGCATCGAATCGCTCCCGTGCACCACCCGGGGTCCGCTCAGGCCCCTTCTTGTACAGCCGTACGATGAAACTGCGACATCCGCGCGGTGCGCGGACGACTCTGCCGCAGCGCCGAGGAGGTCCTAAAAAGTGACCAAACAGGTCAAGCAGATCGACCGGGTAGTCATCCGGTTCGCGGGCGATTCCGGTGACGGAATGCAGTTGACCGGAGACCGTTTCACCTCCGAAACGGCCAGCTTCGGCAACGACCTGTCGACTCTGCCCAATTTCCCCGCCGAGATCCGGGCCCCTGCCGGAACCCTGCCGGGTGTCTCCAGCTTCCAACTCCATTTCGCCGACCACGACATCCTGACGCCGGGCGACGCCCCGACGGTCCTCGTCGCGATGAACCCCGCCGCCCTCAAGGCGAACATCCGCGACCTGCCGCGCGGCGCGGAGATCATCGTCAACACCGACGAGTTCTCCAAGCGCGCGATGGCCAAGGTCGGGTACGCGACGAACCCGCTCGAAGACGGTTCGCTGGACGCGTACAACATCCACGCCGTGCCGCTCACGACGCTCACGGTCGACTCGCTCGCCGACTTCGACATCTCGAAGAAGGACGCGGAGCGCGCCAAGAACATGTTCGCGCTCGGCCTGCTCTCGTGGCTGTACCACCGGCCGACCGAGTCGACCGTCGCGTTCCTCAAGAAGAAGTTCGCCAAGCTGCCGGTCATCGCCGAGGCCAACGTCGCGGCGTTCAAGGCCGGGTGGAACTTCGGCGAGACCACCGAGGGCTTCGCGGTCTCGTACGAGATCGCCCCCGCCAAACTGCCGTCCGGCACATACCGCAACATCACCGGCAACCTGGCCCTGTCGTACGGCCTGGTCGCCGCCGGACAGCGCGCCGAGCTGCCGATCTACCTGGGCTCGTACCCGATCACCCCGGCCTCGGACATCCTGCACGAGCTGGCCAAGCACAAGAACTTCAACGTGCGCACCTTCCAGGCCGAGGACGAGATCGCCGGCATCGGCGCCGCCCTCGGCGCGTCGTTCGGCGGCGCGCTCGGCGTCACCACGACGTCCGGCCCGGGTGTCGCCCTCAAGTCCGAGGCGATCGGCCTCGCGGTGTCGCTCGAACTGCCGCTGCTCATCGTGGACGTGCAGCGCGGCGGCCCCTCGACCGGCCTGCCCACCAAGACCGAGCAGTCCGATCTGCTCCAGGCGATGTTCGGCCGCAACGGCGAGGCCCCCGTGCCGATCGTCGCGCCGCGCACCGCCGGGGACTGCTTCGACGCCGCGATCGAGGCGGCCCGGATCGCGCTGAAGTACCGCACGCCGGTCTTCCTGCTGTCCGACGGCTACCTCGCGAACGGCTCCGAGCCGTGGCGCATCCCGGCCGTGGACGACCTGCCGGACCTGCGCGTCGAGTTCGCCACCGAGCCGAACCACGAGCTGGAGGACGGCAGCAAGGTCTTCTGGCCGTACAAGCGCGACCCCGAGACGCTGGCGCGTCCGTGGGCCGTGCCCGGCACCGCCGGCCTCGAGCACCGCATCGGCGGCATCGAGAAGGCCGACGGCAGCGGCACCATCAACTACGAGCCGGCCAACCACGACTTCATGGTCCGCATCCGGCAGGCCAAGGTCGACGGCATCGCGAAGGACATCGAGCCGCTGTGGCTCGACGACCCGACCGACGACGCGAAGGTGCTGGTCGTCGGCTGGGGCTCCACCTACGGCCCCATCGCGGCCGGTGTGCGGCGCGTGCGCGGCCAGGGCGGCAAGGTCGCCCAGGCGCACTTCCGCCACCTCAACCCCTTCCCGGCGAACACCGCCGAGGTGCTGGGGAAGTACGACAAGGTGATCGTCCCCGAGATGAACCTGGGGCAGCTCGCTCTGCTGCTGCGCGGGAAGTACCTCGTCGACGCCATCGCGTACAACCAGGTCCGCGGCCTCCCGTTCAAGGCCGAGGAGCTGGCCCACGTGATCCAGGAGGTCATCGAAAGTGTCTGAGGCAACGCACGGGGGCGCAGCGGCCAACGGCTCGCACGGTCACGGGAGCGGCCTCCCGTCGCTGACCCTGGTCCCCAAGACCGACACCAAGCAGTCCATGAAGGACTTCAAGTCCGACCAGGAAGTGCGCTGGTGCCCCGGTTGCGGTGACTACGCGATCCTCGCGGCGGTGCAGGGCTTCCTGCCCGAGCTGCAGCTCCGCAAGGAGAACATCGTGTGGATCTCGGGCATCGGTTGCTCCAGCCGGTTCCCGTACTACATGAACACGTTCGGCATGCACTCGATCCACGGGCGCGCCCCGGCCATCGCGACCGGCCTGGCGACGTCGCGGCAGGACCTGAGCGTCTGGGTGGTCACCGGCGACGGCGACGCGCTGTCGATCGGCGGCAACCACCTGATCCACGCGCTGCGCCGCAACGTCAACCTCAAGATCCTGCTGTTCAACAACCGGATCTACGGTCTGACCAAGGGCCAGTACTCGCCGACCTCCGAGTCCGGCAAGATCACCAAGTCCACCCCGCTCGGTTCGCTGGACCACCCGTTCAACCCGATCAGCGTCGCGATCGGCGCGGAGGCGACCTTCGTCGCGCGCACGATCGACTCCGACCGCAAGCACCTCACCTCGGTGCTGCGCGAGGCGGCGGCGCACCCGGGCACCGCGCTGGTGGAGATCTACCAGAACTGCAACATCTTCAACGACGGCGCGTTCGAACAGCTCAAGGACCCGGACCTGCGTGACGACGTCACCATCCGGTTGGAGCACGGGCAGCCCATCAAGTTCGGCAAGGACCTGCAGTTCGGGGTCGTGCGCGGCGCGGCCGGCTCGCTGGACGTCGCCGAGGTCGCGAAGGTCGGCGAGGACGCGCTCGTGGTGCACGACGCGCACGCCGACAACCCCGAACTCGCGTTCGCGCTCTCCCGGCTGGGCGACCTGACCAGCAACCACCACACCCCGATCGGCGTGTTCCGCAACGTCGACCGCCCGGTGTACGACACCCTGATGGCCGAGCAGGTGGCCGCCGACACCGCGACCCGCGGCAACGGCGACCTCGCCTCGCTCATCGCGGGCAACGACACCTGGACCATTCTCTGACGGTCCGTCATAGTGCGGTACGAGGCCCCGGCATCCTTCGCCGGGGCCTCGTCCCTTTCCGGCACGGAGGGGCGTGCGGCACAGGTCGATTGACGCAAGCCGCCCCGTGCGGCGCCACCGTACGCCTACCGTGGTGAGGGTGACCACGATTCACGAATCGGACGCCCTCGTCCGCGCCGACGCGATCCGCCGGTGGGAGATCCGCGACATCCCACCCGACTGCTACCACGAGATCGCGGCGCTGGCCGCACGGCTGTTCGCGGTGCCGTTCAGCGTGGTCACGGTCATCGACGAGAACGACATCTGGTTCCACGGACGCTACGGACTCGACCTGCCCGGCGTCCCGATCGGGCCAGGCCTGTGCCACGTCGTGGTCGAGACCGGCAAGCCGCACGGCCTCGCCGACGCGTCGCGCGACCCCCTCGCGTGTTCGAACCCGCTGGTGGCCGGGGAGTTCGGGCTGCGCTTCTACCTCGGCGTACCGCTGCACACGGCGGACGGCCACAACGTCGGCTCGCTCGCCGTCTTCGACCAGGTTCCGCGCCCCGTGCCGCACGACCGCGTCGACGTCCTCGAAGGTCTCGCGGGGCTGGTGGTACGCGAGTTCGAACTCCGCCTCGCGGCCCGCGCCGCCGTCGCCCAGGAACGCGAGGAACGCCTCGCCGCCGTGGACCGGACGGCCGACCTGGAGAACGCCCTCGGCACGCACGGCACCATCGGGCAGGCGATGGGCATCCTGATGGCGCAGCGCCGCATCGACTCCCACGAGGCCTTCGCCGCCCTGCGCCGGGTGTCGCAGAACCACAACGTCAAACTCGCGGACGTGGCCCGCAAGTTGGTGGCCGACGTCGAACGCCAGGTACGCGGGTGAACGTGCCCCGGCGTACGTGCCCGGGCGAACGCGGCCGACCGAGGGTCCCCGGGAGTGTCAGACGACGCCGCGCACGCGTCTGCGCACCACCGTCGCGACCCACTCGCTGAGCAGCTCGTCCAGGTCCGACGCCGGGGACAGCGGGCCCGGCACCGTGGAGTAGACGACCACGGCGAGGCTGAAGCGCGGGCGGCACAGCGCCGCCGCGGCACACGAGCGCACGCCGCGCACCCGCAGTTCGCGGGCGGCCTCAGGCCACCGTGCCTCGCGTTCCAGGTCCGGCAGTTGCACCATGCCGCCACTGCGCAGCACGTCGGCGACCGGCCCCGGCCGGTCGTCGTGCGCGCCCACCACCTCGCTGAGCCCGATGTCGGTGGACACCTCGGCCAACAGCGCGTCCTCGCGCCAGAAGGCCAGCGTCACGTCGCACGCCCCGGCAACCCTCCGCAGGGCCAACTCCCCGACGGCCGCCAGGAGGTCGGCGGCGTCCAAGGTCCGCGGGCGCGTGTCGCGCACGGGGTAGGCGATCACCGCGTCGCGCCCGAGGTCGAACGGGCGGGTGCAGAACGCGTCGTTACCGGACGGGCCGGTGCGGAACGGGTCGGATGTCATGACCCCACCTAGGGAGAGTGGGCAACGCCGTGGGCCGGAGCACCATCACGCCTGCGGGCCGTGACGATGGCGCCGGTTGCGGCTGACTGTCCAACCGGTTCAAGCCTACGACTTCAGGGCCCACCGGGCGTAGTTTGCGGCAGAGTTCGGTCGAACAGTGCGCGGGGAGCCGACTGGCGGGCACCGTCAGCAGGTGACATCGCGGTCCGCCATCCGTGCCCAGGCGGCGGCTCCGAAGACCAGGGTGTACGCCGCCTGCAGTTCCAGGTTGCGCACCACGCCGTCCGTCACGATCGGGTCGCGCAGCAGGTCGCCGTACGACATCCACTGGTCCGTGAACAGCCACGGGTGCAGCGCGTGGAACTGCGGGATCGCGGACAGGATCGACGCGACGATCACCAGGCCCACGGTCGTCGCCATCGCGGCCACCGGCACGCTCGTCAGCGTCGACACGAACAGCCCGATCGCCGCGATGCCGAGCAGCGACACCGCGACCGCGACCGCGATGAGCAGCGCACGGACCAGTGCCTCGGTCATCGGGATGCTGTCGCCGTTGAGCAGCGGTACGTCGCCCATCGGGAACAGCACCGCCCCGACCGCGAGTGCGGAGAGCGCGACGGTGAAGGTCGCGGCGAGGCAAAAAGCCACCAGGCCCGCGTACTTCACCAGCAGCAGACGGATGCGCCCGGCCGGGGCGACCAGCAGATAGCGCAGCGTGCCGGCGCTCGCCTCGCCCGCGACCGCGTCGCCCGCCACGACGCCGACGGTCATCGGCAGGAAGAACGGCAGCGTGGCGGCGAGCGACGCGAACACCAGGAACAGACCGTTGTTGGTGACCTGCGAGACGAACTCCAGCCCCTCGTCGCCCCCGCCGCCCGCACCGTCGGTGAAGTAGCGCAGCGCGACGCCCAGCAGGACCGGCACGGCGGCCAGGAAGGCGAGCATCGCGTACGTGCGCGGGCGCCGGAACACCAGGCGCATTTCGCTCGCCAGCAGACCGCGGCCGCGCGGCAGGGGTACGGAGAACGCCGCGCGCTCCTGCGCGGCCTGGGCCTGCGGCGTACCGGCGCCCGGCAGGGTGACCGCCTCAGTCCTCGACATCGAAGCCCTCCCCGGTGAGTGCCACGAACGCGTCCTCCAGGGACCCGCCCGTGGTCATGAACGACCGCACCCGCACGTCCGCCCGGACGAGTGCGGCACAGGCCACGTCCGGTGCCACGTCGCCGAGTTCGGCCTCGACGCCGGTGGCCGTGGTGGCCACCGAGCCGGCCTTGAGCTCGGCCAGGACCACGGCGGCGCGGCCCGCGTCGGGGGTCTCGACGACCAGGCGCCCGCGGGCCGCCGAGCGCAGGTCGTCGACGGTCCCCTGGGTGACCAGGCGGCCGCGGGCCATGACCGCGGCGTGTGTGCAGACCTGCTCGATCTCGTCGAGGAGGTGTGAGGACAGGAAGACGGTGGTGCCGTCCGCCGCGAGTGTGCGGATCAGCGCGCGGATCTCGCGCATGCCCTGCGGGTCGAGGCCGTTGGTCGGCTCGTCCAGGACCAGCAGGTCGCGGGGGCGCAGCAGCGCCGAGGCGATGCCGAGCCGTTGCTTCATGCCCAGCGAGTACGCGCGTGCCTTGCGGTCGCCGACCGCCGCCAGGCCGACCCGGGCCAGCGCCTCTTCGATGCGCTCGCGGCGGGTCGCCGGGTCGGCGGTGCGGTCGGCGGCGTCCAGGCGTGCGAGGTTCTCACGGCCCGTCATGAAGCCGTAGTGCGCGGGACCTTCGATGAGGGCGCCGACCCGCGGCAGGATCGCCCCCGCGGCCTTGGGCATCGTGCCGCCGAGGACGGTGGCGGTGCCGGCGGTCGGTGAGATGAGCCCCATCAGCATGCGGATGGTGGTGGTCTTGCCGGAGCCGTTGGGGCCCAGGAAGCCGAACACGGATCCGGCGGGGACCACCAGGTCGAGGCCGTCCACGGCGAGCCGGTCCCGGCCGTACGCCTTCGACAGCCCCCGGGTGACGACGACGGGCTCGCGCTCCCCGTCCCAACTCGGTGCGGCGTGTGCAGCACGTGCGGCGTGTGCGCTGCTCGCGCCCCGGTCGGGTGTCCGGACCGCCGTGGACGCGTTCATCGGGCCGCCGTGCTCTCCGCCGCGGCCTTCTGCAGGGTCGGGCCGTCGACGGCGCCCACGAACACCCGGCCGTCGTCGGTGACCAGGGCGTTCACCACGCGGGTGCCGAAGAGCGTGCCGCCGTCGACCTTGGTGCCGAGCTTGTCGAGGAGTTGGGCGGCGAGGTCCCTGCCCTTGTCGCCGTTCTTGTCCTTCCCTTCCTTGCCGTCCTTGCCGTTTTGGCCGCTTTGGTCGCTTTGGCCGTTCTCGGTGCTGCCGTCCTTGGACGTGTCGCTCTTGGGGAGGGTGAGGCCCTCCGGGAGCCGCATCTCGATGACGGTGCTCCAGCCCTCGCCGTGCACCTTCGGGTCCGTGCCGGTGAATCCGCCGGTCAGCTTGCCCAGGTCGAGGCCGAACGCGCCCGCGGAGTTCTTGGCGTCCCCCTGCCCGTCCGGCGCGCCCTTCTTGTTGGTCTCCTCGACCTTCGCCCCGGACGGCGGCTTGAAGTCGAAGGTGTCGGCGGACGGCTTCGCGAACGACACGTCGGTGAACCCGACGTCGATCACGGGCTTGCCGCCCTTCGCGGTGTCGACCACGACGCGCAGCGGTACGCCCGTCTCGGCGTCCACCGACACGGTCGCCCCGCCGATCAGGCTGCCGGGCTGAGAGGGGGCGATGCGGAGCTGGTAGGCGTCGCGGCCGGCGACCTTGTCGGTGCCGGTGACGGTGACCGACGTACCGGGTCCGACCGCGGCGAGGAGCTGCTTGGCGGCCTCCTGCGGGGTCATGGCGAGGCCGGTGGGCGGGGCGGCGTCCTTCTTGTCCTCCCCCGGCGCGCGTTCGGGCAGCGTGGTGTGGGTGGCCTTGTTGCCGCGGCTGTCGTACGTCCACAGGTCGCGGCCGTTGTGGACGACGTTGTATTCGGCGAGCTCGGCCTGGATGCCGATGCGCTGGCGGTCGGGGCCGTCGACGGCGACGCGCAGCGTGTGGGTGCCGGACAGGAGCGCCGACGGGTCGGCGGAGCGGTTGCCGCCGGGGAGGGCGGGGATGCCGAGGTCGGTGGTGATGCGTACCGAGCCGGAGAGGGCTTCGGGATTGGCACCCGCGATCTTGGCGACCACCTCCTCCGCGGTCAGGTTCGGGAGGCTGGGATCGGAGTCGTCGGCGAAGGCGCTCGGACCGTACGCGATGGCGCCTGCGGCGAGCGCGGCGATTCCGAGCGGGAGCGCGACCTTGCCTGCGGTGCGCAGGGCAGCGGGCATTGTGGTGCCTTTCGATGGCTGGCTGGGCCGCGACCGGGGTGGCCGGACGGCCGGTGCATCCAGGGGAACACCGGCGGAGGGGTCCGGGCATCGGCCGGTGGCCGCACCGGGGCGTACGCCTCGGGGAGCAGTTCCGGCCCGGCCGGACTACCTGACGACTACTCAACCCTCGTCCCGTGCAAGGGACATCGATCGCCCTGCCCGGTCCGCCAGGGTCCGGCGAGGGGCACCGACAGCCGCACCCCGCAAATGATTTACTGCGGGATCATCCCGTTGCGGATACTCCCGCGCTAGAATCAGCCCATGGCTACCGAGATCCAGGCCGGGGCGAAGACCGGCAGACAGTCCGAGAAGCGGGCGGCCGTCGAGCGGCGCGCGCCCGACCTGACGTTCCTGCTCTCGCACGCCGGGCACGTCCTCGCCACCGAGCTGACCGCGCGCCTCGCGGAGATCGAGCTGACGCCGCGGGGCCAGTGCGTCCTGGTGCACGCGCTCGACGGCGAGATGACGCAGATCCAGCTCGCCGAGGCCAGCGCGCTCGACAAGACGACGATGGTACTCACCGTCGACGACCTGGAGAAGAAGGGCCTTGCGGAGCGGCAGCCATCGCCGACCGACCGGCGGGCACGCATCATCGCGGTCACCGACGACGGGCACGCCAAGGCGATCCAGGGGCGGGAGGTCGTGGACGCCGTGCACAACGACGTCCTCGCGGCGATCCCGGCCGGCGAGCGGGAGGCGTTCGTACGGAACCTGGAGCTGCTGGTGGCGGACCGGCTGTCGACCCCGGTCGAGGCGGGGCGCCCGGTGCGGCGCGGGGGGCACACGGGCAGCCAGAACTGACTTGTGCGGAGGCGTGGTCGACCACGCCTCCGCGTGACCGTGCGGCAGCGCCGCCGGGGCCGGAACCACGGCCCCGGCGGCGTTGTCATGACCTCGGCTGCCATCCCGCCAAAAGATCCCTCAAAAAACCGACCCGATAAATATCGTCCCTAACAAAACTATCTGCTAGCGTCTCTCTCGTTGGCGGACGGCGACGTCCGCGGCCGGCGGTCCACCGGGACGCACCCCGGTACTCCCCGGCGAGCCCCGGCCTTCCCCCGCCGGTACATGGCGGTACTCGCGGCACCCACGCGGTACCCACCGCGGCATTCACTGCCGTACCCACTGCGGCACTCACGAGGAGACCCTGATGGCGAAGCCCGACCGGCCCGGTTCCGCGTCCCGCACCTATCCGCGCTCGCTCGCCCTGATCCTGCTGAACCTGGGCATGCTGATGGTGATCCTCGACGGGACGATCGTGACCGTCGCGCTGCCCGCGATCGGCGAGGACCTCGGCTTCTCGTCGGCCGACCTCGCGTGGGTCATGAACATCTACATGATCGCCTTCGGCGGCCTGCTCCTCCTGGCCGGCCGACTCGGCGACATCTTCGGCCGCAAGCGCATGTTCCTCGCCGGACTGGCCGTCTTCACCGTCGCCTCGGTGGTTGCCGGCCTCGCCACGAGCCCCGAATTGCTGCTGATCGCCCGCTTCGTGCAGGGCGCGGGCGGCGCGATGTCCTCCGCCGTCAGCCTCGGCATGATCGTCACGCTGTACCCGGAGCCGGCCGAACAGGGCAAGGCCATCGGCGCGTTCAGCTTCATCGGCGCGGCCGGCGCCTCGCTCGGCCTGGTGCTGGGCGGCGTACTCACCGAACTGGCGAACTGGCACTGGATCTTCCTGGTCAACCTGCCTATCGGTGCGGTGACCCTGCTGCTCGCCTCCCGCGTCCTGGCCGCCGACACGCCGACCGGTCCGCGCGGCAAGGCGGACGTCGTCGGGGCCGCCCTGGTCACCGCCGGACTGATGCTGCTCGTCTACGCGGTCGTCGAGGCCGAGAAGTACGGCTGGTCCTCCGGCCGCACGTGGGGCCTCGTCGCCGTCTCCTTCGCCCTCATCGCACTCTTCGCCGTACGCCAGGCCAAGGCCGACACGCCCCTGATCCCGCTGCGCACCTTCCGCTCCCGCAACGTCACCGGCGCCAACTTCATCCAGGTCCTCACCATCGCCGCGATGTTCGGCTTCCAAGTGCTGGTCGTCCTCTACATGCAGCATGTCCTCGGCTACGGTGCCGCGAAGACCGGCTGGGCCATGCTGCCCACCGCGGTCGCGATCGGGGCGGTCTCCCTCGGCGTGTCGGCCCGCCTCATCGCCCGCTTCGGCGCCCGCAACGTCCTGCTCACCGGGCTCCTGGTGCTGACTGCCGGAATGCTGTACCTGGTCCGCGTCCCCGTCCAGGGCTCGTACGCCGTCGACCTGCTCCCCGTGTTCGCGCTGCTCGGCGGCGGCGGCCTGGTCCTCCCGGCCCTCGCCACCCTGGGCATGTCCGACGCCCGGCCCGAGGACGCGGGCGTCGTCTCCGGCCTGTTCAACACCACGCAGCAGATCGGCGCCGCACTCGGTGTCGCCCTCCTCAACACCCTGTCCACCTCCCGCAGCGAGGACCTGCTCGCCGAGGGCAAGGACACCGCGACCGCCCTCACCGGCGGCTACCACCTGGCCTTCGCCGTCGGCACCGGCCTCCTGGCGGCCTCCGCGATCCTCACCCTCATCGTCCTGCGCACCCCGCGCGGCACCTCGACCGAGGTCGCCGCTTCCGCGGACGCCACCCCCGCACCCCAGACCGCCCTGCACGTCTGATCGTTCCTCCCGGCACAGAGGGCCGGTCGCCCGGGACCCCCGGCCGACCGGCCCTCACTCTTGTTCGCGGACGTGGCCGCGGACGCGGCCCGGCTCGGGCGTCGGACTACCGCGGCGCCGCCGCGCACAAGGCGCGATCGATCGCCACGGCGGTGGCGGCGTTGAGTTTCGCCGTGTCCGGGCGGGCCCCGGTGCTGGTGATCGCGAGGGAGACGGCGCGCTTGCCGTCGGCGGTGACCCCCAGGCGGCTCACCACGCCGAGGCCGTCCCCCATGTGGGTGTAGTACGTTCCCCCGCACGACAGCGTCACGGTCTGCACACCGAGGCCGTGGCCGTTGGCCCCCGGAGGCGTCGCGCGCATCTGCTCCCACTGCTCCGCGGGCAGCAGGCGGCCGGACGCCAGTGCGCGGAAGAACGTGTTCACGTCGGCCGGCGTGGAGACGACTCCGGAGTCCGCCGTGTGCTGGATGGAGTGCTCGGTGAGGTCGTGCAGTTCGCCGTCCGGCAGCGTCATGGTGACCGGTATGTGCGGCTCGGGCAGGAACGGGTTCATGCCCGGTACGGAAGTGTCGCGCAGGCCGATGGGCGCGATGACGCGCGCCTCCACCAGCTCACGCCACGTCGCGCCGGACGCGCGCTCGGCGATCATCGCGGCCAGCAGGTAGCCGGTGTTCGAGTAGCCCCATTTCACTCCGCTGCCGTCGTCGGCCTGCCCCGGGGTGAACGCGGGCGGGTGCGCCATGGCGATCGCGACCAACTCCGCCGGAGGCGTGGTGTCGTGGCGGTTGGCCTCGAAGTCCACGGTGAGGCGCGTACGGACGGCCGGGTCGCGCATGTAGTCGAACAGCCCGCTGGTGTGCCCGAGAAGGTGCCGCACGGTGATGCGGGACCCATCGTTCCCGTTGCCGACCACCACGCCCGGCAGCCACCGCTCGACCTTGTCGTCGAGCGAGAGCCGCCCCTCCGCCGCCAGCTGCATCACGACGACCGCGAGGTACGTCTTGGTCGTGCTGGCGATGCGGAAGTACGGATTGTCGGCCCGTGGTCCTCCGGTCCCGGGCCCGACGGCGGCGCGTACCGTTCCCTTCGGTCCGTCGACGCGCGCCACGATGTTGACGTCGCCGCCGACGGCCTGCCGCACCGCCTGGAGTTCGCGGCGCAGATCGGCGTGCCCCGGCGGCCGCGCCGACGCCCCGCGCCCGCCGCCGTCCGCGGCGGCGAGGGGGGCGGCAGTGGTCAGGACGATGCCCAGCGCGGCCAGGATGAGGGTGCTGCGGCGCGCGTTGGTGCGGGTGTGCGTCTTCACGAGGTTCCCCGAACTGTGCGGTGACTGCGTCGGATACGAGTCAACGCTGTTCGGAGAGACGCGAACATGGGACTGTCATCAGCCTGTTGGTGGGGTTGTCCACCTCAGGGATCACCCCGGGGATCACCCTGACACGCCGCCCGCGCCGGGCCTCGGCGTCACAGGGAGGGCCAGGGCACGTCCGTTTCGGTGGGTGCGGTGTAGTCGACGCCGGGGACGTCGAAGCCGTACAGGCGGCGTACTTCGGCGGTGAACCAGTCGAGGTCGGCCAGGTCCCGCACGGTCGTGTCGGTGGCGTCGTGCCAGCGGGCGGCGACGGCGTCCTGAACGGACGTGTCGAGTTCCCAGCGGTCGAGGCGGACGCGCCCCTCGTCGTCGGCCACCAGGTCGGTGGTGCCGGTCAACTGGTCCCACAGGTCCACCAGTTGGGCGGTCGGCGAGAGCATGGCGTCGCCGAGGACGCCGCGCAGCAGGCCGATGTACAGGGCGATGCCGGGGATGGCGGTGGAGGACTGGGTGACCGCGGCGGCGTTGACGGACGTCACGGCCCGGCCGCCACGGCGTTGCGCGAGACGGGAGTTCAGCTCCCTGGCGGTGGCCTCCAGGTCGGCCTTCGCGGCACCGATGGTGCCGTTGCGGTAGATACCCGCGGTCAGCGGCGACCCGATGTAGGTCAGCGCCGCGGTGCTGACACCCTCGGCGAGAAGGTCGGCCTCGTCGAGGTGGTCGATCCAGCGGCGCCAGTCGGCGCCGCCCATGACCGCGACGGTGTGCGCGGTGTCGGCGACGCTCGCCGGGTCGGTGGTGACCGTCCTGACCTCGGCCTGGTCGCCGTCGAAGACGAGTGTCTTGGTCGAGTACCGCGCGCCGAGCGGCTTGAGGACGGAAGTGTGCGTGACGCCGGTCTCCGGATCGGTACGACGCGGCGCGGCGACCGAGTAGACCAGGTAGTCGACCTTGCCGTAGCGCTCCGCGAGCAGGTCCGCGACCCGGCCTTTGACATCGTCGGAGAAGGCGTCGCCGTTCACGAACGCGAAGTCGTTGCCGGCGGCCCGCGCGAGGTCGGCGGTCGCGGCGGTCCGGTACCACCCGGCGGTCCCCGTACGCCGCGCGGGCGCCTTCTCCAGGCAGACCCCCACGCCCCGCACGCCGTACCGCGCCAGCCCGGCGACGGTGGCCGCGAGCCCGTACCCCGCCGACGAACCGACGACCAGCGCGGTCGGGCGCCGCTCCCCCGGGGCCTCGGCGGCGGGAGCCTCGGGCACCGAGGCCCACATCTGTTCGACGGTCGTCCGGCACCCCGCGGGGTGCGCGTCCAGGAAGAGGAAGCCGCGGTTGACCGGGGTGATGACGCGCTCGCTCATCAGAAAGGGTCCTTCACTTCGTGCTGCCGACGTGGACCGGGCGACTCCCGGGCGGTTCCGGATCACCCTGTTCACATCGTCGGCACCGCGCGGCCGTTCATTGATCGTGTGCGGCACAACGATCGAGACTCGACTTTGGCGCATCTCCACCAAACAGCTGCCCGCGTGCCGGGGGCGTGGCGCAGAACCGTTTCGGGGCGGGGATCAGCAGCTGCGCTCGACGACGAGCTCGCAGAGGGAGGAGAGCGCGGTCTTGGCGGCCGTGTCGGGGAGGGGGGTGAGGACCTCGCGGGCCTCGTCGGCGTACCGGCGGGTGTCCGCACGGGCCTTCTCCAGCGCCGGGTGGGCGCGCAAGAGGGTCAGGGCCTCGGCGTGCCGGTCGTCGTCGACGAGAGGGGCGGAGAGCAGGTCGAGGAGGTACGCGTCCTCGGGCTGGGCCGCGGCCCGCAGGTGCAGGACCGGGAGGGTCGGTACGCCCTCGCGCAGGTCCGTGCCGGGGGTCTTGCCGGACTCGGTGGAGTCGCTGGCGATGTCGAGCACGTCGTCGGCGAGCTGGAAGGCGACGCCGATGCGCTCGCCGTAGCGGGTCAGGATCTCGACGACCTGTTCGTCGGCGCCGGCGAACATCGCGCCGAACTGGCCGGAGGTGGCGATCAGCGAGCCGGTCTTGTCGGCGATGACGGACAGGTAGTGCTGCACCGGGTCGTCGCCGGGATTGGGGCCGACGGTCTCGCGGATCTGGCCGGTGACCAGGCGGGCGAACGCGCGGGCCTGGATGCGGACCGCCTCGTCGCCGAGGTCGGCGACGATCTCGGACGCCTTGGCGAACAGGAAGTCGCCGGTGAGGATCGCGACCGAGTTGTCCCAGCGGGCGTTGGCGCTCGGCGCGCCGCGCCGCAGGGCCGCCTCGTCCATGACGTCGTCGTGGTAGAGCGTCGCCAGGTGGGTCAGCTCGCAGACGACGGCGGCCGGCACGACGCCCGGGGCCTGCGGGTCGCCGAACTGTGCGGCCAAAAGGGTGAGGAGCGGGCGGAAGCGCTTCCCGCCCGCCTCGACCAGGTGCCGCGACGTCTGGGTGAGGTACGGGAACTCGCTCTTGGTGGCGGCGAGGAGCTCCTGCTCCACCGCCGCCATCCCGGCGCGGATCTCCGCATCGAGCTCACCGTCATGGACGCTCAGCCCGAAGGGCCCCACGATCGTCATGCCGGTGCTCTCCTCATGGTCGCGCAGTGTGTCTGCGCTGCTGTTAATGGACGAACAGGGCGGCCTTGTCCGCGAGGTCCAGGACCGGCTGCGGCAGGATGCCCAGGACCACCGTAACCGCTACCCCCAACGCGATGGCAGCGGTGGTCAGGACACTCGGCACCACCACGGTCGGTCCGTCCGCGCGCGGCTCCGAGAAGAACATCAGCACGATGACCCGGACATAGAAGAACGCGGCGATGGCAGAACACAGCACGCCCACGATCACAAGCGATCCGGCTCCGCCATCGGCAGCCGCCTGAAAGACCGCGAACTTCCCGGTGAAACCGCTGGTCAACGGGATGCCCGCGAAGGCCAGCAGGAAGACCGCGAAGACCCCGGCGACCAGCGGGGAACGCCGGCCGAGGCCTGCCCACCGCGACAAATGGGTCGCCTCGCCCCCCGCGTCACGGACCAGGGTCACCACGGCGAATGCACCCAGGGTGACGAAACCGTACGCCACGAGGTAGAACAGCGTCGACGACGCGCCGGCCTCGTTCGCCGCGATCATGCCGGTCAGGATGAACCCGGCGTGCGCGATCGACGAGTACGCGAGCATGCGCTTGACGTCCGTCTGGGTGATCGCGATGACCGCGCCCGCCACCATCGTGACGATCGCGACGCCGATCATCACCGGCCGCCAGTCCCACTTCATGCCCGGCAGCGCCACGTAGAAGAACCGCAGCAGCGCGCCGAAGGCGGCCACCTTGGTCGCGGACGCCATGAAGCCGGTGATCGGGGTCGGCGCGCCCTGGTAGACGTCCGGGGTCCAGGAGTGGAACGGCACCGCGCCGACCTTGAACAGCAGCCCGACCGCGATCATCGCCATGCCGATCAGCAGCAGCGCGTCGTTGTCCATCGCGCCGCCGGTCGCCACCGCGATCTGGTCCAGGCGCAGGCTGCCCGAGTAGCCGTACAGCAGCGCCACGCCGAAGAGGAAGAACGCCGACGAGAAGGCGCCGAGCAGGAAGTACTTGAGCGCCGCCTCCTGCGACAGCATGCGGCGCCGCCGGGCGAGGCCGCACAGCAGGTACAGCGGCAGCGACATGACCTCCAGCGCGATGAACATCGTCAGCAGGTCGTTGGACGCCGGGAACAGCAGCATGCCGCCGAGCGCGAACATCGTCAGCGGGAAGACCTCGGTCTGGTGCAGACCGGCCTCCGTCGCCTCCTTCTCCTGCGCGCTGCCCGGCGCCGCCGCGGCCTGCGGGGCGAACGCGTCGCCGCCGCCCGGCTCCAGGC
This sequence comes from Streptodolium elevatio, assembly GCF_053592165.1. NCBI lineage: Bacteria > Bacillati > Actinomycetota > Actinomycetes > Kitasatosporales > Streptomycetaceae > Streptodolium > Streptodolium elevatio. The sequence goes on from NZ_JBSFVE010000001.1 coordinate 697,771, forward strand.
GGCGTTCCGCGATCAGCATCACCGACACGATGCCGAGCAGCAGCAGCGTGCCCTGGAGGAAGAGGGACGGGCCGTCGACGGCGACGGCGCCGACGGCGGCCACCTCCTGCTCGCCGGCGAGCGCGACGACGCAGGCGAAGGCCGCCGCCATGCCGCCGAGCGAGAGGACCAGGTGGGTGGCGTACCGCGCCTTGCGGGGCACGAACGCCTCGACGAGCACCCCGACGACCGCGACGCCGAACACGATGAGCATCGGCGAGAGTTCGCCGTACTCGATCGTGGGCGCGTCGACGGTCGCGGCGAGTTGCAGACCCGCGCTCACTTGTTGCCTCCGTGGGTGTCGGCCGCCAGTTGCTGCTCCGCCGGCACGATCGGGTCGGTCGGCTTCGGATCGTTCTGCTCGACCCGGGTGATGGTGTCCTCGACCGCGGGGTTGACCACGTCCAGGATCGGCTTCGGGTACACGCCGAGCACCAGCAGCAGGGCGATCAGCGGCGCGACCACGACCATCTCGCGGACGTTCAGGTCCTTGATCTTCTCCACGCCCGCCTTGACCGGCCCGGTCATCGTGCGCTGGTAGAGCACGAGGACGTACAGCGCGGCCAGGATGATGCCGACCGTCGCGAAGACGCCGGCCACCTCGTAGCGCGAGAACGTGCCGATCAGCACCAGGAACTCGCTGACGAACGGGGCCAGCCCCGGCAGCGACAGCGTCGCCAGGCCCGCCACCAGGAACGTGCCGGCCAGCACCGGCGCGACCTTCTGCACACCGCCGAAGTCGGCGATCGTCTTGCTGCCGCGCCGGGTGATCAGGAAGCCCGCGATCAGCAGCAGCGCCGCCGTCGAGAACCCGTGGTTGATCATGTAGAGGGTGGCACCCGAGTGGCCCTGCGTGGTCATCGCGAAGATGCCCATGATGATGAAGCCGAAGTGCGAGATCGACGTGTACGCGATGAGCCGCTTGATGTCGGTCTGCCCGACCGCGAGCAGCGCGCCGTAGATGATCCCGATGACCGCCAGCGTCACGACCAGCGGCGCGAACGTCTTGGAGGCGTTCGGGAACAGCTCCAGGCAGAACCGCAGCATCGCGAACGTGCCGACCTTGTCGACCATCGCGGTCACCAGCACCGCGACACCCGGCGTGGCCTCGGTCATGGTGTCCGGCAGCCAGGTGTGGAACGGCCACAGCGGCGCCTTGATCGCGAAGGCGAACAAGAAGCCGAGGAACATCGCCTTCTCGGCCGCCGGGTTGATGTCCAGCTCACCCGACGCGACCGCCTGCGACACGCGGATCAGGTCGAACGTGCCCTGCCCCGCGCCGCCGATGTCCTGGTTGGCGGTCACCACGTACAGCGCGACGACCGCGGCCAGCATGACCAGGCCGCCGAGCAGGTTGTAGAGCAGGAACTTGACCGCCGCGTACGAGCGTTGCGCGCCCCCGAAGCCGCCGATGAGGAAGTACATCGGGATGAGCATGGCCTCGAAGAAGATGTAGAAGACGAAGATGTCGGTGGCCGCGAAGGACACCACCACCATCGCCTCGACCATCAGCATGAGCGCGAAGAACGCGTGCGTCGAACGCGGCGCCGCCTTGTCGCCCGCGGTCCCGTCCATGCGCACCTGCGGCGTGTCCGCGTCGTGCCACGACGCGAGCACCAGGATCGGCATCAGCACCGCGGTCAGCAGGATCAGCACCACGCCGATGCCGTCGACGCCCAGCGCCCAGTGCACGCCGAACGACTTGATCCACGAGTAGCTCTCGGTCATCTGGTACCGGTCGCCGTCCGGCGAGAACTTCACCGTGACGATGACCGCGAGCACCAGCTCGGCGAGGGTGACCGCCAGGGCGACGTTCTTGGCGAGCAGGCGCTTGCCCGCCGGCAGGGCCGCGACCAGCAGCCCGCCGGCGAACGGCAGCGCGGCCATGACCGTCAGCCAGGGGAAGTGGCCGTTCATCGCAAGCCCTCCGCCGTGTCGAGATTGGTGACAGCGCGTGTGGTGTCAGGAAGCCGACGGGCCGTACGCCGCACGGCCCCGCGCGTCAGGGCCATCACGCCATCCTCGCCATCAGGGTCGCCGCCACGACGACGGCCGTGCCGCCGAACATCGACAGCGCGTACGAACGCGCGAACCCGGTCTGCACCTTGCGCACCCGTGCCGAGGTCCCGCCGATGAACGCCGCCAGGCCGCCGACGAATCCGTCGATGCCCTTGCCGTCCACCCAGACCAGCAGCCGGGTGAGGTACTGCCCGGGCCGCATGACCAGGCCCTCGTTGATGGAGTCCTGGTAGAGGTCCTTGCGGGCGGCCACCGTGACCAGCGAGCCGTGCGGCGCGACGGCCGGGACCTCGCGGCGGGCGTACTGCACGTACGCCACCAGCACACCCAGCGCCACCATCGCGGTGGCCATGCCGGTCACCACCCAGACGCTGAAGGGCAGTTCGCCGTGGTCGAAGCCGGTCACCGGGGTCAGCCAGTTCACGAACGCGTCGTTCAGGACGAACAGCCCGCCCGCGAACACCGATCCGAACGCCAGCACGATCATCGGCACCGTCATCGACGCCGGCGACTCGTGCGGGTGCGGCTCGTGCCACTCGGCGGGCGCACCGACCGGCGCCTCCTTCCACCGCTCGCGGCCGAAGAAGGTCATGAGCATCACGCGCGTCATGTAGTACGCGGTCAGCGCCGCCGCGACCAGCGTCACCGAGCCCAGGATGTACCCGCTCGTGCCGCCCTTCGCGAAGGCCGCCTCGATGATCTTGTCCTTGGTGAAGAACCCGGACAGCAGCGGGAATCCGATGATCGCCAGGTAGCCGAGGCCGAACGTCACGAAGGTCACCGGCATGTACTTGCGCAGGCCGCCGTACCTCCGCATGTCGACCTCGTCGTTCATGCCGTGCATGACCGAGCCGGCCCCGAGGAACAGCCCGGCCTTGAAGAAGCCGTGCGTCACCAGGTGCATGATCGCGAACGCGTAGCCGATCGGGCCCAGGCCCGCCGCCAGGATCATGTAGCCGATCTGCGACATCGTGGACGCCGCGAGCGCCTTCTTGATGTCGTCCTTCGCACAGCCGACGATCGCACCGAACAGCACCGTGATGGCACCGACGATGGTCACCACCAGCTGCGCGTCCGGCGAGGCGTTGAAGATCTCCGCCGACCTGGTGATCAGGTACACGCCCGCGGTGACCATGGTCGCCGCGTGGATGAGCGCCGACACCGGGGTCGGGCCCTCCATCGCGTCGCCGAGCCACGCCTGCAGCGGGAACTGCGCCGACTTGCCGCACGCCGCGAGCAGCAGCATCAGGCCGATCGCGGTCATCGTGCCGTCGGACGCCTCGGCCGAGCCGCCGAGCACGTCGTCGAAGGCGAAGGTGCCGAAGGTGGTGAACATCAGGAAGATCGCGACGGCCAGACCGAAGTCGCCGACGCGGTTCATGATGAACGCCTTCTTCGCCGCGGTCGCCGCCGACGGCTTGTGCTGCCAGAACCCGATCAGCAGGTACGACGCGAGGCCGACGCCCTCCCACCCGACGTACAGCAGCAGGTAGTTGTTCGCCAGCACCAGCAGCAGCATCGACGCCAGGAACAGGTTCAGGTACGCGAAGAACCGCCGCCGGTCCGGGTCCTCCGCCATGTAGCCGATCGAGTAGATGTGGATCAGCGAGCCCACACCGGTGATCAGCAACACGAACACCATCGACAGCTGGTCGAGGTGCAGGCCGACCTCGGCCTGGAAGTCCGCCACCGGCACCCAGTTCCACAGGTGCTGGTCGATCGACCGCTCGGCGTCGTCCTTGCCCAGCATCGCCGCGAACAGCGCCACGCCGACCGCGAACGAGCCGAGCGCGAGCAGGGTGCCGATCCAGTGCCCGAGCTTGTTGCCCCGCTTGCCGCACAGCAGCAGCACCGCGGCGCCGAGTAGCGGCAGCCCGATCACCAGCCACGTCGCCGAGAACACCCCGCTCGCCGCGACCGAGTGCATGCCGCCGCCTCCCTCGGAGGCCAACAGCGTCGAGGAAACCGAGTTTTGCGTCACCAGTCCCCTACCACTTCATCAGGTTGGCGTCGTCGACCGAGGCCGTACGGCGGGCGCGGAAGATGGCGATGATGATCGAAAGTCCGACCACGACCTCGGCAGCCGCGACGACCATCGTGAAGAACGCGATGATCTGGCCGTCGTAGTTGCCGTGCATCCGCGCGAACGTCACGAACGCCAGGTTCGTGGCGTTGAGCATCAGCTCGACGCACATGAACACCACGATCGCGTTGCGGCGCAGCAGCACACCGGCAGCGCCGATGGTGAACAGCAGCGCCGACAGGTACAGGTAGTTCGCCGGGTTCATGAGCGCGACTCCTTCGATCCTGCGCCGGCCGCGACCGAGTCGCCGTGGGTGGTCCCGGCCGCGTCAGGGTCCTCGGGCGCCGCTTCGGGCCCGCCGTCGCCGGGCCCCGTACCGGGGTCGGCGGCGCCGGACGTGCCCTCCTCGTCCTCGTGGCGGGCCGGCGGCACCTCGCCGCGCTGCTCCATCCACACTTCGGCGCTCTCCTCCAACTCCGCCACCCGGTGCACCGGTTCGCGGCTCACGTCGCGCACCTGGCCGCGGGCCCGCAGCGTCGCGTTGACGGACAGCTCCGAGATGCTGCCGTCCGGCAGCAGCGCCGGGATGTCCACCGCGTTGTGCCGCGCGTACACGCCGGGGGCCGGCATCGGCGCGAGGTTGACGTTGTCGCGTACGCGCGCCTCCGCCAGTTCCCGCTGCGTCTTGCGCGGCTTGAGGCGCTCGCGGTGCGCCAGCACCATCGCGCCGAGCGCGGCGGTGATGAGCAGCGCGCTGGTGATCTCGAACGCCCAGACGTACTTGGTGAAGATCAGGTGCGCGAGGCCGTTGACGTTGCTCTGGTCCATCGCCGTCCGGGTCGCCTCGTCCGGGGCCGCGGCCCCGGACGGCGAGGTCCCGCCGCCGTAGCCCGCGAAGTTCCCGAGCGAGGCGTTGGCGATTCCCGCGACCAGCAGGATGCCGAAGCCGAGGCCCGCGAGCACCGCCGCGACGCGCTGGCCGCGCAGCGTCTCCTTGAGCGAATCGGCGGACGAGACGCCCACCAGCATCAGCACGAAGAGGAACAGCATCATGATCGCGCCGGTGTAGACGACGATCTGCACGACGCCGAGGAACACCGCGCCCTGCGCCATGTAGAACAGCGCCAGGCACAACATCGTCGAGGCCAGCATGAGCGCGCTGTGCACGGCCTTCTTCATGAAGACCGTGCCGAGCGCGCCGATCAGGGCGATCGCCCCGAGGATCCAGAACTGCACCGCCTCGCCGGTCGACGTGCGGGTCAGTTGTTCCGCGAGGACCACGCCCCCGGACATCCCGTCAGTGGCCATGCTCATCGCACACCCGCTTCGTGCCCGTCGGAGGCTTCGTCCGCGGCGCCGTCGGCGTCCGCGTCGTCGGCGCCCTGCGTGACCGTGCCGGGCGCGGCCTCGGTGACCTTGCCCAGGTAGTAGTCGCGCTCCTCCATGCCCGGGTACATCTCGTGCGGCGGGGCGACCATGCCCTCGTGCAGCGGCGCGAGGAGCTGCTCCTTGGTGAAGATCAGGCTCGCGCGGGTCGTGTCCGCCAACTCGTACTCGTTCGTCATCGTGAGCGCCCGCGTGGGGCACGCCTCGATGCACAGGCCGCAGAAGATGCAGCGCAGGTAGTTGATCTGGTAGACGCGGCCGTAGCGTTCGCCCGGCGAGAAGCGTCCTTCCTCGGTGTTGTCGGCGCCCTCGACGTAGATCGCGTCCGCCGGACACGCCCACGCGCACAGCTCGCAGCCGACGCACTTCTCGAGGCCGTCCGGGTGCCGGTTGAGCTGGTGCCGCCCGTGGTAGCGCGGCGCCGTCGGCTTCTTCTCGAACGGGTAGAACTCGGTGTTCGCCTTCTTGAACATCGTCGCGAAGGTGACGCCGAAGCCCGCCACGGGTCCCAGGAAGTTGCCCACGGTCACACCTCCCTGTCCGTCGTGTCGGTCGGGTCAGCCGGGTTCTCGGGCGAGGACGAGCCCGCCCCGACGGCCGCTCCCACCGGTTCCGTACGCCGGACGTTGCGGCGCGGTACGGGCGGCAACTCCTGCCCCGGCAAAGGCGGCACGGGGAATCCGCCCGCCATCGGGTCGAAGGGCTCCTTCGCCCCGGGCGTGCCCGGCAGCGGCTCTTCTCCCCCGTCGTCGTCCTCGGCGCCGCGCATCATGTCCCACACCACCGAGAGCACGAGGACCACGATGATCGCCCCGGCGATGCCGAGCACGATGTTGCGGTAGTCGTAGCCCTCGTTCTTCAGCGCGCGCACCGTGGCGACCAGCAGCAGCCAGGCCAGCGAGGTCGGGATGAGGACCTTCCAGCCGAGCTTCATGAACTGGTCGTAGCGCAGGCGTGGCAGCGTGCCGCGCAGCCAGATGAACAGGAACAGGAAGGCCTGCACCTTGAGGAAGTACCAGAGAAGCGTCCACCAGCCGGAGTTCGCGCCGTCCCAGACGGCGGAGATCGGCCAGGGCGCCCGGTAGCCGCCGAGGAACAGCGTGGTGGCGAGCGACGAGACGACCACCATGTTGACGTACTCGGCCAGGAAGAACAGTGCGAACTTCAGCGACGAGTACTCGGTGTGGAAGCCGCCGACCAGCTCGCCCTCGGCCTCCGGGAGGTCGAACGGCGCGCGGTTGGTCTCGCCGACCATGGCGATGACGTAGATGATGAACGACACCGGCAGGAGCACCGCGTACCAGGTGTCGGTCTGCTGCGCGACGATCTCGGACGTCGACATCGAGCCCGCGTAGAGGAACACGCCCGCGAAGGACAGGCCCATCGCGACCTCGTACGAGATCATCTGCGCGGTACTGCGCAGCGAGCCCAGCAGCGGGTACGTCGACCCGGACGACCAGCCCGCCAGCACGATCCCGTAGATGCCGACCGACGCCGTGGCCAGGATGTAGAGCACGCCGACCGGCAGATCGGTCATCTGCAGGTGCGTCTGGTGCCCGAACATCGACACCTGGCCGCCCATGGGGATCACCGCGAACGCCATGAACGCGGGGACCATCGCGACGACCGGCGCCAGGATGTAGACGGGCCGGTCGGCGGCCTTGACGATGATGTCTTCCTTGAAGGCCAGCTTGACGCCGTCCGCGAGGGACTGCAGCAGACCCTGCGGGCCGACGTGCTTGGGCCCGATGCGCATCTGCATCCACGCCACGACCTTGCGCTCCCACCAGATGGCGAAGAGCGTCATGACGACGCAGAACGCGAAGACCAGCACGGCCTTGAACAGGATCAGCCACCACGGGTCGGACGCGAACCCGACCGGGTCGGCCGCGAGCTGCACGCCCGCCGCGGTGGCCGGTCCGTCCAGGGTCGTCAGCCCGGCGCTCGATTGCGGGCCCATCAGCTCTCCTCACCCTCACCGGGAAGCTCGTCCGGCCGCGCCCCGGCGGGCCGGGCCCGGAGACCGTTGACGCCGGTGCCGTTGGCCGGCCCCTCGACGCCGCGGCCCTCCGGCCCGGACGCGACCTCGGCGGCGGCGCCGTCGGACGCCCGCTGCTGCGGCAGCACCGCGGCCTTGAGCCGGACCACTTCGCCCGGGTTGACCGACAGCGTGCGGCGTACCTCGGAGCCCGGCGAGTTCGCCGGGAGCCACGCGACGCGGTCGGCCATCTCGGTCACCGCGAGCGGCAGCGTGACCTCGCCGCCGTGGCCGGTCGACACCGTCACCTCGCCGCCGTCCGCCGCGCCGATCTCGGCCGCGGTGGCGGGGCTGAGCCGGACGACCGGGCGGCGGCGCGTGCCGGCGAGCGCCGACTCGCCGTCCTGGCCGCGGCCTTCGTCGAGCAGCAGGCGCCAGGACGCGAGGACCGCCTCGCCGGCGCCCGGGGTGGCGGCGGCGCGGCGCTCGCGGGGCTCGGGACCCGCGGCGCGTTCACCGGCCCAGCCGCCCAGGCCGCGCAGTTCGCGCCGGGCCGAGCTGACGTCGGGCAGGCCGAGCGGGCGGTCCATCTCGTCGGCGATCGCGTGCAGCACCCGCAGGTCCGGCATGACCGTCCCGGAGACGCCGGTGACCTGGTCGTGCTTGAGGACCGAGGCGAAGGGCCGCTCGCGGCCTTCCCAGTCGAGGAAGGTGCCGGGCTTCTCGGCCGCCGCGGCGACCGGGAACACGACGTTCGCGCGCTCGGTGACCTCGCTGTGCCGCAGTTCGAGGCTCACCACGAACTGCGCGGCCTCCAGTGCGGCCAGCGCGCCCGCCGGGTCCGGCAGGTCGGCGGGCTCGACGCCCCCGACCACCAGTGCGGCGAGCTTGCCGTCGCGGGCCGCGCGCAGGATCGCCGCGGTGTCCAGGCCGTAGCCGCCGGGCAGTTCGGACACCCGCCACGCGGCGGCCACCTCGGCCCGCGCCTCCGGGTCGCTGACCGGACGCCCGCCCGGCAGCAGGCTGTAGAGCGCGCCGGCCTCCAGCGCGCCGCGCTCGCCGGCCCGCCGCGGCACCCATGCCAGGCGCGCCCCGGCGGCCTCGGCGAGCGCCCGAGCCGCGGTGAGCGCCCCCGGGATGCCCGCCAGCCGCTCGCCGACCAGGATGACCGCGCCGTTCTCGCGCAGCAGGTCGGCCGCGTCGCCGCCCAGGGTGTCGAGGCCGGACCGGGTCGCCAGGGCGTCGAGCCAGTCCGTCTCGGTGCCCGGAGTCGCGCGCAGCAGCGCGCCGTTCATGCGGATCAGGCCCGCGGTCGCGAACGGCGCGATCGAGAAGACCTTGAGGGTGCCCTTGCGGGCCGCCTTGCGCAGCCGCAGGAAGACGATCGGCGACTCGTCCTCGGGTTCGAACCCGGCCAGCAGGACCGCGGGGGCCCGCTCCAGGTCGGCGTAGGTGACTCCTATCCCGGTCCCGGCGACCTCGGAGGCCAGGAACTCGGCCTCCTCGGTGGAGTGTTCGCGGGCCCGGAAGTCGATGTCGTTGGTGCCGAGGGCGACGCGCGCGAACTTGGCGTACGCGTAGGCGTCCTCGACGGTGGCCCGCCCGCCGACCAGCACGCCGGTGCGCTCGCGGGCCGCGTTCAGCCCCTCGGCGGCCGCGGCCAGCGCCTCCGGCCAGGACGCGGGCCGCAGTTCGCCGGTCTCGGCGTCACGCAGCAGTGGCGACGTGATGCGGTCGCCGAGCGACGCGTACCGGAACGCGAAGCGGCCCTTGTCGCAGTTCCACTCCTCGTTGACCTCGGGGTCGTCGCCCGCGAGGCGCCGCATCACGCGGCCGCGCCGGTGGTCGGCGCGCAGCGAGCACCCGGACGCGCAGTGCTCGCAGGCGGTCGGCGTCGACACCAGGTCGAACGGCCGGGACCGGAACCGGTACGCCGCCGACGTCAGGGCGCCGACCGGGCAGATCTGGATCGTGTTGCCGGAGAAGTACGACTCGAACGGCTGCTTCTCGTAGATGCCGACCTGCTGCAGCGCACCGCGTTCGATCAGCGCGATGAACGGGTCGCCCGCGATCTGCTCGGAGAAGCGCGTGCAGCGCGCGCACAGCACGCACCGCTCGCGGTCCAGCAGCACCTCGCTGGAGATGGGCAGCGGCTTGGGGTACGTGCGCTTGACCTCGCCGAAGCGGGAGGTCGAACGCCCGGACGTCATCGCCTGGTTCTGCAGCGGGCACTCGCCGCCCTTGTCGCACACCGGGCAGTCGAGGGGGTGGTTGATGAGCAGCAGCTCCATCACCCCGTCCTGCGACTTCTTGGCGACCGGCGAACTGATCTGCGTGCGGACCACCATGCCGTCGGTCACGGTCGTCGTGCACGAGGCGAGCGGCTTGCGCTGGCCCTCGACCTCGACCAGGCACTGGCGGCAGGCGCCGACCGGGTCGAGCAGCGGGTGGTCGCAGAACCTGGGGATCTGGATGCCGAGCAGCTCCGCGGCCCGGATGACCAGCGTGCCCTTGGGCACGCTGACCTCGATCCCGTCCACCGTGATGGTGACCAGGTCCTGCGGCTTGGGCGCGGGCGCGCCGCCCGCCGGTGCGTTGGTGGTAACGGTCATCAGGCTTGCGCTCCCGCCATGGTGGAGGCCCAGACCGTCGAGGCCGCCGGGTCGAAGGGACAGCCGCGCTGGGCGAGGTGGGCGACGTACTCGTCGCGGAAGTACTTGAGCGACGAGAAGATCGGGCTCGCGGCGCCGTCGCCGAGGGCGCAGAACGACTTGCCGTTGATGTTGTCGGCGACGTCGAGCAGCGTCTCCAGGTCGGCTTCGGTCCCCTCGCCCTTCTCCAGGCGTTCGAGGATCTGCACGAGCCAGTACGTGCCCTCGCGGCACGGCGTGCACTTGCCGCACGACTCGTGGGCGTAGAACTCGGTCCAGCGCAGCACCGCGCGGACCACGCACACCGTGTCGTCGAAGATCTGCAGGGCCTTGGTGCCGAGCATCGAGCCCGCGGCGCCGACGCCCTCGTAGTCCAGCGGTACGTCGAGGTGTTCGTCGGTGAACATCGGCGTCGACGAGCCGCCCGGGGTCCAGAACTTGATGCGGTGCCCCTCGCGCACGCCGCCCGCGAGGTCGAGCAGTTGGCGCAGCGTGACGCCGAGCGGGGCCTCGTACTGGCCGGGGCGCTTGACGTGCCCGGAGAGCGAGTAGAGCGTGAAGCCGGGGGACTTCTCCGAGCCGAAGCCGCGGAACCAGTCGACGCCCTTGTGCATGATCGCGGGCACCGAGGCGATCGACTCGACGTTGTTGACGCAGGTCGGCGACGCGTACAGGCCGGCGACCGCGGGGAACGGCGGGCGCAGGCGCGGCTGGCCGCGGCGCCCTTCGAGCGAGTCGAGGAGCGCGGTCTCCTCACCGCAGATGTACGCGCCGGCGCCGGCGTGCACGGTCAGCTCCAGGTCGAAGCCGGAGCCGAGGATGTTCCTGCCGAGGTAGCCCGCCTCGTACGCCTCCTTGACCGCCTCCTGGAGGCGGCGGAGGACCGGCACGACCTCGCCGCGCAGGTAGATGAAGGCGTGGTTGGAGCGGATCGCGTACGCCGCGATGACGATGCCCTCGACGAGCACGTGCGGGTTGGCGTACATGAGCGGGATGTCCTTGCAGGTCCCCGGCTCCGACTCGTCGGCGTTGACCACGAGGTAGTGCGGGTTGCCGTCGCCCTGCGGGATGAAGCCCCACTTCATGCCGGTCGGGAAGCCCGCGCCGCCGCGGCCGCGCAGACCCGCGTCCTTGACGGTCTGGATGACCTCGTCCTGGTGCTTGGCGAGAGCCTTGCCCAGGCCCCGGTATCCGTCGTGCCGCAGGTAGGTCGCGAGCCGCCAGGGCTGCTCGTCGTCCCACGGCGCGGACAGCACCGGAGTCAGGATCGAGGGGTCGGCGCCTTCCGTCGTCGCGCTCATGTCGGTCACGCCCCCTTCCCGGTGGTCGTCGTGGTGGCGGGTCCTTCGGGGTCCTGGCCCTTGGCGATGCGCAGCCCGACAAGGCTGGGCACGCCGCCCGCGCCGCCCTGGTCGACGGCGTCGGTGCGCGGGTCGGGGAATCCGGCGAGGATGCGGGAGGTCTCGCGGAAGGTGCACAGCGGGGCGCCGCGGGTCGGGGTGACCTGCTTGCCGGCGCGCAGTTCGTCGACCAGGTCCTTGGCGGACGCGGGGGTGACGTTGTCGAAGAACTCCCAGTTGACCATCATCACCGGCGCGTAGTCGCACGCGGCGTTGCACTCGATGTGCTCCAGGGTCACCGAACCGTCCGGCGTGGTGCCCTTGTTGCCGACACCGAGGTGGTCCTTGAGCGTCGCGAAGATCTCGTCGCCGCCCATGACCGCGCACAGGGTGTTCGTGCAGACGCCGACCTGGAAGTCGCCGCCGTTCTCGCGGCGGTACATCGTGTAGAAGGTCGCGACGCCGGTGACGTCGGCGGTGGTGAGGCCCAGCATCTCGGCGCAGAACTCGATGCCGGAGTGGCTGACGTACCCCTCCTCCGCCTGCACGAGGTGGAGCAGCGGGAGCAGGGCCGAACGCGACTGCGGGTAGCGGCCGATGATCTCCCGCGCGTCGGTCTCCAGCCGGGCGCGTACGTCGGCGGGATAGCCCGGCGCGGGCAGGCGGGGCATGCCCAGGTCGGTCATCGGTCGACACCTCCCATGACGGGGTCGAGGCTCGCGACGGCGACGATCACATCCGCGACCTGGCCGCCTTCGCACATGGCGGCCATGGCCTGGAGGTTCGTGAACGAGGGGTCGCGGTAGTGGACGCGGTAGGGGCGGGTGCCGCCGTCGCTGACCATGTGCACGCCGAGTTCGCCCTTGGGGGACTCGATGGCCGCGTACACCTGGCCGGCCGGCACCCGGAAGCCCTCGGTCACCAGCTTGAAGTGGTGGATGAGGGACTCCATCGAGGTGCCCATGATGGTGCGGATGTGGTCGAGCGAGTTGCCCAGGCCGTCCGGGCCGAGGGCGAGCTGCGCGGGCCACGCGATCTTCTTGTCCTCGACCATGACCGGGCCCGGCTTGAGCCGTTCCAGGCACTGTTCGACGATCTTGAGCGATTCCTTCATCTCCGCGATGCGGACCAGGTAACGGCCGTACGCGTCGCAGGTGTTCTCGGTCGGGACCTCGAACTCGTAGTTCTGGTAGCCGAAGTACGGCTGCGTCTTGCGCAGGTCGTGGGGCAGGCCCGCGGAGCGCAGGCACGGCCCGGTGACGCCGAGGGCCATGCAGCCGGTGAGGTCGAGGTAGCCGATGCCCTCGGTGCGGCCCTTGAAGATGTGGTTGTCGTTGAGCAGCAGTTCGTACTCGTGGATGCGGCCCGGGAGTACGTCGACCAGCTCGCGGATCTTGTCGACCGCGCCGGGCGGCAGGTCCTGCGCGAGGCCGCCGGGCCTGATGTACGCGTGGTTCATGCGCAGGCCGGTGATCATCTCGAACACGTCGAGGATCAGCTCGCGGTCGCGGAACCCGAACGTCATCACGGTCAGCGCGCCGATCTCCATGCCGCCGGTCGCGAGGCAGACCATGTGCGACGAGATGCGGTTGAGCTCCATGAGGAGCACGCGGATGACGTTGGCGCGGTCCGGGATCTGGTCGGTGATGCCGAGCAGCTTCTCGACACCGAGGCAGTAGGCCGCCTCGTTGTACAGCGGCGTCAGGTAGTCCATGCGCGTCACGAACGTGACGCCCTGGGTCCAGGTCCGGTATTCGAGGTTCTTCTCGATGCCGGTGTGCAGGTAACCGATGCCGCAGCGGGCCTCGGTGACGGTCTCGCCGTCGATCTCCAGGATCAGCCGCAGCACGCCGTGCGTGGACGGGTGCTGCGGGCCCATGTTGACGACGATGCGCTCGTCGGCGTCGGCGGCGGCCTGGACGACCTCGTCCCAGTCGGAGCCGGTGACCGTGTAGACCCGGCCCTCGGTGGTCTCCCGGGCCTTGGCCTCCGCGGCCTGCTGCTGCGTCTGCGTGTTCTCGGCCATTAGGTGTACGACCTCCGCTGGTCGGGCGGCGGGATCTGGGCGCCCTTGTACTCGACGGGCACACCGCCGAGCGGGTAGTCCTTCCGCTGCGGGTGGCCGGGCCAGTCGTCCGGCATGAGGATGCGGGTGAGCGCCGGGTGCCCGTCGAAGACGATGCCGAAGAAGTCGTACGTCTCGCGCTCGTGCCAGTCGAGCGTCGGGTACACCTTCACGAGCGACGGGACGTGCGGGTCCACGTCGGGGGCGGCGACCTCCAGGCGCACCTGGCGATTGTGGGTGATCGAGCGCAGGTGGTAGACGGCGTGCAGCTCGCGGCCCTCGTCGGTCGGGTAGTGCGCGCCGCTCACGCCGCTGCACAGTTCGTACCGCAGGGCCGGGTCGTCGCGCAGCGTCAGCGCCACCTTGACGAGGCCCTCACGGCGTACGTGCAGGGTCAGTTCGCCGCGGTCGACGACGACGCGCTCGACGACGTCGTCGAACTCGACGCCCGCCTCGGCCAGCGCGCCGGTCAGTTCGTCGGCGACGACGTCGAACTCTCCCTCCCGTCGCCCCCCGCCGCCCATGTTCGAGAGCGCTGCGCGCTCCTCCTCTTGATCGCCGCCGTGCGGACCGCCGTACGGGCGGGTCGCGGCGGCGGGGAGGGCGATGGTGCGGACCAGCTTGCCGTAGCCCGACGTGTCGCCCGTGCCCTTCGGGCCGAACATGCCGTGCCGGACTTCCAGCACCTCGGCGGCCGATCCGCGGGGAACCGGAACGCCGTTGCCCGCGTTGTTGCCGGTGTCGGCGTTGCCGTTGCCTGCGTTGTTCCCGGCGTCGTTCCCGGAGTTGCCGTTGCCCGAGTTGTTGTTGCCGGCGCTGTTGTTGCCGGAGTTGCCGGCGTTGGACGCGTCGCTCACCGCAGCAGCCCCTTCATCTCGATCGTGGGCACCGCCGTCAGCGCGGCCTGCTCGGCGGCGCGCGCGGCCTGCTCGCGGTTCACGCCGAGGGGCATGTGCTGCACCTGCTCGTGGAGCTTGAGGATCGCGTCCATCAGCATCTCGGGGCGCGGCGGGCAGCCGGGCAGGTAGATGTCGACCGGCACGATGTGGTCGACGCCCTGGACGATCGCGTAGTTGTTGAACATGCCGCCGGAGGACGCGCACACGCCCATCGACAGCACCCACTTCGGCGCGGCCATCTGGTCGTAGATCTGGCGGAGCACCGGGGCCATCTTCTGGCTCACCCGGCCCGCGACGATCATCAGGTCGGCCTGGCGCGGGGACGCGCGGAAGACCTCCATGCCGAACCGCGCGAGGTCGTAGCGTCCGGCGCCGGTCGCCATCATCTCGATCGCGCAGCACGCGAGACCGAAGGTGGCGGGCCAGAACGAACTCTTGCGGAAGTAGCCGGCGAGATCTTCGACCGTGCTGAGCAGGAAGCCGCTGGGCAGCTTCTCCTCAATACCCATCGGATGGCCTCTCCTGGATCACCTGGAACACCTGGATCCCTGCGTCAGTTGCCTACGGCGGTACGGGTCAGTCCCACTCGAGGCCGCCGCGACGCCACAGGTAGGCGTAGGCGACGAACACGGTGAGGATGAAGAGCGCCATCTCGATGAGACCGAAGATGCCCAGGGCGTCGAAGTACACCGCCCACGGGTAGAGGAAGACGATCTCGATGTCGAAGATGATGAAGAGCATCGCCGTCAGGTAGTACTTCACCGGGAAGCGCCCGCCGCCGATGGGCTGCGGTGTCGGCTCGATACCGCACTCGTACGCCTCCAACTTGGCCCGGTTGTACCGCTTGGGCCCGGTCAGCGCGCCGGCGACGAGGGAGACGATGCCGAACGCCGCCGCGATGCCGCCGAGCACGAGGATCGGCGCGTACAGGTTCATGGCCGCACTGCTCCCTTCCGTCCATCTGGCCCGGTCACAACCACCCGCTTGTGAGCATGTGACCAGGTTCACAAGCACCCGGAACGGCGCCGATCCTACGCCTCTTCCGATGTGATCTGCGACACGGGTGCAGTTCGATCATGATGTGATCTTCAACACCTGATGATCGATCAGAAACGATTGCTCACGGGCTTGATTCGACGTACCGCACAGATTCGGACACGCTGCGCTAGGGATGCGACGGCGAAGCAACGCGCTAGATGGCGATCTTGAACGCGTCCTATATCAGGCGATTTTGCAGATCATCAAATTTGATCGAAAAACGGCACCGTGTTAGGGGACCCTCAGTTCTCCCGAAGTGTGCTCCGGTGCTGGTCGGGAGGGTGATCGGGGCGGGCCAGGCGGGAGTTCCGCAGCCCGTCGCCCCGCCGTGCGGGGACGCGCGTACGCCCCCGGTCGGCTGCGCGACGCACGCATCGCGTGGAGCTTGATGCGGGCGATTCGGCAGCGGGCCGAGGGCGTACGTGGGTCTGGTGAGGTCGGGCGAGGTGGCTCAGGTGAGGTGGTTGTGGACGGCCGTCGCCGAGGTGCCGGCGGGCCACACGGGCCCCGACGAACCCGACTGCGCGGAAGCAGGGCGATCAGGGCGATCACCTCGTATGTCGACGCGGGTCGGCCGTGCGGCGCCGGTCAGCTGAGCGCGTACGCCTCAAGTTCCGCGAGATACGCGTCCTTCAACTGCCGCGGCAGCCAGGTGATCTCGAAAGCGTTGCGTTGGAGCTGCACCAACTCGTCCCGTGTCAGGTCGAGTTCGCGTTGAGTGACCTCGATGTTCTCCTGGACGTAGCCGTCGAAGTAGGCGGGGTCGTCGGAGTTGAGGGTGACGCGCATGCCCTTGTCGAGCATTTCGCGGATCGCCTCGCCCTTGATGCCGTCGACGACGAAGCCGTTCGAGATCGGACAGACCGTGAGGCCGATGCCGCGGCGCAGGATCTCCTCGACAAGGACCGGGTCTTCGAGCGAGTTCACGCCGTGGTCGATGCGGTCGACCCCGATGTCGAACAGCGCCTGGCGGATGTGCTCGGCGGAGTTCTCCTGGTCGACGTCGCAGTGCATGGTCAGGCGGTAGCCCTCGGCTCGGGCGCGGGCGTACACCGCGGCGAACTTGCTCGGCGGGTTGCCCTTTTCGTCGGAGTCGAGGCCGACGCCGACGATCCACTCGCGGTACGGGAGGGACTGGACGAGCGTGGCCATCGCGTACTCGGCCTGGAAGTCGCGCAGGAAACACATGATGAGCTGGGCGCGGATGCCGAGGCGGGCGTGGGCATCGTCGATCGCGCGGCTGAGCCCGCGTACGACGACGTCGAACGGCACGCCGCGCGAGGTGTGCGCCTGGGGGTCGAAGAACATCTCGACGTACCGCACGTTCTGGCCCGCGGCCTTGGTGAGGTAGGCCATCGCGAGGTCGTAGAAGTCCGGCTCGTGGAGCAGGACGTTCATGCCCTCGTAGTAGATGGTGAGGAATGACGACAGGCTGTCGAACCGGTAAGCGGCGCGCATCTCGTCGACGTTCGCGTACGGCAGTTCCATGCCGTTGCGCTCGGCCAGCGCGAACTTCAGCTCGGGTTCGAGAGTGCCTTCGATGTGCAGGTGCAGCTCGCACTTGGGGAGCCCCGCGATGAACTCGTTCATGGGGCCAGCGAAGCAGGTTGTTTGGGCCCGCACAATCGGCCCCCTGGGGTGTGGGGCGGCGGCTTCGGGCGGGGCGTGCCGGCGTACGACGGTCCCGGACCGGACGGGACGGGACCAAGGTCCTTGGTTCCTGTGCCTCCAGACAGGCCCAGCGGCCCTGCCGACGGGCGGCCCCGGTGCGTAACTTTTGAGGCAGAACGTCCTGGGACCGGCCGGAGCGCCCTTGGCGGGCTCCGGGCCCCCGTCAGGTGTGTTCAGGCCTACCTGCCCTATGTAGGAGAACCATGTGTGCCCCCCGCTGGATGTGCCTTACGCGCGCTGAACGGCAGAACGTCGCCCTTGTACTGGCCATCTCGCTGACCGACGCCGCGCTCGGCCCCCACGTGGGGCTGCTCGCGCTGTTCGCGGTCGGGCCCGCGTTCGCCGCGGCCCGCGGGTCGGTGCGGCATGTGTACGGGATCGGGATCCTCTCGGTGGCGCTGACCAGCCTGTCGGCGTACATCACGTCCTCGGTCGGCACCCAGCGGACCGTGGTCGCCCTGGCTGCCGTCGTGGCCGTGACCTTCGCGTCCGCCGCGTCGGCACGCGTCCGGATCCGCCAGGAGCGTCGCCTCGCGGACGTACGCCAAGTGGCCGCGGTGGCGCAGAGCGTGATCCTTTCGCCGCCGCCCGAGGACACCGGGTCCGCGGAGATCGCCGTCTCGTACGTCTCCGCGGCGGACGACGCCGAGATCGGCGGGGACTTCTACGAGGCGGTGCCGGTCGCCGGCGGGCTCCGCGTCATCGTGGGCGACGTGCAGGGCAAGGGGCTCGACGCGGTGCGGACCGCCTCGGCCGCGCTGTCCGCCTTCCGCGAGAGCGCGCCGGACGCCTCCGAACTGCGCGGCGTCACCGCCAAGATCGCCTGCGCCCTGCAACGGCGCCCGAAGGACGAGCAGTTCGTCACCGCGGTGGTCGCCGAACTGGATGACGACGGCAGGCTCACGCTGCTGAACTTCGGCCACCCCGACCCGGTGATCGTCCGCGCGTCGGGGGAGGAGATGCTGGCCGAACCCCGCGATCCCGGGCTGCCGTTGGGGCTGGAGTGGCTCGGCGGCGGAGGTCCGGGCGAACACCGGACCCGGCTCGCTCGCGGTGATCGTGTCCTCTTCTATACGGATGGCCTCGCCGAAGCCCGCGACTCCGACGGGCAGTTCTACCCGCTGGTCGCGCGCACCGGGCTGTTGCGCGAGGAGAGCCTGGACGCGTCACTGGCCGAACTGCGGTGTGATGCGCAGAAGTACGCCGGACACCGAATACCGCGGGTCGACCGCGGGGTCGCACGACACACCTCCGCAACCCCGCGGTGGTCGGCCGCTCCAGTACACGCCGACCTGCGACGTGTGCGTAACGGCGAAGTGCCCTATGACTTCCCGTAATTAGGCGCCCGAGAACGGCTGGTCGGCTTCAGCCCTCGTCCGACTTCGCGAGCTCCGCCTCGAAGACGCCGAACGCCTCCGCACCGAAGAGCACGAAGCGCGCTTCCTCGACCTGCGTGTCGGCCGCCCGTACCGTCCCGATCGCGATCCGCGCGGCATCGTCCATCGGCCAGCCGTAGATCCCCGCCGAGACGGCGGGGAAGGCGACGGTACGCGCGCCCAACTCGTCGGCCACGCGCAGCGATTCGCGGTAGCAGGAGATCAGGAGCTCGGACCGGTCCGCACTGCTCGACCACACCGGGCCGACCGTGTGGATGACCCACCGGGCGTCCAGCCGGCCGGCCGGAGTCGCCACGGCCTGGCCGGTGGGCAGGCCGCGGCCGTACTTCGCGGCCCGTAGGTCCCGGCAGGCGTCCAGGATCTCCGGGCCGCCCTTGCGGTGAATCGCCCCGTCGACCCCGCCGCCGCCCAGCAGCGACGAATTCGCCGCGTTCACGATCGCGTCGACCGACTCATCGGTGATGTCACCTTGCACCAGCGTGATCCGCGCAGTCATGAGGTCACCGTACGTCCGGGCCCTCCTCGGGCGCCTCCGCAATCTCCTTGATCACCGAGAGCCGTCGGTCCCACTCCGCCGCCCGCAGGCTCATCCACCGCGCGGCGGCGGCCAGCGGCTCGGGCTCGACCCGGTACCGCACCTCGCGCCCGACGGCTTCCGCCTTGACCAGTCCGGCACGATCCAGCACCGCGAGATGCTTCACCACCGCCTGCCGGGTCACCGGCAGCTCGGTGGCGAGCGAAGTGGCCGTGCCGACCCCCTTCTGGGCCAGCAACTCCAGGATGCGCCGCCGCGTGGGGTCCGCGAGGCCCGTGAACACGTCCTCGACCCGTGCGTCCTCGACCTGCGCTTCCTCGACCTGCGCTTCCTCGACCCTCGGGCCCTTGAGCCGCGCGTCCTCGACCCGCCTGTCCGCACCCATCCCGCCACCTCCCCTCGGCGCCCACCGATGCCCCGAGCATCATCCAGCACCGCCCGGTATCGCCTGGGAGGGCCCTCACCCGGCGGCCGAAAGCACCTCTTCGACGCGCTTGCGCAGGTCCTCGGTGACGATCGTCCAGCCCTCGGTGTTGTCCTTGAACCGGGCTTCGAGCTCGGCGTCGTCGGCCCGCACCGCGGTGATCCCGCTCTCCACCACCCGCAGCCGGGTCCCGCCCCCTTCCTCCGTGAGGGTGAACGTCACCAGCGTCCGGTTCCCGTCCGTCGGCCGCGTCCCCTTGCCGGCGCCGACGAGCGCCCACCAGTACGAGAACCGCCGCGGCGCCTCGATCTCCTCGATGAGCACCGGGATCTCCCCGAACTCCTCGTGGTCGAAGACGACCCATCCGCCGGGCCGGAAGTCCGCCGAGGTCGGCTCCGGCATCCCGAACCAGGTGCCCATGTGCCGGGTCTGCGTGATGACGTCCCAGACCCGCCGCGGCGAAGCCGCGATCAGTACGTCCCGCTCGATCGTGTCCACAACCTGTGCAGCCATGACAGCTCTCCTTGCGCTAGTGACGCCGATGGACCTGCTACCTCCAGGTTGCACGTGCCGGGCGGTTAGCGCAACCCTGGGGTTGCACGAATGCGTCCACGCCACTCCGGTGTCTGGTGCCCGCGGCCTCGGCCCCGGCCTCGGTCGCTGCCCCGGCCTTGGTCGCTGCCGCTGTCGCGCCAGGTGCTCTCTACTCCCCCAATGCGAAGGGCGGGCTCTCCGGTCCCATCGCGAAGACGGCCAGTTGGGTCTCGCCGTTGGCGAAATCGTCGTCGCACGGTTGCAGGGCGGCGACCAGTCGGCGCCCGTCCGGCGACCAGGCGAGAGCGCCGACGTACGTCTCCATCTGTCGGCCCAGGATGATCCGGCGGTCGGCCATCCGCCAGATGCACAGTTCGTGCGGGCGTGTGTCGCCGAACGACCCCCGGTAGGCGAGCCTGCGGCTGAACGAGGCGGCAGCCAGGTACGCCCCGTCCGGGCTCGCCGCGAGCTCGAACAACCGCTCGGAGGCGTCCATGACCTTGTCGACCACCTGGGCAGTCACCGGGTCGACCACGTAGAGGTTCTGCTGCGCACCGAGGAACAGCCGTGAACCGTCCGCCGAGAAGGCCTTGCACTGGATCGGATCCCACTTGCCCGCGTGCGAGATGGTCCGCTGCGGCAGTTCGTCGGTCGCGTGCAGGTCGTAGCCGCCTTCCCCGCCGCCGTTCGGGGTGACCCGGTGGATGCCGTCGTGCGACCGCAGATGTCCCAACTGATAGGCCGCCGTCGTCTCTTGTCGGGTGCGGACGTCGAAGCTCCACTGCGCTTCGGGGCGCGGATCGGTCAGCTTGCTGTACGACTTGATCGTCAGCACGTGCTCGCCCGGCACCCACATCGGCATCGGCACGATCCAGTCCCCGGCACTGGTGTGGGCGACCTCGGACCAGTCGGTGGTGTCGTAGATCCACACCAGGCCGCCCCAGCTGGTCGCAGCCAGGTACTTGCCGTCGTCGGAGAAATCCAGGCTCCGTACTTGGTGGCCCTTCGCATCGACCTTCTTCCCCGCGAACGGGCTGATGCGGCGGACCGGCTCCGCGAGGTCGGGGATGTGCGGGGCGTCCTCCGCGGTCCATGTGTCGGCGTTCATCGGGACGATCGTCGTGCCCCATGCGTCGCCGGGCGCGAGCGTTTCGATGTACCGCTCGTCCGTCACCCACACGTCGAAGTCGAACTGCACCAGCAGGTCTTCGTCTTTCCAGCCGCCGTCGCGCTCGTAGTAGAAGTCGTGCAGCTGTTCCCACTGCTCGGGCGTGGGCGGGTGGTTGCGGGTGGCGACCCGTTCGATGCGCGAGACGAACCGGCGGGCGTTGTCCTCGACCCACCCGAAGTCGAGCATGGTGTCGACGTCCAACATCCTTGCCAGCGGGCCGGGTTGGTCCGAGGAGGCGGAAGCGTGCCAGCGTGCGGCCTCCCACAGCACGAAGAAGAAGAACCCGGGGTCGTCCGGCACCGGCGGGCACATCTGGCTTCCGGTGTCGTAGTAGACCGCGAACACCCTGAAGCGGACGCGGAGTTCCTTCGGGTCGACATCCAGCGCGCGGACACCGTAGATATCGGTCGACATTGCCGTCTCTCGTCGGGGGCTTTCCGGGGACGACGCCCGATCGTGGCACAGCGCTCCGACGCCGCGGCCGGCGTGATCCATCGGACGCGCCGAGCGCCGCGTACGGCGGACGTCCGGTGCTCGAGGGTCGGCCGAGACGGACTTGCCGGACTTACCGGGACCGCTCTATCGGGGGCGGCTGTACTGGGGCGGCTCAAATAGGGCGGCTCTACGGGGGCAGCCCTACCGGGACAGCCCCAACTCGCCTGCACGCAAACCGGCTTGGAAGCGGGAGTCGGCCTCCAGTTCGGCCATCAACTCGGCCACGCGGCGCCGGTACGTACGTACCGAGACGCCGAGCCCCTTCGCCGCCGCTTCGTCGGTCTGGCCTGAGCCGAGCGCCTTGAGGATTGTGCGGCCGTCGGCGTCGAGGTGTGGGAAGTCGCCGCGCAGGTAGGTCTCGAGGTCGTCGGAGGTGTCCCAGAGCGCCTGGAACAGCGAGCGAACGCCGTCGACCAAAACCTGCGACGTCGTCACGGTGTATTCGCGGCCGCCAGGGCCTTCCGGGCCGGCGAGGATCATGACGCGTCGGTCGATGAGGATGGTCTCGTGCGGCAGCGGCGAGCGGCTGATCCGTACGAGGGCGCCCTGACCGCGTACCAGGCGCAGGTGCGCGCGGGCCTCTTCGTCGGTGAGGGCCACCGGGCTGAGCAGCTTTTGAGGAGTGAAGGCCGTGGGGGCTGCAGCGCGCATGCGATTTCGTACGGCGGCTCTGGCTCCCGGGTGCGACCAGGTCCTGAGGTCCCGGGCAGCGCACAGGAACTCGGTGCGTACGGACTCGAAGAGATGGCCTGCGCGCGCGATCAGCTCGCCGTCGCCTCGCACGGACAAAACCTCTTCGTTCCGCATCCGCATTCCGCCAGTTTGGCAGCAAGCTGCCACGAGGGCCGCAGGCGTCGTATCGGCGGGCAGCATGGGCCTCATGACGGTCAAGACCTTCTCCCTCGGTGGAGATCTGGAGATCAACCGGCTCGGCTTCGGTGCGATGCGCCTGGCGGCGGGCACGCGTACCGGTCCTGTACGCGATGCTCAGACCGGCATCGCCGTGCTGCGGCGGGCGGTGGAACTCGGCGTGAACCACATCGACACGGCGGCCTTCTACGGCAGGGGCGGGGTGTGGGCGAACGAGCTGATCCGCAAGGCGTTGACGCCGTACCGCGATGATCTGGTGATCGCGACGAAGGTGGGGCCGTTGCCCGGGCCGGACGGCGTACCGAGCGGGCAGGCGACGGCCGACCAGTTGCGCGGCCTGGTCGAAACGGATCTGCGCGCTCTGGGGCTGGAGCGGCTCGACCTGGTCTATCTGCGGGTCGGCGGAGTCACCGGGGCGGGTGGCGAGTCGATCGCCGAGCGGTTCGCGGTGCTGGCCGGCCTCCGCGCGGAGGGGCTGATCCGGCACCTGGGCGTCAGCAACGTGGACGCCGCCCAACTGGCGGAGGCGCGGGCGATTGCACCGGTCGCGGCGGTGCAGAACCGGCACTCCGATGACCTGGGGCTGCTGGCGGAGACGAAGGACGCGGGCATCGCGTACGTGCCGTACTTCCCGCTCGGCGGAGGAATCGGCGGCAGTCCGATCGACGCCGAACAGGTCGGCGCGGTCGCGGCCCGCCTGGGCGCGACGGCGGCGCAGGTCATGATCGCGTCGCTGCTGGCGATGTCGTCGACGGCCTTGGCGATTCCGGGCACAGGGTTGATCCACCACTTGGAGGAGAACGTCGCGGCGGGGGATCTCGGGCTCAGTGAGGAGGACCTGTCCGAACTGCGGCCCTGAGGAACCAGTTCGCGCGCTGGACGGTGGCCCACCGGCCCGGACGGGCCTTGCGGCCACCGGCTCCGCCGCTCGCTGACGTCCGCGTTGCGCGCAACTGGTTCGCCCTCATTCCCGTGCTGATCACGTGGCGCTGTCCCGCTCGAAGCGCGCGCAGATCGCCTTGGAGTGGCCGCTGACGACGACTTCGAGACCGTCCGAGATCTCCTTCGCCAGGAGCAGGCCGCGGCCGTTGGTGGCCGCGTCGCTCGGCCGTCGTACCTCGTCCAAGGCCGGCACGTCCGCGGTTGCGGGATCCGCGACTTCGACCAGCAACACGGAGGGGTTGACGTACATGGTCAACACGACCGGCACGCCGAATCGTTCGGCGAACGGCAGGGCGTTGGTGACCAGTTCGGACGCGACGAGCACCGGGCCGAACGAGTCGATGCCGTGCTCGTCGCAGACTGCATCGACTTCGCGGCGGGCGTGTCGTACGCACTCGGGCGTCGGTTCGTAGGCGAAGCGGTACGTCGTTTCGGCGGACGCGGGCAGTTCGGGCGCGGCACGCTTGTGATCGCCCCGCGCGTACGGCGTGCCGCAGGGGCCTGGCGCCGCAGCGGCCGGAGCGTACGAACCGGGCTGGACAACCGCGGCAGTGCCACTGGCTGGATTCCGACCTCGACTCGTGTCAGCGACGGGTGCTGCCAACGCGCGGACATGGGCGCGCTGTTCGTCGGACACGGTGCACACCTCCTCGGATGAGTGATTTCCGGTAACCAGGCAACCAGCCACCGGATACGTTGGACATGGTGTTCCGCGGCGCATCTGAATCGTCGAAAGCAACGCGCCGTGCCCGCGTAGCCGACGCGATCACGACGTGTGGACCATGGGGAGGCTTCTGTGGCAGCGCGCAAGCAGTACTCGTCGCCGGGGGAAAGCGTTGCCCTGTTGGCGCACCTCGCCGCAGAGATCCGGTTCCGCCGCGAGGCGGCCGGGCTGTCACGTGAGCAGTTCGCGAAGCTGGCCTCCATCGCCCCTACGACCGCCGCCTCGTACGAAAGCGGGCACCGGCCACTGAACGCTCACTTCGTGCTGCGATCCGACGAAATCCTCGACGCCGACGGAGCCTTAACGCGCATCTGGGAACGCCACGTCGCCGGCGAAAGGGCAGATGACGGCTACTCGTGGTTCATCGAACTGGAGCGCCAGGCCACGGCGATCCGGTCCTTTGAGACAGTACTCATCCCCGGTCTGCTTCAGACCGAGGAGTACGCCCGTCGTTCGTTGAGGGCCTTCCGCCCGGCGCTGACCTCCGCGCAGGTGGAGCGCAAGGTCCAACAGCGGATGAAGCGGGGGGAGATCTTCCACAAGGACCCTGAGGTGTCACTGGGCTTCGTCGTGGACGAAGCCGCCATCCGACGAGTTCCCAAGGACGACGGTCTGGCCGATGAACAGCTCACTCGTCTTTTGGCGGTGGCGCGGATGCCGAACGTGTCCCTTGGCGTAATCGCCTCCAGCGAGGGCTTCTATGCATGCATGCACGGGACGTTCACGCTCCTCTCCTTTGAGGACGCCAGCGAGAGCTGCTATCTGGTGGCCGCTGACGCATCTCGCATCAGCACCGACCATCACAAGATCGCGACGTTTCGTGATGTATACGATGGGCTCCAGTCCGCAGCGCTGTCGCAACGGCAGTCCGAAGAGCTGATCCGAGAGGTCTTGGAGTCCCCGTGAAGACGAGCACCACAACGGTCATGCCCGACGCTGCTTGGTCCAAGTCGTCGTACTCCGCCCCCACGGACGACAATTGCGTCGAGACGGCCAGGTTGCATCACGACGTAGTCGGTGTACGGGACAGCAAGGACCTGGCGAAGGGACACTTCACGGTTCCGACGCACGCATGGGGACGCTTCATCGGCAGCGTAGTTGGCTAGTCGCCACAACATCTCTCACGCAAGCCCTGGCGACCAACTCTTCTCAGCGCCAGAGTCCTTGGCACCCACCGATGAACGTTTTGCACGACAGTGAGCAAGCGACCACGTTCGATCAAGCCTGCCCACGCGATCACCTGACGAACAGCATCCGTGCACGCACGCCACGCCCGCAAAGTTGACCCATTTACCAGAATTGACCGTTTCAACGAAGCTGGTAAATACACCCCCGAACCCACCACCAACCCACAGGCCAACAAGCTGCTCCCCAGACGCGCTGGGATGTTCCCATGCTCCAGTCGCGGATGACGCTCGCGTCGAACTGCTCCCCGCACACTCGGGGGTTCTGATAGATGAGGACGTCATCGTTGGTCGTGCTGCTTGCCCAAGGGGGATCGTGTACGAGATCACCGCTGTAATAGCCGAAGCAGGCTTGCTACATGAGAAAACCGCCAGCCTGGAAGGCGCTGCCGTCGCCGCGCTCCGCCAAGGCATTGCCCTGTTGCCCATGCCGGACGCCCTGTTCACGGAGATGACCGGTGTTCCGCCGGAGATCTTCCGAGGACGAATCTCGGCGGAGGACCCCTTCTATCGCACGATGCACCCAGCGTTGGAAACCCTCCTGGCGGGGTGGTCGAGCGAGCGTCCTATTGCGTACGTGGAGGCCGACTTCTTCGGGGGAGACGGGTACCAGTCGGCTGTCGTGTGGTCCGGTGGCAGACGGCGCTGGGGGCCAGCGGTCGACGACAAGTTCGACGGCCCTCGGGACGATTGGCCGATCAACGGAGCGCTAGCGCGCTTGGGCGTACAAGGGCATGAGGGCGCGTCCGACCTGTTCGATTCCGTGGGCCTTGGCCGTGAACGCAGCACGCACGACTGGCTCCCCCAAGCGCGCACGGGGTAGGCACCGGCCCCGGCATGCCCAAAGTTTGCTCATCACCTGACGTGCAACCTCCGGGCCTGACGAGGCATCAGAGGAAGCTCAAGAGCGACAACCCCATGCCGTTCAAGACGTTCGACCTGACCGCATTGGAGCGAGCGCCCTCGCCGGCCGCCCACCACACGCGCAAGGCGGTGGCCCTATGTCAAAAATGCCCGTTTCAAAGAAGTTGGTCAATTCAACCCCTCGTCCACAACAAACACGCAGGTCAGCAAGACTGCTCCCCGCGCACGCGGGGATGTTCCCGACTCCACCATCCGCGTCCGGCCGTTGTCGCACTGCTCCCCGCGCACGCGGGGATGTTCCCAGATCGCCGCGTGGGTCGCGACCCGGGCTGCGCTGCTCCCCGCGCACGCGGGGATGTTCCGTGTCCTTCGTGCCGTGCACGATCAGCGTCGGCTGCTCCCCGCGCACGCGGGGATGTTCCCGCCCCTTCCGACGCCCACTTGGCGTCCTCGCCCTGCTCCCCGCGCACGCGGGGATGTTCCCATTGTGATCCGCTTCGTCGCAGCGGAGAGCCTCTGCTCCCCGCGCACGCGGGGATGTTCCCGACGGGTCGTCGCGGACGAACCGCACGGGCCGCTGCTCCCCGCGCACGCGGGGATGTTCCCTGACACCGCTCGAACTGGAGATCCGCGGCCTCCTGCTCCCCGCGCACGCGGGGATGTTCCCCCCAGTCGCCGAACCCGCCGCCCCGGCCGCCGCTGCTCCCCGCGCACGCGGGGATGTTCCCGCGGCCGGCAACGCATTCTCGTGCATCGAGATCTGCTCCCCGCGCACGCGGGGATGTTCCCACCGTCTGCGGGTGGGTGCTGTGACCGACACGCTGCTCCCCGCGCACGCGGGGATGTTCCCGTACGTGGCCCGGCTCACGGATGAGGGCCGTGCTGCTCCCCGCGCACGCGGGGATGTTCCAAGTGATCACGGGCGCAGTCGACTCCGTACCGGCTGCTCCCCGCGCACGCGGGGATGTTCCCACGGCGACGGCCAGGCCCCCGGCCACGGCCAGCTGCTCCCCGCGCACGCGGGGTGTTCCCCGGCACCGGTCGCGGTCGTCGAGCGTCTCGGACTGCTCCCCGCGCACGCGGGGATGTTCCCAAGATCAGCCGCGCGTACGGCGTCATCGGCCCGCTGCTCCCCGCGTACGCGGGGATGTTCCCGTTCAGGCGCTCCAGCGGCGGCTGGGGTGGACCTGCTCCCCGCGAACGCGGGGATGTTCCCGCGAAGACGACGCAGGGTTCGAACATCTGCTCACTGCTCCCCGCGTACGCGGGGATGTTCCCAGCCGCGTTCCGTCGCCCACTGGTGCGTGGCGCTGCTCCCCGCGCACGCGGGGATGGTCCCTTCGCGGTCACTTCCTCGGTCGCACCCGGGACCTGCTCCCCGCGCACGCGGGGATGGTCCCTTCGTGCGGACGTATCCGGTGCGGTCCTCCTGCTGCTCCCCGCGTACGCGGGGGGCTCGCCGTCCGGCGCGCTCCGCCAGGGACGCCTTGCCCCTTCCGCAGCGCCGAGTCCCGCGTGGGAGTCGGGCCGGCGGACTTGCCGTGGGCTGCGACGACCGAGCATCAGCAGTGCGTCGTTGGACAGCGTCGGGGCCATGGTCGGCGCGTCGCGCCCAACTCGTGGTGAGCCAGGCCCGATCAGGTCAGGCCGACGTTGCCGCGAGGCGCTTCGCGGCGTACTCGGCGCCGGCCTGCGGGTCGCCCAGGACGTATCCGGCGATGTCGGCAAGGCGGTTGATGCGGCCTGCTCCGCCCCACGTGCCGTCCGGCATCTCTGTGGCGAACACCCAAACGCGCGAGGCGGCTCGCGGGTCGGTCGTACCCTCGGCCGCCAACACGGCGGCGGTTACCTCGGCGACGAGCTTGGCGCGGCGGCCGTCGTCGAACTGCCCTTGCGGGACGGTCGCAACGAACCGGTAGCGCGGTTCGTCCGCAGGGGCGCCCGCCACGTACACCGTCTCGGGGCGGTGGAGGAACACCCAGGCGATCGAACGTGCCGCGGCGTCAGTGGGATTCGCGCCTTCGTTCCGCAGCAGGATGTCGGTCAACTCGGCAAGCAGTTCGCGTTCGACCTCGGCGGGGAGCGCGTTGCTGGGGATGTACGCGTCGAGCATCGGCATATCGGCCTCCGGGCCTCGATGTCATGTTGAGTTTAATTATTAAACTCAGCGGGACATCCGCGACCCTAGACGTGCTGCGTTGCATAAGTCAACCCAGCCTGCCTACAGTGGCCCTGTGCTCGAACGTTCCCGATACGCCAGCGACAACTGCCCCGCCGCGCGAACGCTCGCCGTCGTCGGCGAGCGGTGGACCCTGCTCATCCTGCGCGAAGCGTTTTACGGGCAACGCAGGTTCGAGGACATCCAGCGCACGCTCGGCGTCGCTCGCAATCTCCTCGCCACCCGGCTCGCAACGCTGGTCGAGCACGGACTGCTGGAGCGCCACCCGTACCGGGAGGCCGGCAGCAGGGAGCGCTTCGAGTACCGGCTGACCGAACGCGGCATCGACCTGTTCCCGATCCTGCTGGCCCTGATGGAGTGGGGCGACCGCCACCTCGGGGACGACGACGGCCCGCCGGTCATCGTCGAACACCGCGACTGCGGCGCACAGATCCAACTCGACATCACCTGCGAGGCTGGCCACACGGGACTGACCGCGCGTGACACCGTCCCCCACCCTGGCCCCGGTGCACGCCTCGCAGACCCGGCCTGACTCCCATCGTACGGTCAGTTAGGGCGCCAACTGGGGGCAGAGGCCGGGCCCTTCCGTGCAGGGACCGGCCCGCAACAGAGGTGGCGGCCCTCCCACGTCTACTACTACTCCACAAGCCTCACAGCCGACACCACACTCGCGTTTGCGGATACGTAGCCGCATCGAAGCGGGCAAGGCAACACAGAGAAGCCACGCCAATCACCAACAACGGCCGACAAGCAGCGAGAATGCCAGCCGACGCTACGCTCGCCCCTATAGACACTTCCGCACTGCCGACAAGGTCAATTCGCGCCCGCCCTAACGTGATTGGCCCCAACGAACCGATCGTGTACGTGCACGTCGCCAGCCCCGCGCCGCCCCGCAAGATTGACCTCATGTGCGATATGTCCGGTTCAACAAAGTTGGCAAATTTAGCCCTAGAGCCGAGACAAACCCGCAGGCCAGCAAGCCTGCTCCCCGCGCACGCGGGGGTGTTCCCGGCGCGGGCGACGGCGAGCTCTTCGGGCTGGCCTGCTCCCCGCGCACGCGGGGGTGTTCCCGGCAGGACTGGCGGGCGACCACTGTCCGAGCACTGCTCCCCGCGCACGCGGGGGTGTTCCCCACGCCTCCGACGATCCGACGGCCTGCTGCCGCTGCTCCCCGCGCACGCGGGGGTGTTCCCACGCCCATGTCGGCGTTGCCGTAGTCGATCAGCTGCTCCCCGCGCACGCGGGGGTGTTCCCTCCAACGGGATCACCGTGCCGAACAACAGCCTCTGCTCCCCGCGCACGCGGGGGTGTTCCCGTGCCGGGCCGTGTGGTCCGGCTTGCCTGCCTCTGCTCCCCGCGCACGCGGGGGTGTTCCACATGCGCCGCCGCTTCAAGATGGTCGACCTGGCCTGCTCCCCGCGCACGCGGGGGTGTTCCCCTCGGGATTCAGCTCGACCCGCTGACGTCCGGCTGCTCCCCGCGCACGCGGGGG
The DNA here is from genome assembly GCF_053592165.1 of Streptodolium elevatio. Taxonomy (NCBI): domain Bacteria; kingdom Bacillati; phylum Actinomycetota; class Actinomycetes; order Kitasatosporales; family Streptomycetaceae; genus Streptodolium; species Streptodolium elevatio. The sequence continues at coordinate 727,691 of NZ_JBSFVE010000001.1, forward strand.
TGTTCCCCCCGAAAGGAACACCGACCGATGAGCACCGCCCTGCTCCCCGCGCACGCGGGGGTGTTCCCTCCAGAGGCGAGACGTGCACGTGCATGCGATTCCGCTCCCCGCGCACGCGGGGGTGTTCCCTCGGGGTCGACGTTGATCCCGACGGTGCCGGCCTGCTCCCCGCGCACGCGGGGGTGTTCCCCCTGGTCAGGGCTCTTTGAAAACTCTGCTGCTGCTCCCCGCGCACGCGGGGGTGTTCCCTGTTCGGCACGGCGAACAAGAGTGACTAAGCGTGGGTGAACGAGTTAGCTGGCGATGGTCTGGTGGGCGTGGGCTCGACCTCGGCGGGCTCGCCGGTGGGGCAGCCATCACGGCACACGTACAGCGCCCAGATGGCGCCGGACGGGGCGCGGGTGTCGATGCCCCGAATCCGGTGCACAGCGCGCGTCTGACGGCGGCAGAGGTGACATGTCCGGAGCGGCGGGCGCCTCATGCGAACACCCCCGCCGCGCGACCGCTCACCCTGTAGTCGACAACCGGACCCGAGGACACTACCTGTTCGAGTTCGTCGCGCCGCTTCTGTTGTTTTGCCAGTTCGCGTTGCTCCCACGCCCGGACGAGGTAGGGGCGCACCATGGCGACGGCGAAGCCGTTCAGCGGCGTGAGGTCCGCCGGGGGCACAGTGGGTTCGTGTTGTCCGGCGGGAGTTGGGGCGTGGTGCTTCGGAGGACGCGGGGCACCCAGGGGCGGGGCGGCTGCAGGCTGGTCTGCCCACCGGGTCGCGCGTGCTTCCGCGTCGACTTCTGCGGGGCTATGAGGTCGAGCATCCATACGAAGAGTCGGGCAATACGATTGCTCACGTCGTCAGCTCCCAAAAGCTGATGGCCACACCCCGGGACCGTTCCAGCGGTCGCCGGGGCCTTTCGCTTCCGACGGAAGCCAACCTATATAGGTCTATCTATGTCTGATCAGTCTTGTATAGGTACGTATAGGTACAAACGGGATGGCTTGACGTCTAGAGTTCTGGCATGGCGCGCGAGATTGACCACCGTTCACCGTCACCGCCGTATCGCCAGATCGCGGCGTACCTGGTCGCGGACATCACTGCGGGCCTGTTTGCCGTCGGCGCTCCGATCCCCTCGGAAAAGGAGCTGTGCGAGGCGTACGGGGTCGCGCGGAACACCGTGCGCAATGCGGTGCGCTGGCTGCGCGACGCCGGATACGTCGAAACGGTCGTTGGGCGTGGCAGCTACGTTCTTGACCGTGCGAGCACCACGGACGAAGCGGTCGCGAACGAGTCCGCCTGACGCCGACGTCGGCGCCTAGCCGGCTCCCTCAATCCGGTAGCGCGCCCAATTCAGTGCCACGTCGGCAAGCTGCCGCGCCATCGGACCCGCTTTCGGCGTGCGGGTCACGAACTCCCACATGCCCGACAGCCGCGCGGCGAACTGTGTCAGGTCGTCATCGGACGCAGCGGCGAACGCGGGGATGGTGCGCGCCCACGCTTCCGCCTCTTTGGGCGGGTGACCGTGTGCGATGAGCCTTGTCACCAGGTACGCCGGATCGAGCCACACGGGACCGCGGGAAGCCCACGCCCAATCGACCGCGAGTGCGTGCGTGCCGTTCACCAACACATTCCCGGGGTTCAAGTCGACGTGCGCCAACGTGTTGCCGGCGAGCGAGAGACGACGTTCGAGCGCGGCCAGCGTGTCGACGTTCTCGTACGCCCATGGGTCAAGGTCGCCGGGCGGATTGACGTAGAGAACCGACCAACTCGGCGCATTCGCCCATCGCTCGGTCAGGTCACGTGCGGCGGTCGGACAGGGGGTGAGTTCCTGCGCCATCGTGACGACCAGGTCGCGCACGGCAGCGAGATCGGGGGACCCCGGGGCCAGGCTCGCCGACTGCCCCTCGGCTACTTCAAAGCCGAGCAGCAGCCACCCGTCACGCTCGATCGTCCACAACATCAGCGGGGCAACTGCCGCTGGCAGGAAGCCTGCCAGCGCGGCTTCGTTACGGTGCCCTGACGCGTACGGCCGATAGGTTCGGACGCCCTTGCAGAACACCGGCCCGTGCTCGGTCTCAAGTCGGGCGGAGAACTCGGACAATCGACCGTGCTCGGGGGCGATCGCGGATCGGACGGGTCCGGTGTGGCGCTCGACCGCGCGGCGCACGCCTTCCGGCAGGGCTTCCCACGGCTCACGGCGGGGCATGCTTCGCACTCTTTCGATAGGCGAAAGCGCTCGGCGCCCCGGTCGCATGGTGTGTCAGGCGGGGCGCCGAGACAGGATCACGGGCTGTCGCTGCACCCCGCGTGACACTGCGAGCAGTCCGCGCCGGCGACCGCCCACAATTCCGCATCGACCGGATATCCGGCCGACTTGATCAGATCTGCCGTGCGGATGACGTCCGCACGGCCTTCCGTCGTCGGGCGCGCTTCGTCGGTGGGTACGTGGTGGATGAACCGCCCGAGCGTGTCGCAGAACTCGGCGTAGTCGCGGGTGTGCAGCACCCACGCGTGCCAACCCACGTCGATCAGCGCGGACGGCGTCATGCGCTGCAAGGGGTCGGATGCGCTGACCGCCAGGAACACCGCGGTACCGGACACGATGCGGTCGGCGAGTGCGGCGCCGATCTCCGGGTGGTCGGACTGGATGCGCGCGGACAGCCGCGCACGTTGAGCCGCGGATACGTGGACTGCCGGTCGGGCGTCCAGCATGAGATTGGTCATGGGTCGGGCCACCTTTCACTAGAAGTGCTGCGAGTGGAGCCCCGTCCGTTCGCACTTCCCCAACGCCCGGACGGGGCGACAGTGGGTTAGCTGGGCGCCGGGACTCGGCGGACCTCGGATGCGAACGCGACGTACGGCACGCCGTTGCCGCCTACGCGGATCTTCAGCACGGACTCGCCGCGCAGCTCGGCATAGGCGTAGATCTCGTCAACGAGCCCCGCCGGGACGTCAGGTCCCTTCCCAGGCAGAGGAACAACCCATTGGCCTACGAGGATTGGGCCTGTCGCGGCTGGCTCCGGCTGCACGGGGCGCGGCAGGGCGCGCGGGGCTTCGTCGGAGACGCCATCGGGGCCGGCTACGAAACGAGCAGTCATGGCGCATCCCGATGCGCATGCGAGCTGCACGCATCTCGCCGCCGATGCCGAGCGCGGACAGCGCGAATCACCAGCACTCGGCGCGCACGCGTCCCGATCGGGATTCGTGTGGCTGCCGGGTCGATCACGATGCGCCCCTCCCCGATCGGGACCTGGTCATTGGAATGACCGTAGGGAGGGGTCGAGTCACTGCTCTACGAACTTGCATGTGTTTGCACGCCAATTGGGATGGCTGGTAGCACTGTTGACGTCATCTGTGCTGTTCAGCAAGGCTCATGCAAGTCTGAGCAAGTGCCTAGATGGGGGAGCCGGCGATGGCCGTAGAGTTCGTAGGAATCGACCCCAACACTGACCGGGACCACTGCCCCACCGTGTGGGCAGACACGGAAGCTCAAGAGATCTTGTTCCAAGGGTGGAAGCCCAGCCCCGAGACTCAGGCGGAGTGCGAGGCGACCAGCCCCGCGAATGGTCCCGTGCCTGATGACGAGGCGATCATCAGGCTTCCGGCTCGGATGATCCCGAAGATCAGGGAGGCGTGTGATGCCGTCGAGCGTGCCCAGCTTCGCTGAGTTGCTTGGCCGGTGTGAACGCAGCGCTGTCCATCTGGAGTTGCGCGACTCGTACGCCCCTACGGATCGGTTCGAAGCATGGAAGCGCGGCGATCGGATCGATTGGCAGAACCGGGCATCGTGGTGGCACCCGTATGACCAGACGATCGCGGACGCCGTGACGCGGGGGGTGGTCATTCGCAGGGCGCGCGTGGTCTCCGAGCCCGTGTCGGAGTATGTCCGCTGGGAGCACTACGTGACTCACGCCAACATCACCGCGGGTGAGGACGTCCGATGGCTGCCGCGTCGGCAGGCTACGAGTATTGCTCTCCCGGGCAACGACTTTTGGCTGTTTGATGGGGCGCTGCTTCGGGTGCATCACTTCTCGGGTGACGGCGCAGTGGTCGAAGATGAGATCACGGAAGATCCGGAAACGGTGAAGCTGTGTGCCGCTGCGTTTGAATCGGTCTGGGAGCGCGCAATTCCGCACCACTTGTACGAGATCTGACGGGCTCGGTCGATGCCCCTGCATCCGTCTTCACGCGTCCAAAAGGCTCGCGAAGATCTTGCCGGACGTCTGCGCGAGATCCGGAAGGACGCAGGGATCACCGGGAGAGAGCTGGCCATCCGATGCCGATGGTCGGAGTCGAAGTCATCGCGGATCGAGAACGCGAAAACCCCGCCGTCCGACGCGGACATCAAGGCGTGGTGCCGAGCCTGTGGGGCTGACGATCAGGTCCCCGACTTGATAGCAGCAAACCGACAATCCGCGGATGCTCATGTCCAGTGGAGGCAACTCCAGCGCACGGGCCTGCGCCGTCTGCAAGAGTCCGCCGGGGATTTCTATCAGCAAACCGGCGTGTTCAGAGTCTACGTATCCGATGTGATCCCCGGTTTCCTCCAGACGCCCGGCTACGCCACGGCACTGTTATCGACTATCGCGAACTTCCGGGGAACCCCGGATGATGTGCGCGACGCCGTGGCAGCCCGAATGAGGCGTAACACAGTGCTGAACAACGGCGCGCGACGATTCTCGTTCGTCCTTGAAGAGTCGGTGTTGCGCTACCGGCTGTGCAGCGTAGAGACCATGGCCGCGCAACTCGGCCACCTGCTGGCCGTGATGGACCTTCAAAACGTCGCCGTGGGCATCATCCCGTTCTCAGCGCAGCGCAACGTGTGGCCGATGCCGACCTTCACCATCTTTGATGACGCAAGGGTGCACGCGGACACCTTGGATGCCGCTTCCACTCTCACCCAGCCAACCCAGGTTGAGCTGTACGCCCGGGCGTTTGATCGGCAGTCCAAGAGCGCGATGCGCGGGGCTGCGGCACGATCGCTGATCGCGACGGCGTTGGCCTCTCTCGACTGATCCAGCCAAAGACGACGAAAAGCCCCGCTCGGAACGACGTGGTTCCGCGCGGGGCGGTGGTGATGCGCTGTGCTCGCTGGTATGGCATGCATGTGACGTCCGCAGGAACGGCTCAATGAGCCATGCGGAGAATTCCCCTCCTTGTCGCCTGATCTCCGGGGCGGGAGGGGGTCACTGCCTGGCCGAGCCGTGCCGAGGTCAGTCCGGAGCGGGCGGAACGGGCTCGGCGTCGCGCGCCTTCACGGCGGCGGAGTAGCACGGCACACAGAACGAGTGCCGATAAACGGCGAGGTCGGACGAGACGCGCCCGCGCGTGCGGGGGTTTCCCTGTGTGTACCCGGCGGGCCTTCCCGTGGCGGCGGGCTGTCGGTTGACCTGGCGACGGGCCGTCGCCAGCGGCGGACCGATGCTGACAATTTCGGGCGTCGCGGGATCAGATTTGATGGAGCTGGTCGCTTCCGGGCATCCGAGTCTGACCGATGCGGGAGCGCCACCGAAACGCCAGGGGTGAATCCTCGAAGACGGCCGCGTTGGCGGACAGTTGGGTGTCCAATGTCCGCATGACTGGGGGGCGAGCCGGGTGGCTTGATCTGGGTGGGTTGAGTGCTGCCGCCAAGACGGTGTGGGCTAAGTACGATCGCAAGTCCGGTGCGTGGCTGCCGCTTTGGCGGCACTTGGCCGACGCGGGTGGCGTGGCTGGGCTGCTGTGGGACGAGTGGCTGCCGCCCTCAGTGAAGAGCCTTGTTGCGGACGAGATGCCCGCCGGTCAAGCCGACGCTCGCAAGCTTGCGGTGTGGCTGGCCGGAACACACGACATCGGCAAGGCCACGCCGACCTTCGCCTGCCAGGTCGATGACCTGGCCGATCCCATGCAATCAGCAGGACTTGCCATGCCCGGTCGCCGGCAACTTGGCAGCGACCGCCGAATAGCGCCGCATGGGCTCGCGGGCCAAGTCCTGCTACAGGAGTGGCTGTCCCGCGAGCACGGCTGGTCGCCGCCGGCGAGTCTCGCGTACGCCATCGTCACCGGTGGGCACCACGGAGTTCCACCCGGCGACAGCCAGATCCACGACCTCGACGTACGGCCTGAACTCCTCCGCACACCCGGCCCGAGCGAGGCCACCTGGCTACACATGCAGACCGAACTACTGGACGCCTGTGCGAACACTTTCGGCGTCAGCGACCGACTGCCGGACTGGCGGCACGTACGGCTCTCGCAACCTGCGCAAGTCCTGCTGACCGCAATCGTCATCGTGAGCGACTGGATCGCCAGCAACGCGAACCTCTTCCCGCTCGTACCGGACGAGCGCGTCAACCGTCCGGACCGACTCGAGTCCGCGTGGCGGGGGATCAACCTTCCTCGACCGTGGGCACCGGAAGTCCCGCAGGAAGCGACTGTCGAGCGGCTGTTTGCGGAACGCTTCGACCTGCCAACAGGCGCTCGCGTAAGGTCGGTTCAGGCCGAGGCCGTACACATGGCCCGTGAAATGCCCGCTCCCGGCATGCTCATCGTGGAAGCGCCGATGGGCGAGGGCAAAACGGAGGCCGCGATGGCCGCCGCCGAGATCCTCGCGGCGCGGAGAGGAGCCGGAGGGTGCTTCGTCGCGCTGCCAACTCGCGCCACGGGGAACGCGATGTTCAGCCGACTGGCGCACTGGTGGAAACGGCTGGGCCTCGAAGGTGACCAATCGGTGTTCCTGGCACACGCGAAAGCCGCTCTGAACGAGAACTACCTGTCGCTCATGGACGCGGCCGGGTCGCAGACCCTCTGCGCGGTCGAGCTCGACGGCGAGGACGACGAGTGGCGACCGCAGCAGGACAAGCGGTCCGGATCCGCCGAGTTCATCGCCCACCAGTGGCTGCGCGGCCGCAAGACCGGCATGCTCGCGACGTTCACGGTCGGCACGATCGACCAGTTGCTGTTCGCAGGGCTCAAGAGCCGCCACCTGGCGCTGCGCCATCTCGCGCTCGCCGGCAAGGTCGTCGTGATCGACGAAGTCCATGCGTACGACACGTACATGAGCGTCTACCTCGAACGCGTCCTCGAATGGCTCGGGGCCTACCGAGTCCCCGTCGTGATGCTGTCCGCGACGCTCCCGGCCGCGCGGCGGGCGGCGCTGGCCGCCGCATACAGCGGACGCCCGGCCGTCGCCGACGAACTGCCCGACGACCCGCGGTACCCACTCTTGACCGCAGTCACCCGACAAACGCCCCCGTGGACGACGTACCCTCCGGCCGCCGCGGAGCGCACGACCGACGTACGCGTCGAACGGATCGACGACCACCTCGACCGGCTCGCCGACCTACTGCAAAGTGAACTCGCAGACGGTGGGACCGTGTTGGTCGTCCGGAACACCGTCGATCGCGTGCTGCGTACGGCCGCTCACTTGCGTACCAGATTCGGCAACGAGGCCGTCACCGTCGCCCATTCACGCTTCGTCGATCTCGACCGGGCGGCCCGGGACGCCCAACTCCTGCAGTGGTTCGGCCCCGAGGGGAAGCCACCAACCAATCCGCACATCGTCGTCGCCAGCCAAGTCGCCGAGCAGTCGCTCGACATCGACTTCGATCTCCTGGTCACCGACCTCGCGCCGATCGACCTCATGCTCCAGCGCATGGGACGCCTCCACCGCCACCCGCGCGGCGACAGCCGCCAGAGCGGCCGTCCGCCCCGGCTACGCGATGCGCGCTGTGTCGTGACCGGAGTTGACTGGCGGACCGAGCCGCCCACGCCCGTGCCCGGGTCGGAGGCGGTCTACCGCCTACATCCGCTGCTGCGGTCGCTCGCCGCCCTGTTGCCGTACGGCGCCGACCAACTCCTCACACTCCCCGCTCACATCAGCCCGCTAGTGCAGGAGGCGTACGGAGACCAGCCCTCGGGGCCAGGCACATGGGCGGAAGCCATGGCCAAGGCCGAGGAAGCGGACGCCGAGCACCGCAACGACCAGCGCTGGAACGCGGGTACGTTCTGCTTGGGCGAAGTCCGCCGCCCCGGGCAGGCGCTCGTCGGCTGGGTGGACGCGGGCGTGGGCGACGCCGACGAGACGCGTGGCGGTAGCGCCCAGGTCCGGGACACCAACGACAACCTGGAAGTCCTTGTCGTACAGCGGCGCGAGGACGGAACCCTCGGCACGTTGCCCTGGCTGGACCGGGGTTTCGGCGGGCTGGAACTTCCCGAGTACGCCGCCCCACCGCAGCGGGCCGCCCGCGCGGTCGCGGCCAGCGCCCTGCGGCTCCCGGACCGACTCTCGACGATGGCGATCATCGAGGAGCTGGAAGCGAGCACCCCGCAGGCCTGGCAAAGCAAGGAATGTCATTGGCTGGCCGGTGAGTTGATCCTCGTTCTCGACGCAACGTGTCGGACCCGCCTGGGAGGGTTCGAGCTTCGCTACGACCAACTGGACGGGCTGACAGTGACGTCGGCCCGGGAGCGGACATGACTCGGATGGTCTCGACGCCTTCGTTCGATCTGGTCGATCGACCGTGGCTACCCGTGCTACGGCTGGACGGGACGTCGGCCGAGCTGTCGCTGCGCGAGGTCTTCAGCCAGGCGGACGACATCCGACGTCTCGTCGGCGACGTACCGACCCAGGAATTCGCGCTCATGCGCCTGCTGTTGGCCGTAGCGCACGACGTGTTGGACGGGCCGGCCGATCTGGAGGCGCTGCGCGACACGTGGGAGCGGCCGTTCGTGGATGTTCCCGACTACCTGGATCGGAATCGGGAACGCTTCGACCTCCTCCACCCGACCGAGCCCTTCTTCCAGGTGCCCGGCCTGCGTACGGCGCATGACGAAGTCGCTTCTCTCAACCGGATCGTGGCGGACGTACCGAACGGCGAGCCGTTCTTCACCATGCGCTTGCCGGACGTCGCACGGCTTGGCTTCGCCGAGGCGGCGCGATGGGTGGTCCACGCCCAGGCGTTCGACACCTCGGGCATCAAGTCCGGTGCGGTCGACGACAGTCGCGTCAAAAGCGGAAAGGGGTATCCGCTCGGCGTCGCGTGGGCCGGCAATCTGGGCGGGGTCTTCGCCGAGGGCCGCAACCTGCGCGAGACCCTGCTCCTCAACCTCGTTGCGTCCGACGCCCCGTCAATGCGCATCGCACGCGACGACAAGCCCGCGTGGCGTCGACCGCACTGCGGCCCCGGTGCCACCCGCGCAGCCGAGATGAGCGGACGGCCGTCCGGCCCGCGCGACCTCTACACCTGGCAGTCGCGCCGCCTGCTCCTGCACCACGATGGCACCGCCGTGACCGGGGTGGTGCTCGCGTACGGCGACCCGCTCGCGCCGGGCAACGGTATGCAGGGCAGCGAGCCGATGACCGGATGGCGCCGCAGCAAGGCCCAGGAAAAGAAGCTGGGTCGCCCCCTGGTCTACATGCCGCGCGAGCACGACCCGACGCGGGCGGCGTGGCGCGGCCTGGCCGCGCTGCTGTTCTCCGGCGGCCGGGAGGACGCGGCCGCGCAGCGGGCCGACGCCGCGGACAGTTTGCGGCCACGCGTACTGGACTGGATCGCGCGGCTTGCGAACAACGGGCTCATCCCCAACGACAGCCTGATCCGCGCGCGGACTATCGGCGCGGTGTACGGCACGCAGCAGTCCGTGATCGACGAGACCGTCGACGACAGTGTCACCATGTGCGTCGTCCTGCTGCACGAGGGCGATCCGCGGTACGGCCAAGTCGCCGTCGACGCGGTCGCGGACGCGCACGCCGCGGTCGTGGCTCTCGGGGGCCTGGCCGCGGATCTCGCGCAGGCCGCGGGGGCAGATGCGATCCCGCGGCGCGACGCCGCCATGGACATCGGGTACGCATCCCTCGACGGGCCGTTCCGTAGCTGGTTGCGCGAACTGGGCTCGGCGGCGGACCCGTTCGAGGCCCGGCGGACCTGGCAGCGGCGTGCCCACGGGATCGTCGGTCTGGAGGGCGACCTGCTGTTGGCCTCGGCGGGCCAGGCCGCCCGGGAGGGGCGTCTCATCGCCGGAAAGCAGGCTCCGATCTGGCTCGACGACACGGCGGCCGAGCTGTGGTTCCGGGGGCGCCTCAAGCGGGCCCTGCACGAGCCGTTCGGCGAGACCCGTACCGAATCCACAGAGGTGTCCCAGTGACCGTGACGTCCGTGAACCCCGATCCCGCGGGGCCGAAGCATCCTTCGGGGCCGACGTCTCCTCCGGGTCCGCCGCCCGAAGGTGGGTCCCCACCTGGGCCCGGCACCGGACCTGGGCCCGAACGCGCCGGCTGGCGCCTCGGTCCGGTCGGCGAGTCGGTTGTCGCGCAGATCGCCAAACTTCAGGTCGGGTACATCAAGGACCGCCCGGACGCCGTTGCCGCACTCGCGCGGATTCGACGCGGTGCGGGTCACTCTTTCGGCGAACTTCCTGATCTCTGGGGACTGTTCGCGATGGACCGGGTCTACGACGAAGTACGCGGCGAAACGGACACGATCCGCGCCGAGAACGCAGTGCACCTGGCGATCACTCTGTGGGCGCGACATCAGCAATCCCATCGCACCAAGGGCATGCACCGGCCCGGGGGTTCGGAGCTGGGCGCCGCAGTACGCCTGCTCATGCCGGGCACCGACATCGACGAGCCTGTCCGCCAGCGCTTCGTACGGGCCGGATCGGCCACCTCGTTCGAGATCCTGGCCCAACGGCTGGGCGAACTGGTCCTGCTCCTACGCCGCCACGAAATCGCCCTCGATTACGGCCTGTTGGCCGCCCAGCTGTACGCCTGGCAGCGACCTGGCGGTGACGACAGGGTCCGGCGTTCCTGGGGACGAAGCTTCCACATCCGACCGAAGGCGCGGCCCGAGCAGGGGCCGGACGGTTCGAGGAGCTCTGACTCCCCGACGGAAAATCCGTCCGACGGCCCGACCGGCATGCCGAGTACCCCCTCGACCACCACCCCGGCGACCGACAAGGAATCCGAGTGAGCCGCACGATCGTGGATGTGCACATCCTCCAGACCGTTCCGCCGAGCAACCTGAATCGGGACGACACGGGTTCCCCGAAGACGGCCGTCTACGGCGGCGTACGCCGGGCCCGCGTATCCAGCCAGGCCTGGAAGCGCGCCACCCGGACCGCGTTCGGCGATCTGCTCGCCGCCGATGAACTCGGCGTACGGACGAGGAGGGTGGCCGAGGCCTTGGCCGACCACATCCTCGAACGTGATCCGTCGCTGAAGGACACCGACCTGCTGGTGCCCGCGGCCGAGGTGATCCAGGTGGCCACCGGCTCGAAGGTCGAGATCCCCAAGCGCGGCAAGTCGAAGGACGGCGAGTCGGAGGCGGCACCGCAGTCGCTCTACCTGATGTTCCTGAGCGGGCGTCAGCTGGGTGGGCTCGCCGAGTTGGCCATCGAGGGCCTGAAGAGCGTCGACGGGATCACGGAGTTCCTGAAGAACAAGGGCACCAAATCGCGTGCACGGGCGCTGGCCAACTCGCGGCATTCCGTGGACATCGCGCTCTTCGGCCGGATGGTCGCCGACACGTCGGACATCAACGTGGGGGCGGCGGCGCAGGTTGCGCACGCGATCGGCGTACACGCGTCGGACACGGAGTCGGACTACTACACGGCCGTCGACGACCGGAACACCGACGCCGAGACCGGCGCGGGCATGATCGGCACCGTCGACTTCAACTCGGCGACGCTCTACCGGTACGCCGCGCTCGACGTCGACCTGCTGCACAAAAACCTCGGGGCCGGCCTGCGCGACGACGAGGCGCCGACCGTACCCGTGCGGCGCGCGGTGGAGGCCTTCGTGGAAGGGTTCGTCGCCTCCATGCCCACCGGCAAGATCAACACCTTCGGGAACCACACGCTGCCCGACGTGGTGGTGGTGAAAGTACGTGGCGCACGCCCGGTGAGCTACGCAGGAGCCTTCGAACGCCCCGTCCAGAAAGACGAGTTCGGCGGCTACGTGGCCAACGCGTGTACGGCGCTTGCCGCGCATGTCGAGGGGATCGAAAAGGCTTACGGCGTACGCGAGGGCGATGCGGCATGGGTGCTCCGCGTCGGCCCGGGCACCGAATCGGTTGCCGGGTTGGGCACCGAGGTCTCGCTAGCCGAACTCGTGCAGGCCGTCGGCTCGGCGGTCGCCGACCGGCTGGAGCCGCGTGAATGAGCGTGCTCCTCATGCAGTTGGCGGGACCGCTCCAGTCGTGGGGTGCCTCGGCCCGGTTCGCCCGGCGTACGACGGAATCGGCTCCGACGAAGAGCGGCGTGATCGGGCTGCTTGCGGCGGCACAGGGCCGGGCGTACGACGCCGACATCTCGGACCTTGCGGCGTTGCGCTTCGGCGTACGGATTGATCAGCCCGGCAGGCGAGTTCGCGACTACCAGACGGCGCACCACCAGGACACCGAAAAGTCGATGCCCGTCTCGGAGCGCTACTACCTCGCGGACGCGGTCTTCGTCGCCGGGGTGGAAGGCGACGACGGACTGATCGACGCACTGGACGCGGCGGTACGCGAGCCGGTGTATCTGCCGTACCTGGGACGGCGATCGTGTCCGCCTGCCCGGCCGATCGATCTCGGGGTGCGCCGCGGCACCGACCTCATCGGGGCGCTGGCGGCAGAGGAATGGCGAGCGTCCGATTGGTACCAGGAACAGCAACGTGGGCGTCGAGGCCGGCCCGACTCTCTGGCCCTGCTGATCGAGGCAGCCGCCGGCGACGGCCTCGGGGACACCATTCGCGACCAGCCGCTCAGCTTCGATCCACAGCATCGCCGGTACGCGCTGCGGACGGTGATCTCGGACGAGGTACAGGTACCTGAGGGCGTCGGCGTACCGGATCACGACCCCACCGCGGTGCTGGACGTATCGCCGAACCCTGCGCAGCAGCCGAACCATCCGCAGCAGCCGGACTCCTTGGGCGGTGCCTGATGTTCCTGACGCGCTTCCGCATCAACACCGCGCGGGTCGGGGCACGTCGCCTGCTGTCGTCGCCGCACCGTCTGCACGGCGCTGTCGCGGCGTCGTTCGCCGATCCGGCTGATGATCCGGTCGCCGGTTCGCTTGCCGATGCGCTCGCCGATCGAGTTGCTGTGGAGCCGCGGGAATCGTCGGGCGATGGTGGGCCCCGGGTGTTGTGGCGCCTCGACGAGAACGCCTTGGGGAACGTGTTCCTCTACATCGTCAGCCCAGCACGCCCTGACCTTACGCACCTTGTGGAGCAGGTGGGTTGGCCAACCACCGGCGGATGGGACACGTACGAGTACGCGCCGTTCCTGGAGAAGCTGACGACTGGCGACACTTGGGACTTCCGGCTGACTGCCAACCCCGTGCACAGCGTGCGGAATCGGGACGGCGTACCGACCAAGCGGACGGCCCACCTGACAGCGCGTCACCAGATGAACTGGCTCGTGGGGAAGCAGCAAAGCGCCGGGTTCGAGGTGGTCGAGAAGCCGGTCGATCGGCAACGCCTGCCTGAGGGCGACGAGTTGCAGTTGGTCGTGCACAACGAGCGGAAGTGGTCGTTCGGAAAGGGAGGCGGTCCCGCGCGGGGCGGTGGCGGGGGGCCGGTGACTCTGACGACGGTGACGTACGACGGACGCCTGCGGATCACGGACGCCGATGCAATGCGGCACACGCTCACGGCGGGGCTGGGCAAGGCGAAGGCGTACGGGTGCGGCCTGATGACGCTCGCGCCCGCACGGTGAGCGATGACGACGCCCGGCAAGCGCAACCTGTCGACTCCGCGTGAACTCACCAGGGTCAAGGACCGGGTGTCGTTCGTGTACTTGGAGCGGTGCAGCGTGCATCGCGACGCGAACGCGATCACGGCGGAGGACGCCGAGGGCACCACGCACATCCCGTCGGCCACCATCGGAACGCTGCTGCTGGGGCCGGGTACGCGGATCAGCCACCAGGCGATGGCGGTTCTCGGCGAGTGCGGTGCGGGTGTGGTGTGGGTGGGCGAGAGCGGCGTACGGTTCTACGCCGGTGGCCGTGCGCTCACCCGATCGGCCGGGCTGGTCCAGGCGCAGGCGACCGCTTGGACGGGACAGCGGTCGCGCCTTGACGTCGCGCGAGAGATGTATCGTCTCCGGTTTCCGGACGAGGATCCGTCCGGCCTGACGCGGCGTGAGCTGCTGGGGCGCGAGGGCCAGCGGGTCAAGTCGTGTTACCAGCGAGAGTCGGCACGTACCCAAGTGGTTTGGCACGGCCGCCAGTTCGTGCCCGGCGACTTTGCGTCGAGTGATGCACTCAACCAGGCGCTGACGGCATCCGCCCAATGCCTGTACGGAGTCGCGCACGCGGTCGTCGCGGCGCTGGGTTGCTCATCGGGCCTGGGGTTCATCCACTCGGGGCACGAACTGTCGTTTGTGCTCGATATCGCGGACCTCTACAAGACGGAGGTCGGAATCCCCGTCGCCTTCGATGCGACTGTCGAAGGCGAGGAGGACATCGCATCGCGTACGCGCCGCGCGCTCCGTGACAGGATCCACGCGACGAAGCTGCTCGACCGGTGCGTGGCCGACATTCAGCACCTGCTGGGACCGTACCGAAGCGAGGCATCGGCGGATGAGGATGCGGACGAGGTCTCGCTGCTGATCGACGGCGGGGCGGCCGTCGAATCGGGGCGCAATTACGACTCAACTCGTCCACCCGAAGCGGGATATGGCCCGTGACGGTCATCGTCCTGACAACGTGTCCCGCTGGCCTGCGCGGGCTGCTCACGCGCTGGCTCTTGGAGATCTCGCCGGGAGTGTTCATCGGCAACCCCTCGGCGCGCATTCGAGAGCTGCTGTGGGAAGAGGTCAAGCAGTACGCCGGACAGGGCCGTGCGCTGCTCACCTACAGCGCCGACACCGAGCAGGGCTTCGCCTTCGAGACACACGACCACCGGTGGCTCCCGGTGGACCACGAAGGCCTGACCCTCATCCGCCGCCCGAGCAGCGGCGTGGGACCACAACGGCCATCGCCAACCGGCTGGAGCAAGGCATCAAAGCGACGCCGCTTCGGGAAGTAGGCGCCATGCGGTCAGCTCGCGCTCCATTTGTCCAATTCCACGAAGTTGGTAAATTCAGCCCTCGGTCAGGACTAACACACAGCTCAACAAGACTGCTCCCCGCGCACGCGGGGGTGTTCCCAAGGCTGCAGGCACAGCGGAATCCGCCAAGGACTGCTCCCCGCGCACGCGGGGGTGTTCCCCCCCGGCCCTCCCCGGCATCATCACGCCCCCCCTGCTCCCCGCGCACGCGGGGGTGTTCCCCGCATCGTCGTCCGCAACGAAGGCCCCGGCACCTGCTCCCCGCGCACGCGGGGGTGTTCCCAACCTGGATGCGTACTGCGACTTGCTGCTGACCTGCTCCCCGCGCACGCGGGGGTGTTCCCCGGCCTCGCCTGCTCCTTGTCGCCGCCGCCGCCTGCTCCCCGCGCACGCGGGGGTGTTCCCCGTGCGGGGTCTGTGGTGATCCAGATCGAGGCCTGCTCCCCGCGCACGCGGGGGTGTTCCCGCCGAGATGACGGCTTCGACTTGCTGGCGGCGCTGCTCCCCGCGCACGCGGGGGTGTTCCCGATTTCGGTCATGCTGACGCCTCCGAAGCGTCCTGCTCCCCGCGCACGCGGGGGTGTTCCCTCGGACCAGGCGTCCAGCTTCACCGCGTGGCGCTGCTCCCCGCGCACGCGGGGGTGTTCCCCCGCCGTACCCAGGCCGGCACGATGACATGGGCCTGCTCCCCGCGCACGCGGGGGTGTTCCCTCGTGGAGCGCGGTGCCGGGCTCGGGTGCCCACTGCTCCCCGCGCACGCGGGGGTGTTCCCCTCGTCCACATCGTCGCGTGCACCGCCATCACCTGCTCCCCGCGCACGCGGGGATGTTCCCGCGGCAAGGTCGCGGATCGCCTACGCGGGGGTGTTCCCGGGGCGAGTCTGTGGCCCGCCATGGCCTCGGCCTGCTCCCTGCGCACGCGGGGATGGTCCCGAGATCATGTTCCGTGACGGCATGGACCTCCTCTGCTCCCCGCGCATGTGGGGCTTCCTATCTATCCCCGGTGGTGGCGAAGGCGGCTCGGTAGGCGGTGGGGGTTACGCCGACTTTCCTGACCAAGTGTTGGCGGAGGGAGTCGGCGGTGCCCAGGCCGCTTTGGTGGGCTACCTGGTCGACCGGCAGGTCCGTCGTTTCGAGGATCTGGCGGGCGCGGTCGAGGCGTTGGTGGAGGAGCCACCTGGCGGGGCTCAGGCCGGTCTCGGCGTGGAAGCGGCGGGTCAGCGTACGGATGCTCGTGCCGGCGTGGGTGGCGAGGTCGGCGAGAGACAAAGGGCGGTGGAGGTGTTCGAGGGCCCAGGTGCGGGTTGCGGCGAGGGTGGTGGTGCCCTCGGGTGGGAGCGGGGTTTCGATGAGCTGCGTTTGGTCGCCTGCGCGGATGGGGGCGGCGACCACCAAGCGGGCGGTGTTCGCCGCCACGGCGGCGCCGTAGTCGTTGCGGACCATGTGGAGGCACAGGTCGATGCCCGCGCTCAGGCCCGCCGAGGTGAGGATCTGCCCCTCGTCGACGAACAATACGTCCGGCCGTAGTTCGACCTCGGGGAAGCGGCGGGCGAACTCGCCGGACATAGCCCAGTACGTCGTCGCGCCGCGGCCGTCGAGCAGGCCGGCCTGGGCCAGGACGAAGGCGCCGGTGCAGATGGATGCGATGCGTTTGCCCGCGGCGGCGGCCGTACGGAGGGCGGCCAGGACACGCGGGTCCGTCTCGTGGCGGTCGCCGGTGCCCGTCACGATGACGGTGTCGGCGTCCGCGATGACGTCCAGGGCGTCGCGTACGACGACGTCCGCGCCGATGTAGCCGGAGATGATGCCGGGCTCGGCGGTGCACAGGCGTACGTCGTAGCCAGGCCCGCCGTCGACGATCGTCGCACCGAAGACCGTGCCGGGGATCGACAGGTCGAACGCGATCACCGGTGGCACGGCCACAACAGCTATCCGGTGCATGGCCAGAACCTCCGGTTGCTTGGCATTTCCGCCACTCCCCCGCGCATCAACGCGCGGCGAAGGTGGACACACATCCGGAAACCCGGGCATCGCTCCGGATCTTCCGTGGCCGCCGAGGCGACCGACCCGCGCACACCATGTGCCACACCGTAGCTGCCATCCCGTACAGGAGATTTCGCCATGCCTCTGCACGTCATCACCGGAGCCGGCGCCACCGGTGTCGCCACCGCTCAGCTGCTCGCCGAGTCCGGGGAACGCGTCCGCATCGTCAGTCGCAGTGGACGCGGCCCCGAGCACCCGCTCGTCGAACGCGTCGCCGCCGACGTCACCGACGCCGACCGGCTCACCGAACTGCTCAGCGGTGCCCGGACGCTCTACAACTGCGCGGCACCCGCGTACGACCGCTGGCGCGAGGAGTTCCCGCCGCTCGCTGATGCGCTCCTCACGGCCGCCGAACGCGCCGGAACCGACTACGTCATGCTCGGCAACATCTACGGCTACGGCCCGTTCGAGGGGCCGCTGCGGCCGGAGCAGCCGATGGCTCCGACGACCGGCAAAGGCCGCGTACGCGCGGACATGTGGCACCGAGCGCTCGCCGCGCACGAGGCGGGGCGCGTACGCGTCACCGAGATCCGCGCCAGCGACTACCTCGGCCCGCACGCCTTCTCGCTGTACAACCTGATGGTCACGCCGTATCTGCTGGCGGGCGAAGAGGCGCTGTACCCGGCCGATCTGGATGTGGCGCACAGTTGGACGTACACGGGAGACGTGGCCCGTACGCTCGTCGCTGCGGCGGCAGGGCCCGACGAGGTCTGGGGCCGGGCGTGGTTCGTGCCGTCGGTGTCCGACGCCTCCGCGCGCGAGCTGACGGCGCGTCTCGCCGAGGTGGCGAACACGCCCGCACCGCGGCTGGAGCGCATGGGCTCGGACGCGCTTGCGCAGCTTGCGGCCCAGGACTCGGTGATGGCCGAGATCGAGGAGATGCAGTACCTGGATGACCGGGACTGCGTGTTGGACGCGTCTGAGACGGAGGCCGTTCTCGGCGTCAAGCCCGCGGCGCTGGACGACGTCCTCCGCGAAATGGCGGACGCGGCCCGGCAGAGCGTCGGCGGCTGAAGCGTGCTCGCCGGGTGCGTACGTCTCGTGGCGCGCCTCTCGCCGCACACGTCTCGCTCGCCCACGGCTCGCCCCCGCACGTCTCGCCCATAGACATCTCGCCCATAGACATCTCGCCGTACGCATCTCCTCGTGCGCGTCCTGCCGCCGCCCGACCGACCACGCGGGCGGCGGCGGACGGCGGACGGCGGACGGGCGCGCAACCTACGTGACGTGGGCACGGTCGCCGTATGAGGATGGGCAAATGTCTGACAACAGCCTCCCCACGCCCCGTCAGGTTGCCGACGCGTACGTCGACGAGCTCATCGCTCTCGACCCCGTCACCGGGACCATGCTCGGTGTCCCCGAAAGCGCCGGAAAGCTGCCCGATCTCTCCCCAGCGGGCCAGGAGGCGCGCGCGGAGCTGGCGCGGGCTACGCTGGCCAAGCTCGCCGAGGCCGAGCGGCAGCCCGGCGCCGACAGCGATGCCGAGCGGCGCTGCGCGCGTCTGCTGCGCGAGCGGCTGACGGCCGAGCTGGCGGTCCATGATGCCGACGAGGGACTTCGTACTGTCGGCAACCTGGGTACGCCGCTGCACACCGTGCGCGAGGTGTTCACCGTGACGCCCACGCAGACGGACGAGGACTGGGCGGCGGTCGTGGAGCGTCTGCGGGCCGTACCGGGCGCGCTGGCCGGCTATCAGGAGTCGCTCGCGCTCGGCCTTGAGCGGAAGTTGTACGCGAGCCCCCGCCCCACGACCACCTGCATCGCCCAACTCGGCGAGTGGGCCGGCAGCGGCAACGGCCATGACGACAACGAAAGCAACGGGCGCGGCTGGTTCGAGGACTTCGCCGCCGCGGGCCCGGACTCCCTGCGTACCGAACTCGACGAGGCCGGGCGCGCCGCCACCGCCGCCGTCGTGGCGCTGCGCGACTGGATGCGGGACGTGTACGCCCCGGCCATCGCCGACGCCCCGAACACCGTCGGCCGCGAGCGGTACGCCCGCTGGTCGCGCTACTTCAACGGCACCGACCTCGACCTGGACGAGGCGTACGCCTACGGCTGGTCGGAATACCGGCGTCTCCTCGGCGAGATGCGCGCGGAAGCCGAGAAGGTGCTGCCCGGGGCAGGGACGCCCTGGGAGGCGCTGGCCCACCTCGACGAGCACGGCACGCGCATCGAGGGCGTCGACGAAGTCCAGGCGTGGCTGCAAGGCCTCATGGACCGGGCGATCGACGGCCTCGACGGCACGCACTTCGAACTCGCCGAGCCGGTACGCAGGGTCGAGTCCCGCATCGCCCCGCCCGGCAGCGCGGCCGCGCCGTACTACACACCGCCGTCGGAGGACTTCACCCGCCCCGGCCAGACGTGGCTGCCGACCATGGGACGCACCAGCTTCCCGGTCTACGACCTGGTGTCGACCTGGTACCACGAGGGCGTTCCGGGCCATCACCTCCAGCTCGCGCAGTGGGCGTACATCGCCGACAGCCTGTCGCGCTACCAGGCCACCATCGGCATGGTCAGCGCCAACGCCGAGGGCTGGGCACTGTACGCCGAACGCCTCATGGACGAACTCGGCTTCCTCACCGACGCCGAGCAGCGCCTCGGCTACCTCGACGCGCAGATGATGCGCGCGACCCGCGTCATCGTCGACATCGGCATGCACCTGGAGCTGGAGATCCCCGCCGACAGCCCGTTCCACCCCGGCGAGCGCTGGACGCCGGACCTGGCGCAGGAGTTCTTCGGCGCGCACAGCAGCCGGTCCGCCGAGTTCATCGAGAGTGAGCTGACCCGATACCTGACCATCCCGGGCCAGGCCATCGGCTACAAGCTCGGCGAACGCGCGTGGTTGCTGGGCCGCGAGAACGCCCGTCGCGCACACGGGGACGCGTTCGATCTCAAGGCCTGGCACATGGCCGCGCTGTCGCAGGGCTCGCTGGGCTTGGACGACCTGGTGGACGAACTCTCGGCACTCTAACTGCGGTTGCCGCAAAGCTACTTGTGGTCTCCGTACGCCTGCCCGACGGCCGTCGGGGCGGCGCTTCGGGCGCGAACGCCTCTGCCAGGCAAGCCGTTTCGGCTACCTGGCAGAGGCGGTCACGCCCGGCGTGCGTACGCGTCGCTCCGATGCGCGGCTGCGTTCCGTCTTCTCACTCGCGAGCTGCCTTGCGCACGAACTGCGCTGTACGCGAGCCGCGTTGTACACGAGTTGCGTTGTGCACGAGCTGCGTTACGCGGCAATCACCCGGCGGTACGGCTGCACGCAGCGGCCCGGGCGCCCAGCTTCCGGTGGTACCCCAGGAGATTGACGTCCCAGTAAAGCCGGTCGTAACCGACGCCCCACGCCACGACATCGCGGCTCATCAGCGCCTTGTAGAACCCGTTTTCCGGGGTGGGGTCCGTGGCCATGTCGGCGAAGTGGCCGTCGTGGTTGTAGCCGGAGAACATGAACTCCTGGACCAGGTTCGAGTAGATGCCCGCGTCGTTGAGCCGGTCGCGCAGGCCCCGGCCGTCACTTCCGACGGAAGTGAGCCGCTTCATGCCGGCCATGTCCCGGGCGTGGCCGCGCCCGACCTCGCTCGCGCGGTCGGAGACCAGGAGCGGACTCAGCCCTTGCACAGTCCGTTCCTTGTTGATCTCGCAAGTGATGTAGTCGACGTCCGGGTAGTACTCGCGGGCCTGACGTACGTCCGCCGGAACAACCTGCGCCGCCGTCGGGCGGGCGGCGACCTCCGCAGTCGAGGCCGGGGCCGGTGCCGAACCCAGCAGGGACACGGCCGCCACAGCCGCGGCGACGACCGCCACACAGCGCCTACGCTTCACGATGCTCCTCCTGGACGCCCGAACCGGCTCGCTGCCGACACCGCAGACCGTGCCAGCCGACCGGCGCCCCTTCGAGCAACCACGCCGTTGGTTCACTCGCCCGGCGCACCCCGGCCGGCCGCGAGCGCGGGTGGCCTCAGCCAGGCCCGTGGTTGTGGAAGGACTGCGTACGCCGCCGCGAGCGCGAACCCCGGGACGACTACGAGCGGGAACCGACGCTCGCCACCGTACGATTCGGCAGAAGTCCGAACGACAAGCCGAGGGCCCCGCCATGGTCAAGAAGAGTGCCGGAATCATGCTCTACCGCGTCCTCGACAGCGGCGGTGAAGGCGATGCCAACGGCAACAGCATCGTCGAGGTGCTGATCGTGCACCCGGGCGGCCCGTTCTGGGCGCGGAAGGACGCGGGGGCCTGGTCGATCCCGAAGGGCGAGTACCTGGACGACGAGCAGCCGCAAGCGGCCGCCGTACGGGAGTTCGAGGAGGAAACGGGCGCGGTCGTGGACCCGGGCAAGGCCGTCGACCTCGGCTCGGTGACGCAGCGGAACGGCAAGATCGTCACCGCTTGGGCGGTCGAGGACGACTTCGACGTCACCACCCTGGTCAGCAACCACTTCGAGATGGTGTGGCCCCCCGGGTCGGGCACCGTCAGCAGCTTCCCCGAGATCGACCGCGCGCTGTGGTGCACCCCCGAAGTCGCGCGGGAAAAGCTCAACCCGGCCCAAGTAGCTTTCGTGGAAAGGCTGTTGGAGCACCTCGCGGACGACCGCCGGGACGCGGACGACGACGTGCGCTAAGCCGCGGGTCGATGAGCCCGGCAGCGGGGAACACCGTCCCGGACGTGCCGATGGCGATCCACACGTCGGCACGCCGGGCAGCGTCGACCGAGGCACGCATCCTCGCGGCCGAGAGCTGTTCCCCGAACAGGACGACGTCAGGGCGAGCGACGCGTCCGCAGTGCGGGCAGACGGGGACCACTTCGTGGACACTCTCGTCGAACCAGGCACCGTTGCGGGCATGGCATGCCCGCCCCGAGCAACGCGTACGGGACACGCTGCCATGGAGCTCGGTGGCGTTCGTCGATCCCGCCCTGGCGTGGAGCCCGTCGACGTTCTGAGTGGCGATGTGCACGTCGAAGTCGGCTTCGGCGGCAACCAACGCCTGGCGTGCCGGGTTCGGTCGAGCGCGGGATGCGGCGCGACGCAGTTCGTTCCAGTGGCCCCAGGCCTGTTGGGCCTTGCCGCGCCAGCGCGATGCGGTCGTGAGCTTCGCGATGTCCGGGTCGCTGTCCCACATGCCACCGCCGCCCCGGTACACGGGCAGCCCTGAGGGGGCGGACATGCCGGCCCCGGTGAGGACCGCAAGCCGCGGCCTGCGGTCAGCAGCTATCGCATCACTCATACCGATCATTGTCGGACCTGGCGCAGCGCCCTGACACCGGGTTCTCCCCGGCGACGCCGGGCGGCAAGTGGCGGGCAGCGGCCGACGGGTGCCCGGCCTCAAGGGATGCCGCGTGCACCGTCATGGCGAGTCGCCGGCGGCCGCCCCTTAACATCTGGCGAACATGACATGACTCTTGAAGGGGACGCTTCCGAGCCATGGCGGGCGAAGTCCCCGAGCCCCCTCAGCCCCGCTACACCGTCGACGCAGGCGGGTCACAGGTCCTCAGCCGCGGGGCCGACGCGGTCGTGTACGCGGCGACCGACAACGTGACCGACAGCCCTGTCGCCATGAAGGTGCTGCACAACGACGACCCCAGGCCGTTGCGGGCTTCCGCCAGGAGGCGGACATGCTCATGCGCGTCCAAAGCCCCCATGTCGTAGCGGGCCTTGCGCAAGGCGAATTCGACAATGGCGCTCCGTACGTCGTCATGGAGCGGTTGAGCGGGACCGACCTGAAGACCCACCTCTCCACGGCAGGGGGACCGCTCAGCCTCGACGAGACGCTGCGCATCGGCGCGGGCATCGCCGCGGGGCTGAGCGCGACGCACGACGCGGGGATCGTGCACCGCGACGTGGAGCCGGAGAACGTGATGCTCGGCACGGACGGCAGCGTCAAACTCGTCGACCTGGGAATCGCGGCCTATCAGGATCCCGCGGTGCCCGACCTGAACCCGAACGCCGGATCCATCGGATACCTCGCGCCGGAGCGGATCCCGACGTCGGAGCAGCCTCCACCGCGGGGCGAACCGGCCACCGACTTGTACGGACTGGGCTCCGTGATCTACGAGATGGCTTCCGGGGGCAAGGCCTTCCCCGGCAGCGATGTCGTCGCTGTCCTGACCGCGCAAGTACACGGCGATGTGCAGCCACTCGACCAAGTCGCGGACGTACCCAAGGATGTCGCGGACCTGGTGACCGGCCTCATGCAGCCGTCCCCTGACGCGCGGCCGCAGCAAGCAGCGGACGTACAGCAGCAGTTGGTCGCATTCGCCGCACGGGAGACTACGGCCGACACGGCTCAGGACGTGACGCAGATTGCCGCCCTGGGTATGGACGGGGCCCATACGGCGCTGTCGGCCGGACGAGACGCGGGCAGTGACGTCGGGCGCGACCAGCAGGGGCAGGGCCCTGGCCCCGGACGGGAGTCCGCCGCAATGCAACCAGGCGACGCAGCCGCCACCACGCCGGCGCCGGGTCCGCAGGACCAGACGTCCGGGAACCAGCCGGATCTCGGCCCGGACCCACCGTCGGCAGAGCTCTCGAAGGAGATGTGAGCACAGCGCGGTGAGCACAGCGCGCGCAGGTGATCGCTGTCCCCCGGCGGGTCAGGGTCGACACCTACGCCGTCCCCTTCACCGTGCTTCCCGCACAGCGGCCCGAGCTGCCGAATCGTCAGGTTCGTACGTATATAGAACGCGGCCGCCAAGTCCCGGTCTTCGAACGACAGTGCCTACGGCCGACCCGATCGGGTCGGATCCGACGCATGGGCATGAAGGGCCCTCCCCGTGACCCGGCCGTGCCGGTGGCTATCATTCCCGGCGTATTCGAGGGGAGACGTCGGGTGCCCGCCAACGAGGGCCGCCAGTCAGCCAACGGGGACGCCGGACGCCGCGGCAACCGGGGCGGCAGCGGCCGTCACTTCCGGCGCCAGTGTGTCCCGTCGGAGACGGAACGCTCCACGCAACCGTGCGGCCCGATATGGGCGGTGATGCCATGACGTGTCCGGAGACGCCGACGCATCGGCGGTCAGGCGGCGATCTCGCGCGACCCCTCCCGCCCGGTTCTTCAGGCCGTCACAGGCTCGGCCCGGATGGTCGCAGGCGACCGGCGTCGGTGCCGGCTCCCGTGCCCTGCTATCCGGGTACGGGCGCGGCGCCCGACGTCGACGTGTGGCGGGAGATCCTGCGGGACTCGATCGTCGAACTGGACGCCACTCCGCTCGGACCGCCGGATCGTCACGCCTATACGGGATGGGTGCACGTCCTGGACCTCGGGGCGGTCAGCATCAGCGACGTCGCGTCGGACCCGGTGCGTGTCGCCCGCACTCCCCGCCTGATCAGTCGCAACCCCGTGGACTTCTACCACCTCCTTCTCGCCCGGCGTCCCAGCCGAGCGGCCGCCGGTACCTACCACGGACTGCTTCGGCCGGGCGACGCCGTGCTGGTCGACTCGACCCAGCCGTACTCGCTCACCGCCGACAGGTTCGCGCACTACCTGTCGATCAACGTGCCTCGGTCCGCTTTGCGGCGGGACCTCGCCGCCGCGCCGGTTCCCGGCGGCGTCATCCCGACCCGCGACCCGATGCTTCGGGTGCTGGCCGCGGTCGTCACAGAACTCGGTCGCAACGTGAATGACCTGACGACCGAGACGATGGCCGAAGTCGGGCACACCACCTACGAATTGCTGATGTCCACGCTTCGCGCGTCGATGGGTGCCGGCGCCCGCCCCGGCGACGTACACCTGTCGCGCACCGCACAGTTGGCACGCATGCGGGTGTTCATCCGCCGGCACTTGGCCGACCCCGCCCTGTCGCCGCGCATGCTCGCGGACGCTTTCGGGGTCTCGATCCGCTACGTCGAACTCGTCTTCCGCGAGTCCGGCTCCTCCCCCGCGCGGTCCATCCGCGACACGCGGCTGGACGAGGCGCGGCGGATGCTTGCGGACCCTCGGCAAAGACACCGGTCGATCGCCGCGGTCGCCCACTCCGTCGGAATCGGTGATCCCGACGTCCTGGCCCGGGCCTTCCGCGGCCGGTACGGAACCACCCCGCGCGAGTACCGACACGACCGCGCCTCCGGCATCCGCTGATCCACCACCCTGCTTTGCGCTCGTCGATCGTGGCCGCAATCGCGCGAGGACCTCGGGTTCCCCGGACGTCACCGAGCCCACCGGTACGTCGCCTCCGCGCTGTTCGTGAATCGCCGGGCGGCGGTACGCGGATCACCGGCTGCATCGACTCGGGATTGACATCGTGGACGCGTTCACCACGAGGCAAGATCCACTGCCGAGACGTCAGACTCGGCACGTGATGTTGTGGGGGGATAACGATCGACACAAGATCGCAGCCGAATCCTTCGCGATCCCACCGCAAGTCGACGCACCCGAGCTGCGGTACCCACGACCGGTGTTGTCGCCGGACCGACTGCCGTGGCGGGTTGCGCAATCGCGGTAGCGGTACGGCCGCTCGGGGACGTCGCGGGGCCCTTCACTGCCTGCGTTCACCCGCGCGGACCTGTGCCGCCGCCCAGTCCGCCCACTCGCGTTGGGCGGCACTGATGCGCCGGCCGTACTCGAGCGCGATCTTGCCGTAGACCGACAGTGGATCCTGGCCCCAGTCGATCGAGTCGGACAGTTCCTCGAAGCCGGCGAGGCGCGCCGCGGCGGCCTCGCCCTGCCGGGCCAGATAGTCGGCGACCTCGACGGCGATCCAGGTGCTCGGCTTTGTGCTGCCCGCGTTGTTCACCGCGCGCTACCCGGAGTACGCCCGCCGCCGCGCCACCGCCTGACACCAACGGCAGTTCCCAGGCCGCGTGTTGAACCCCGGCCCGCGACGCCCGCCGGCCGTCGGGCTGTCCGACGGGGACGTGAACACACGGCCTATCTCCAGGCGGTGTACGGGCATTCGTAGGTCCGGTCGTAGAACGCCTGCAACAACGGCGTCCCGACCTCAGGCAGGCGGGCGAGGTGGTCGAAGAAGAGCCGCTCGTCCGGTCGGAACGGTACGGCGGATGGTGGCGGCGGCGCGTAGTCGTCCCGCAGGACGTCGTCCGGCATACGGCCGGTGGCCGGTATCGGCGCCTGGCGCTCTGGGAAGGCCAGATGGCGCCACACGTCGAACGACAGCGGCACCACGGCGGGCTCGGACGCGCTCCCGGGCAACTGCCATGTCCGGCCGGTCTGCGGATGAACCGGCACGAGGACAAGGTCGGCGTCAGGCGTCGGCAGTCCCGGCCCGGCGAGGGCCAGCGTCAGTTCCGGCGGGCCCTGCGGTAGGACCGCGCGCAGCGGTCGCCGGAACGTGTGTGCGACCAGGCCGTCGGGCACCGCCACCGAAACACCGCCGCACGCCGCGAGCAGGTGCGCCAGCGCGACACCGACGGCGGCTGCCCACTCAGGCTCCCACCAGCCGTACCCGTCGCGCGGCGGCGTGCCGGGCCGGTTGCGGAGCAGCGCCTCCCAGGTGTCCGGCGGCGGCGAGGGAGCGACGTCGGAAATGCGGCGGACCGCCGTCGGGTCCAGCCACACCGCCCGCCACAGCGCGTGATCGTCGAGCAGCGTCGCCACCGCCTCGCCGCAGTGCTCGCACGCGAGGTTGGGGCCGTCGCGACCGTCAAGTCCACAGCAGTAGCCGTCCCGGCGCTCGGGGATGACCACGGTGCCACGTACGTCACCGGGGGCGACGACCACCGCTCCTGCGGGCCCGAAGGACACCACGGGCACCGGCGCGAAGAGCCCGCGCGGCGACGTCGTCCGCGGCGACCTCCGACCATCGCCGCCACGGCGGTCCGAACGGCTCCGGATCGACGGCGTACGTACCCGACTCCATCAGCACCGGCATGAGCTCGCAGCTGTAGTGCTGCCGTGCATGCACCGGCAGGGCCACCCGCCGGACAGGCACGGTGAGTTCCGCCCCGCACGCCGCACACTCGAATGCATCCAACGGTGCCCCCCATCACGGCAAACACAGCGATGATCCCAACCCCGCCCCGAGCTCCCAACCGAATTTCCGGCAGCGCACTCGGCATCGGACGGACGAGCAGCCGGAATTGCCGACCGGGCTGTGCGGAGACCTCCGGTCGAACGCCAGCGGCATGTGGTGGAGTACGTGTCTGTTGTCGAAGGCGCACTGTGTGGAGGTCGTGCTGATGGCCGACGACGAGTCGATCCTCGCGAAGCCGACGCCGGAGCCGGACGGCGAACTACGGTACGGGCCGGAGGACGAGCACGTCGCGGACCTGTGGCTGCCCGCCAAGGCCGCCGCCGTCGGCACCGGCACACCGCTCGTGCTGCTGGTGCACGGCGGGTTCTGGCGGCCGGCCTACGACCGCGTGCACACCCGGCACATGGCGGCCGCATTGCGTGACGCGGGCTGGCCGGTGGCGGCGCTTGAGTACCGGCGCGTCCCGGGCACGCCGGAGGCGACGACGGACGACGTACGGCTGGCTCTGCGCGAGGTGCCGTCGCAACCCGCGCTGGGCGCCGGGCATTTGCCGACCGTCCTGATGGGGCACTCGGCGGGTGGTCAGCTCGTCCTCTGGGCCGCGTCGGTGTGCCCGCCGGGGCGTCTGCTGGGCACCGTCGCGTTGTCACCGGTGACCGACCTCGCGGCCGCCGACGCCGCGGGCCTGGGCGGCGGAGCGGTCCGGGCCTTCCTCGGTACGTCCCCCGCTGCCCGCCCGGACCTCGACCCGCTGCGCCTGGACACGCCCGACACCCCGGTGACCCTGGTTCACGGGGCCGAGGACGCCACAGTCCCGCTCGCCCTGAGCCACACGTACGCGGCGGCACACCCCTCCACACGACTCGTCGCCGTCCCGAAGGCGGGCCACTACGACGTGATCGACCCCTCCTCGGAGGCATGGCAGCACGTGACAGCGGAACTCACCTCGGTGTCCAAGCGACGCCCCTTGTAGCGCTTTGCCGAACACTGTCGGGTCGGATCCGCGGAGTCCGTTACGCCTACGAGGACTTCGGCGTCGGCGGACTTTGGGGCGGAGTGAAGCCGACGAGCATTTTGTGGGTCGTGCCGCCGCCGTCGTGGCCGACTACTGCCATGCCGTCGGTGTCCATCACGTGTTCCCAGTCGCGCAGCAGCGTCTCCGTGGTCATGTTGCGATCGACCAGGCCCTCAGTGGTGGACCACACCACTCGACTGACGTACCCGGCGCCCGCCGCAAAGCACTCGCCGGTGACCGGGCATTCCTCGTGTGCGAGCAGGTTGACCAGGGGCGTGAGGAACTCCGGGCGCATCCAGGCGTTGAGTTCGTCCGACGGGGGGATCGGGCCGAAGCCGGTGCCGGGGCGGGTCTTCGCGTATGGCGCGATGACGTTGACCTTGATGCCGAGCCCGGCACCCTCGGTCGCCATCTGGCGGGTGAGGCCGATGACGCCCGCCTTCGCACCGCCGTACGCGGACAGGCCCGGCACGCCCGCGAACGCCGATCCTGAACTCACGTTCACAATGCGGCCGTAGCCCTGCGCGGCCATCAGACGCCAAGCCGGGCGCGTGACATGGAAGACGCTCGCGATCTGCGTGGCCAGCACCGGGTCCACCAACTCCGGGGAGAGGTCGGCGAACGGGGCGGTACGCACGACTCCCGCATTGTTGACGACGATGTCGACGCGTCCGAACGCCTCGACGGCCGTGTCGACGATCGCGGCGCCGCCCTCCTCCGTCGCCACCGAGTCGGTGCTCACGACCGCCTCGCCGCCCAGCGCCTCGATCTCGCGGACGACGGCGACCGCCGGGTTCTCGGCCGGCCCGACACCGGAGCCGTCGGTGTCGCTGATCGCCACACCCAGGTCGTTGACGACGACGCGGGCGCCGCGTTCGGCGAGGGCCAGGGCGTACACCCGGCCGAGATTGCGGCCCGCGCCGGTGACGACGGCGACGCGGTTGTCGAAGCGGAGTGGGTCCATGGCTGTGTGCACCTCGGCTGTACGTCTGGACGTCGGGCCCTCCGGCCCGCTGCGGCGCCGCAGATCGGATCGGAGCGATCGGAGCGGATCGGAACCGACAAGATACTAGACTCCATCAAGTAAAAGGAGTCCGCCAAGACGTAGGGCCGGATCGACCACCCAGCGCCGTGCCCGACTACTTCGGCAGTTTGCCCCAGAAGTCGGCGGCCACCTCCTTGGCGGCGGCGCACACCTTCTCCTCGTTGGGCTCGCTGGGCGCGAGGACGACGACCTCGGCTATCTCCGCCGACTTCGTGTCCGCGAGTGCGGCGCCCGTCGTCGCGACGGAGCAGCGGCCGGGCAGGCGGTACGCGGGCGCGGCCTCTTCGTACTCGACCGTCGACGCGCGTCCGGCGATCTGGACCTGCTTGGCCGGGTCGCCGGCGAGCGCGGAGGTCCTGAGGCCGACTCGGACCAGGACGACCGTGGCATTCGCATCGTTGCCGGCCGGGCCGACCGAGCAGTTGAAGCCGGTCGCGTTCGGGACCTTGTTGATGGCCAGACCCGGCACCTTTGCGAGGGCGCTGTCCGAGACCTCGTCGCACGGACGCAGCTTCACGAAGGACTTCGGCGCGTAGGTGCGCACCGCCAGGCCGCCGTCGGCGACGAGCTTGCTCCCGGCCTCGACGACGGCGTCCGCGATCGCGCAGACGTCGGCGCGGGCTGCGGCGGCGTTGCCACGTACGTCGACCTTGGTCGCCTTCATGTCCTTGTCCACGAGAGCGCGTTGGCAGGACGTTGTGCCGTCACCCTCGTGAGTGAACGAGACGATGCGGAGGCCGTTCGCCTCGCGGACGGTGGCTCCCTTGGCGGGTTCCGCGAGGGCCTTCTCCTCGACCGCGATGTCGGCGAGATCGACGGCGACGTCGACCGAGCCGCCCACGGCGGCGAGCATGTTCACGGTGCAACTGTTGTACGTGACACCGGGGTTGGACGTGATCGGATCCTTGGCTGGGAGCGGGGACGCGCCGGGTCGAGTGGCGGGTGGGGACTTCGCCGCGGCGTAGGAGGTGAGGGCTTCGTGGGCGACGAAGGAGCAGGGATCGACCGTGCGTACGTCGATCTTTCCCTTGCCAGAGGTGGTGTCCCCCTTGCCCGGGGCCGACGAGGACGGCTTGCCGACACCCGACGAGACGCCTCCGGCGGCGCCGGGTTGCTCGGTGGACCCGAACGGCAGCTTGCCGGAACCGGCGTCGTCCCCGCCGCTGCCGCAGGCGCTGACGAGCAGCCCGGCGAACGCGACGGCGGTGGTGGTGCGGAGGAGTTGGGCACGAGAGGTTCGTACGCGTGGCGCGGTGGTCCTGAGCAAGGCGGTTCCTCAAATCCCGAACGCCGCGCGAGGGTGCGAGCGGCGGCATCCGTCGAGTGGGGGCAGGGCGGGACGGCGCTGCTGGGGGGACGCCCCGGAGCCGGGGTCGCGTCGGTCGGCGTCCCGGCGTGATCCACTCTGCGGGCACGCGGGATCGGGAACATGGCCCAGATGGCGTATTTGCGCCGGGAAGCGTATGCCGGGCGCCGAACGAGTCGTGCCGCTGCGAGAACGACCGAGCGACCGGGTCAGTCCCCTGCGCGGGCCGCGCGCGAGACCCAGACCCTCACAAGACGCGACACCTCAAAGCCCGAATACCCGCCGCGCGAATTGCTCAGCGGCGTCTTCGCGACCGCCGCCGCCCGCACGGGGCTGTCGACCCCGCTGACGCTGGGCGCTGTCGAATGTGAAGTCCGACGCGTTGACGACTGCTAGAAGTCGGGCGTGACCCGTAGCGTGCTCAGCGCCTCGGGCTGGGTCTTGTCGGTCAGCGACCAGCCCGGCAAGCCGCCCCAGGCGATGGACAGCCGCAGGTAGTCGACGAGGGTGTCGACACCGCAGCGTATTCGGTGGGCGGGGCTGCCGAGGGATGCCGCTACAGGCGGTGCTGGGCGGAGAGGGCCTTGAGGACGGACATGGCCGCGTCGGCTTCGTCGTGTGGAACGAAGATGTGGTCGTGGTAGAAGCCGGCCACGACGTTGCAGCTCAGGCCGAAGTCGGCGAGGTGGGTGGCCACCGCGGCGGTGAGGCCGACGGCGTCGAGGGCGGAGTGCACGCGCAGGATGATCCAGGCGGCGCGGAAGTCGTACGAGAAGCCCGCGGCGTCGGCCTGCTCCTGCGGGAGGACGAGCGTGGTGCCTTCGGCCTCGGCGACGGTGACGGCGATGTCGAAGCCCTCGGGGGCGGGGCCTTTCACCGAAGTGAAGACCCATACGCCCGCCCGGAGTTCAGGCTCCATCGTGCCGAGAAGTCGCCGGAGGTCGCGCTCACCTGTCATGAAGTGATTTTGATGGTGTTTGTTGTGATCTTTTGGGTACGACGCGCCGAAGGATCATGCGAGCTTGAGAGCGAACCACACGCGCTTGCCGGTGGGCGACGGGGCCACGCCGGACTCCTCCGCCAGGAGGGAGACGAGCGGCAGCCCCCGCCCGGACTCGGCGGCGTGGCACGGCGACGGCGACGACGTCGGGGGGAAGGCGGGGAGCGTGCGGTCGCCGTCCTCGACAGTGACGAGGAGGAGGCGGCATGCCTCGTCGCGGAGTACTTCGAGGTGCAGCGGACTGCCGGGCGCAACGTGGCGGACGGCGTTGGAGACGAGCTCGCTGGTGAGGAGCCGCGCGGTGTCGGCGGTATCGGCGGACGCGTCGAGGCCCAGGGTGCAGTCGCGCACGAAGTTGCGGAGGTGTCGCACGAGTTCGGGAGCGACGGGACAGGTGACGGCGGCCAACGGAGTCAGGAAGTGGTGGCCAGGGCCGACGGATGGAGCGTGGACGTGCGTGGCCGCGGGCATGCGACCTCCCTGTTACGTGATGATCCGGACACCGACTGTTACTGCATATCGGCAGCGTGTCATGCATGCATAATGCACGGCAGCTGATTGGCGAAATTCGCTCGATCGGGTCCGGATACGGCGAACGCCCGGCACGATTCCGCGAGTTGGTGGATCATGCCGGGCGAGTAGGAGGACGACCATGACAGGAGTGCCCAGCTACGCACGCCGTCGCCTCGGCGCGGAACTCCGGCGCCTTCGTGGGGACGCCGGGTTGTCCGGCGACGACGCTGCGGAGGCATGCGGATGGGATCAGTCGAAGATCAGCCGCATCGAGACCGCCAAGGTGGCGCTGTCGCGGCACGACCTGCACCGCCTGTTCGGGCTCTACGGGGTGCAGCCCGAGGACACGGAGCGACTGGAGGCCCTTCTTGCGGACACGCGGGGCAGACGGTGGTGGGCGGAGTTCGCGGACGTGCTCAACACGGCATATGAGGAACTGATCTCACTTGAGGCTTACGCCTCGGAGATCGGATCGGCGAACGGCAGCCTGGTGGTCGGCCTGCTGCAAACGCGCGAGTACGCCGCGGCGGTGGTGAACTCCGGGCCCATGGTGCCTGACCCCGATCGCGCGGACGCGCTTGTCGAGATCCGCTTGCGGCGTCAGCGCGTGCTCACCGACCCGAACCCGGCGGCGCTCACCGCGGTCCTGTCGGAGGGTGTGCTGCAATGCGAAATCGGCGGACGACAAGTTCTCGCCGGACAGTTGCGGCACCTACTGGAGCTGAGCGAGCTCCCCCATGTGACGATCCGCGTGTTGCCTTCGAGTTCGACCGCAAATGCACACATCGGCGGTATCACCTTGTTCGACTTTGCCGAGTTGCACGACCCCAGCGTGCTGTTCATCGAGTACCAAGGGGGCATGCTGGTGAAGGAGAGTGATCGCGACATCCGACGCTATCGACGCCACTTGGAGTACCTGTCGACGAGTGCGCTCTCCGCTGAGGAGTCACGGAAGCACATCGCGACGAAGCTGAGGGCGCTTTGAGCACTGATCACGTTTGGCGCAGGTCGAGTTACTCGGGTCACGAGGGCGAGTGCGTCGAGGTAGCTGCGCCCGCACACGACGTCGGCGTTCGAGACAGCAAGCTCCCCGGTCGGGGGCACATCACCGTCCCGTGCACCACCTGGGCGGCCTTCGTCAGGGTGCTCAAGCAACAGGGCTGAAGAGGGGTCGGGCGGCCGGGCTCGGGGAGAGCCGGCCGCCCGGGTGTACCACTCTCGCTCAGGCCGCTGGGGCGATCTTGGCCATGCCGTTGATGATGCGGTCCATGGCGTCCCCGCCGCGCGGGTCCGTCAGATTCGCGAGCATCTTCAGCACGAACCGCATCATCATCGGGTGCGGGAGGCCGTGCTTCGTCGCGAAGTTCATCACCTTCGGCTCGCCGATGAGCTTCACGAACAACCGGCCCAGCGTGTAGTAACCGCCGTACGTCTGCTTCAGGATGCGCGGGTAGTCGTGCAGCGCGCGCTCCCGGCCCTCCGGCGTGTTGCGCGCGAGGGCCTGCGCGATGACCTGGGCGGCGATCTCGCCCGACTCCATCGCATACGCGATGCCCTCGCCGTTGAACGGGTTCACCATCCCGCCCGCGTCGCCGACGAGGAGCAACCCCTTCGTGTAGTGCGGCTGGCGGTTGAAGCCCATGGGCAGCGCCGCACCTCGAATGGGGCCCTCCTGGTTCTCCTCGGTGTAGCCCCACTCCTCCGGCATGCCCGCGACCCACGCCTTCAACAGGTCGCGGTAGTCGATGTCCTTGAAGGAGTCCGAGGTGTTGAGCAGGCCCAGACCCACGTTGGACGTACCGTCGCCCATGCCGAAGATCCAGCCGTAGCCCGGCAGCAGGTCGTTCTTGCCGTCACGCTTGTCCCACAGCTCCAGCCACGACTCCAGGTAGTCGTCCTCGTGGCGCGGGGACTTGAAGTACGTCCGCACCGCGACACCCATCGGCCGGTCCTCGCGGCGGTGCAGGCCCATCGCGAGGGACAGCCGCGTCGAGTTGCCGTCCGCCGCGACGACGACCGGCGCGCGGAAGATCTTCTCCTCCTTCGAGGCGCCGACCTTGGCCCGGACACCGACGATCCGGCCGGTGCGCTCGTCGAGCACCGGGCCGGTCACATTCGTACGCTCGTGCACCTTCGCCCCCGCGGACGCGGCCTGGCGCGCGAGGATCTCGTCGAAGTCGGTGCGCTTGCGCACCAGGCCGTAGTTCGGGAACGAGGCGAGGTCGGGCCAGTCGAGCTGGAGCGTCATGCCGCCGCCGAGGATGCGCAGCCCCTTGTTGGGCAGCCAACCCGCCTCCGGCGAGATGTCGATGCCCATCGACACCAACTGCTTGACCGCGCGCGGCGTCAGCCCGTCGCCGCAAACCTTCTCGCGCGGGAATGCCGTCTTCTCCAGAAGCAGCACGCTGCGCCCGGCCTTTGCCAGGTGGTACGCCGTCGTCGATCCCGCCGGGCCGGCGCCGACCACGATGACATCGGCCTCGTGCGCGGAGTCCGCGGCACCCGAGCCGGTGCGGGAGGCGGCAAGGGACGCGGTGGACTCGTCAGACTTGGTCTCGGTCAACGCGGCTCTCCTGGGGTGCGCCGATGGGTTCGGGTGCCGAGAGGTTCGGCGTACTGCGGTTGGTGCTGCGACTCGCTACAGCAAGTCGGTCGTGCAAGTCGGTAGTGCCACACGGTGTTGCAACTCAGGGTTGCAACTCAGGGTTGCAACCGGCTCAAGTCTAGGGCGGCGCGCGGTGCGTTCCGGCCCCGGCATCGCTTGCCCCCAACCATGCAGTCGGGATCAGTCCGCGTCGCGCAGGCGATCCGGTACGGCATCCGGACCGGAAGCCAGGTCCACGTCGACCGCCATACCCGTGCGCCTGCGCGCCTTGTTGCGCGTCTCCTCCGGGAGTTCCTCGATGTCGACCAGCTTCGGCAGCAGCTCCGGCTCCCTGGTGAGCGCACGGAAGACCGTGCCGATGTCGACGCCGTGCGCGGGCCTGCGCACGATCTCGACGGTGTCGCCCACCCGCACCTCACCCGGTTCGATCACCCGCAGGTACGCCCCCGGACGTGCGTCCTCGGTGAACCGCTTGATCCAGCCGCGCTCCCCCAGGAACCCGGCGAAGGTACGGCACGGTATGCGCGGCACGGACACTTCGAGCAGCGCACCGCCGACCCGCCAGCGCTCGCCGATCACCGCTCCCGTGACGTCTATGCCGACCGTGGTCAGGTTCTCGCCGAAGACGCCCGGGCGGACCTCAACCGCGATGCGGTCGGACCAACTGCTCAGGTCCTCCCACGCGAACGCGTACACCGCCTGGTCGGGGCCGCCGTGGTTGCGCAGGTCGCAGACGTCGTCCCCCGCGACGCCGCTGCCTTCGACCGGGACGTCGAGGCGCACCGGCCCCTCGACCGGGCGCTTGTCGATCCCGGTGACCGCGACCTCGGAGTGCTCCGTCGCGGTGGCCTTGCCGACGTTGACTGACATGAGTGCTGACATGCCCTCACCGTACCTAGCCGGATCCCGGGACGATCGACGTCGGCCGCGAGCTGTGGACAACGTGGATTCCGGTCCACGAGTGCCTGTGGATCACGGCCCGGCGACCTCGGCGAAGTTGGCGCGGGCCGGGTACGTCTCTCCGGCGGGACCGGCGGCGAACGCGCGCAGGACGTTCTCCGTCACCTGGGTCGCGAAGCGCCGGCCGGCCTCGTCGAGGTACTGCCCGCAGGCCGTGCCGAGTGCGCAGACCCAGCGCATCGTGCCCGTGGAGAAGACGCCCGCCCCCGAAGGCACGGTGTAGTAGGAGGCGTTGGCGAAGTCCGCCTTGCCCCCGCAGGTCACCGGCGAGTGGCTGAGGACCTGGATGGGCTGGGGCGGCGCGGGGTCGCGGACGACGCGGTCGTACTCCACACCGACGAGACCCTTGTACGCGGTGCCGCGCCGGGCGCCCGTACCGGCGAACACCCACGCGTCGGCGTCCCAGACGACGAACGGCGCGTTCCCCGGGAAGCACTGGTAGTACGTGCCGGTCAGCACGTTCTCCGGCCGCGAGTGCGGTGGCAGGCGCCAGTCCTGCGTCGTCTCGGTCGGGTCGTCGGCGGCCATCGGGTCCTCGGCGGCGGACTTGTAGCAGATCACGAGGCGGCGGTCGCCGAGCGCGGTCCTGCCGAACCGGATGTGCCGGTTCACGGCGTTGGCGCCCAGAAAGGCGAGGTTGGTGCCGGAGTCGCGGGCCTCGGTGGCGTGCTCGCGCATCGCGGTCGACCAGTACTCGTCATGTCCGAGTGTGATGACGGCGGTTGCGCCGGCGAACATCTTCGGCTCGGCGTCGAGGTCCACGTCGGTCGCGTACGCGACAGGCAGGCCCATGCGCTCGGCGACCGCGATCAGTGGCAGCTCCATGTTGAGGAACCCGGCGGCGCCGGTGCTGTCGTACGGCCGGTCGAAGCTCACGATGCGCGCCCGGTCGCTGTAGTCCCTCGGACCGTTGTAGAGGTTGTAGCCGCCCCACTCGTTGTACGCCTGCCAGGTCGTGACCGCGTTGAGCAGGACCGTGCGCCCGCGCGTCTGGCCGCTGCGCACGGTGACCGGCACGTATGTGCTGAAGCCCGCGTCGGAGGTCAGGAGCAGGAGGTAGGAGCCCTCGGGCCAGTCGGTTGTGGGCACGGTGAGCGACGGATCCCAGTCCGCGTGGACCGTGTTGACGCCCGGGTCGATGACGGGCTCGGCCTGCTTGCGGCCGGGCGTGTGCGCGGACTTCCACACCTCACGGCCCTTGTTGCCGCCGTACCAGCCCATTCGGTAGGCCTTGGCGGTGAACCCCGGCGCGGTGGTCGAGACGAAGAGGCGGAAGGTTTCGCCCGGACGGACCGCGATGCGGTCGGCGTACGCCTCGATCGACTTCGTCGGGTCGGTGCGCAGGCCGGTCTTCCAGTCCTCGGTGCCCGGCTTGGCGTTCTCGGCGGCGACGTCGAGGGCCGCGGTATTGGGCTGCGGACCACCGGGGCGCGGAGCTTCGGCGCCATTTGAACCATTTACACCGTTTGGAGCGCTTGATCCGTGCGCGCCGTTCGGCTCACCCGGGCGTTTCGACGCCGCGACAGGGGCTCCGGCGTCCCCGGACGAGCAGCCCGCCGCGGCGGTGAGGACAGCGGCGACCATGAGGGCGGCCCAGCGCATCGATCAGCTCCTCGGCGCCGCTCCGCCGCCGGTGCCGCGGGGAGGACGCGCGTGTGCGGGGCAAGGCTCCGACGGACTCCCCGGACATCGCGCGGGTGCGCCTGCGGTTCCTCGCCTGACGATCTGTTGCGTTTCTTCGCTTGCGCCTTGCTTAACGAGCCGACGGCTTGAAGGCACGGTGCAGCGCGACGATCCCGCCGGACAGGTCACGCCATGCGACGCGCTCCCAGCCGCACTCGCGCACGAGCGCGGCCAGGTGGGCCTGGTCGGGCCAGGCGCGGATCGACTCGGCGAGGTAGACGTACGCGTCCGGGTTGCTGCTGACCTTGGTTGCGACCGGGGGCAGGGCGCGCATGAGGTATTCGACGTACGCGGTGCGGAACGGCTTCCAGGTGGGATGGCTGAACTCGCACACGACCAGTCGGCCGCCGGGGCGCGTCACGCGCAGCATCTCGGCGAGGCCGGCCTTGGGGTCGCTGACGTTGCGAAGCCCGAACGAGATGGTCACCGCGTCGAACACGCCGTCCGCGAACGGCAGCCGCATGGCGTCGCCCGCGGTGAAGGGCAGTTCGGGGTGGCGGCGCTTGCCTTCGCGCAGCATGCCGATGGAGAAGTCGCACGGTACGACCGTGGCGCCGGCGTCGCGGAACGGCAGCGAGCTGGTGCCCGTACCGGCCGCGAGGTCGAGCACGCGCTCTCCGGGGCGTGCGTCGACGGCTTGCGCGACGGCCTTGCGCCACAGGCGGTCCTGGCCCAGGGAGAGGACCGTGTTCGTGGTGTCGTACTTCTCGGCCACGTCGTCGAACATCGCGGCGACGTCGCGCGGCTTCTTGTCCAGGGATGCTCGGGTCACGGGTACATCTTCGCCTGTCGGCGTACGCGCACCGCGCACGCGGGGTCCGGGCGAGCCCCGTCGGCACAACGGCGCGGGCCCCACCGCTCTCGCGATGGGGCCCGAACTCACGGACATTGTCGGATCTTTTGCCTTGCGCGGGCGCGGGCGCGCGGATCAGCCGCCCTGGCCGGCGCTGCCGATCGGGCCGACCTGCACCGGCGTACCGGAACCGTCGGTGACGGGCAGCGAGCCGCCGCCCGGCCACTTGAGGGTGATCGACTTCGTCTCACCGGGAGGGGTGACCAGCAGGTCCGTGATGCGGACGCCGGAGCCGCCCGAGTCGTTGATCGGGTAGTCGATACCGAAGGACACCGACTTGCCGCTCTGCAGGACCATCGGCTCGGCCGGCTGGCCGATGCGCTGCGCGGACACCGACCCCGCGGCGGTCTTCAGGTCGACACCCGCGTAACCCGACATCGTGCAGTTGTGGCCTATGTTCTCGAACGTCACCGCGACGGTGCCGTTGGGGTCGCCCGTGATGGTGGCGTCCATCGCGGTGATCTTCAGGTCGTCGGTACGGCACTTGCCGATGCTGCCGTCGGCGCCACCGCTGGTCCCGGCTCCCGCCCCTGCGCTGGTCCCGGCGCCGGCCCCGGCCCCGCTTCCGGCTGCCGTCCCCTGTGCGCCGGACGGTTTCCCGGCGGGAGCGGGGGCCTGCCCGTTGCCGTTTGTGCCGGAATCACTCGCGCCGGCGCCTTGACCGTTGCCCGGGGCGGGGGCGTTGGAGGGGGGAACCGCCGCGCCGGGCTGTGCGGCAGAGGAAGAACCCTGCGCGGCGCCCGAGTCCGAGCCGTTGCACGCGGTGAGCAGCATGGCGCTGCTGACGAGGGCTGCGGAGACGAGCAAAGCCTTGCGACGGTGGCCGAACATGGAGAACCCCTTGATAGCCAGTCAGTGATCGAAGCCGAAGCGGTTTCGGCTCCTCGGTGCTTGTGTGATCACTATGTGGCGGGTGTGAACCGAGGGGAAATAGGCGTCGTCGATCCACGACTACGCTGTCACCAACCAGTGACATGGTCACACAAACGGGCACCGGACGGCCTCGTACGCCGCATTCCTCGTTGCGGGGACTGGGCTCCGCCCGTGTAACAGCCTGCGGTTTCGAGGGGCGTGCCGGATCACGGGCAGATTGCTCCGAGCACGGCACCCGGAGCCGGCGCAGGCGCGCTGTTCGGCCCGAAAGCACGGGCTCCGCACAGGAGTTGGGTGTGTCAGCGGCGGTGCACGAGGCGTCCCGCGAGGACCGTTCCGATGCAGCTACCGCCGCCTTCGATGACCAGCGCGGTGTGCGGGTCCGTTTCGTCGGTGGGGACGTCGAAGACGGCGAAGTCGGCGGGGATTTCGGGGCGCAGGGTGCCGGCGCCGGTCTCGCCGAGGCCGAGAGCCGCGGCACCGCCGACGGTGGCGGCTTCGACGAGACGGCGGTCGAGGTCGGCGGCGGTGTAGCCCTGGCGCAGCGCCAACTCACGTACTGCAGCCGCCTCCTCCCACAGATCCAGGGACGGGGAGGAGGCCAGGGAGTCGGTGCCGAGGGCGAGTGGGGAACCTTCGGACAGGTAGTCGGCGACAGGGGGTTCGCCGGCCTGGAGGATGCGGTTGGAGCGTACGCACAGCGCCACGGGGGTTCCGCGCTCGCGCAGCACCGCGCGGTCGGCCGCGTCCAGGTGCACGCCGTGGGCGACGTGCACGTCCGGGCCGAGGACGTCGATCGAGGCGAGGTAGGCCGCGGGGGTCAACCCACTGCCGCCGTCCAGGAGTTCGAGGGTGAAGCCGACGGCGTGGTTGACGAGGGCGAAGGGGCCGGTGCCGTCGCGTACGAACTCGATCTCGTGGGCGGACTCCGCGAGGTGCGGGTGGATGCGCAAGCCGCGTTCGCGGGCGATGGCGACGCATTCGCGGAAGACGTCGGTGCCGACGGTGTACGGCGTGTGCGGCGAGACGCCGAGCGTCCGGTCCGCGGGCGAGGTCAGGACGTCCAGGAGGCGTGCGCGGCGCTTGGCGTCCCAGCGGGCGGAGTCGGCGATGACCTCGATGTACGAGATACCGCGGATGCCGGACCGCGCCACCGGGATCAAGGCA
The DNA here is from genome assembly GCF_053592165.1 of Streptodolium elevatio. Classification (NCBI taxonomy): domain Bacteria; kingdom Bacillati; phylum Actinomycetota; class Actinomycetes; order Kitasatosporales; family Streptomycetaceae; genus Streptodolium; species Streptodolium elevatio. The sequence goes on from NZ_JBSFVE010000001.1 coordinate 767,672, forward strand.
GGCCGGTTTGAGACGATGTCGGCGACGGCCGTGGTGCCGGACTTGAGCATCAGGTGTACGCCGCGCCGCGCGCTCTCCTGCCAGCGCGCCTCGGTGTAGTCGGCGCGGTCCCGGTTGAGCGCCGCCAGCCACTCCGGGAACGGCAGCCCGGACGACGCCAGGTGCCCGAAGTCGGTGTACTGCAAGTGGGCATGCGCGTTGACGAGGCCCGGCGTGAGCACGCCGCGCCAGCGGCGCACACGCGCGTCCGGGAAGCGGTCGACCGCCTCGGAGGCGGGCGCGACCGCCGCGATGCGGTCGCCGTCCACGACGACGGCGCCGTCACGGAGGGGAGGTTCGCCCGTCATGGTGAGCACGACGGGCGCGGCGTGGATGGTCAGCGGCATCGGGCCATCCTCCCGGAGAGGGTACGTCGGCCGCCATCCCGCGTGTGGACGGCGGCCGACGTACCCGTGCGCGGCAGAGGCCACGGACGCGTCGACGGAAGCGACGGGCCGGCCCGGTCAGGGCGCTGAGGGCGGTGAGAGCGGCGAGAGCGGTCAGCGGGTTTCGACGATCGTCAGCGCCGGGTGCGCCGTACCGCCCTCGATGGCCGTCGACGAAAGGTGCGACACCACGCGGTCGTCCACCGGGTCCGCCGCCGGGTCGTCGTGGATCACCAGGTGGTTGTACGTCGTGTCGCGCTGCGCCGGGACGCGCCCCGCGGCGCGGATCAGGTGGATCAGCTCCATGCGGTTCGACCGGTGCTTCGCGCCCGCCGACGAGACGACGTTCTCCTCCAGCATCACCGAGCCGAGGTCGTCGGCGCCGTAGTGCAGCGACAGCTGCCCGGCCTCCTTGCCGACCGTCAGCCACGAGCCCTGGAGGTGGTTCACGTTGTCGAAGAAGAGCCGCCCGACGGCGATGATGCGGAGGTACTCCAGCAGGGTCGCCTGCGTGCGGCCCTTCAGGTGGTTGTTCTCCGGCTGGTAGGTGTACGGGATGAACGCCCGGAAGCCGCCCGTGCGGTCCTGCACGTCGCGGATCATGCGCATGTGCTCGATGCGCTCGGCGTTCGTCTCACCGGTGCCCATGAGCATCGTGGACGTCGACTCCAGGCCCAGGCCGTGTGCCGTCTCCATGATCTCCAGCCACCGTTCGCCCGACTCCTTGAGCGGCGCGATGACCTGGCGCGGACGGGCCGGCAGCAACTCGGCGCCGGCGCCCGCGAACGAGTCCAGGCCGGCCGCCTTGATGCGGGTGATGGCCTCCTCGATCGGCACGCCCGACACCTTGGACATGTGCTCGACCTCGGACGCGCCGAGCGAGTGGATCACCAGCTCGGGGAAGTCCGCCTTGATCGCGGAGAACGCGCGCTCGTAGTACTCGACGCCGTAGTCCGGGTGGTGGCCGCCCTGGAACATGATCTGGGTGCCGCCCAGCTCCACGGTCTCCGCACACCGGCGCAGGATCTCGTCGAGCTCGCGCGACCAGCCCTTCTCGCTCTTGGGCGGGGCGTAGAACGCGCAGAACTTGCACGCCGTGACGCACACGTTCGTGTAGTTGATGTTGCGCTCGATGATGTACGTCGCGATGTGCTCGGTCCCGGCGTACCGGCGGCGGCGCGCCTCGTCGGCGGCGCGGCCCAGTGCGTGCAGCGGGGCGTGGGCGTACAGCTCCAGGGCTTCCTCGGGCGTGATGCGGCCGCCCGCGGCGGCCCGGTCCAGGACCGGTTGCAGCTCGTACCGAACACCCTCGGACTCGGCGGCAACAGCACTCACGGGACCTCCACGGCAACTTGGAACCACCACGAAGCCTAACCGGCGGCCGAGGCCCCCTGTGCCGCGGGCAGGGCCGGAAGGCCGTCGATGCTCGTGCGGTTCTTCTTCTCCATGTACGCCTCGACTTCGTCCTCCGTCTTGCCGTCCCAGGATTCACGCAGCACCGGGCGCTCGCCCACGTAGTCCATGAACGGTATGGAGTAGCCGCAGCTGTCCGACACGCGCGCGACGTGGACCAGGACGATCGCTCGGATACCGGGCTCGTCGGCGTCCTTGAAGTGCGCGGCGAGTTCGGGCCAGCGCGCGTCGTCGCGGCGTACCGTCTCGCCCCGGCCGTGCAGGCGCACGATGATCGGCGGGCCGGTGAAGGCCGTCCACATGAGGGTGATGCGGCCGTTCTCCAGAATGTGGGCGTGCGTCTCGGCGCCGCTGCCCGTCCAGTCGAGGTACGCGACCGTCCAGTCGTCGAGGACCGCGAACGACCCCGCGTGGCCCTTGGGCGACACGTTGACGTGGCCGTCCGGATCCAGCGGTGCGGTCGCGACGAAATAGACCGGCTGGTCGAGAATGAACGACTTCAGGTCGCCCGTGACGCCTTCTGCATAAACCTTGCCCATGGAAGCCCACCCTTGATCAAGGCGATCTTCAGGGCAAGGTCTGGCGGCGATGAGGTGCTGTGGCAGTTGTCTCAGATCCCGGATGGTCCGGGTTCTCGGGTGGTCGCGGTCGGTCTCACGAGTCGAGCAGCGACACGCGTACGTCCGACGGGTACCCCGTGTCGTGCGCGGTGCGCCGGGCGAACTCCGCGATGCCCGCGAGCTGCCGCTCGCCGAGCGAGAAGTCGAGCGCCTCCGCGAAGTACCGCTCCAGCGTCGCGGCGTCGAACGCCTCCCAGCGCGCGGCCTGTGCGGCGACCTTGTCCACCCGGGCCATCGACATGTCGCGCGACTCCAGGAAGGCGCGGTGCACGTCGCGTACCCGGTCCGGGTGCCGCGCCAGGAAGTCGCGCCGGGCCGCCCACACGGCGAAGACGAAGGGCAGGCCCGTCCACTCCTTCCACTCCTGGCCGAGGTCGTGGACGTGCAGGCCGAGCCGCGGCGCGTCGTGCAGCGAGGCACGCAGCGCGGCGTCGCCGATGAGCACGCCGGCGTCCGCCTCCTGCATCATCAGCGCGAGGTCCGGCGGACAGGTGTAGTAGCGGGGATGTACGCCGTCGCGCTCTTCGAGGAGCAGGCGGGCCAGGCGTACCGAAGTCCGCGACGTGGAGCCCAGCGCGACCGTGGCGCCGTCGAGTTGGTCGAGCGGCACCTGACTGACCAGCACGACCGACATGACCGGGCCGTCGCTGCCGACCGCGATGTCGGGCAGCACGACCAGGTCGTCGGCGTGGCGCAGGAACTCCACCAGGCTGATCGGCGCGATGTCGAGGTCGCCGCGCACGAGCATGTCGTTGAGGTGGTCGGGCGTGTCCTTGGTCAGCTCCATGTCGAGCAGCGCGCCGCTGTGCGCCATGCCCCAGTACAGCGGCAGGCAGTTGAGGAACTGGATGTGGCCGACGCGCGGCCGGGTGGGGTGTTCCCCTTCGGCGGCGCCAGAGATCGTCGACGGAGCGGGCTGTCCGGCGTCGCCCGGGTCGCGGGGCGCCGTGTCCATGATGTCCACCCCCAGAGGCTATGCCCGGGCGGCGGGCCGCCGTGCGAGGGGGAGGTCCGAGGAGTGTCACCGCCCTGCCACAACAAGGCCCTGGTCGCCCGGACAGGCGCGCCGACTGGCATTCTCGTCATTCAGGGGGGCCGGCAACAGGCATGCCCGCGCGCGGTCCGAGGCCGGTGAAAGGCTCGCGGCCGGTCGCGGCGAACGCCTGTCGCAACCACTTGTCCCCGGAACCAGTCTCTACTAGCAGCATTGCCGGCCACATCTACCAGGGGACGAGTCCCAGATCACCCACGGAGGCCCTATGTACCCCGCGTCCCGCCCGGGCGACAGCGGAACGCCCCCGGGCCCTCCGGGCTACGGGCAGGCGGCCCCGCCGCCGCGCCCCCCGACACCGCCTGGTGCCGCTCCCGCCCCGTCCGGCGTCGCCGACGCACCGACACAGTACGGCGGGTACGGCGCGCAGGCCGCCCCCTCGTACACTCCGGCCGACTCGGGCTACCCGCCGCAACCGCAGTTCGGCGACGCGCCGCGCGGCCCGGGATCGCCCGGCGGCGGCTTCGGCGGTCCTGGTGGTCCTGGTGGTCCTGGCGGCCCCGGGGGGCGCCCGCGCGGCGCGCCGCGGTCGAGCCGTCCGGCGTACTCCGGCCTGCGCGGCACCGCCGCGTTCCTGTGCCTGCTGCTGACCGTGCTGCTGACGATCCCCGCGATATCGGCGTCGTGGCTCAAGGGCGAGCTGATCTCGGACTCGGGCTTCGCCGACAACGCGGCCGAGCTGATCGAGAAGCCGGCGATCCGCGACGAGATCCAGAGCCGGATCGCCAGCGAGGTCATGGACCAGGCCGCCATCCCGCAGAGCGCGCGCTCGATGGTGATCTCGTCGGTGGGCGCGGTCATGGCGACCGACGAGTTCAAGCGCGTGTGGAAGGAAGGCGCGGCGACCGCGCACAACGTCGTGGTGTCGACGCTGCTCGGCAAGGACTCCGCGATGACCGAGGTCAACGGCGACAGCCTGACCATCAAGGTGCAGACGCCGTTGGACCCGCTGTTCACCGAGCTGAGCAAGGCGGGCGTACGGGTCGACCGGACCCAACTGCCCACCGAGATCCCGGTGTCGCTCGCCGACATCCCGGAATCGGGTCCCGCGCAGGACGCGCTCAAGGGCGTCGACGACGCGGGGTGGATGCTGCCGGCGCTGGCGATCGGCCTGCTCATCGCCGGGGTCGCGGTGGCCGTCCACCGCCTGCGGGCGCTCGCGCTGGCCGCGATGGGCATGCTCGTCGCGAGCGGCGTGCTGCTGGTGGCCACCAACCTCGCGCGGTCGCCGGTCGTGGACGAGGCGACGAAGAGCTCCACGCTCAGCAGCGAGGCGACGGGTGCGGTGTACGACGTCTTCACCGACTCGCTCATCACGTCGTCGTGGATCGTCGTCGTGATCAGCCTCGTTGCCCTCGCGGGCACGGCGGTCGCGGGGGCTGTGCTGCGCAGTCGGCGGGAGTCGGCTGCCTGAGACGGCCGAGGTGCCTGGGTGCGTACGCCTCGGGTCGGGTGCCTGGGGCGCGCGGGTTCGTCACCGGCGTGACCGCCGGTGGACGGCCCGGACACGGCAGACATGAGGGCCGCCGCGGGATGCGATCCCGCGGCGGCCCTCGCGCGTCCGGTCCGGGGCCGGCCGCGGCGTGCGGGCTGCCCTCCGGGAGGGGGCCGGTGAACTGCCGGGCGTACGCGGTCCGGTGCGTTAATCCGGGGTGGCATCGTGCAGTTCCGCCGCAGAAGCCCGCACCGCGCGGTTCCGCGCGATGCGGGCCCCGGAGGGCGATGCCCCGGAGTGTGCGGGGTCAGGTGGGCGCGCTTGCCTGCAAGACGCGGGCCCGCTCAAGACGCAGGCAGCCTAGGAGGCGCAGGCGCCTTCCACCGGCGTCCCGGCCTTGCGGGCTTCGATCCACGCGACCACGTCGGGCGCGGGCGTGGAGACTTCAGCCGCATCGTGCGCGAGATCCGGGTACGGCTTGTACACGACGCTGCCCCCGGCCTGGCACATCGACTGCGCGAGCGCCTGGTTCTGCGCACTGAGCGGGTCCTTGCCGCCCTGCGGCATGAGGACCGGGACCGGCGTCCTCACCAGGTCCGGAGAGTTCGAGACCAGGCGCTGGGTCAGCGGCGACAGGTCGGCGCCGGCCTTGAACAGCTCAGCTGAAGAAGGAGGTTGCTGTCCCTGGGCACCCTGCGCCCCCACGCACGTGGTCCACGCCTTCTCCGCCGCTGCGGCGCCGGCCTCACTCAGCAGGTCCTCCGGCTTGATCGCCGGGTCGGCCGCTCCGGCGCCGTTGACCAGCAGCAGCACGATCCCGATGTACTCACCGGCCGCCGGGTCGCCCTGCGCGGCGAGGAACGGCACGAAGTGGAACCCGTTGGCGGGCGCGATGGCGACTACCCCCTTCAGCTCCAACTCGGGGGCGTACTCGGGCGCATAGTGCGCACTCCACAGCGCGGCATGGCCGCCCTGCGAGTGGCCCGCGACGAACACCGTCTTTCCGACTCCGGTGTCCAACTCGCGGGCCGCGCGCACGAGGTCGAGCGTCGCGTACGCGGCGGACTTCCCGTCCAGGTAGGGGTGCTTGACCCCGTTGACGCCCATGCCGATGTAGTCGGGCTGCACGACGGCGTACCCGCGCTTCACGAACTCGGCGAGCATCTCCGCCGAGCCCTGCTCGCTCGGCCCGGAGCCTTCGCGGGTGGGCGCACACGTCGCACCGATGCCGGTCGTGCCGTGGTCCCACGCGACGACCGGCCAACCGCCTTCCGGCGCGGGGCCGGCGGGCAGCGCGACGGTGCCGGTAGCGGCGACCGGCTTTCCGTCGGGTCCGGTCGTGCGGTACATGACCAACTGTTCCTTGGCCGCCCCGGCGACGGCCTTGTCCGACGCGGCGGGGCGCTCGCGTACGAGGCCTCCCGGCTTGTCCCCCGGCAGTTGTTCGGGCGCGTCGAAGAACCCTTCAGCCTCCGGTTCCGTTCCGATCGACCCGGCGCCGGCCCCCGTCCCGTTGCCGGACTCCGAGGGAGCCGCCGACGTCGGCGGCGTCGCCTGCGTCGCGGAGGGCGGGGCGGGCGCGGCGGCGGGCCGGAAGCGGCCCCCCTCCGGGACCCGGTCGACCCCGCTCCGACCGCACCCGGCCGCCGCGAGCACGCCGACCACGGCGAGCGCGGCGGCATGCCGCAGTGTCCGCCTGCCCACGACGCCCGTACGTGCCTTGCCTGTCGAACGCATCGCCCGGCCCCCACCCGCATTTATGGATAGAACACGTTCTACGTTGCCGGAGCAGTATTGCTGCGACACCCGACGTGAACAAGACACATTGGGAGGTCAGAGCCCGGTAAATCTCACCGACTTCACCACGACTCCCCCGCAATATCGGCGAACAAATTTGTCCACATCCCCCGGCATCCCGGCCGATCGGCGCGCATCCCCTCGCACGCGGCGTCGCCCGTCAACAGCCGCACTCGTAGCCCATGGACGGCCGTTCGCCGGTCTCGTCGTCTTAGCGGCGGTGCCGGGCGAGCACGGAAGTCTCGCGAGCGTATCCACGGCCACGCGAAACGGCCCCACTCCCCCACGAAACGGGGGCAGAGATCTGGACCGGGACGACCGCCTGACCGGCCACATTGCCGGGCGGACCAAGTCGGCACCCGCAGTCGCGGCCGAAGGTCTCAGCAGCTCGAACGTGAACTCCCAGGCACGGCGGCGCGGAACGACATGGCGGGAGTAGTGGGCGAGCGGGGTCGTGCTGGTTCGGGTGGGTACCCGGGCTTTGGGTTGCAGTTGCCGCTGCGGCAGCTCCTACCGTCGTGACCAGGCCGGAGCGACCGGCCCGGTGACATATCGCGCGGGAGCGGGGATGGACTGGCCGATTGCCGAGGTGGCCCGGATGGCGGGCGTGACCGCCCGGACACTGCGCCACTACGACGAGACCGGTCTGCTGGTGCCATCCCGGATCGGCGCCAACGGACACCGCTACTACGAGGAGGAGCAGCTCCTGCGTCTGCAGCAAATCCTCGTGTTGCGCGCCTTGGGCCTCGGCCTTCCGGAGATCGGGCGTGTTCTTTCCGAACAGGTCGACGAGGTGGTGGCCCTGCAGCGTCATCACCGGCGCCTGCTCGCGGAACGCGACCGGCTCGACGCCCTGGCCGGCACAGTCTCCCGCACGATCGCCGAACTGGAGCAGTCCAGAAAGGACGGCAAGCCGATGACCATCAACCGACCAGAGAACCTCTTCGAGGGTGTGCGGCCTTCCCACTACGAAGAGAACATGCGCGACTTCCCCGGCATCGCCGAAGCGGTCGGAAGGCGAGCCGCCACGATGAGCCAGGCCAATGCCGACGCCGCGCACCGCGCACGCACAGCCCAGATGATCCGGCTGGCCGAACTCATGGCTGGGGGCCACCCGGCCGATTCCGAGCCGGTGCAAGACGAGATCGACGTCCAGTACCGGGCTCTGGTCCAACTGCGCGCGGTCTCCGCCGCGGAGTACCGCGCCATCGGAAACGCCTGCGTGGACAACGAGACCTGGCACACCGCGTACGAGGCCGTCGCCCCAGGCCTGTCCACGTTCCAGCGCGACGCCATCCACGCCTACACGACCAACCGGCTGACCTGAACCGCAGCAACCAATTGGCGTCCCCTGCTCGTGAAGCGGCCCCGCTCCCCCACGACATGGAGGGGACCGGGGCCGCTTGGTGTGTGCTCGTCAGACTGAGACCGGCTCCCGACGGTCGGTCTGGGCGGGCACGTTCTTGGTGGTGTCGACGGGGCCGGACTCGTCGTCGTCCGGGGCGTCGATGTCACGCGGGTTGTTGTACTTCTCCAGGTCGAGCGTCTTCTCGCGGGCGGAGACCAGGACCGGGACGACCGCCTGACCGGCCACGTTCGTGGCGGACGCGCCAATGCCGGGGCACCCGTCCCGTGTGGAGCAGCCGTTGCCCAGCGCCGCGCCTGCCCGCCGCACCACAGCCGGGCTGACATCCGAGGCTGTGGCGCGTCCTGGCCTCATCTTCCATGGCCAGGACGCGCTCGAATCACACAATAACGGCTAGATGATCGAATTTGACTGATACACACCCGGGATCGACGTGTCGGCCGGATCGCCGAAAAACAAAGTCCGCCCCCGAGTCGCGGCTCATGTGACCGCGACTCGGGGGCGGACGTCGGAGGGGCTGTTACCCGGCCGTTTGGGACATCTGCCTAGCCTTGTTCGTGGCGACCTCCGGCTTCGATTGCGGGGGTGCGGGCCTTGCGGGTGCAGACGATGCCCAGGACACCCAAGGCGAGCATTGCCACACCGGCACCGACCAGCCAGCCGGTGAGGTCACTGAAGCCGGTATTGGCCAATCTGTCGGGTGATACCGCATGCGAGGCGCTGCCGCGGCCGTCGCCGCCCTGATGCACAGCAGCAGCCGAGGCCTGCCGGCTGCTGGCACAACAGGTTTGCGACGCAATCGGCTTGGGTCCCCCGTGATGCGGGGCGGCAGCGGTCGTCTGCACACCGTCGGCAGGACGGGTATGCGACGTGCTAGGCCGGTTCGACCCGTGATCGCCGGGTTTACCGGGCCTATTGGGCGTGGCTGGCGTGCCGCTCGGCTTGGGAGAGCCCGAGGGTCGAGCTGTCGGACTGCTGGACCCAGTTGCTCCCGGGGTGCCAGCGGGTCCAGCGGGGCCAGCCGGTCCAGCGGGGCCAGCCGGTCCAGCCGGTCCAGCGGGGCCAGCCGGTCCAGCGGGTCCGACCGGTCCGGGCGAACCGGGCGCTCCCGGTGCTCCGGGCGCCCCCGGCGAACCAGGGGCTCCGGGGACTCCGGGGGAGCCCGGTGCTCCAGGCGCTCCAGGGGCTCCGGGCGCTCCAGGCAAGCCTGGTGATCCGGGCGCTCCAGGTGCGCCCGGCGAACCCGGTGCGCCCGGCGAACCCGGTGCGCCCGGCGAACCAGGCGCACCCGGCGAACCAGGCGCACCGGTCGGTCCCGCCGGTCCGGTCGGTCCCGCCGGTCCGGTGGGCCCCGGAGAGCCGGTTGGTCCCGCTGGTCCGGTCGGCCCAGGCGAGCCGCTCGGTCCAGGCGGTCCGATGATGCAGAAGGGCCTGGTGATGACATTGTTGTCAAGGGTGACCTCGCCGTTGCGGGCGAGGGCCCGGCCTTCGATGGTGGCGCTGGTGGTCACCGCGATGGAGGTCAGCGCCATAATGGTGCCCTTGAACGACGTGTTCGTCCCCAGGGTGGCCGAACTGCCGACCTGCCAAAAGACGTTGCACGCCTGGGCGCCGTTGATGAGCGCGACGGTGCTGGAGGAGCCGGTGATCAGGGTGTCCGCGATCTGGAAGATGAAGACCGCGTTGGGGTCGCCCTGAGCATCGAGCGTGACGGTGCCGGTGAGCCCGAGTGGGCCGGTGGACTTGTAGACGCCGGAGACCAGGGTCTGGCCGACGAGGTCGCCCGCCACACTCGCGGTAGGTGCACGGCCGGCCGCGTTGTCGTAGGCGATGGTCAGGTCCGACTGCGCCTGCAATGCGGCCGCGTCGGCCGCATGCGTCGTGCCGTTGACAATTCCCGGGGGGAAACCGGTGATCGCTGTTCCCGGGCTGACGCCCAGGTCGCCGTGGAGAACGGTCGGGTTGGTGTTGGTCACGGTCTGCCCGCCCAACACGGCATAGCTGCCGACGGTTCCCAAGTCGACTGTGGCGGTCGCCGCCCCGGCGATCGGAGCCAGCGACACGAGGGCCGCCGAGACCAATAGGGTCAGCCCGAGAAACACCGCCATTGGTCCGGCGAATCGTTGCAGCCGGGGTTCTCGGAAGCCCGTTGAACAGGCGTCGTCGATTGCCATGGATGGCCTTTCACAAAGTCGATGCCGCCACGAGACAGCCGACAGGCCGACGTATCCCCATCTGCGTGGGGCCCGTCGAATGACGCGGGGACGACACAAGGGCGAACGGGCGCGACGCCAAGGGAGCCATGGGAAGCATCCGTTCTTTGGACAATAAGCGCGAATCATGACAATCCGCCGCTTACTATCTGCAATCAGACCATCCTTTTATCGTAATTTCCGGGAGTCAAACGGGTGATTCTGCGCGATCGGCGGGCAGCCGGTACAGGCCGGGCGCGACGCCAAAGGACGACGGCACGACACCCTTGACGTTGCGTCAAGGCTCCAGACATGCAGCGGCCCCTCTCCCCCACGACATGGAGGGGACCGGGGCCGCTTGCTGTGTGCTCGTCAGACTGAGACCGGCTCGCGACGGTCGGTCTGGGCGGGCACGTTCTTGGTGGTGTCGACGCCCAAGTCGGTGTCGTCCGGGGCGTCGATCAACCTCCCGGCGTACGCGGCCAGCGGTCCTCCGGCGGCATGGGTTGCCGCTCCGCCTCTTCGAAGAGGTAGGCGTAGAGCGCCCGCAGGTATGCGTGCAAGCTCTGCCGGTCTGGAAACTCGATGTTGGTCAGGCGCTCGTACTCGGCCGGGCCGAACGAGCAGTCTCTCGCCACCTGTATGAAGCCTTCGCGCACCGCTTCGACGTAGGCATCGCTGAAGGACATCAGGGTGGGACGGAGGTAACCGCTGGTGTCGTACCCCTGCTCGAGATCGAGGTACGTACGCAGGAAACCTCGAAAGTGCTCGTTCACTCGGTTGCTCCCTCAGCGATGGCGTCGCGACTCCGGCATACTGCCGCTCCTGGAACGCGCAAGAACCCGCCAAGACGCCGGACGGCTGCCGCCCCGCGCGTAGTGGCCGACCGCAAAGCGGCCCCGGTCCCCTAAGACATGGAGGGGACCGGGGCCGCTTGGTGTGTGCTCGTCAGACTGAGACCGGCTCCCGACGGTCGGTCTGGGCGGGCACGTTCTTGGTGGTGTCGACGGGGCCGGACTCGTCGTCGTCCGGGGCGTCGATGTCACGCGGGTTGTTGTACTTCTCCAGGTCGAGCGTCTTCTCGCGGGCGGAGACCAGGACCGGGACGACCGCCTGACCGGCCACGTTCGTGGCGGTGCGCATCATGTCGAGGATCGGGTCGATGGCGAGGAGCAGGCCGACGCCGGCGAGGGGCAGGCTCAGGGTGTCGAGGGTGAGGGTGAGCATGACGATCGCGCCGGTGAGGCCCGCGGTCGCGGCGGAGCCGATGACGGAGACCAGGACGATGAGGAAGTAGTCCTGGAGGTCGAGGCTGATGCCGAAGTACTGGGCGACGAAGATCGCGGCGAGCGACGGGTAGATCGCGGCGCAGCCGTCCATCTTCGTGGTGGCGCCGAACGGGACGGCGAAGGAGGCGTAGTCCTTGGGGACGCCGAGGCGTTCGACGGAGCGCTGGGTGACCGGCATGGTGCCGACCGAGGAGCGGGAGACGAACGCGAGCTGGATCGCGGGCCACGCGCCCTGGAAGAAGCGCAGCGGGTTGACCCGGCCGACGGTCGCGATCAGCAGCGGGTAGACGAGGAAGAGCACGATGGCGCAGCCGATGTAGACGTCGGCGGCGAAGGTGCCGAGCGGCTTGAGGGAGTCCCAGCCGTACGTCGCGACCGCGGTGCCGATGAGGCCGGCGGTGCCGATCGGCGACAGGCGGATGACCCACCACAGGGCCTTCTGCACGATTTCGAGGACGATCTCGGCGGCGTTGATGACCGGGTCGGCCTTCTTGCCGACGGACAGAATCGCCGCGCCGAGCACGACCGCGAGGAACACGATCTGCAGGACCTGCGGCTTGGGGCCGAAGGCGCCCACGATGTTGGTCGGCACGATGCCGGTGAGGAAGTCGAGCCAGTCGCCGTTCGAGATGCCCTCGGGGGCCTGCTCCGGCTTCGGCAGGTCGACGCCCTGGCCCGGGTCGGTGAGCAGGCCGAGCGTGATGCCGATGCTCACCGCGATGAGCGACGTGACGAAGAACCAGAAGAGCGTGCGCAGTGCGAGGCCCGCGGCGTTGTTGACGTTCCGCAGGTTGACGACCGACACCAGGACGGCGGTGAAGACCAGCGGCGGGACCGCGAGCTTGAGGAGGCGGGTGAAGATGTCGCCGGTCTGCTCAAGGGTGGTGGTCAGCCAGTCGACGCCGCCGTTCTTGGCGATGAAGCCGAGGCCGATGCCGATGGCGAGGCCGATGAACGTCTGGGCCCAGAAAGGGACCTTGGGCAGGGATCGCTTGCGCACGCCATTGGGCGCGACGGTGTTCTGAGACAAGGGGAGCTCCTGAAGCGGCCGGCTCGGGCCGTCTGGGCCCGGTGCGCCGGGCACCGTGCAGAACGGGACGGGGTGACGACCGCTTCAGGCCTGACGTGGCATGTGGGGAACGGGGACTGTGTTCGTCCACCGGTCAGGTGCGGGGGTGGGACCCGGGGGTCCGGCCGCGCCGCGAAGCGGTCGGGCGGCGTGCGTGTGCGGTACGCGGATTCGTGCGTGTTTCGCGTACCGGTCAGCTGACGCCGGCGCCGCTACACAGTGCGGTGGCGCATCGGCCGAGGTCGACGTGCAGACGCGCCACGAGCGGGAAACCCACCGCCGTGCGCGTCGCATACGTGTCGCCTGCACCGAACATGAGGAGGAGTCTAAGCAGTCCATCAGTAAAACGACAAAACCATTACCGGACGAACCTGTCCGCTCACGTGGCGTCGGTGGTCCGCGGAGCGGTACGCGGTGCCGGGCGCGGCGCGGGCCGCGGGGCCGGTGCGGCGTCCGCGACGAGGTGGTCCTCGGCCGCCGCGCCCTCCTCGATCCGGGCCTTCGCGCGCTCCACGCGCTCGACCAGCGCCGCGGACATCGCGTCGCGCTGGCTGTTCAGCAGGAAGTAGCTGACCAGCCCGGACACCGCGACGGCCAGGCCGGCCACCAGGATGGGCGCGCCCTTGCCGCCGATGTCGAGGACGTAGAAGACCGTCCAGATCACCGCGAAGGCCACCGCGAACACCCCGATGCGGTACAGCGTGTAGCGCAGTGCCGGGTGGCTGTTCGACCGCACGCCCGGGCTCGACCGCACGCCGGGGCGCTTCGCGGACTGGACGTCGCCGGGTACGTCGGGCTGGGACTCGGGCGTGCTGTGCGGTGTGGACACGTTCGGTTCCTTCGGCCGGCGCGGCCCCCGAGGGGCCGCGCAGCGGACACTGCTCCGGAGGGTGCGGCGGAGAGGCCGTACCTTCCGGACATCCAGTACAGCATCCGCGGAAGTCGGACCGGCACGGGGTCGGCCCGGGTCGGACCCGGGTCAGAAGCGCATGGGCTGCGGGACGTCCCGGCGGCCCTGCTCGGGGCCGTCGTACTCGCGCACGATCTCGTACCGCGTGTTGCGCTCGACCGGGCGGAAGCCCGCGTCCCGGATCAGTTCGAGCAGGTCGTCGCGCGTCATCTTGTTCGGCGTGCCGAAGCCGTCGGCGTCGTGCGTGATCTTGTACTCGACCACCGAGCCGTCGAGGTCGTCCGCACCGTGGTTGAGGGCCAGTTGCGCGGTCGACAGGCCGTGCATGACCCAGAAGCACTTCACGTGCGGCACGTTGTCGAACAGCAGGCGCGAGACCGCGAACACCTTCAGCGCCTCGGCGCCGGTCGCCATCGAGGTACGCGCCTGGAGCCGGTTGCGCACGATGCCGTCCCGGCTGTCGTGGAAGTCGTGCTGGTAGCGCAGCGGGATGAAGACCTGGAACCCGCCCGTCTCGTCCTGGAGTTCGCGCAGCCGGAGCACGTGGTCGACGCGGTGCCGGGGCTCCTCGATATGGCCGTAGAGCATCGTCGACGGTGTCTTGAGGCCCTTCTCGTGGGCGAGCCGGTGGATGCGCGACCAGTCCTCCCAGTGGGTGGCGTGGTCGACGATGTGCTGCCGGACCTCCCAGTCGAAGATCTCCGCGCCGCCGCCGGTGAGCGATTCGAGGCCGGCGTCCATCAGCTCGTCGAGGATCTCCGACGCGCTTAGGCCGGAGATGGTCTCGAAGTGCTGGATCTCGGTGGCGGTGAACGCCTTGAGCGAGACGTTCGGCAGCACCTTCTTCAGCTCGCGCAGCGACCGGGGGTAGTAGCGCCACGGCAGCGTCGGGTGCAGGCCGTTGACGATGTGCAGCTCGGTGATGCCGTCCGGCTCCATCTCCTTGGCCAGCCGCACGGCGTCCTCGATGCGCATCGTGTACGCGTCCTTCTCGCCCGGCTTGCGCTGGAACGAGCAGTACGCGCACGACGCCTGGCACACGTTGGTCATGTTCAGGTGCCGGTTGACGTTGAAGTGGACGACGTCGCCGTTCTTCTTCGTCCGCACGTGGTGCGCCAGGCCGCCGAGCCAGGCGAGGTCGTCGCTCGCGTACAGCGCGATGCCGTCCTCGCGGCTGAGGCGTTCACCGGAGAGGACCTTGTCCTCGATCTCCTTGCGCAGACCGGAGTCCATCGCTCACTACTCCTTGTACGTACCAGGCGAACCAGTCGAAGCTGCCGACGAGCCTACGCCTCCGGCTCGCCCGGCAGATCGGCGGCGCGGTACTCCCACTTCGTCGACAACACGACGGTGGTGCGCGTACGGGCGACACCGCGCGTACCCGACAGCCGCCGGATCACGTGCTCCAGCCCCGCGACGTCCGGCACCCGGACCTTGAGCATGAAGGAGTCGTCGCCGGAGATGAACCAGCAGTCCTCGATCTCCTCGACGTCGCGCAGCCGGCGGCTGACGTCCTCGTGGTCCGCCGCGTCGGAGAGCTGGAGGCCGATCAGCGCGGTGACGCCGAGGCCGAGCGTGACCGGGTCGACCGTGGCCCGGTAGCCGGTGATGACGCCGGCCTGTTCGAGGCGGTTGATGCGGTCGGTCACGCTCGGCCCGGACAGGCCGACCAGGCGGCCCAGTTCCGCGTAGGAGGCGCGGCCGTTGACCCGCAGCGCCTGAATGAGCTTGCGGTCCACCGCATCCATGTCATTCTCCTCGATCGTCCTGCATTTCATTGGACAGATTTCGATCTGTCCCTTAGAATCTAAGGCATCAGAGGGCGCATGACCTGCCAAACCTCTGAAGTGGCAACCACACTCGGCCCGACCGGCCGACTTAGGGGAGTGAAACCCATGTACACCCTCGAGATGGCGCGAGCGCACATCCAGGAGCTGCACGAGATGGCCGAGCGGTCCCGCCCGGTCGGCCCCCGCCCGACGCTGACCCGCGTCAAGAAGTTCGTCGCCCGCGCCACCGGCCGCTGACCCGGCCGCCCCGGCCCCCCGGGGCGCGTGGCACCAGGCACACCATCACAGGCTCCCGCCTCCGCGGGGGCCTTTGCTGGTTGCGGACGCGACCGGTCCGGGGTCCTCACGGCGGTACGGTCCCCACCGGACCGACCGGACCCGCCGGATCCGGACGCGCCGCCTCCGCCGCCTCCGCCCGGCGGGCCGCCCCCAAGTCGCCCTCCCAGCGCCGGAAGAGCGTGTGCGGCACGCCGAGCACGTCCAGCACCTTGCCGGCCACGAAATCCACCAGCCGCTGCACGTCGGACGCCCCCGCGTAGAAGGCCGGGCTCGCGGGCAGCACCACCGCACCGGCGTCGTCGAGGCGTACCAGGTGCCGCAGCGTCGTACCGGTGAACGGCGTCTCGCGCGGCACGACCACCAGCGGCCTGCGCTCCTTCACCGTGACGTCCGCGGTGCGCTGCAACAGGTCCTTCGACAGGCCCAGCGCGATGCCTGCCACCGCCGCGGTGCTGGCCGGGACCACGGCCATGCCTTTCGCCGGGTACGACCCGCTCGACGGCCCCGCCGCGAGATCCCCGGCCGCCCAGTACTCCACCCGGTCCAACCCGGCCTCCGCGCCCGGGTCCCGGCCCGCCGCCAGGCCCAGCCACGTTGCCAGGTCGCCGCGCCAGTGCGCGTCGCGGAACGCGATGCCGGTCTCGTCCAGGATCGTCAGCCGCGCGGCCCGGCTCACCACCAGGTCCACGTGCTCGCCGGCATCGAGCAGTCCCCGGATCACGGCCGCCGCGTACGGGGTGCCCGAGGCGCCGGACACCCCGACGATCCACGGTCGGCGCTGTGCATGCATGGCGTCATTCTCCCAACCCCCACACCGGCGCGCCCGCCACCCCTGGCGCACGCCCGCGCAAACCACGTGAAACACCGCAGCCGGCACCCGGGAGCCCACCCGGGTGCCGGTCGACTGTTGACCGGAAACCGTCCGGCCCGCTGGACTGGTGCCGGACGCGGCCGGCGGGGGAAGGCCGCGTACCGCCCCTGCGATCCGGCCGCTCGCCCCCGGCACCACGGAGGACCCACTTGCCCGCGCGCCGCCGCTCCGCCGCAGTACTGATACCGCTCGCCATGTTCGCCACCGCATGCGGCGGAATCGACCAGGACTGGGCCAATCGGGCCAAGGAGGCCGCCGATTCGCCGGTCGGCAACACCGGCGAGCCGAATGTGGGCATCACCGCCGAGCAGTTGCTCGAACGCGTCTCGGAGGCCGACCACGCGGCCCGGTCGGTGCGCACCGACTTCACCGGACACTTCTACGGGGTGCCCGTGCACGGCGACACGTCGGTCACCGAGAACGGCGACATCGAGTCGCACCTGACCGTCAAGGACCGCGAGATCCACGTCCTGGTCGTCGGCGACACCGAGTACACGCGCATGGAAGAGGGGACCAACAAGGTTCTCATCGACATGATCGCCAAGGCCCCCGGCTACGACCCGGAGCTGGAGGAGCCCAGCGAGTCCTTCGTGGAGTTCGGCAAGCTCCTGGAAGGCAAGTACCTCAAGGACGAGGCCGTCTCGCGCGGCACCGGGCTCCCGTCCTTCGACGCCATCCTCGGGGGCGGCCCGTTCACCAACGGCGACGACTCCGCGGGCGAGAACCCCGACGGCGACTTCGGCGAGGACGAGTACGGAGGCGGGTACGGGGACGACGTCGAGCACCAGCTCGGCGACGCGCTCCACATCGACGGGATCGAGGTGATCCCTCTCGTCCTCACCAACAGGACCCGCGACCTCACGTCCGTCCTCACCATGTACGTGCCCACGCACGGCACCCCCCTGCCCGTGCGCATGACGTCCGACGACGACAACGACGGCAAGGTGGACGCCTCCGTCGACACGCACTACCGGGCGGTCGCGCCGGACAGGACCGTCACCGCGCCGGACGGGGACCGGACCGTCGACATGGACACGATCATGGAGGACTTCTTCGGGAGTCCGGGCGACGGTGACGGCCCCGACGGCCCGGAGGACTACGGGACGGACGAGGACGACGAGGACGACGGCGGCCCGGTCCGCGCCTGACGCCGTCCGCGGGGACGCAGGGGCTCGGGCACAGACTGGCTCGAGGGCTCAGAGGCTCAAGGGCTCAGGGACGCAGCCCGCGCACCACCAGGTCGAGCAGCGCGCACACGAACAGCGCTATGCCGATGAAGCCGTTGGTGGTGAAGAACGCCCGGTTCAGCTTGGACAGGTCGTCCGGCTTGACCAGCGAGTGCTCGTAGACGAACGCCGCCGCCACGATCAGCAGGCCCAGCCACCAGAAGAACCCGGCCCCGGTCAGCGCGCCGAACCAGATGAAGAGCAGCGTCGTGATCACGTGCGTGACGCGCGACGCGTACAGGGCGTTCGCGATACCCCAGCGCGCCGGCACGCTTTTGACGCCGTGCGCACGGTCGGCGGCGACGTCCTGGCAGCCGAAGATCAGGTCGAACCCGCCGATCCAGGTGCCGACCGCGAGGCCGAGCACGACGGCGTCCCACGACCATTCGCCGGTCACCGCGATCCAGGCGCCGATCGGGCCGATCGCCTGGGCGAAGCCGAGGATCGCGTGCGGCACGTTCGTGAAGCGCTTGCCGTACGGATAGACCACCATCGGCACGACCGCGAGCGGTGCGAGCGCGAAGCACAGCGGGTTCAGCAGCGCCGCCGCGACCAGGTAGAAGAACAGCGCGACCAGCGCCCCGGTCCACGCCGTGCGCACCGAGACCTTGCCGGTCACCAGCTCGCGCGTCGCGGTACGCGGGTTCCGCGCGTCGATCTCGCGGTCGATGATGCGGTTGCACGCCATCGCGAACGTCCGCAGGCCGACCATGGCGACCGTCACCAGCAGCAGTTCCCAATAGTGCAGGTGCTCGTTCACCTCGAACATCGCGGTGAGCGCCGCGATGTAGGCGAACGGCAGGGCGAAGACCGAGTGCTCGATCATCACCAGGCGCAGGAAGGCCCTTATCGACGAGTCCCCGCCGACCGGAACGGCCGCGGAACTCATCGAACCGTCCCTGTACGTGCGCAGCCGCGCTCGCCCGGCCTACCTGTCGAAACCATGGACACTCCGATCACAGCCCGTACTGCTTCCAACGACGAGTCACCCGCGCGGCGGTCGCCGGGTCGGACGCCACCATCTCCGGCCAGCCGCCGTCGCGCGTGTAGCCCTCCTCGGGCAGCTTGCGCGTCGCGTCGATGCCCGCCTTGCCGCCCCAGAACTGCTGGTACGACGAGTGGTCGAGGTGGTCCACCGGACCCTCGACCACCGACAGGTCGCGCGCGTAGTCGACGTTGCCGAAGGCCCGCCACGCGACCTCCTGGTAGTCGTGGACGTCGCAGTCCGCGTCGACCACCACGATGAGCTTGGTCAGCGACATCATGTGTGCCCCCCAAATGGCGTGCATCACCTTCTGCGCGTGCTTGGGATACTTCTTGTCGATCGAAACGATCGCGCAGTTGTGGAAACCGCCCGCCTCGGGCAGGTCGTAGTCCACGATGTCCGGCACGATGATCTTGAGCAGCGGCAGGAAGAACCGCTCGGTGGCCTTGCCCAGCGGCCCGTCCTCGGTCGGCGGCCGGCCGACCACGATCGACTGCAGCATCGGCTTCGCGCGCATGGTGACGCAGTCGATGGTCAGCGCCGGGAACGGCTCCATCGGGGTGTAGAAGCCGGTGTGGTCGCCGAACGGGCCCTCGTCACGCATCACGCCCGGTTCCAGCCAGCCTTCGAGCACCACCTCGGCCTCGGCCGGCACCTGGAGCGGGACCGTCTGGCAGTCGACCATCTCCACGCGCTTACCCTGCACGAAGCCGGCGAAGAGGTACTCGTCGATGTCGCCGGGCAGCGGCGCGGTCGAGGCGTACGTCACGGCGGGCGGGCACCCGAACGCAATCGCCACCGGCAGCCGCTCGCCGCGCCGCGCGGCCACCTGGTAGTGGTTGCGCGAGTCCTTGTGGATCTGCCAGTGCATGCCGATGGTGCGCTTGTCGTGCCGCTGGAGCCGGTACAGGCCCAGGTTGCGTACCCCGGTCTCCGGGTCCTTGGTGTGCGTCAGCCCCAGGTTGAAGAACGCCCCGCCGTCCTGCGGCCAGGTGTGCAGGGCCGGGATCGTGTCGAGGTCGACCTCGTCGCCCTTGAGTACGACCTCCTGGCACGGCGCGTCCGACACCTTCTTGGGCGGGATGTGCGCCACCGACCCGAGCTTGCCGAACGCCTCGCGCAGACCGGAGAAGCCCTGCGGCAGCTCGGGCTTGAGCAGCCCGCCGATCTTGTCGCCGATCTCCTGGTACGACTTCAGGCCGAGCGCCTTGAGCATCCGGCGGTCGGTGCCGAACACGTTCATCGCCAGCGGCATCGAGCTGCCGCGCACGTTCTCGAACAGCAGCGCGGGGCCGCCCGCCTTGTTCACCCGGTCGGTGATCTCGCCGATCTCCAGGTACGGGTCCACCTCGACCCGGATGCGCCGGAGGTCGCCCTCCTTCTCGAGGGCTTTGAGGAAAGCGCGCAAGGTCCCGTATGCCATGCGCACCAGTATCTGCCACGCCCATCGGACCGACCGCACGGGCATGGGGCCGGATGGTTGGCGGCGGCGTTGCGGTACGCCGGCCCCGTCCGGCGCACACCCGTCCGCGTCCCGTGCCCGTCGCCCCCCGCCCGACTCTCGGCCGGCTCGGCAGGAACCGAACACGGCGCCCGCGACTCCTCTACGTTGGATGCCATTGCCACACCTCGGGGAGGACGTACATGGCTGTCGCGGTCGAGCCCGACGTGCCCGCACCGGCACCCGCTCAGGCCCTCGGCTCCGCACTCGAATCGGTCGTCGTGTACGCCCAGGGCGCGGTCTGCACCCGCCGCACCCGGTTCACGCTCCCGGAAGGGCACCGCGGGGAGTTCCGGATCCACGTCGGCGATGTGCCGCTGAGCGCGTACCCGCAGTCGCTGCGCGGCACGGTCACCGTGGGCCCCGACGGCCTGCGGGTCGCGGACGTGCGGCCCCGGATCGAAGCGGTCGTGGTCCAACCGCGGGACGTACCCGAGCTGCGGCGCGCCTGCGACGCGGCCGACGAGCACCTGACGCGCCTCAACGCGCGGCGCGCGCGGCTGCACACCGAGATCGAGGCCACCGCGGGACTGCGCGCGGCACAGGCCCGGCAGCGCCGGGACGACCCGTACCCGCGCCCGGCGGCGGTCGAATCGGTGCTCGCCCTGGCCGACTTCGTGACCGACCGGCTCGACACGCTCCAGACCCGCATGCGCGCGCTGGAGGAGGAATGCCGACAGGCCGAGCACGAGGCACGGGTCGCGCGGCACCGGCTCGACGAGGCGTCCGGGTCGCTGCGCGTCGAGGAGGCCCGCACCACCGGGTCGGCCGTCCTCACCCTCGACCTCGCGGGCGACGCGCCCGCACCCGCCGCCCCCGTCGAGGTGGTCGTGGACCTGGAGTACCAGGTCCCCGGGGCCCGCTGGGTTCCGCAATACCAACTGCGCCTCGACACCGCGATGACCGGCGGAACGCTCGTGATGCGCGCGGCGGTCGCGCAGCGCACGGGCGAGGACTGGACGGGCGTACGGCTCGGCCTGTCGACGGCCGACCTCGACCGCCGCACCGACCTCCCCGAGCTGCGCTCGCTGCGCATCGGGCGCCGCCAGGCGGCGCCGGCCCCCTCCGGATGGCGGGAACCCCCGGCCGGGCTCGACGAGTTGTTCGCCGGATACGACGCGGGGACGGCCAAGCGGCGCGAACTCGCCGCGGCGGACGGCCGCTACCTCCCACCTGACGCCATTGCGTCCAAAACCCTGACCGGCGGTGCCGTGCCGGGTGGTTACGGCATGGCCGAACTCCGGGCGGACCAGGGCTCGTGGATGGACGAGGAGCAGGCGCGCGGCGGCTACCCGCAGGCCGCCCCGATGCCCCCGCCGATGGCGATGCCTTCGGCGCCGATCGCCCCCGGTTCCGCACCCGCCCCACCGCCGCCGCCCGCGTCGCGCATGCGCAGGTCACGCCCCGGCGGAGCGCCGCGCGCGGAGGCCGCGGGGGCACCGCCGCCCGCCCAGGCGTTCGCGGGTGCGGCCTACGGAGGCGGCGGAGCGGAACGCGAACTGAGCGACAACTACATGGAGCGGCTCGACCCCGACGGGCCGGGCGGGGACGCCGCGTCCGCACTTCCCGGTGCCGATCTCCTCGACTATGCGGGCCTCGTGCTCACCGGACCGGACGACGTGGCGGCGCGCGGCCGACTGCGGCCGGGCGGCTCGTACGACGCCGCGGCGGTGGAGTACCGCCGTCGCGCCGAGGCGGTCGCCTCGCTGGCGCTGCCCGCGCACGCGGCACGGGTCCGCGAGTCGGCCGGTTCGTACGACTACCGCTTCGACGTCGCCGCGGCGGCCGACGTGGAGTCGGACGGCGGCTGGCACACCGTCCCCGTGTGCACCGTGGAAGTGGGCCTGGAACCGGAGTTCGTCACCGTCCCGTCCGTGGACGAGTCGGTGTACGGCACCGTCCACGTCACCAACGCCTCCGCACACGCGCTGCTCGCGGGTCCGGCGGACGTCAGCGTCGGCGGCGAGTTCCTGATGACCGTCCCGCTGCCGACCCTCGCCCCCGGCGAACGGCAGCGCGTCGGCGTGGGCGTCGTGGAGAGCGTGCAGGTCGCGCGGCGCACGCACATGCGCGAGTCGACGGCCGGGCTGCGCAACCAGACGACCGTGCTGGACCACCGCATCGAGATCGACGTCGCGAACCACCTCGCGCGCGACATCACCGTCGAGGTGCTGGAGCGCGTACCGGTCAGCGACGACAAGGACGTGAAGATCGAGGAGCACGCCGCCGATCCGCAGTGGGAGCGCGACGCCGAGCCGCGCGACGGGCAGTTGGTGCGCGGTGCGCGCGTGTGGCGGCTGCGGCTGCCCGCGAACTCGACGCGCACGTTGGTGGGCCGCTACGAAATCCGCATCCCCGGCGGCAAGTCCGTCGTCGGCGGGAACCGGAGGGCATGAGCCGTGACTGAGTTGACGCACCGTCAGGACAGCCCGAACGGCACCGACATCCCAAACGGGTCTGACAACCCGGACAGCGCGGAGATCCCGGGCGGGCCGACCGGCCCGGGAGGCGCGGAAGACACTCCGCGCGCCCTCCCCATCACCGCCGTGACGTGCCTGGAGGACCGCGCGCAGGTCGAACGGTCCGGCGTCGTCGAGGTCGCGGCCGGTGTGCAGCGCCTGCGCATCGGCCCGGTCACGGCCCTGGCCGTGGACCGGTCGCTGCGTGCCGAGGCGATCGACGTCTCCGGTGTCGGCGACCTCGGTGTGACCGTCGTCGACGCCCGCATCGTGCGCGCCGCCGTGGCGCCGCCGCCGAGGCCCGCCGAGGACGCGTCCAAGATGCGCGCGCTCGTCTTCGACCTGGAGGAGGAGACCCGCGATCTGGCCCGGCAGACCCGGCGCCTGGAGTCGTCGGTCGCCGTCGTACGCCAGGCCCGCGAGGAACTGCACCGCGCACTCGCCGAGTTCGCGGGTGTCGAGCCGGACTCGTCGGGCGTGCGGTTCGACACCGTCGACTGGGCCGCGCGCCTGGAGGCCGTCGACGCCGCCGAAGAGCAGCGGCACGAGGAGATGTTCGACGTCGCCCGCGCGCAGGAGCGCACCGCACGCCGCCTGGCGGAGGCCCGGGCCGCGCTGTCCGCGAGCGAGGAGGACCCCGCCGAACTGTCGGCCGTCGTCGAGGTGGTCGTCGAGGCCGAGCGGGCCGGTCCGGTCGAACTGCGCGTCGTGCACCTGGTGCCGTGCGCGTTGTGGCGGCCGGCGTACCGGGCGACGCTCGCCGCCGACGGTGCCTCGCTGACGCTCGATTCGGACGCCGTGGTGTGGCAGCGCACCGGCGAGGACTGGCCGGGGGTCCGGCTGTCGCTGTCGACCGCCCGGCCGACGCTCGCCGCCCGCCCGCCGACGCTGGTGGACGACGAACTGCACCTGCGGGACAAGAGCGTCGAGGAGAAGCGCACCGTCGAGGTCGACCTGCGCGAGGAGGACATCGCGAAGGTGGGCGCGGTCGCGGCGTCGGCCGCCGAACTGCCCGGCGTCGACGACGGCGGCGAGGTACGCGTCCTTGCGGCGCCGGCCCCCGTGACCGTGCCGTCCGACGGGCGGCCGCACCGTGTGCACCTGACGTCGTTCACCGCCCCCGCGCGCACCGAACAGGCCGCGACGCCGGAGTTGTCCCCGCTGGTGACGCGGGTCGCGTACGTCGCCAACGAGGCCGGCCACGTCCTGCTCGCCGGCCCGGTCGACCTGGTGCGGGCCGGCGGGTTCATGGGACGCGGACGGCTCAAGTTCTCGGGGCAGGGCGAGGAAGTACGCCTGCCGTTCGGCAGCGAGGACACGTTCCGCGTGGTGCGGCACGTCTCCGAGCAGAAGTCGACCAAGGCCGTCACAGGCCGTAGCACGACCACACGCACCGTGCGGGTGTTCGTCTCCCACCTGGCCGGCACCGGCGACCCGGTCCCGGTGGTGCTGCGCGAGCGCATCCCGGTCTCGGAGGTCTCCGCGGTCGAGGTCGCCCTGCGGCCCGAGGCGTGCGATCCGGCGCCCGCGGACGTCGACGACGAGGGGATCGTGCGCTACGACGTGACTCTTGCGCCGGGTGAGCGGCGTGCGATCACTTTGGTCTACGAGTTGTCGGCATCAGGCAAGGTCCAGGGGATTTGAGGTCCGTCCGGGCCCGTGGGCGACGCATTACGCTGGGGGTGCACTTCACATAACCCCAGGGAGTCGATTCCATGTTGCGGGTTGCACCCTTGCTGCTGTCCTTCGCGGTGCTCGTATATGCGTTCATCGACTGCCTGACCACCGATGAGCAGAAGGTGCGCAACCTGCCGAAGCTCGTCTGGGTGTTCGTCGTGCTGCTCGTGCCGCTGATCGGCGCGATCGGCTGGTTCGTGGCGGGCCGCCCGCGCCGGGACCGCACGGCCGAGCGCCGCGCCCGGTTCGTGGCGCCCGACGACGACCCCGAGTTCCTGGCGTCGCTCGGCAAGAGCAACAAGGAGCACGAGGACATGCTGAAGCGCTGGGAAGAGGACCTCAAGCAGCACGAGACGGAGCTGCACGACGAAGGCCCGGACGGCCCCGAGGGCGACGGCGGCAAGGGCGACGGGCGGAAGGGCGACGGGCGCGCCAAGGACTGACGGCAGAGACCTGCGGTGAGGTGGCCATACGCCCGCCTCCCGGCTGACGAGGCGGGCGTACGCGCCCCCACCGGCACCCGTCAGCCCTCGCAGGGCGACGCGGTCCCTCCCGCGGTGACGCCCTCGGTCACGTCCGCGGTCACATGCGCGGTCACGTCTGCGGTCACGTTGCCCGCAGCGCCTCCAGCGGCTCCAGCCTGGCCGCACGCCACGCCGGGTACGCCCCGGCCAGCAGCCCGACCAGCACCCCCGCGCCCGGGGCCGCGACGACGAGCGTGAGGTCGAGGACCGGCGTCCAGTCCCTGGCCACGCAGACCCCGACGACGGTCACCACCCCGACGGCGGCGCCGATCGCCCCGCCGATGAGGCCCAGCACGGCCGACTCGACCAGGAACTGCTGGGCGATGTGGCGGCGCGACGCACCCAGCGCACGGCGCAGCCCGATCTCGCCGATGCGCTGCATCACACCCACGAGCGTCACGTTGGCGATGCCGACCGCTCCGACGACCAGGCACAGCAGGCCCAGCACCAGGAACATGCCGTTGACGTCGTCCTCCACCGCGCCTCGGGCGCGCTGCAGGTCGGGCGGCGCGATCACCCGCATCTCGGTGGTCCGCCCCGGGTTCAGCGCGGTCGGCGCCTGCGCGGCGACGAGCCCCGCGGCACCGAGTTCGGTGTCGACGACGACCCGTCCCACCTCGGTCAGGCCGAGCCGGTCGGCGGCCGTGGTCGGCGGCACGATCACCGCCGCGGCGAGCGCCTGCTCGCGGCGGAAGTCGCCGACGATCCCGATCACCGTGAACGCCTCGTCGCCGAGGAAGACCGCCGGGGAGTCCTCCAGGCGCACGATGCCCAGCATGCGCGCCGCCTCCTCGCCGAGCACGGCGACGCGGTCGTGCCGGGCGACGTTGCCGGCGTCGAAGAACCGCCCCGCGACGACGCGGCCGTGGGCGGCGGCCGGGAGGTCGACGGTGGCCGCCACGACGCCGAGGGTGCGGGCCGAGACGGTCGAGGGGTCCTTGATGTCGTTGGCGCGTACCGAGGGCGCGGTGCCGGGCGCGGCCTCGGCGAGGGCCACCGCGGCGACGGTCCCGTTGAGGCGGGCCAACCGTTCCGCGGCGTCCCACCCGATGAGCGGCCCTTCGCCGGGGGCCTGCGGTGCGCCGGTGCCGGCCGCGACGACCGTCACCGCGGTCGCGGTGAGCTGGTCGAAGCGTCCGACGATGCGGTTCCCGGCGGTCGCCGCGATGCCGATGGTGACGACGAGCGTGGCGATGCCCAGCACGGTGCCGAGGGTTGTGAGGGCGGCCCGCCAGGGGCGGGCGAGTACGGCGGCGAGGGATTCGTCGAGCAGGTCGGCGCGGCCGATGCGGGTGCCGCCGCGGCGCGGCAGCCGGAGCGTACGGCCCTCCGGCGTCATACGCCCGCCTCGGCCAGGACCCGCCCGTCCGCGATGCGGATGCGGCGGACGGCCCGGGACGCCACCGCCTCGTCGTGCGTGATGACCAGCAACGTCAGCCCCTGCCCGTGCAGTTCGTCGAGCAGGTCGAGGACGACGGCGGTGTTCTCGCCGTCCAGGTTGCCGGTCGGCTCGTCGCACAGCAGCAGCGCCGGATCGCCGAGCAGCGCACGGGCGATCGCGACGCGCTGGCGTTCGCCGCCGGAGAGCCGGTCGGGCCGGAATCCCCTGCGATGGCCGAGGCCGACGCGTTCGAGGGCCTCCTCGGCCCGGGCCCGCCGGGTCCGCCGGGGCGGGGCCGTGCCGCCCTTGGGCCGGTAGACCTCGGCGAGCATCACGTTCTCCTCGATGGTGCGGTACGGCAGCAGGTGGAACGCCTGGAACACGAAGCCGAACGAACCCGCGCGCAGCGCTGCCCGGTCACGCTCGGCGAGACGGGTCGTCGCGACGCCGCCGAAGCGGTACTCCCCCGACGTCGGACGGTCCAGCAGCCCGAGCAGGCCCAGCAGCGTCGACTTGCCCGAGCCGGACGGCCCGGTCACCGCGACGTGTTCGCCCCGGTGGATGCGCAAGTCCACGTCCACGAGGGCGTGGACGGGCGGATCGGAGTCGAATGTCCGTCCCACGGACTCGAATTCGACGAGCGGGCGCGGGGAGGTGCTGTCCGCGGGCCCCTCGTCCCGCGGTGTCATCGCTCCCCCACGACGACGCGGTCGCCCGCGGCGAGCGGTTGCCCGTCCGGGGCCGTCACCGCGACGAAGCCGGTGGCGGCGAGGCCGAGGGTCACCGCGACCGGGGCCACGGTCCCGTCGGCGCGCTCGACCTTGACGCGTGCCTGGCCGTCCGCGCCCGTGAAGACCGCCGCGACGGGCACCGCGAGCACGGGCGTCCCGGTCGAGCCGACCTCGACGGTGACCTTGACCGACTGCCCGGCCCGGGCCGTGAGCGCGGCGGGGTCGTCGGGCACGATGCGCACGGCGGAAGGCATGCCGGGTGAAGCCGGGGTGGCCTGCGCGCCGCCGGCCGGGGCGGACGCGCCGCCCTTGTCACCGCTGCCCGTGCCTTGGCCGTCCCCTTGACCTACTCCTTGGCCTTCGCCTGGACCGGCGCCGTCACCGCCGCCCGTGCCCTGGCTTCCCTGGCTGCCCTCGGACACCGGTTCGGCGTCTCGGCCCACCGCGTCGACCTTTCCGGGGAACTTCTCGCCGGAGTCGAGTTCGAGCTGCACGGGCATTCCGGGACGCAGGAGTTGCGCGTCGACGCCGGGCACGGTCGTCTGGACGCGTACGCCGGTGCCGGTCACCTTGGCGACCTGCCCGGACGGTGTGTCGCCGGGGCGGACCGCCACCCGGTCGACGCGCACCGGCAGTGCGGACAGGAAGACGAGTTCGCCGGCCGGGAGGGAAACGCCGTACGTGGCCTGGAAGTCGGCGAGGTTCTGCCGGGCGTAGCCGAGCGCCTTGTCGGCGTTGGTCACCCTGCCCTGCAACGAGGCGATGTCGGATGCGGGCGCGTTGCCGCCGGGCTTTCCGGGCGAAGGGTCCGGCGATTTGGCGGGGCCTGGTGAACCGGACGGGTCGGACGAGCCAGAGGAGTCCCCCGAAGTCGCCGCTCCTGACGGGGACTTGGCGGCTTGAAGCTCGGCCTTGGCGGTCGCCAGTGCCTCGTTCGCGGTCTGCACGGCCGTTTCCAGTGCGGCGAGTTGCTGCCGTTCCGCGGTGCCCGGCTCCTTGGCCTCGTATCCGCGGGCGCGGTACCAGCGTTTGAGCGCCGACGCGGTTCCGGAGGTGAACGCGTCCGTCGTGGTGCCGGGGTCGAACCCGATGCGCTTCAGGGCCTCGTTGAGCTGCTTGACGTCCGCCCCCTTCGTTCCGGGACCCAGCGTGCGGTACATCGGTACGACGCCGCGCAGCACGAACACCGGCCGCCCGGACACCTCCATGAACACCGAGCCCTCGGCGACCGACGCGCCGGCCACCGGCGTCCGCGTCACTTTCTGCACGCCACCGCCCGTCTCGGCGGAGCCGCCGCTCGGCGCCGTCGCGACCGCCCCCGACAAGCTGACCGGCACCGGCGACTCGAACTCGACCGTCCCGTGCGCCACGACGCCGTTGGTCAGGATGCGGGACTCCACCGGCACGGTGATGAGCGACGCCGACGGCGGCTTGCGCGCCGCGGCGGCCTCGGCCGGGGACTGGACCTGCTGCCCGGCGTACCAGCCCCCGGCGCCCGCCAGCGCGACGATGCCGAGCACGGTCGCGAGTGCGCGTCTGGCGCGGTTCACCCGAGTCCCTCGGCGCCGGGCGACTTGTCGAGCTTGGGGAAGTACGCGGCGCGGAAGTCCTTGCCGCAGTCGATGTCGGCGAGCGCGGCCTGGATCTCCTTCGTCAGTTGGGGGCGGGCGACCGCCGGATCCAGCCTGGCTTCGGACGACTCCGGGCGTCCTTCGGGCGGCTGCGGCGTCAGGCCGGCGGCCTTGCCGAACCACTCGAAGCGCAGTGCGTTGCGGATCTCGGTGACCGAGGTCGTGGCGACCGGATAGCCCTTGCCGCGCAGGCAGGTCGCGTACGCCTGGGCGAGGCGCACGAGTTCGGCGTCGCCGTTGAGGTTCTGCCGTGCGATGCGCGCCTGTTCCGAGGCGGCGTCGGCTTTGGCCTTGATCTCGTCCTGCGTGCCGTACACCTTCTTCCGCGCCTCGCCGGAGCAGCCGCCGAGTTGCCCACCGGGCATCTTGCTGCGCTCGGCGTTGCCGAACAGCGCGATGTTGTACGCCGGTTTGCGGTCGGCGGGCAGCGCGTCGAACGCCGCGGTGTTGGGATCCTCGGACGTGGCCGGCACGCTCACGTTGGGGTCGCCCGGGAACGCGGCGGGTGAGAACGCTCCGAACCCGTACTTCTCGCGGAACGCGCGTGCGGCATCGTAGTTGCGCTCGAACCCGTCCTGGAATTGCGGCGGCCCCGCCGGGGCGATGTACGCGACGTACGTGAAGCCGGCCTTCTTCATGCACTCGGCCACGGCGTTGGCGAGCGCGTACTCCTGCTTCTCCGATTCGGAGGCGCCCGGCGGCGCGGCGAGCGGGGCGTCGCCGTCCTGCGGCTTGCCGGGCGGGTCGGCCGCGGCACCGCCGGACGACGCCGAGTCTTGCGAACCCCCTTGCGGGCCACCGGAGTCGGACGACTTGCCGGAGTCGGACGCGCAGCCGGTGGCCAGGACGGCTCCGGCGAGCACCGCCAGGGCGATCCGGGCGAAGGGGCGTACCGGAGGAACGGGACGAATCATCATCAACCTTGCTGTCGATGGCATGGGGGTACCGCGCCCGGTGCCGCGGTCGGCAATCGGGCGGGGCCGTGCGTGCGGGTCAGATCAGGTCAGGCGGGGTCACGTGAGATCGGGGGGGGATCCGCGGGCCCGGCCGGGTCGGTCAGTCGGTCAAATCGGGAGTCGAACCCGAGGTCGAACCAGAGGTCGCACCCGAAGTCGAGCGCGAGGCCGACCCGGTCGTCGAGCCCGAGGTGGGGCCCGGGGACGAGTCCGACGTCGCGCCCCGCGGCGGGGCGGACGTGGCCACGTCGTCGACGGACCACGGCGACGGCGGGGTGACCGCGCTCCCCGGCGTCGGCAGGGGGACCTGCTCCAGGGCCTGCGCGACAGCGGGATCCGCCACGATCTCGGCGAGCACGGTGTCCTTCAGCACGAGGGTCCCGGACTCGGCGGCCCCGGACGGCGGTTCCCACATCCAGGCACGGAAGACCTCGTCGCCGGGTCCGAGCCGCACCGCGCCACTCCGACCGGACTTGCCCGCCGCCTCGTCGCGCTGGACGTAGACGGACCAGGTCTGCGAACCGTCGGCGCGGGCGGCCCACTTCGTGCACGTGGGGTTGTCCTCGATCTCGAATCCGGCCTCCGTGTCGCCGCGCAGCACCGAGGAGCAGGTCGCGTCATTGCCCTTCGTCGGCATGACGCCGCTCATCGGACCGCCGGAGAGGACGATCGCGCCGGCCCGTCCCGCGCGGTCGCGCAGGGTGATGCTGACCAGGAAGGTGGCGCCGCTCGGCGGATCGCGGCGTACGTTCCACGGCTTGGCGTCGATCACCACGCCGCGCGGACGCAGGTACGGCTCCAGTGCCGTGGCGAGCGCTTCGACCGGCGTCAGCTGCCGACCGGACGCGGACTCCTCCGGCCCGCTCGGCACGCCCGCCGGGCCCGCGGCGGTGTCGCCGCCGAGGTAGGCGACGCCGCCGACCACCCCGCCGAGGACCAGCGCGGCGGACGCCGACAACGCGACGAGCAGGTTCGTACGCCGCTTGCGCCGCAGGCGGGTTCCCTCCGCCATCGCCGGTCCGAGCAGGTCGGGCATGCCGGGCTCGGAGAACCGGATGTCCGCCATGGCCCGGGCCAGCACGGGCCGGAGTTCCGCATCGGCGTACTGGTGTTCGGGTCGTTCCGGCCCGTGGTGCGTCGGGCGGTTCACCGGCCTCCCTCCGTTCGCGTGCCCGCCGCGCTGCCCACACCCAGGAGGGCGGAGAACCCGGCGTCGTCGTCCAGTGTCAGGCGGCGCCGCAACGAGGCCAGTCCGCGCGACGTCTGGCTCTTGACGGTGCCGGTCGTGCAGCCGAGCGCCGCCGCGGTCTCCTCGACGCTCAGGTCCTCCCAGAAGCGCAGCACGATGACCGCACGGCTGCGCGGCGGCAGCAGGGCCACCGCGTCCAGGAGCGTCATGCGCAGTGCGCTGTCGACGCCTGGTGCGGCCGTCTCGGGGAGTTCGTCGCCGGGATATTCGCGGCGGTAGCCGCGGCGGGTCTCGTCGACGAACGTGCGGTACAGGACGCGCCGGGCGTACGCGTCGCGCGTGTCGCCGTCGTGGACGCGGTGCCAGGCGGCGTACATCTTGGCCAGGGTGGTCTGGGTCAGGTCCTCGGCCAGATGCCAGTCACGGCACAGCAGGTACGCCGACCTGCGCAGGTGCGCCTGCCGGGCCAGCGCCCAGTCGCGGAAGTCCGCGTCGAGCTCGGCCTGCCGTGTTCGTCTCCAGTGCCGCACGTTGAGTAGTACGGTCCGGGCCGGGCGTCCGGTTGTCAGCAAGTCCGGTGTGAACCACGTCACATGAGGTCAGTCGGCAAGCTGGGCGGCCACGTCGGCGGCCACCGCGGCAAGCCTGCCGCCGATGTCGGCGACGCCGCGGCCGTCCGTACGGGCCCCGAAGCCGTGCAGCGCGATCACCAGCGCCACTTCGCCGGACGGGTCCAGAACGCCCGCGCCGATGCGGCCGACCCGGTACTCGCGGTCGGGGTCGATCTCGTGGATCGGGTCCTGGTCGGGGTCGGCGAGTTCGGCGGCGATCTCCTCCAGCAGGGTGCGCAGGCGGGCCGCGGAGGGGTCGCGCGCCTCGGTCGCGCCGGCGGTGGCCGCGAGACGGCCGCCGAGGTGTTCGCCGAAGTGTTGGCCGAGCTGTTGGCCGAGGTGTTCGTCGAGGCGGGCGAGGGCCTGGCCGAGTTCGGTCTCGATGCGGGTGACCAACTCGACCGCGTACCCGCGCTCGCGCGCGGCCTTGACGGCCTGCTCGTGCCGGGCGCGCTTGTCCGGGTCGGTGGTGACGCCGTCCAGCCAGCGGCGCAGCGTCTGCTCGTCGGCCCAGCTGACGTACCCGACGCCGAGCGGCGGGGCGATGGGGATCTGGTCGCCGACGCGCACGTGCGGGCCGTGCTCCGAGGGGCCGCGCACCACTTCGGCGACGGTCACGTGGAACTCGCCCGGGGTCAGCGCGATGCAGGTCAGGCCGAGTTCGTCGCGTAGGCGCTGCATGCCGGGGCGGGCCAGGTCGACGACGCCGAGGCCGCGGGCGGCGGCCCGGCCGACGGCGATCAGCGCGGGGCCGAGCCGGTACGTGCGGCGCACCGGATGCCGTACCAGCCACCCCAGTTCGGCCAGACTGACCAGCATCGGATGACAGGTCGCGGGGGTCACCGCGAGGTGCCGGGCGATCTCGGACAGGGTCAGGCCCTCGTCGGGCCGGGCGGCGATGGCGTCGACCAGGGAGACGAGGCGTTCGGTCTGCGGGGAGGGGCGTGCCACGGGGCGACGGTACCTCGCGACGATCTTTTTGCATAGTGCGAATATTGACTCGCAATGTGCGCAGACGTACGGTCCCCGCAGCGAGCACGGTTCTGACACGTGCTCAGATCCCGGGCGCGGGAAGGGGCTTCCGCATGGCTGACAGGCACGACACCTACGACCTCAAGATCGTCGGCGCCACCGTCGTCGACGGCACCGGTGCCGACCGGTTCCGCGGCGACATCGGCGTCAAGGACGGCCTGATCGTGGCCGTGCACCGCCGCGACAACGGCGAGCCCGCCCTCGACGGCGACGCCGCCGAGGTGATCGACGCGGACGGGCAGATCGTCACCCCCGGCTTCGTCGACATCCACACCCACTTCGACGGGCAGGCCACCTGGGACGAGGTGCTCGACCCGAGCACGTCGCACGGCGTCACCACCGTCGTCTCCGGCAACTGCGGCGTCGGCTTCGCCCCGGTGCGGCCCGGCAGCGAGGACTGGCTGATCGGCCTCATGGAAGGCGTCGAGGACATCCCCGGCACCGCACTCATCGAGGGCATGACCTGGGGATGGGAGACCTTCCCCGAGTACCTCGACGTGCTCGAGCGGCGCCGCTTCGCCGCCGACATCGGCGTGCAGGTCGCACACGGCGCGGTGCGGGCGTACGCGATGGGCGACCGCGGCGCGCGCAATGAGCCCGCGACCGCCGAGGACATCGCCGCGATGGCCGCGATCGTCAAGGAGGCGGTCCAGGCCGGCGCGCTGGGCTTCTCGACCTCGCGTACCGTCGCGCACCGCGCGATGGGCGGCGAACCGGTGCCCGGCACCTTCGCCTCCGAAGAGGAACTGTTCGGCCTGGGCCGCGCGATGGCCGAGGGCGGCCGGGCCGTCTTCGAACTCGCCCCGACCGGCTCCTCGGGCGAGGACATCGTCGCCCCGCACGCCGAGGTCGCGTGGATGAAGCGGCTGGCCGAGGAGATCGGCATGCCGGTCTCCTTCGCGCTCCTCCAGGTGATGGCCGCACCCGAGCTGTGGCGCGACCTGATGAGCGAGTCGATGAAGGCGCTCGACGCCGGCATCCCCCTCTACCCGCAGGTCGCGGGCCGCCCGTTCGGCATGCTCACCGGGTTCACCACCCGCAACGCGTTCAGCAAGCGCCCGACCTTCCAGGCCGTCGCCGCGCGGCGGGCCGCGGGCGAGCTGACCGACGCCGAGTTCGCCGCCGCACTCGCCGACCCGGCGACGCGGGCCGCGATCCTGGCCGAGGACGACCTGCCGTCCGACCCGACGATCCCCGGCGACCAGGTCAACCTGGCCCTCCAGCGCCTCGTCGGCATGATGTACCCGATGGCCGCGGTCCCCGACTACGAGCCGACCCCCGACCGAACCGTCACCGCGATCGCCGAGGCGCGCGGCGAGGACGTCCTCGCGGTCATGTACGACCTGATGCTCGAGGACGACGCGCAGGCCATGCTCACCGTCCCGCTCTTCAACTACGCGGGCGGCGACCACGAGGCGATCCGCGAGATGCTCACCCACCCGGCGAGCGTCTTCGGCCTCGCGGACGGCGGCGCGCACTGCGCGATGATCTGCGACGCGTCGCAGCCGACGTACCTGCTCACCCACTGGGCCCGCGACCGCGCCCGCGGCGAGCAGCTGCCGCTCGAATTCGTCGTCAAGAAGCAGACCGCCGACACGGCCGCGCTCTACGGCCTCGGCGACCGCGGCGTCATCGAGCCGGGCAAGCGCGCCGACCTCAACGTCATCGACCTGGACAACCTCACCCTCCACCGGCCGCGCATGGTCCACGACCTCCCGGCCGGCGGGGGCCGCATGCTCCAGGACGCCTCCGGCTACACGGCCACGATCGTGGCCGGCCAGGTCACCCGCCGGAACGGCGAGGACACCGGCGCCCGGCCCGGCCGCCTCATCCGCGGGGCACGCTGAGCCGTATCGCTGCGGTGCCGCCGTTCCCGGGTCGGGGGCGGCGGCACCGAGCCGTCGCGGCGGTTTCGGCGTGCGCCGGCAGCTGGGGCTTGGGGCTCTCCTGGTCGACGGGGGATTCGGCGCTGCCGGTGGGGCGGGCTCGGCGCTCCTGGGCGGCGCTGCCGGTCGGTGGAGGCGTCAGCGGTGGTCGCGCTGAGGCCGCGGCGGTGCTCAGCCGGACGCCGCCGTCACGCGCCCGCGACGCACCGCGTCGAGCAGCGCCTCGTGGTCGCGCTCGTTCTGGTCCGCGTAGCTCTCCGCGAACCTGATCAGCGCCCGGTCGAAGACGTTGCTCTTGCCCAGGTAGGCGGCGATGGCGATGCGGTCGCCCGACCGGGCGTGGGCGCGCGCCAGGGTGGCGCCGCACAGCTCACCGAACAGGGCCATGCCCCGCGGCACCATCGCCGACGGGTCGACGATGCCCTTCCAGTCGCGCAACTGGCGTACGTAGAAGTCACGTTCGACGCCGTCGGGGGCCTGGACCCGCTCCCAGCCGAGGAAGATGTCGCTCGCCGCCTGCATCAGCCGCTGCCCGGCGACGACGCGCTGCCCCTCGGTCTCGTACGTGCCGGCGCCGACGTGCGCGGCGAGCACCGACTCGCCCGCCTCCTTGGCCTGGAGGAACAGCGGGTCCTCGCCGTCCCGGCCGAGCATGAGGACGATCCAGCAGCGGGTACCGACGCTGCCGACACCCACCACCTTCCGGGCCATGTCCGCCATGGTGAACTGCTTGAGCAGATGCTGCCGATCCGTCTGGAGGCTCTCGGCGTACCGGTCGATCAGGTCGCGGATCGTCTCCTCCAACTGGTCGCGCTCCAGCTCCGGCAACAGGTCGTCGACCCGGGTGATCATGGGCGGGGACGCGGCGATCCGCCGCTCGCCGCCGACCACCTCGGTCAGTTTCTCGAACGCCTGCAGGTTGGTGCGGGTCCGCGCCTTCGACAGGGTGCGGGCGAGTTGCTCGCGGCCGCGCCCGGGCAGCCGGTCCGCCATCACCGTGCGGAGCTGGTCGGCGTCGGCTTTGGCGTACCAGACGTCGAGGTTGCCCATTCCGGCGAAGGCGCGCATCCGCTCCCGGTAGGACCGCACCGTGGCCCCGACGATCTCCGCGCGCTCCGCCTCGGTGAAGCCGTTCTCGCGGGCCGCCGTCACCATGCTGGCGACAAGGCGCTTGACGTCCCACTCCCAGGGGCCCGGCAGGGTTTCGTCGAAGTCGTTGATGTCGAACAGCAGATGGCGTTCCGGTGAGGCGAGCAGGCGGAAGTTCAACATGTGCGCGTCGCCGCAGAGCTGGGCGTACAAGCCGGTCACGGGGGTGGCCGCCAGATCCTCGGCCATGACGGCGGCGGCTCCGCGGTAGAAGCGGAACGGCGACTCCGACATCCGGCCGTAGCGGATCGGCACCAGCTCCGCCACCCGGGCGGCGGACTGCCTCTCGACGATCTCGACCGGGTCGAGCCGCTTCGCGGGCGGCTCGAAGTCGCCGTGCGCGGAGCGTGGCACGCGGGCCCGCGCCGCCCGGCCGTATTCGGCCCGTTCCCGGGGGGACATTGTCAGCCGGGGGGACATTGTTGGCGGCGCAGCGTGACCGGGCGTGACCGGAGCGGCATCCATCGCGGCGTCTCCTGTTCCGTGTCCGCGAATCGCGATCTACTCTCCACTCTCCTCCCACGAGGCCGCCCTCGCCCGGCGAGACGGTCACGCCGTCCGCCGTACGCGACCGATCCCGAGGGGTGGTCAGCGACCCATGGGGAGGTTCGCGCCGCCGGTGACGTCGAGCACGACGCCGCTGACGAACCCGTTGGCGGCCAGTGCGTACACGGCCTCCCCGATCTCGGCGGCCTGCCCGACGCGTCCCACGGGCGTGGTGGCGGCGAGGCCCTCGAAGAACGCGGTGCGCTGGGCCTCCGGGACCCGGCTCCACCACGGTGTGTCGACCCCTCCCGGCGAGACTGCGTTGACGCGCAGAGGAGCCAGTTCGGCCGCGAGCGGGGGCACCATCGCCTCCAACGCGCCGTTGATCGCGGCCAGTCCGGCTGTGCCGGGGAACGCCGCGCGGGCCGAAGCCGCGGTGATGAAGGTGACCGATCCGTCCTTGCGGAGCGTGGGCAGCGCCGCTTGGAGTATCCGTACATACGGCCAGAACTTGCCGTCGAATCCGGCCGCGAGCTCGGCCAGGTCGAGGTCCGCGAACGGGCGGCCCCGGACGAGCTGCTCAGTGCCAGGACCAGGTGGTCGACGGCACCGGCACTCGCGAAGAAGTCCGCGACCTGCGCCGGCATTGTCGAGACTGGCAGTCTTGTCAACGAGTACAACGTTGGGCATGACACCGTCTTCCGGTCAGAACGCCCAGGCAGATCGCCCGCACACGGGCCGCCGCCGCAACGAGCGGGTGCGCGAGGCGATCCTCGCCGCCGCGATGGACCTGCTCGCCCGCTCCGACGGCACCCAGGTCACCGTCGACACGATCGCCGGCGCCGCGGGGGTCGGCAAGCAGACCATCTACCGCTGGTGGCCGTCCAAGGGCGCGGTGTTCCTCGACGCGCTCGGCGAACGGGCCGCCACCGTGGCCCCCAAGGTCGACACCGGCGCCCTCGCGGGCGACCTGGAGGCGTTCGTCACCGCGACCTTCACCGGAGCGGCGGCACCCGAGACCGCCCCCGTCCTACGGTCACTCGCCCGTGAGGCCGCCCACGACCGACACCTCGCCGGCATGATGAGCGAATTCACCGCCGCCCGCCGCGCCGAACTCCGCGACATCCTCGAACGGGCGGGCAGGCGAGGCGAGTTGGCAGACGACGCGGACCTGGACCTGATGGTCGATCAGGTCTACGGAGTGCTCTGGTACCGCCTCATCCTCGACCACGCGCCGCTCACCGCCGACGTGGCGGCACGGCTGGCACGTACCCTCGTGGCCGCCTCCGCCGCCAGGTGACTCGGGCGGCTCCCCTGGGCACCTTTCGCATGAGCGCTCGAAGTCCCGTCCATGTCCGGCCCGTCTCGACCGCAGCGCGACGGGTGCACCAGGCGATCGACGCGCTCGTCATCGCCGCCGGCCACATCTGGGCCCGCACGACGATCCGAAGGAAACGGCCTAACAGGCGGGGACCAGGCGCGTGACGTCGGCACTGGTCAGCACCCAACCGTCCGAGACATAGCCGGTACGCCCGTCCGGGATCACCACCTTGTTCCAGGTCTGCGTGGTGCGGCCCGTGAAGGACACGACGCTCGGCCCGGTGGTGTGGCAGACCAGGGTGACCGGCGTGTTGTTGGGGAGCGAGGCCACCAGATCGGCGCGCTGCGTCGGGGCGCTGCGGACCAGGAGGGTGTACTGCTTCGCGTACGCGGTCCGCGCATTCGCCGGCGCGGGCTCGGTCGGGGCCGGCGGGGGCTCCGGCCGCGGCGCCGGCGGGGCGGTGGTCGGGGCCGGGCTCGGGGTGGGACTCGAAGGAGACGGCGCGGGAGGCGACGGCTCCGGAGCCTGCTCGGTCGGCGGCGCGGCCGGTGTCGGCGTGGTCTGGATCTCCGCCGAAGGCCCGGCGGCGGCAACGAGACCCGGCTCGTTGGGAGGCGCCGGAGGCACGGCACCCCCGTTCGCCGAAGGGGACTGGGAACGGCCGGGCGACCTGGCCCCCTCGCCCACCATCACATCCGCGGCGATCCAGGCGACGATCGCGAGAACGACGAAGGTCAACGCCGCCCCGGTCCGCGACCCCGTCGCGCGCAGTATTCGGGCCGCGGCACGCCGACGC
Organism: Streptodolium elevatio; assembly: GCF_053592165.1. Taxonomy (NCBI): domain Bacteria; kingdom Bacillati; phylum Actinomycetota; class Actinomycetes; order Kitasatosporales; family Streptomycetaceae; genus Streptodolium; species Streptodolium elevatio. The sequence continues at coordinate 805,720 of NZ_JBSFVE010000001.1, forward strand.
CACGCACGCAGCCGGTCGGGGTCGCCGCCGCGGGCCCGGTGGCGCCCCTGCCTGAGGATGTCCACGGCCACCTCCCCGAGACCTGGTCCGTTCCATACTCCCCCAGCCTGTTGCTCGTTCCAACGGCGCAGAAGGGGCGCATGCGAACATCGCACCCCCGAATCCGAAACACGCAGTCGTCCCGGTACCAAAGTGGCCAACGTGCCCCAAGCGACACCACGAAGACCCGCTGGACGCGCTCAGGATGGCAGTCCGTCGCGCCCCCCGACCGAACGCGTCCGCCACGCACGGCCGTTCCAACCTCCGCACACCCACACCCCGTGGGCGCGGAACGTACACACACGGGGCAGCCGACGAGGCGTCGTCGGCGTACGGCTAGCTGTACGCGTGAACCGCGCGGCCGTTCCGGCACCCGCGCGTCACGCGCCGAGTGCGGCCGCTCAAACTGCGTACACCCCGCGGCGCGCATGTAGTTGGCTATGGCCCCGGGGCACACGTGAGGTGCAACGGCTCCAATCCGCCACATCTGACACTTGCCGCGCCGCGCAGCCGCGTCATGCGGGCGCGCGGAACGTACGGCTACGCGTGGCGGCGCGGCGCAGCCCAAAAAGCCGTACCAAACGGCGAAAGAACCCCAGTGCTCACGACGCGCCGCCGTGCCGCGTGGGCATGTACCGAGTCGAGCGATCACGTACGGGGTGCATCGGCGCGGTCAGACGCCGGCGTAGGAGTGGAGGCCGTTGATGAACATGTTCACGCCGTAGTAGTTGAAGAGGAAGCAGGCGAACGCCAACAGGGAGAGCCAGGCGGCGTTGCGGCCCTTCCAGCCGCCGGTGGCGCGGGCGTGGAGGTAGGCGGCGTACGCGACCCAGGTGATGAAGGACCAGGTCTCCTTCGGGTCCCAACCCCAGTAGCGGCCCCAGGCGTTCTCCGCCCAGATGGCGCCGGCGACGACGGCGAAGGTCCACAGCGGGAAGATCAGCGCGTTGACGCGGTAGGCCGTCTTGTCGAGGGAGTTGGGGGACGGGATGCGCTCCATGATGGTGTCCCACGGGCGCGTCGCGGGGGCCGGGGCGGCCATGCGCTTGTTGTAGCTGTCCTTCATCAGGTAGAGGATCGACGCGAGCGCCCCGATGTGCAGCGCGCCGAACGACACGATCGCCGTCGACACGTGGATCCACAGCCAGTACGAGTGCAGCGCCGGAACGAGTTGCTGGGTGTCGGTGTAGAGGACCGTGATCGCCACGCCGAGCGTGGTGATGACCGGCAGCAGCACGAACAGTCCGAGCCAGCGCACCGGGCGGCGGGTCAGCAGGATGAGGAACGCGGCGACGACCATGAGGGCGACCGAGGTGGAGAACTCGTACATGTTGCCCCACGGCGCCCGCTTCACCGCGAAGCCGCGGGCCAGCAGCGTGCCCGCGTGCAGCAGGAACGCCAGCACCGTGAACGCCACGGCGGTGCGGCCGAAGCGGTCCGAGCGGTCGCTGCCGCGGGTGACGTCGCCCCCGTCGTCCGCGCCGTCGCCGTCGTGCCCGGCGTCGCGCACCACGACGACGGGACGCTCGGCGATCGCCACCGCGGACGCGGCCTCGCCGGTGGCGGAACCGCCGTACGCGGCGGCGATCGCGGCGGCCGGGGCCACCGGCCTCGCGGGCGCGGCCTGGGCCGGCACGCGCTCGGCCGACGCCTCCGCGAGCGCCGCGGACTGCTGCGCGACGCGGCTGCGGCTGCCGAACACCCACTCCGCGCAGAAGGCGAAGAAGGCCAAGGTGTAGACGGCGATTGCCGAATACATGCACCAGTTGCTCAACTGGGCCAGGTTCTCGTTGACGGCGTTGACCGTCTCGTCAGCGCTGAGAAGCACGCCTAGTCCTCGTCCTTCTTCTCTCGGTCGGCCGTCTGCGCGTCGGCCCCATCCGGCTCGGTCCCGTCCGGCCCGGCCGCGGACGGCGCGGCCGCATCCGGCCCGGCCTTCCCCGGCTCCGCCTCGTCCGGCGCCACGGCCCCGTCACCGGCACCGTCCGCCGCCTTGTCCGGGCCGACGTCCGCAGCGTCGTTCGCAGCAGCGTCCGCGGCGGTGCCTCCCGTCGAAACGACAGGTGCCGCCGCCCGCAGATCGTCCACGAGAGCCCGCACCTCCTGTCCCAGACCGCCGCCTTCGGTACGCGTCAGTCCGGCGACCTCCACGACGGTACGCCCGTCGGGTCCCGCCACCGCACGCACCCACATGCGGCGGCGGCGTACGAACAGCGACAGCACCAGGCCGACGATCGCGGCGATCACGCTGTAGAGCGCGACCTCCTTGCCCGGCTCCTTCGAGATCTGGAAGTTGGCCCACGGCTTGACGCCGTTGAAGGTGATCGTCGAACCGTCGGGCAGCGTCTTCGTGTCGCCGGGCACCAGCCCCTCGGCCCACGGCGAGCCGTCCGCCTTCTTGTACTGCTCCATGGCCTTGGTGTTGAGCCGGAACACCGACTGCGGCACGCCGGCGTCGACGCCGAGGCTGCCGTGGTACGCGGTGACGATCAGCGCCGGGTTGTCCAGCGACGGGAACGTCGAATACCAGCCCTTGCTGGGGTCCACCATCGCGGTCGGCGTGAAGATGCCGTCGAAGCCGATCTGCTGGAGGCCCTGGCTGACGTCCGGCACCTTGATGACGCCGGTCGACGTGCGGTTGCTGTCCTGCGGCAGGAAGACCACGGGCCCGCTGAGGACGATCTGGCCGCTGGAGTCGCGGACCGTGACGTCGGGCGCGTACCCGGTGCCGAGCAGGAAGACCTTGGTGTTCCCTATCGTCAGCGGCTCGTTGACCTTGATCTTGCCGGACCTCGGCTCGCCCTCGGCGCCCTCCCAGTACTCGACGGTCGCCTCGAAGTCGCGCGGCGCGCCCTTCTGGGTGCCGAGCCGCTCGAAGGTCTGGTCGAGCTTGGTGAGCCGGAAGCCGAACGACTCCATGTTCTTCTCGTCGAAGAGCGCGCCGGACTGGAAGTCGTCGTACTGCGTGAAGGAGTTGGCGAAGCCCTCGGGCGAGCCCTCGACCAGGATCTTGCCGCCCTGCCCGGTGTAGAGCTTGCCGAGCAGGAACGCGAGCAGCACGCCGATCAGCGCGATGTGGAAGAGGATGTTGCCGGTCTCCCGGGCGTAGCCCTTCTCCCCCGCGACCGAACCGGCCGACGGGTTCAGGCGGAAGCGGCGCTTCTTGAGCTGCGTGCGCGCCGCGGCGAGCACGGTCTCCGGGTCGGCCTCGGTACGCCAGGTCGCGTACGCCGGCAGCCGCTCCATCCGCCTGGGCGCCTCCGGCGGCCTGCTGCGCAGCACCTTCGCGTGCGCCCACGCCCGCGGCACGATGCACCCCGCGAGCGAGACGAACAGCAGGATGTAGACGGAGGCGAACCACCACGACGAGAAGACGTCGAACAGCTGGAGCCTGTCCATCCATTCGGCACGGCCGGGGTGGTCGCGGAAGTACTGCGAGACCTTGAGCGGGCTCACCGTGCGCTGCGGGATCACCGAGCTGGGGATGGCCGCGAGGGACAGCAGCAGGAGCAGGATCAGCGCGACCCGCATCGAGGTGAGCTGCCGCCACATCCAGCGCAGCCAGCCGCCGGGTCCGAGTCTGGGCTGCTGGATGTCGTACCGGTCCGGCTGGGGCGCCGTGGACATGCCGGCGTCGGCGGCCCGCTTGTCGGATTCGGTGTCGATGGTCACGTCAGATTCCGATCGTGTATCCGCTGGCCCATGCCTGCATTTCGCGGATGATCCGGTCCCAGACCCCGGTGACCATCAGCAGGCCGAGCAGGACGAGGAGACCGCCGCCGAGGCGCATCACCCACACGTAGTGCCGCTTGACCCACGCGAACGCGCCGAGCGCCTTGCGGAAGGCAAGCGCCGCGACGACGAACGGGAGGCCGAGCCCCAGGCAGTACGCAACCGTCAGGACGGCGCCGCGGTTCGCGCTGCCCTGGTCGATCGACAGCCCGAGCACGGCGCCCAGGGTCGGGCCGATGCACGGCGTCCACCCCAGTCCGAAAACCACGCCCAGCATAGGCGCGCCCGCGAGGCCGAGCGTCGGCTTCTGGTGGATCCGGAACTCGCGCTGCATTCCGGGCAGGACGCCCATGAAGGACAGCCCCAGCACCACGGTGACCGCGCCGAGCACCCGGGTTATCACCTTCTGGTGCTCCATCAGCGTGCTGCCGAAGTAGCCGAAGGCCGCGCCGAACGAGACGAACACCGCGGTGAAGCCGAGCATGAACAGCAGCGCGCCGGCGAGCAGTCGGCCGCGCCGGGCGTCCTTCAGGTCGGCGCCCGAGACGCCCGTCACGTACGAGAGGTAGCCGGGCACCAGCGGGAGCACGCACGGCGAGAAGAACGAGACGAGGCCGGCGAACAGCGCGATCGGTATGGCGAGCAGGATGGACCCGCTCGTCACCGTCGTGGTGGGGTCGGCCGCCAGGAGCACGGCTCAGCTCCCGTTCAGCAGCGGGTCGATCATCATGCGCAGGTCGTCGACGGTGACCGCGCGCAGCGAACGCGCGGCGATGCGGCCCTCCCGGTCGATCACGAGCGTGCTCGGGATCGCGGCCGGGTTGAGGTCGCCCTTGAACTTGAGGATCTGGCGGCCCTCCGGGTCCCAGATGCTCGGGTACTCGATCTGGAAGTTCTCCTCGAACCGTTTCGCGTTCGTCTCGGTGGCGTCGCGCGTGTTGATGCCGAGGAAGACGACGCCCTTGTCCTTGGTGTCGGCGGCGACCTTCGCGAGGTTGGGCGCCTCGCCCCGGCAGGGCGCGCACCACGAGCCCCACACGTTGAGGACGACGACCTTGCCCTTGAAGTCGGCGAGCGAGACGGCCTGGCCGTCGAGCGTCTTGCCGGAGATGTTCGGGGCGGCCTTGCGGTCGCCCGCCGCGACCTGCTTGATGCCCTTGCCCTCGACGTATCCCTGCTGGTCCGCGTTCGCTTCCTTGCCGCCTCCGTCACTGCCGCATCCGGCGAGGACGAACACGGCAACGGCGGTCAGCGCGGCGGCGCGGAGGATCGGTCGTCGTGTGAGCATGTGAAAAGTTTCGCATGGGGTTCGGAGGGCTCTGCACCGGGTCCGCAAATCGGGCCCGGGCGGCGCCCCGTGTCAATCCCTTTGCTGCGGATGCCCCGGGAACGCCGCCGCCATTTGGGCTTTCTGCACCATTTGCCCGAAATGACCGAGGGTTCTCAGGCGCCGAACTGCTTGCCCTGCTGCTGGAGTTTGGCCGGCAGCAGGTCGCGGGCCGGCTCGGTGTAGCCGACCGAGACGATCTTGTCGCCCTCGTACGTGAACGTCGTCAGCGACGCCAGCGAGCACTGCCGCCTGCGCGGGTCGTGCCACAGACGGCGGCGCTCCACGAAGGACCGCGTCACCCAGATCGGCAACTGGTGGCTCACGCACACCGCCTCGTGGCCGCGCGCGATGTCCCGGGCCCGGCCCAGCGCGCCCATGACCCGCACGACCTGTTCGATGTACGGCTCGCCCCACGACGGCTTGAACGGGTTGCGCAGGTACCGCCAGTACTCCGGCTTGCGCAGCGACCCGTCCCCGACACCGAAGGTCTTGCCCTCGAAGATGTTCGCCGCCTCGATGAGCCGATCGTCGGTGGCCACCTCCAGGCCGTGCCGCGCGGCTATCGGCGACGCGGTCTCCTGGGCCCGGTCGAGCGACGACGCCACCACGTGCGTGATGTCGCGCGAAGCGAGGTGGTCGGCGACCCGCTCGGCCATCTTCACGCCGAGCTCGGAGAGGTGGAAGCCGGCCAGGCGGCCGTACAGCACGCCCTCCGGGTTGTGCACCTCGCCGTGGCGCATGAGGTGAACGATCGTCACATCGCTGCTGGACATCGTCGGTTGCTCTTCCTGTGCGGTCCTGGGACGCCGGTACGCGCGGCGCCGGCACCCGCGGCCTCCGGACGCGCGCGGTGTGCACCGCACGCGCCGCTCCGCCTTATGCCGTCGCCTCCGCCGCGGCCCGTGCGGCCCGCGGCAACGCCTCGAGAATACGTTCGACGGCGGCGTCGTCGTGCGCCGCCGACAGGAACCACGCCTCGAAGGCACTCGGAGGGAGGTACACGCCGCTGTCCAGCATCGCGTGGAAGAAGGCGGAGTACCGGAACGACTCCTGGGTGCGCGCCTGGTCGTAGTCGGTCACCGGGCGGTTGGTGAAGAACACCGAGAACATGTTGCCCGCGTTGGAGACCGTGTGCGCGACCCCCTCCTTGGCCAGCGCCTCGGAGACGGCGGTGCGCAGCACGAGGGACGTGCGGTCGATCTGCTCGTAGACCGCGTCGGTGCAGTGGCGCAGCGTCGTGACGCCGGCCGCCGTCGCCACCGGGTTCCCGGACAGCGTGCCCGCCTGGTAGACCGGGCCGGCCGGAGCCAGGTGGGCCATGACGTCGGCCCGCCCGCCGAAGGCCGCGGCCGGGAAGCCGCCGCCCATCACCTTGCCGAAAGTGAGCAGGTCGGGGGTGACCCCCTCGACGCCGTACCAGCCGGCCTTCGAGACCCGGAAGCCCGTCATGACCTCGTCGGAGACGAACAGCGCGCCGTGCTCCCGGCACAGTTCGGCGAGCCCCGCGTTGAACCCGGGCGCCGGTGTGACGACGCCCATGTTGCCGGGCGCGGCCTCGGTGATCACACACGCGATCTCGTCGCCGTGCGCCGCGAACGCCGCGCGTACCGCCGCCAGGTCGTTGTACGGCAGCACGAGCGTGTCGCCCGCCTGCGCGCCGGTGACACCGGGCGTGTCCGGCAGCGCGAAGGTGACGAGCCCGGAGCCGGCCGCGGCCAGCAGCGCGTCCACGTGTCCGTGGTAGCAGCCCGCGAACTTGACCACCTTCGAGCGGCCGGTGAACCCGCGGGCCAGCCGGATCGCCGACATCGTCGCCTCGGTGCCCGAGGTGACCAGCCGCACCTGCTCGACGGGCGCGACGCGGGCGACGATCTCCTCGGCGAGCTCCACCTCGCCCTCGCCCGGCGTGCCGAAGGACGTGCCGCGCGCCACGGCCGCGGTCACCGCCTCGACGACGGCCGGGTGCGCGTGGCCGAGGATCATCGGGCCCCACGAGCACACCAGGTCGACGTACTCGCGGCCGTCGGCGTCGGTGAGGTAGGGCCCGCGCCCGGACGCCATGAAGCGCGGCGTGCCGCCGACCGCGCGGAAGGCGCGCACCGGGGAGTTGACGCCGCCCGGCGTCACCGCTCTGGCCCGGTCGAACAGGGCCTGGGACGCGGGGGCATCGGAGGGATAGGACGGGAGGTCACTGGCTGCGCTCACGCTGCCATGTTCTCACTGCGCGCGCCGCCGACCCGCAACCCCGGGAATGTCGGGAAAATCGACCCTGAGGCGGAGCCGGACGAGCGTAAACGGCCGGTATTATCAGACGATCCGTCACCTGCCATCGCGCGAGTCCCTCAATCCTCGTGTCGGCAGGGCAGTGCGGCAGTCGGACAGGGGCAGCGCGGTATTCAGGGCAGGCGGGGTGCGCGTGGCGGCGAGGACGCGGACGGGCCTATGGTCCGTGGGTCGACGACGGCCCGATTCACGCGCGGCGACCGCATGGCGGCACCCCCGTCGTTCCCGGAGTCCCCGAGGACGCTGCACCGGCGAACCGTCCGCCGATTCCCACCAGGCTTTGCGGCACTGGCATTTGCCCGATATGTCGAGCCCGCCGGGGGGTTCCTGACGCTCCTTCGGAAAAGCCGGTTCCCGACACCGACGAGTGGTGCACACCTGTTACCTAACCGCCGTGCCTCGCGTACGACGGACCTGGGACGATCATCTGCGGGTCGCACACACGTCACGTCGGAGCACCCCACCCCGAGACCAGTACCAGGTCGGCACCAGTACGGCGGAAGCATGAAAGGAGGCGGCCGGTGGGAGTGACGTACGAGTACTTCGGCGCGCCGGACCGCGCCGCCGCCGCTCGGGTCCCCCCGCTCATCGACCCCCTCGACCCGTGCGAGCCGCGCGAGCGGCCCAGCAACTCGTACATCAGCAACGTCAAACCGGAGACGGTCAGTGCGATGGTGCTGTCGCTGCTGGGCGACACCCCGCGCGAGGCCACTCCGCCGCTGGAACTGGTGGTGCTGCATCCCGCGCACGCCGTCATGCAGCTCCCGCCGATACTGCTCGAGGTGCTGCGCAACGCGACGGACGAGGAGTTGGGCGCGGCGGCCTTCATCTGGTCGACCGTGCCGGACCGCAGGATCCCCAGGGACGCGTACCTCCTCTACCGGATGCTGCACGACTGGACCGCGTTCGCGCACGAACTCCACCGTGCGGGCGACCAGTTGTACTGCCTGATGCATTCCTGAACCGCGGTCGGCCCTCCGCCCCGGGTGCGTCCCGAAATCCGCACCCGGCTCCGGAACCGCCGGGCGACACGTGTCGACACGAGGCGCCTCCCCCCGGGAGGCGCCTCACGCGTTCCCGGAGCCGGAGCGGAATCGGATGCCTAACCCACTTGAGTTATTAACCCAGGCGCTTTAACTTGTGGCCATGAGCGTGGAGACGGTGGCCGGGAACGGCCGGGGCGCGGCGGCCCGGCTCGGCATGATCGAGGTGGCGGAGCGGCTGTTCGCCGAGCGCGGCGTCAACGGCGTGTCGCTGCGCGAGATCGGCACCCAGGCCGGCCAGCGCAACACCGCTGCCGCGCGGTACCACTTCGGCTCCAAGGAGGCCCTGGTCGACGCGGTGTTCCGGCACCGCATGGAGCCGATCAACGAGCGGCGCCTCGGATACCTCGACGACCTCGACCGCGACGGCCGCGGCCACGATGTCCGGGGCCTGGTCGAGGCGTTCCTGCACCCGCTCGCCGAGACCGCCCTCGGCGAACCCGGCAACCCCAGCTGGTACCTGCGCTTCTGCGTCAACGCCGGCCTCCTCGAAGGCATCGCGGTCGCCGACCTCGGCCGCGAGGAGTGGACGCGCGGCGTGCACATCGTCCGCACCCGCCTGGTCGAACAGCTCGACCACGTACCGCGGAAGCTGCGCGCGGACCGCTGGATGCTCCTCGCCGGGTACGTCGGCCACGCCCTCGCCAACCGCGAAACGCTCATCCAGTACGGCCGGGCCGCGAGCCTGGCCCCGCGCCCGGTGTTCCTGGCCCACCTCACCGACACCGCGGTCGCCCTCACCACCGCGCCCGTCTCCCCCGAGACCGCGGCCCACCTGCACCAGAACCTGCACCAGAACCGGAGGACACCGTGACGACCACATCCGACGCCGCGACCCCGACGACGTCCGACAGCGCGCTCGGCCTCGACATACGCCCGATGGCCGGGCACATCGGCGCCGAGATCCTCGGCGTCGACCTGTCCGCACCGCTCGACCCGGCCCTGGTCGCCGAGATCCGCGCGACGCTGCTGAAGTGGAAGGTCGTCTTCTTCCGCGACCAGGACATCACCCAGGCCCAACACCTGGCGTTCGCCCAGGCGTTCGGCGAGCCCACCAAGGCGCACCCCACGCTGCCCTCGCAGTTCCCCGACTACCCCCAGATCCTGCTGCTCGACAACCAGCAGATGGGCGGCGGCGGTGGCATGGGCGGCGGCGGTTCGGTGGAGAGCCGCTGGCACACCGACGTCACCTTCATCCCCAACCCGCCGATGGGCTCCATCCTGCGCGGCGTCGTCGTGCCCCCGTACGGCGGCGACACGCAGTGGACCAACCTCGCGGTCGCGTACGACCGGCTCTCCCAGCCGATCAAGGACGTCATCGACGGCCTGCACGCGGTGCACCACAACACGCTCCCGATGAAGCGCGGCGAACTGCCCGGCCAACTCGCGAAGGTCTTCCTCGGCGACGGACTGCGCTCGGTGCACCCGGTCGTGCGCGTGCACCCGGAGACCGGCGAGAAGATCCTGTTCGTCAACCCGAACTTCACCAGCCACATCCTCGAACTCACCCGCAACGAGGGGCGCCACCTGCTCACGCTGCTCTACGAGCACCTGCAGGACGCCGAGTTCACCGTGCGCTTCCGCTGGCAGCCGGGCAGCATCGCGTTCTGGGACAACCGCGCGACCGCGCACCTGGTGCCCACCGACGTACCGGCCGGCATGCACCGCTCGATGCAGCGCATCACCATCGCGGGCGACCTCCCCAAGGGCCCCGACGGATTCGAGTCGCACGCGCTCGAAGGCTGATCCCGGGATCCGTACCGCCGCGGCGCACGAGCCGGTCGCGGCGCGGGGTACGGGCGGGGTACGGGGCGGACTACCGCCGCGTACCCCGCACCCCAGCCCGAAGCGGGGCAGATAATGACGCCGTGACCCTCCCCAAGTCCGGACCGGACGAGGCAGTCCAGTCCGCGGAACGCGTCTCCACCCTCGAGCTCTTCTTCGACCTCGTCTTCGTCTTCACCGTCACCCAGCTCACCGCGGCGCTGGCCCGCGACCTGACCCTGACCGGGATAACCCGCGTCGTCATCATGCTCGCGGTCCTGTGGTGGATGTACAGCGGGCACGTGTGGCTCAACAACGCGGTCCCGCCGACCACGCCCGCGCGACGCTGCCTCCTGATGATCGGCATGGCCGGTTTCCTCGTCGTCTCGCTGGCCATCCCGCACGCCTTCGTCGACGGCGACAGCGCGACCGCCTTCGGCTGGGGCTACCTGGTCGTCGCGCTCGTGCACACCGCGATGTTCGCGACCTCCGGCGCCGGACGGGCGGCCCTCGCCCGGATCGCGCCGGTCAACCTGGCCAGCGCCGTCCTCGTGGTGGTCGGCGCCTACCTCGAGGACACCACGCAGATCGCCACCTGGGCCGCGGCCGCGGTGGTGCAGATCGCCGCGCCGCACCTGCTCGACGCGATGCGCTTTCCGCTGCGCGCCGGACACTTCGTGGAGCGCCACGGGCTCGTCGTGGTCATCGCCCTGGGCGAGTCGGTCATCGCCATCGGCGCCGGCGCGCAGGGCCTGGAGCTCGACCTCAAGCTGATCGCCACCGCGGTGCTCACCCTCATGCTCTGCTTCGCGCTGTGGTGGGCGTACTTCGGCGACGACGAGGAATCGCGCACCGCCGAGGCGATGGACGCCATGCCGCTGCGGGCCCGCAGCCTGCGTGCCCTGACCGTCTACGGGTACGGCCACTACGCGCTGCTGCTCGGCATCCTGCTGTTCGCCGCCGGGGTCAAGAGCGCGGTCGCCCACCCGGCGGACCGCCTCGACGCCGCCCAGGCCTGCTCGCTCGCCGGCGGACTCGCGCTGTTCCTGGCCGCGAACGTGGTGACCCGGTTCACCTTCCGCATCCACCCGAACAGCTACCGGGTCGGCGCCGTCCTGTCCCTCGCCGCGACCATCCCGCTCGGCATGTTCGCCTCGGCCCTCGCCGAAGTCGCGGCGATCGTGGCGGTGTTGACGGTCGCCGGGGTCCTGGAGACGCAGCGCTACCGCGACCCGCGCGAAGCGGCCGCCGAGGCGGACCCCGGCGGCAACCTCCGCGTCTGACCGCACGTCCGGACCTGCCGGACGACTACGAGGCGCCGGCCCCCTGCGACGCCTTGACCGCCACGTCCTTAGCCCACCGGTAGTCCGGCTTGCCGGCCGGGGAGCGCGGGACCGCGTCGACCACGACCAGGTCCCGCGGAACCTTGTAGCCGGCGATCAACGTACGGCTGTGCTCGGCCAGTTCGTCGATCGTGACGGCGTGCCCCTCGCGCACCGAGGCCACCGCGGCGACGCGTTCGCCGAAGCGGGCGTCCGGGACGCCGACCACGACCACGTCGTACACCGCCGGATGCGCCTTCAGGACGCCCTCGACCTCCTCCGGATACACCTTCTCGCCACCGGTGTTGATGCACACCGAACCGCGGCCGAGCAGGGTCACCGTGCCGTCGTCCTCGACCCGTGCGTAGTCGCCGGGCACCACCCAGCGCACGCCGTCCGGGTCGACCGGGAAGGTCGCCGCGGTCTTGTCCGGGTCCTTGTAGTAGCCGACCGGGATGTACCCGGTCCGCGCCATCCGGCCGGTCTCCCCCACGCCCACCGGGCGGAGATCGTCACCGAGGACCGCGGTCTGCGGCTTGAGCGGGAACCGGCCCGCGGCGTTCTGCGCGCTGCCCGCGCCGAACTCCGAGGCCCCGAAGCCGTCGGAGATGTAGAGGTCCGGCAGCAGACCGCGCAACTGCTCCTTGACCGCCGGGGACAGCAGCGCGCCGCCCGAGCCGATCACGCGCAGACTGGACGCGTCGTACCCGCCCTTCGCGAGCTCGTCCGCGATCGGACGCGCCATCGCGTCCCCGACCAGCATCATCGTCACCGCGCGCTCGCGCTCGACGGTACGCAGGATCTCCGCCGGGTCGTAGCGGTGGCCGGTCCACAACACCGCGGTCCCCGCACCCATCAGCGTGATCCAGGTGACCCACTGGCCGTTGCCGTGCATCAGCGGCGTCGTGAGCATCTGCACCGCCGCGGGCGACTCGGCCTTGCGCGCCAACTCGCCCGGCTCCGCTATCGGTTCGCCACCGAAGTTGCCGCCGCCCATCGCCGAGCAGAAGATGTCCTCGGCACGCCATTCGACGCCCTTGGGGAAGCCGGTGGTCCCGCCCGTGTAGACCATGTAGCGGTCGTCGGGGGAACGCGGGCCGAAGTCGCGGTCCGGGGAGGCCGCGTCGAGCGCCTTCTCGAAGTCGACCAGCGCGACGGCGCGCCCGTCCGCGCCGGTCAGCGCCTCGGGGCCGCCGTCGGTGCCGTCCTCCAGGGTGAACACCGTGCGCAGCAGCGGGGAGTCGGGAGAAACCGTGGCGACCTTGGGCAGGTACTCGCGCTCGACGACCAGGGCCTTGAGGTCCGCGTTGTCGAAGATGTAGCGCAACTCGTCCTCGACGTACCGGAAGTTCACGTTGATCGGCACGGTGCGCGCCTTGAACGCGCCGATCATCGCCTCCAGCCACTCCGCACGGTTGCGGGCGTACACGCCCACGTGGTCGCCCGGTTCGAGGCCGGCGGCCGCGAACGCGTGCGCCACCCGGTTGGCGCGCTCGTCCAGTTCGCGGTAGCTCAGCCGTACCTCGCCCGCGACCAGGGCAGTGCGGTCCGGACACGCGTCCGCGACGACCTCGAACAGGTCCGCGAGATTGAACGCCGGTGCCACGTGCTCAGCTCCCCTCGGCCACGACGCCGCGCAGGCCCTCAGGACCGAACACGGGCTCCAGGACACTGGTGAAGTCCGGGCCGCGGCGCAGGTGGTGGCCGCCGTCCACGTTGACGACCTGCCCGGTGATCCACGTCGACTGCGGACCCACCAGGAACGCCGCGAGCGCCGAGATGTCCTCGGTCTCGCCGAACCGGCCCAACGGCGTGCACTGGAGGTAGTCGTCCAGCAGCGGCCCGCCGTCGGTGATCATCTGCACCATGTCGGTGCGCACCAGGCCGGGGCGGATGCTGTTGACGCGTACGCCGCTCGCCCCCAACTCGTCGGCGGCCAACTGCACGAGGTGGTCGATCCCGGCCTTGGAGACGCCGTACGCGCCGAACCAGCGGTGCGTGTTCGACGACGCGACCGACGAGATCGCCACGAACGAGCCGCCCCCGCCGCGCACCATGTGCCGCGCGCTGTGCTTGAGCACCAACATCGTTCCGGTGACGTTGAGTTCGACGGTGTCGCGCCAGCGCTGCGTGTCGATCTGGGTGATCGGGCCCATCGTCGAGTTACCGCCGGCCGACGCCACGACCGCCTTGAGCGGACCGAGCGAAGCGGCCTGGTCCACGGCCGCCTTGGTCTGCGCCTCGTCGGTGACGTCGGCGACCGCGTACCCGACCCGCACACCGGGCGCCGCGACCTTCTCGATCTCCGCGACCGCGCCCTTGAGGCGGTCCTCGCTGCGGCCCGCGATCGTCACGTGCGCACCGTCGGCGGCGAACCGCAGCGCGCAGCCCAGGCCGATGCCGCTGCCGCCGCCCGACACGAACGCGGCGGAACCCGACAACGGAAGCTCGGTGGTGGTCACTTGTTCTCCTCGAAAGTGGTGGGCTCGGACGTGGCGGGCCACAGCGGCGCCGGGACCTCGAAACCGACCGGCGCGCCCCACGCGTTGCGGTACGCGACCTCGTGCGCGGGCGTACGCGCCGCGACCCCCCACTTTCCGGTCGGGTAGCCGAACGACACGCAGCACGCCATGTGCCAGCGCTCGTCGGCCGGAACACCCAGGATGCGGGCGACTTCGTCGCGGTGCGCGATGCCCAGCACGGCCGTCAGCGCCGACCCGACACCGTCCGCGCGGGCCGCCAACTGCGCGCTCCACACGGCAGGGAAGATCGAGCCGCCGGTCGAGTCGTGCTGCGCGAAGCCGAACAGGAACAGCGGGACCTGCTCGAAATTGTCGGCGAGCCACTGCGACGACCGCTGCACGCGGATGAACTGCCTGGACTCGGCGGAGTCCGGATCGGCCTCGGCGGCGGCGATCCTGGGGGCGTACAGGGTCTTCCACAGGTTGGCCATCGCCTCCCGGTACAGCGGGCCGATCTGCGCCTTCACGCCCGGGTCGTCGACGAGAAGGAACCGCCAGCTCTGCGAGTTGCCGCCGCTGGGCGCGCGGACCGCGGCATCGAGGATGCGGGCCTGCACGTCGAGCGGAACGGGCTCCGCCGTGACCCGGCGCATGGCACGTGTCGTGTAGAGCGCCTCGTGGATGTCCATCGGTCTCCTTGCTGGATCGCTGAGTCGGGTCAGACCACGGCGCCGGCCGCGCGCAGGCGGGCGATCTCGTCGGCCGGCAGGCCCCAGGCGGCGAGCGCGGCGTCGGTGTCGCCGCCGTCCTCGGCCGGGCCCGGGTTGACCGGACGCGCCGGAACCGCGGCGGGAGTTCCGCCGAAGCGCGGCGCCGGGGCCGGCTCGGGCAGGCCCCCGACGTCGTGGAACGCCCCCCGCGCGACGTGGTGCGGGTGGGCCGGGGCCTCGGCCGGTGCCAGCACGGGCGCGAAGCACGCGTCGGTGCCTTCGAGGAGTTCGCACCACGCGTCGCGGGTGCGGGTCGCGAACACCTCGGCGAAACGGGCCTTCATCGCGGGCCACGCCGTGCGGTCGTACTGCTTCTCGAAGACCGGGTCCTCGGACAGGCCGAGGCGGGCCAGGAGTTCGGCCCAGAACTGCGGCTCGATCGAACCGACCGCGACGTACTTGGCGTCGGACGTCTCGTACACGTCGTAGAACGGCGCGCCGCCGTCGAGCATGTTGGTGCCGCGAGGGCCGAGTCCACCGCTCGCGGCCATCGTGAACCACGTCGCGCCGAGCAGCGCCGCGCCGTCGATCATCGCGGCGTCCACGACCTGGCCCTGCCCGCTGCGCCATGCCGAAAGCAACGCGCTGACCAGGCCGTACGCGAGCAGCAGCCCGCCGCCGCCGAAGTCGCCGACCAGGTTGAGCGGAATGCTCGGCGGCTGCCCCGCGCGGCCGATCGGCTCCAACATGCCGGCCAGCGCGATGTAGTCGATGTCGTGTCCGGCGGCCTTGGCGAGCGGGCCGTCCTGGCCCCAGCCGGTGAGCCGGCCGTACACCAGGCGCGGATTGCGCTCCAGGCAGACGTCGGGGCCCAGGCCGAGGCGCTCCATCACACCCGGCCGGAACGGCTCGACGACGGCGTCCGCCTCCGCGATCAGGCGCAGCGCGGTGGCGACGCCGTCGGGCGACTTGAGGTCCAGCGCCGCGGAGCGCTTGCCGCGGTTCATCGGGTTGCGGGACGGGCCGTCGAAGCCCTTGCGGGCGGTGTCGGCGCGGTCGATCCGCAGCACGTCCGCGCCGAGGTCGGCGAGCAGCATGCCGCAGAAGGGGCCGGGGCCGAGGCCCACGAACTCGACGACACGTATGCCTGCAAGGGGTCCCACTATGCCTCCCGGCCTGGCTTCGGTTGAGACACGTGCACTGGATCTGACGAGACGTCAGACTAGACTTCAGTCTCATCCGGAGGCAAGATCGCACCATGGCCCCGTCCAACACCACCATCACCCTGACCCGCGCCCTCACCCGCGACCAGCAGGCGCGGCGCGAACGCCTGGTCAGGGCGGCCCTCGAACTCGCCGCCGAGGGCGGCTACGCATCCGTGACCATGCACGACGTCGCGGACCGCGCCGGGGTGGCACGGGCCACGGTCTACCGCTACTTCACCTCCAAGGACCACCTGCTGTCCGAGGTCTCCGCGCTGTGGATCGGCCAGGTCATCGACGGCCTCACCGACCAGTACCTGCCGGACGACGGCGCCGGGAGGCTCGCCACCATGCTCTGCCGCCTCGTCGAGGTCAGCGCCGAGAACAAGCTCCTCACCGAGGCGATCCTCCAGGCGGCGACCTCGCGCGACCCGTCTGCGGAGTCGTCGCAGCGCACCTTCGCGGGCACCATCGTGCGCATCACCGACCTGGCCCTCGGCGTACCCGCGACCGCCGAGGAGCAGGCGCACATCGCCGACCTGCAGACCGTCCTCGGGCACGTGCTGCTCTCCGGCCTGCTGAGCCTGTCGCACCGGGGACGCAGCACCGAGGAAGTGCAGGACCTGATGCGCACCGCCGTACGGCTGGTGCTGTAGGTCCAACCCGCCCTGCGGCCCCGGGGCGCGCGCCCCGCCGCCGCACGACACGTGACACCTGTGACCCGCCACGGAGGCCCGACGATGACAGAGCCCCAGCGCCGCATCAACCTGCTCGACCGCGACTGGTACGCGGGCGACCCGTACGCCGACTACGCCTGGCTGCGCGAGAACGCGCCCGTGTACTACAGCGAGGAGGCCGGCGTCTGGGGGCTCACCCGGCACGCCGACGTCCTGATGGCCGAGCGCAGCCCCGACATCTTCTCGTCCGCCGCGGGCTCGCGCCCCAAGGTCGGACCGCAGCCGTCCATGATCGACTCGGACGACCCGCAGCACTTCCGCCGCCGCAAGCTCGTCTCCAAGGGCTTCACCATGCGGCAGATCGCGGCCATGGAGGACCACGTCCGCGAGATCGTCACCACGCTCATCGCGCGCATGCTCGCCCAGCCCGAGCGCAAGGCGGACCTGGTACGCCAGTTCGCCGCCCCGCTGCCCATGACGATGATCGGCGAGATGCTCGGCGTCGACCACGACCACCTCGACCAGCTCCAGCACTGGGCCGACGTCATGGTCATGCTCTCCGACGGCGGCGAACTGAGCTACAAGGCCGGCGAAGCGTTCACCGAGTACGTCGAGTACACCACCAAGGTCATCGAGAACCGCCGCGAGAACCCCGGCACCGACGACCTCATCGGCATCCTCGTGCACGCCGAAATCGACGGCGAGAAACTGGACTTCAGCGAACTGATCGGCGAGTCCCTGCTGCTCCTCGTCGGCGGGAACGAGACCACCCGCAACGTCATATCCGGCGGCCTCGCACAACTCGTCGCACACCCGGACCAGATGGAGAAGCTGCGCACCGACCCCTCGCTCGTCCCGGGCGCGGTCGAGGAATGCCTGCGCTGGGTCTCGCCGGTGGTCAACATGGCCCGGCAGACCACCCAGGACGTCGAGCTGCACGGGGTCACCATCCCGGCCGGCGAGACCGTGATGCTCCTGTACGGCGCCGCCAACCGCGACGCGGAGATCTTCCCCGACCCCGAGGTGTTCGACGCGTTCCGCACCCCGAACAACCACCTCGCGTTCGGCAACGGACCGCACTTCTGCCTCGGCGCGGCGCTCGCGCGGCTGGAGATCAAGGTGGCGTTCGAGGAGATCCTCAAGCGGCTGCCGGACCTCGCACTGGAGGAGGGGGCAACGCTGCACCACCACCCCAGCTCTTTCATCCGCGGCCTGGCCGAGATGCCGGTTACGTTCTGATTTGCAGTTAGCTGTCGCTTTTGCTGGCCTCGGCGGCTCGTACCTGAGCCCGGGCGGCGGCTGCGGGGCGGCCGGAATCCGCGGGTACGCACGTACCGGGACCGCCGCCGACGGACCCCGGACGGCGGCGGGGTGCGCGGGTCACGGGAGCACCCGCACACCGCCGCCGTCCGGCACCCCGGAGCGATCTCCGGGCACCCGGCGGCGACTTCGGGAGTCGTACGGACACCTCCCACGGCCCGGTCCGGCACCGCACGGGGCCCCGGCGACCGCCCTCCGCGGCCCCGTCCGACGCGTACCGGCGGACGGCGTGATCCGGACGGTAAGCGCCCCGACCCCCGAGCGACGTATCCTCACCCGTGGTGCCGCGGGGAGCGTCGGGACGATCGGGGGAGACAAGGGGGCATGCCGGGTGCGAGCGCTTGACCGGGACGACCCGAGGGAGATCGGCGGCTACCGCCTGCTGCGCGTACTCGGCGCGGGGGGCATGGGGCGCGTGTACCTGGCGCGCAGCCCCGGGGGACGCACGGTCGCCGTCAAGGTGATCCGCCCCGAACTGTCCGACGACGTCGGCTTCCGCAACCTCTTCCGCCGCGAGGTCGCCGCCGCGCGACGCGTCGGCGGCGCCTGGACCGCCCCCGTCATCGACGCCGACACCGAGGCGTCCCGCCCGTGGCTGGTCACCGGCTACGTCGCCGGACCCTCCGTGTACGAGGCCGTCGAACGGCACGGGCCGCTGCCCGAATCGTCGGTGCGCACCCTGGGCGCGGGCCTCGCCGAGGCGCTCATCGCCATCCACGGCACCGGGCTCATCCACCGCGACCTCAAGCCGACCAACGTGCTCCTGTCGCTCGACGGGCCGCGCGTCATCGACTTCGGCATCTCGCGGGCCCTGGACGCGAGCGTGCACACCCGTACCGGCGCCACCGTCGGCTCACCGGGCTTCATGTCCCCCGAACAGATCGACGGCCGCGACGTCGGCCCCGCGACCGACGTCTTCTCACTCGGATCCGTACTGGTCTTCGCGGCCACCGCGGAAGGGCCCTTCGGCGCCGGCAGCGGACAGGCACTGATGTTCCGCATCGTTTCGAAGTCCCCCGAACTCGGCGCCGTGCCCCCGGCGTTGCGCGACCTCATATCCGCCTGCCTGGCCAAGTTCGCCGGCAACCGGCCGAGCCCGCAGGAACTCCTCGCGCACTTCGCCCCCGGCGGCTCCACCGCCGCCCTCGTCGCCCCCGGCTGGCTGCCCGGACCACTCACCACCGACCTGAGCCGCCGCGCCATCGCCCTCCTGGAGATCGACGAACTCGCCGGCGACGACATTGCACCTCCCGAGGACTGGACGTCGGCCGACCACTGGCCGTCCCTCAAGACGGCACCGACGCAGCCGCCCTCGCGCTACGACGAGACGCAGCCGCCGTCACAGCACGGACCGCGCACCCCACCGCCGATGCCGCGGGTCGCACCCCAGGTCGCGCCGCAAACCGGAGCCGTCCCGCGCATGCCGTCCGCCGCACCGCGGCCCGCGGCCCCGGCGTTCCCCCCGGCGGCGCCTGCGCCCGCCGCGCCGCCGCAGCCTCCCGGCGGGCCGGCTCCGTCCCGCGAGTCCGCGACCGCCCCGGTGCCGGTTTTCGCGAGCGCGCCCGCCGCACCGCCGCCATCGGGTGCCCGGTACGACCAATACCCGGCCCCCGAGCCGTTCCCGGCCCGCGCGAAGGGCGAGAGACGCGGAACACCGTGGCTCTACCTCTCCGCGATCGCGGGCGCGATCGCCATCATCAGCACCTCGGCCCTGATCGCCCGCTCCGACGCCGCGGACAAGGACACCCCGAAGGCGCCGTCGGCGCCCGCCGACACCCGGAGCCCGCAGGCCACACCCCAGTCCCCCGCCGACTCCGGCTCCGGTGGGACCGCCTCGCCTCCGGGCACCGCCGGTCCCACCGGCGGCACCGCCCCCGGCCCGAGCACGGGCAACGCCGCGGCCAAGATCCCCGACGGCTACCTGGGCAAGTGGACCGGAACCATCATCAGCCAGGGCTCCCGGGAGTCGACCTTCACCATCACGATGCACCAGGCGAACGACAAGGGCGTGGTCGCCGAATCCAGCGCCGACATCCCCGAGTTGGAATCGGACTGCACCAGCAACTCCCGGCTGATCTCCGTCGACAACGGAGTCGTCAAACTCCAGGACGTCCCGGACGGCCGCCCGCAGCCCAGCCTCCTCGGGATGCCCGCGTGCTCCAACGGCGGTCAGATCACCCTGAAACTCGACCCCGCCGGCAACACCGTCCACTGCGTCATCACGAGCACCGGCTCCGGCAACCCCGAGGGCACCCTGCGCCGCACCTGACGCAAGACGCCACGCCGACAGTTACCCCGAACAGGTGATCCGCGTCGGTTTCGCGGGACGAACACACGTTCGCGCACGACGGTTGGGCCATGAGATTCATGGACCTCACCCAGCCCGAGTACTCCTACATGTTCGGCTTCCTCCAGGCCGACGGCACCCTGTCCGCAGGCTCCGGTGACAAGGGGCAGCTGGCCGTCGAGCTCTCCCGAACCGATCGCGAAATCCTGCTGCGGTTCCAGGAGTTGTGCCCGTACCGGAGCAGCGTGCGTGACCGTACGCGCAACACCAACTTCAAGGACAACCACCAGGCGAGCACGTGGACCATGTACTCGTTCGAGGGGCGGACGATGCTGTTCGCGCTTGGCATGCCCTACGGGAAGAAGTCGAAGATCATCAGGCCGCCGACAAGTCCACACCAAGCGCGGGACTACGTACGGGGCCTCGTCGACGCGGACGGCTCGGTGGGATTCACCGCGAAAGGACTGCCGTTCGTGAGCCTGACGACGTCGAGCGACGCGATCAAGGACTACTTCGTGGAGTTCTGCCGCGAAGTCAGCGGTGCGGTGCGCAACCCGGGCCGCAACCGCAGGGATGGCATCTACAACATCCTGTACCTGGGCGATCCCGCGCCCGCGCTTGCCGAACACCTCTACTACGAAGGGGCGCTCGCGCTACAACGCAAGGCCCGCTCGGCACGGGACGTGCGCACGTGGCGGAGGCCGGAAGGCATGCGGGCGCGCAGCTCCCGACGCAGTTGGACGGCCGAAGAGGATGCAGTCGTCGTCGCACATGCGCCCGCCGTCGCGGCGACTCTGCTCGACCGCACCGAGCGGAGCTGCGTGATGCGCGCATGGCGGCTCCTCGGTCCGGCAAAGCCGCGCGTGCGCTTCCCGGAGTGACGGAGGGCGGTCGGCCGCATCGGCCGACCGCCCCCCTTCAGGCCCCTCGGTCCCTCAGCCCTTCACCGTGATGAGGGGCTTGAGGTGCGTCACCACCTCCACCAGGTCCTCCTGCTGGCGCATAACCTGCTTGATGTTCTTGTACGCGCCCGGAATCTCGTCCAGCACCCCGGCATCCTTGCGGCACTCGACGCCCTGGGTCTGCGCGGCAAGATCCCGCACCGTGAAGTGCTTCTTCGCCGCGTTCCGGCTCATCTTCCGACCGGCCCCGTGTGACGCCGAGTTGAACGCGTTCGCGTTTCCGAGCCCACGCACGATGAACGAACCCGCGGCCATCGACCCGGGGATGACGCCGAGGTCTCCCTTGCCAGCCCGGATCGCGCCCTTCCGCGTGACCAGGAGGTCCACACCGTCGTACGTCTCCTCGGACACGTAGTTGTGGTGGCACGAGATGCGCTGGTCGAACGTGACCTTCCGCTTGCGGAAGTGGTCCCGCACGACCCGCTCGTAGAGCCCGAGCATGACCTCCCGGTTGAGCCGCGCGTACTCCTGGGCCCAGTAGAGGTCCCGGCGGTACGCGTCCATTTCGGACGTGCTCGCCAGGAACACCGCGAGGTCGCGGTCCACGAGGCCCTGGTTGTGCGAGAGCGACCGCGCGACGCCGATGTGGTGCTCCGCGAGTTCCTTGCCGATGTTCCGCGACCCCGAGTGGAGCTCAAGCCAAATGACGCCCGAAATGTCCGAATTGAGCGCAAGGTAGTGATTGCCCGATCCGAGCGATCCGAGCTGAATTGCGGCACGTGTCCGGCGGGCGTGCACCTCGGGCGCGAGGTCGTCGAAGCCGCTCCAGAGGTCGTCGACCGCCTTCGTGTCAAGGCCCGGGAGCTTGCCGACATCCACCGCGTCACGGTGCGCGTTGTAGCCGACCGGGACCGCCGCCTCGATCTGCGAACGCAGCGGGGCCAAGTCGTCGGGAAGGTCGTTCACGGTCAGCGACGTGCGTACCGCCGAGACACCGCAGCCGATGTCGACGCCGACCGCGGCGGGGCAGACCGCGTCCTTCATCGCGATGACCGAGCCGACAGTGGCGCCGAGGCCGTAGTGGACGTCGGGCATGACGGCGAGGCCGTGCAGCCACGGGAGCGTGCTGATGTTGCGCAGCTGGTCCATGGCCTTGCCTTCGACCGCCGCGGGATCGGTCCACATCTTGATCGGGACGTCGTGCGCGCCGGGTACTTCGGTGTACGTCATGTGTCTTCAACTCCAGATGGATACAACAAGTCTCTGCCACGTCCGCAGGCGTGCGGTAGGGCGCCGTGGCGGGCCCGAAGTCGGTGGGGCCGTACCCGGGGAGATCGGACGTGGCCGGCGGCAGCCGGTGAGTCCGTAGGCCGGAACGGCGGTGAGGGTGAGGGGCCGTCCCGGCCTGCGGCCGGACCGTGCACCCGGCGCTGCCGGGGCGGCCCCTCGGTGCGACCGCCGTGGGATGGCGGTCGCGGAAAGGAGCGGAACGGGGTTACCTGCGTCGGGCCGAGGCGCCGCACCTGCCGGAGGGGCGTCGGCCTTGTTCGCGGAACCGCACCGGACCGCTCCTTTCCTGGAAGCGCGGCTGCCACGGAGGTGGTCCGGAGCCGCGCCGGACTGCTGACGTGGTCCATGTAGCCATGCCATGCGGTGTGTCCGCAAAGGGTTTTCGCCCGCTCGCGGGGTGGTCGCGGCGGGTTCCCGGGGGTGGTCGGCGGGCTGGATTTTCGCGCGTAGATCTTCGTGACACCGTCCGGGTGATCCGCGTATGTTGAGGTCACATGGTCACTGTCGGGGTCATCGCGTTGGTGGTCGCCCTCGTGGCGGTCACGCTCGCGCGGCTGGGTACCCGATCGGCCCATGCCACCCGGCTGGCCTGCGCCGATGTCCCGAACCGCCGCGGCCGGGCGGTCGTGTCCGGGGTTGTCGAACCGCTTTCGGAGACGCTGGTGTACGCGCCGGTCTCCGGCCGCTCGTGCGTGTGGTTCACCAGCACAATCGTCGAGTACTGGGTGGAGCGGGACAACGACCGGGTGCGCGACTTCGACGGCGACGGGCCGCTGCACCACGGGGAGATACGGCCCGCGCGGCGCGGGCGCGGGCGTACCGAAACCCAGTCGTCGCAAAGGCCGTTCCTGGTACGCGACGACACCGGCGCGGTCCGGGTTGACCCGGCGGGCCTGCGGGTGGGCCATCTGCCGGTGTCGGTCCGCGACAGCGTGAGCGGGATCCCGTCGTCCGGTGGCGCGATAGCGGTGGACTTCGCGCCGGGTGCGCGGCGCATGCGGCGGTCCTCGCGGTTGGATCGGACCGAGGTCGTGCTGCTGCCGGGCGAACGCGTCTACCTCACCGGGCAGATCACCCGGGGCCGTGACGGTACGCCGGTGCTCGGCGGGCGGGGGCTCACCGTGTCGCGCCGGGACCCCGCCGAGTCCGCCCGGCTCCCGCAGTTGGGGGCGCGGGCGGGCTGGACGCTGGGGGCGGTGGCGGGCCTGATCGGGGTGGCGGCGCTGGTCGCGGGTTCCGCACGGCACTGAGCCGGGGGCGCGCCGCGGGACCCGGGGCGCTGCCGGACCCGGTCGCGCCGCCGGAACCCGGCCGCGCTCCCGGACCGGGTACGTGGCTGCGACCGGTCAGGCGAAGACGACGGTCCTGCTGCCGTTGCGCAGCACGCGGTGCTCGGAGTGCCACTTGACGGCGCGGGAGAGTGCCTGGCACTCGACGTCGCGGCCGACGGCGACGAGGTGTTCGGGCGTGACCGCGTGGTCGACGCGCTCGACCTCCTGCTCGATGATCGGGCCTTCGTCGAGGTCGGCGGTGACGTAGTGGGCGGTGGCGCCGATGAGCTTGACGCCGCGGGCGTGCGCCTGGTGGTACGGCTTGGCGCCCTTGAAGCTCGGCAGGAAGGAGTGGTGGATGTTGATGGCCCGCCCCTCCAGCTCCTTGCACAGGTCGTTGGACAGGACCTGCATGTAGCGGGCCAGGACGACCAGTTCCACGTCGAGGTCGCGGACCAGGGCGAGGAGCTGGGCCTCGGCCTCGGGCTTGGTGTCGCGGGTGACCGGGATGTGGTGGAACGGCACGCCGTACGACGCCGACAGTTCCGCGAAGTCGCGGTGGTTGGACACGACGGCGACGATGTCGACCGGCAGCGCGCCGATGCTGGCGCGGAAGAGCAGGTCGTTGAGGCAGTGGCCGAACTTGCTGACCATCACCACGACGCGCATGCGCGAGTCGGCGTCGTGGATCTGCCAGTCCATCTGGAAGGACGCCCCGACGGCGGCGAAGCCGGCGCGCAGGGCGTCGAGGGTGACGGCGTCCTCCGCGGTGAAGTGCACGCGCATGAAGAACAGGCCGGTGTCGCGGTCGCCGAACTGCTGGCTGTCGACGATGTTGCAGCCGGTCATCATGAGGAAGCTGGCGACCGCGTGGACGATGCCGCGCTTGTCGGGGCACGACAGTGTCAGGACGTATTGGTCGCGCGACGCGGGTCCGGTTCCGCCGGTACCGACCGTTCCACCGTCGACCGTCGGCAGTACGGGCTTCAGCGGCTGGTCGGACATGCCGGCGCCTTCCTTCTCGCATGGGTTGCGCGTTGATTCGTGGGTGGCCGGTGTGCGGCGCGCCGCGGCGGGCCCGCGCTCACCGGATAGTCCACCAGGATCGCACGTCGCGGCGGGTGGTCAGCGCCCGCCGGTCCGGATGCGGAGGACTTCGAGTGTGTCGGGCCGTCGGTCGGCGTCGTCCTCGTCGGCACGGGCGAGCCGCTCGTGCGCGGCGCGGGCCTTCTGCGCGACGTCGCCCCAGCCGGGGTGGGTGAGGTACGCGGAGGGCGGCGCGTCCTCGCCGACTTCGTGAAGTACCGCCAGGACGGCGAGGACGGCCTGGTCGACGGCGTCGGCTTCGTCGGCGTCGACGAAGATGCGGCCGATGTAGGTGGCGGCCGACCAGCGGTCGAGCCAGGTGTCGCCGACGAGCCGGTAGACGGCGTCGGTGATGGTGCCGTACTCGGCCCGCCCGGGCAGCCAACACTCTTGCTGGAACGCGGGGTCGCCGAACATGTGCAGCGAGGAGCGGACCTGGGCCCGCCAACGCCACCACGGGACGGTGTTCTGGCGCATACGTGCCATGGTGGCGTTCCCCACCCTCTCCCCGCCGCCGGATTCACCGGATTGTCGTGCGAACGTAACCCCGCCCGGTCACGAAACGGTCGGACCGGGACACCCGAGGATCATGCCTCAGGCCGGTGCTCCGGCACCACACCGGTTGGCGGGCGCCACCGGCGCGAACCGCTGGTGCCTGGCCGAACCGGGCCGGCTGACCGGTCTCATGGGCGTCGTGCGTAAGGGGGTGACCGCAGCGGCGTGGGTTCGGCGGGTGGCCCGGTCTCGGTCCCCGCGCCGGTACGGAGCACTTCGTCGTAGCGGGCGAGGACGAGGCGGGCCAGGGCGGGGTGGGCGCCGAGGGGGGCCGCGGTGGCGGTGGCGCCGGAGGCGGCGGCTTTGCGGGCGAAGTAGCCGGGGCTCATGAGGTAGCCGGACACGGCGATGTTGTGGATGCCCTCGGCGCGCAGCGCGGCGACCGCGTCGGCGGGGGTGGGGGTGCCCGCGCACAGGTAGGAGGGGACGACCGGGAGTCCGGTGCGGTCGGCGAGGATGCCGGCCATGCGGGCGGTGTCGGCGTTGGCTCCGGGGTCGGTGGATCCGGCGGCGGCGAGCACGATGGCCTGGCAGTCGGCGAAGGCTGCGGTGGCGTCGGTGGCATCAGGGCCACCGTCAAGGACATGCCGCGGACTGTCCACAGGCTGTGGACAGTAGGGCGGCCATGCCGCCGCGAGGCGTTCGCCGAGGATTTCGGCGAGGAGCGGGTCCGGGCCGAGGACGCGGGCGACGCGGGCCTGGACCTGGGGTGCGGTGGCGAGGGCCGCGGGTATGTCCTCGCGTACGTGGTAGCCCGCGCCGAGGAGCAGCGGTACGGCGACGACCGGCCCGGACATGCGGGCCAGGGTGTCGGCGAGCAGCGGTTCCGCGACGTCGACGTAGCCGAGTTCGACGGTGATGCCGGGGCGCAGCGCCCGGACCAGGTCGAGGAGTTCGGCGACGGCGGCGCGGCCTTCGGGGTCGCGGGTGCCGTGCGCGACGGCGAGGAGCGGGATGTCGGTGCCCGGTGCGGCGGTGCGGGGCGCGGCCCGGTCCGGAGCGTTCCCGGGCCGCGGGCCGGCCGGTGGTGCGTCGGTCACGGGTCGACCGCCAGCCGGTAGCCGCGCTTGGTGACGGTGCGGACGAGGCCGGAGTGCGGGCCGAGGGCGGTGCGCAGTCGGGCGACCGCGGCCTCGACGGCGTGTTCGTCGGCGCGTGCGCCGGTCCACACCTTCTTCAGGAGTTCGGCGCGGCTGAGGACCCAGCCGGGTTTCTCGGCGAGCGCCCGCAGGACCGCGCCGGGGACCGGTGGCAGCCAGATGGTGCGTCCGTCGACGAGGACCGCGTTGCCCTGGAGGACCAGGCGGTCCGTTCCGGTGTCCAGTTCTCGGCGGGCGCGCAGCGGCAGTTCCTCGGTGATGGTGCGGACGAGGGCGCCGAGGCGTCCGCGTTCGGGCCACACGGCCTCGATGCCGTGGTCGTGGAGCGGGCGGGCGCATACGGGTCCGATGCACACCGGCAGGACGTCGGCCCGCAGTGCGTCGAGGGCTTCCGCGCGTCGGCCGAGTTCGTCGGCGCTTTCGAGGTACGCCTCGATCGCGGGCGAGCTGGTGAAGGTGAGCGCGTGGATCTCGCGGCGCACGGTGGCCTCGACGAGTTTGCGGACCGCGCCGGGGTCTTCGGGCGGACCCCAGCGGTATACGGGCAGGACGATGACGTCCGCGCCGCGTTCCCGCAGGGCCGCGGCGAAGCCTTCGAGGGGTGCGCCGTGTTCCTGCAGCGCGATGCGGCGGCCGCGCAGGTCGCGGGCGAGGAGCCAGTGCAGCAGTTCGTTGCTGGCCTCGGAGCCGGGCGAGTAGACCTCGCGCAGTCCGGCGGCGCGGACCGCGCCGGTGGCTTTGGGGCCTCTGCTGACCACGACGGCTTCCCGGCACGCCTTGACCAGTTCGGCTCCGATGCCCCAGCCTTCCGCGGCGCTCATCCAGCCCCGCCAGCCGACGCCGGTGGTGGCGACGACGTAGTCGAGGGGGCCGACGAGGCAGGACTCCGTGGCTCTCCGCAATATGGTGTCGTCGCCAAGTGGGACGATGCGCATGGTGGGCGCCTCGATGACCTTGGCGCCTCTGCGCTGGAGGAGTGCCACCAGCTCGTCGCGGCGGCGCGCGGCCGTCACGCCGATCGTGAAGCCGACCAGCGGCTCCGCCAACTCCGTCCCTGTACCCATGCCGTGAGGCTCCCCGACATGTGTTTCCGCGCTGTTGCGCGGCGGTCACGCCGGAGTTAGGGGTGGCCTCCCCAGCGCCTCTCCCGGTGTCGGCGGGCTCACGTGCGGTACCTGCGGGTGTGAGACAGCCGTACCTCCGCCGCAACACATGTGACCCGGTCGCGTAACGGTGTGCGGACACGCTCACTGGTATGAAACACACCGCCCCGGCGCCCGAGCGGGTCGCCGTCACCGAGACGCACTGCCCGTACTGCGCGCTGCAGTGCGGCATGGGGCTGCGGGTGGGGGCGGCCGGTGGGCACGCGGAGGGCGTGGCGGCCACCGGATCGGGCGAGGCGGGACCGGACGTCGAGGTCGTGGAACGTCCGGCGTTCCCGGTGAACCGGGGGGCGTTGTGCGGCAAGGGCCGTACCGCCGCCGCGGTGCTCCGGACCGGCGTGCGTCTGTCCGCTCCGCTGGTACGCAGTGACGGAGTCCTGCGCGAGGCGGGCTGGGACGAGGCCCTCGACCGGGTGGCGGACGGCTTCCGGGCCGTGCAGGAGGCGTACGGGCGCGACGCGGCCGGGGTCTTCGGCGGCGGCGGGCTGACGAACGAGAAGGCGTACCTGCTGGGCAAGTTCGCCCGGGTGGTGCTGGGCACGTCGAACATCGACTACAACGGGCGCTTCTGTATGTCGTCGGCCGCTGCGGCGCACCGCAAGGCGTTCGGGCTCGACCGCGGGCTGCCGTTTCCGCTGGAGGACATCCCGAAGACGGGCTGCGCGATCGTTGTGGGCAGCAATCTGGCCGACACGATGCCGCCGGCGCTGCGGTATCTGACGGAGTTGACGGACAACGGCGGTTCGCTGGTCGTGATCGATCCGCGCCGCACGCGCACGGCGGAGCAGGCGACGCTGCACCTGCAGCCGGTGCCGGGTACGGACCTGGCGCTGGCGCTGGGCATGCTGCACCTGGCGATCGCCGACGGCTATGTGGACGAGGCGTTCGTGGCCGCGCGGACCAGCGGCTTCGAGGCGGCGCGGGCGGCGGCCATGGCGCATTGGCCGGAGCGGGTGGAGCGGATCACCGGTGTGCCGGTGCCGGACATGCGGCGTGCGGTGGAGATGTTCGCGGGTGCGCCGACGGGCATGGTGCTGACCGCGCGGGGGCCCGAGCAGCAGAGCAAGGGCACGGACACGGTCGGTGCGTGGATCAACCTGTGCCTGGCGACCGGCAAGGCGGGGCGGCCGTATTCGGGGTACGGGTGCCTGACCGGGCAGGGCAACGGGCAGGGCGGGCGGGAGCACGGGCAGAAGGCCGACCAGCTGCCCGGCTACCGCTCGATCACGGACGCCGCGGACCGGGCGCACGTGGCGGCGGTGTGGGGTGTCGACCCGGGGTCGCTGCCGGGGCCGGGGCGCAGTGCGTACGAACTCCTGGACGTGCTGGGGTCCGAGGTGCGCTCGCTGTTGGTGATGGGCTCGAACCCGGTGGTGTCGGCGCCGCGGGCCGCGCATGTGACGCAGCGTCTGGAGTCGCTGGACTTCCTGGTGGTGAGCGACGTCGTGCTGTCGGAGACGGCGGAGCTGGCGGATGTGGTGCTGCCGAGCGCGCAGTGGGCCGAGGAGACGGGCACCACGACGAACCTGGAGGGCCGGGTGATCCTGCGGCAGGCGGCGCTGGCGCCGCCGCCGGGGGTGCGCACGGACCTGTTCGCGCTGCACCACCTGGCCGCGCGGCTGGGGGTGGGCACCGGGTTCCCGACGGACCCGGAGAGGGTGTTCGAGGAGTTGCGGGCGGCGACGGCGGGGGCGCAGGCGGACTACGCGGGGATCACGTACGACCGGATCCGCCGCGAGGACGGGGTCTTCTGGCCGTGTCCCGACGAGTCGCACCCGGGCACGCCGCGGTTGTTCCTGGAGCGTTTCGCGACGCCGGACGGGCGGGCGCGGTTCGTGGACGTGGCGCACCGGCCGGCCGCCGAGGAGCCGGACGCGGAGTATCCGCTGTATCTGACGACCGGGCGGGTCCTGGCGCAGTACCAGTCGGGTGCGCAGACGCGGCGGGTGGTGGAGCTGAACCGGGCGGCCCCCGGGCCGTTCGTCGAGCTGCACCCGCATCTGGCCGATCGGCTGGGGGTGTCCGAGGGCGACCTGCTGGCGGTGACGAGCCGTCGCGGGCGTGCCGAGGCGCCGGCCCGGGTGACGGCGTCGATCCGGTCGGACACGGTGTTCATGCCGTTCCACTGGGCGGGTGCGGGCCGGGCGAATTCGCTGACCAATCCGGCGCTCGACCCGACGTCGCGCATGCCGGAGTTCAAGGTCTGCGCGGTCCGCGTGGAGCGAGCCGAGGCCTCGGTGCCGGCCTCCGTGGTGAGGAGTACGCCGTGATCCGTCGTCAGATAGCCGTGGTCGGCGCGGGGATGGCCGCCGCCCGGTTGGCCGCGCAGTTGTTCGCGCGCGATCCGGGGGCGGCGGTCACGCTGTTCGGCGACGAGGCGTACGCGCCGTACAACCGGGCGCTGCTGGCGGACGTGCTGACCGGTCGGCTGCCGGCCGGCACGATCGGGTTGCCGTCGTCGGCGGCGCAGGTGCGCACGGGTGTCGAGGTGGTCGCGGTGGACACCGCGGCGCGCACGCTGGAGTCGGCGGACGGGTCGATCGCCGGGTACGACACGCTGGTGTTCGCGACCGGCTCCAACCCGGTGCTGCCGCCGATCAGGAACCTGCACTGCACGTCGAACACCGGTGAGGGCGGCGAACTCAAGCAGGGCGTGCACGCGTTCCGCACGCTCGCCGACTGTGCGCGGCTCGCGGCGGCGGTGCCGGGGGCGCGGCGCGCCGTGGTGATCGGCGGCGGCATCCTCGGGGTGAGTGCGGCGCGTGCGCTGGCCGCGCTCGGCCTGCCGGTCGAAATCGTGCACCAGGCCCCGTACCTGATGGAGCGTCATCTCGACGAGGACGGCGGTGCCGCGCTGCACCGGGCGCTGGACCGGCTCGGGGTGGCGGTGTACGCGGAGAACCGCGCGAAGTCGCTGCACGGCACCGACCGTGCGGAGGGCGTGACGCTGGCGAACGGCTACCGGCTGGACGCCGATCTGGTGGTGCTGGCCTGCGGGGCGCGGCCTCGCGTGGGCCTGGCGCGGGCGGCGGGTCTGGAGGTGCGGACCGGGATCGTCGTCGACGACGGCATGGCGGCCAGTGCGCCGGACGTCTACGCGATCGGCGACTGCACCGAGCACCGCGGTGTCGTGCACGGTCTGTCGGGTCCCGCGTGGGAGCAGGCGGACGTGCTGGCGGCGCGGTTGTGCGGTGCGGAGGCGGCGTACACCGGTTCGCGGGTCGGGGCGCGGCTGACCGCCGGGCCCGTGGAGATCGCGGCGTTCGGCGACGTCGACCCGGTGGCGGGCGGCGCGCACGACGTCATCCGGCTCGCGGATCCCACCCGCGGCTCGTACAAGAAGCTCGTGTTGCGCGGCGACCGTCTGGTCGGCGCGATTCTCGTCGGCGACCTGGCGACGGTCGGCGCACTCACCCACGCCTACGAACGGGACGAACCGGTCCCCGCGGACCCCCTGCATCTGCTCATTCCGCAAGGAGCCCCCCAGTGATCGAGTCCCCCACCCCACAGTCCGGACAGACTTCCGCGAACTCGACGGCCCCGGCGGCGCGGCGCCTCGTCCTCGTCGGCCACGGCATGGTCGGCCAGCGCTTCCTGGAGGCGTTGGTCGAGCGGGACGGCGGCGGCGCCTGGCAGGTGACGGTGCTGTGCGAGGAGCCCCGCGCCGCGTACGACCGGGTCCACCTGACCTCGTACTTCTCGGGTATGTCGGCCGACGAACTGTCCATGGTCCCAGCGGGGTTCATGGACGAGCACGGCATCGACCTGCGGCTCGGCGACCCGGCGGTGGCGGTGGACCGCGAGGCGCGGACGGTGACGGCGCGCAGCGGCGAGACGTTCGGGTACGACGCGCTCGTGCTGGCGACCGGCTCGTACCCGTTCGTGCCGCCGGTGCCGGGGCACGACGCCGACGGCTGCTTCGTCTACCGGACCATCGAGGACCTGGAGGCGATCGAGGCGTGGGCGAAAACCGCCAAGACCGGCGCGGTGGTCGGCGGCGGCCTGCTCGGCCTGGAGGCGGCGGGCGCGCTGCGGGCGATGGGCCTGGACACGCATGTCGTGGAGTTCGCACCCCGCCTGATGGCGATTCAGATCGACGCGGGCGGCGGTGAGGCGCTGCGCCGCAAGATCGAGGAGCTGGGTGTCACCGTGCATGCGGGCGCGGGCACCCAGGAGATCGGCGTCGCGGACGGCCGTGCCCGCACGATGGCGCTGTCGAACGGCGAGACGCTCGACGTCGACCTGGTGGTCTTCTCGGCGGGTGTGCGGCCGCGCGACCAACTGGCCCGGGACAGCGGGCTCGCGGTGGGCGAGCGGGGCGGCATCGTCGTGGACGAGAGCTGCCGTACGTCGGACCCCGCGGTCTGGGCGATCGGCGAATGCGCGCTGGCGTGCGACGGCCGGGTGTACGGCCTGGTCGCGCCGGGCTATCAGATGGCCGAGACGGTCGCGCACGAACTGACGGGCGGTTCCAAGGCGTTCACGGGCGCGGACACCTCGACGAAGCTCAAGCTGCTGGGTGTGGACGTGGCGAGCTTCGGCGACGCGCACGGCACGGCCGAGGGCTGCCTCGAAGTGCTGTACTCCAACAGCCGCGCGGGCGTCTACAAGAAGCTGGTCGTGTCGGCGGACGGGCGGCTGCTGGGCGGGGTGCTGGTCGGCGACGCCGGGTCGTACGACCTGCTGCGCCCGCTGTGCCTGGCCGGTTCGCCGCTGCCCGCGCCGCCGGAGCAGCTGGTGCTGCCGGAGTCGGCGGGCGGTCCGGTGGCGATCGGCGCCTCGGCGCTGCCGGACGAGGCGCTGGTCTGCTCGTGCCACAACGTGTCCAAGGGCGCGATCCGGGCGGCGGTGGCGGAGCAGGGCTGCGCGGACGTCCCGGCGGTCAAGAAGTGCACGCGGGCGGGCACCGGCTGCGGTTCGTGCGTCAAGATGCTGACCACGATCGTGCAGGACGAGTTGGCCGCGAACGGCGTGGAGGTCGCCAAGGGCCTGTGCGAGCACTTCGAGCACACCCGTGCGGAGTTGTTCGAGATCGTGCAGGTGCGCGGGATCACCAGCTTCACGCGGCTGATCGAGGAGCACGGCACGGGGCTGGGCTGCGACGTGTG
Source organism: Streptodolium elevatio (assembly GCF_053592165.1). Classification (NCBI taxonomy): domain Bacteria; kingdom Bacillati; phylum Actinomycetota; class Actinomycetes; order Kitasatosporales; family Streptomycetaceae; genus Streptodolium; species Streptodolium elevatio. The sequence continues at coordinate 838,366 of NZ_JBSFVE010000001.1, forward strand.
CAAGCCGGCGGTCGCGTCGATCCTGGCGTCGCTGTCGAACGGGCACATCCTCGACGGCGAGCAGGCGGCGCTCCAGGACACCAACGACCACTTCCTGGCGAACCTCCAGCGCAACGGCTCGTATTCGGTGGTGCCGCGCATCCCGGGCGGGGAGATCACCCCGGAGGGGCTGATCACGATCGGCGAGATCGCCCGCGACTTCGGCCTCTACACGAAGATCACCGGCGGTCAGCGCATCGACATGTTCGGTGCGTCGGTGGACCAGCTCCCGCTGATCTGGGCGCGGCTGGTGGCGGCCGGGTTCGAGTCGGGGCACGCGTACGGCAAGGCGCTGCGCACCGTGAAGTCGTGCGTCGGCGAGACGTGGTGCCGGTACGGCGTGCAGGACTCGGTCGGCCTCGCGATCGAACTGGAGCTGCGCTACCGGGGGCTGCGCTCGCCGCACAAGCTGAAGTCGGCGGTGTCCGGCTGTGCGCGCGAGTGCGCGGAGGCGCAGAGCAAAGACTTCGGGGTGATCGCCACCTCGGCCGGCTGGAACCTCTACATCGGCGGGAACGGCGGCATGACGCCCCGGCACGCCGACCTGCTGGCGTCGGACCTCGACCGCGAGACGCTGATCCGCACGATCGACCGGTTCCTGATGTTCTACATCCGCACCGCGGACCGCCTGGAGCGGACCGCGCCGTGGGTGGAGCGCATGGAGGGCGGCCTCGACCACCTGCGTGCGGTGGTCATGGACGACTCGCTCGGGATCTGCGACGACCTCGACGAGTTGATGCAGCGCCACGTCGAGACGTATGAGGACGAGTGGCGCGCCACGTTGGAGGACCCGGAGCGGCTGCGGCGCTTCGTGTCCTTCGTGAACGCCCCGGGCACACCCGATCCGACCGTCACGTTCGTCGCCGAACGCGACCAGATCCGCCCGGCGCGGCCGGGCGAGGAGGGGGTCTCCCTCCCGATCGAAGGCTCGGTCGACGGCCCGACCGCCGGCCTCATCGCCGGCCCGACCCTGGAGGTAAGGACCTCGTGACCATGGCTGCGGAACGACAGGAAGGCGCCCGGGCCGGGGCGGCCCGCGCGGCCGGCCCGGACACCCTCGTGGAGATCGGCGCGGCCGGCTCCTGGACGCCGGTGTGCCGGCTGGCCGACCTGATCCCCGGACGCGGCGTCGCGGCGCTGGTGGACGGCGAGCAGGTGGCGGTGTTCGCGGACCACGACGGGGCGGTGTACGCGGTCGGCAACCGGGATCCGTTCAGCGGCGCGTACGTCATCTCGCGCGGCATCCTCGGCTCGCGCCAGGGCGTGCCGATGGTGATGTCGCCGATGTACAAGGAGGCGTTCGACCTGCGGACCGGGTTGTGCCTGGACGCGGACGACGAGCCGGTGTCGCTGCCGGTGTACGAAGTGCGGCTGCGTACGGCCGTGGTCGCCGAAGTGGGCTGACTGCCTCGCGGGCGGCCGCAGTTGCGGCGCCGGCGGCCCGGACGGTGCCCGCACGGGCCGCGGTGGCGGTGGTTGCCGTGGCGGCGGACGGGACGGGCCGGGGTGTACGCCTCAATGGGGCGGCGTACTTCCCGGCCGCGCGTCATGCGGGTGCAGGTGCGCGTGCCGCGCGACGGCTGTGGGAGCGGACGCGGCACGGGGGTACGCGCCCGCTCCCACGCTCGTCCAACGTGTCCCGGACCCGCCTCGACCGCGCCTCGACCGCGCCTCGAACACCCGCCGTGACCCGGCCCTTGCGGGCCGGACGGTCAGATCTCGGTCGCCTTGCGGGGCTGGAGGCCGGCCGCCTCGGCGGCCTCGTTCCAGATGGCGACGGCCTTGCCCTTCGCCGTGGTCGCCTCGCCGCTGGCCTTGTTCGCGTCGCGCTTGTCGTCGGTGGACTTGGCGCGGTCGCCGTCCTCGCACTCGCCCTTGGCGTTCTCCCGGCCCCACGCCGCGAACGACCGGTCCGCACGGGCGGAGGCCTGCCACGCCTTGCGCAGCCATTCGACCAGTTCGTCGCCACGCGGGATCTGGTCGGTCTTGAGCGCGCCCAGCTTCTGGATCTGCTGGTCGCGCTGCTTGGCCGCGTCGTCGAGGGTGCGGATCGCGGTGTCCACGTCGTCGCAGCGCTCGATCTTCGCCACCGCGCCCGCGACCTTGGTCCGGGATCCGGCGCTGACGTCCAGCAGTTCGTCCATCTGCTGCGCCTGTGACTTGGCGGTCGCGGTGGGGCTCGCGGCGCCGGTGGTCGGGGGTGGTACGGCCGCGCCGCTCGCCGTGGGGGCGGCCGACCCCCCGCCGGTGTTCTTCGCCTTGTCGCCGCCGTCGAACGCGCCGCTCGCGAAGAGACCCGCGATCAGCAGGACCGCGACCGCGGCGACGGAGCCCCCGACGATCACCCGGCGCCGCGCGGCGCCCGGCGGCGAACCGGGGCCGGAGCCGGGGGCGGACTCGTGGTGGCGCGGGGGCATCGCGGGTGCCGCGTACTGCGGTTGGCCCGAGACGTGCGGCGGGGGGCCGGCGTACGGCGGCCCGCTCTGCGCGTATCCGGAACCGGCCGGCGGGCCGGGAGGCGGGCCCGCGGACGGCCCCGGCCTGAAGAGCAAGGCGAACGGGTCGTCGGCGGGCGGGCCAGAGTGCGGGGCGCCCGACTGCGGCGGGCCAGAGTGCGGGGTGCCCGAGTGCGGAGGCCCCTGCGGAGGGCCGTACTGCGGCGCGGGCGATCCGGGCCAGCCCTGCGGGGCCGGCGGTGCCGGGTGGCCGTGTGCGGCGGGCGCGGCCGGGTATCCCGGCGGCGGTCCGGCGGGGTACCCGGGCGGGGGCGCCGGCGGCTGGGACGGGTCCGGGGGCACGATCATCGACGGCGTCGCGATCCGGGTGCCGCCCGCGTCGCCGTAGCCGCCGCCGTAGCCGGGGTTCTGGCCGTGGTTGCCGGCACCGTCGTATTCGTCGTACGCCGGGTACCCCCCGGATTCGTCGCGCGGCAGCTCCAACGGCCCGAAGATGGACAGTCCTTCGTCCTTCGGCGCGCCGGGCTCCTCGCCGGGCGCTCCGGATCCGGGCCTGCCGCTCATCTCGTGCTCTCCTCGCGCGTGGGTTCCCCTCGACGCTAGCCGAGACGCCGAGGAAGCGAACAGCGGTTCGGCTCGGGCGCGACGAGTTTCGGCCGGAGACACCCGGAGAGCCCATCCGGCGCGCCCGTTCAGCCGCATTCGGGGCGTGGCCGCGGGGTCGTCGCCGGCAGCCTCGGACGGTCGCGCACGGTCGCGGGAACGGTCCGGGAACGGTCGTACGGCCCCAGCCCGGCGGCGGGTGCGCAGGTGTCTCGGCGGTTGTCCGTGGGGCCGCAGGTGGCTCCCGGCGTCGGCCCCGTTGACGCCGGGAGCCACCGTGGCCCGGCAGGCCCTCGTCCCGGTTTCGCGGCGTCACGGGACGGGGCGCGGGCCGTCAGGCGGCCTGGGCTTCGGGTCGGAACACGCCGCACCCGGCAGGGGGCGGCGGGGCCCAGGAGCTTCCGCACACGACCGCTTCCCGGAGCGGCCGTGGACGGGCGCCGTTGATCTGATGGCGCGTCAGGCCGAGATCACCTCCTCGTCCTCGCCTTCGTGGGCCGCCCGGACCGCGTCCATGAAGTCGCGGGCGGCGGGCTCGGATCCGTACGGCACAAGGCGGCGCTGGAAGTCGCGCAGATACTCCTGGCCGCGCGCCGAGTGCAGGCGCGTCACCAACTCCAAGGCGTCGCCCGCGACCGCGCACGCCTCGTCAAGCCGGCTCTGCTGGAGGTGGGCGGTGGCCAGCAGCAGCGTGTCGACCGCCCGGCGCCGTACGCGCGTCTCCGCGTGCCCGTCCAGCGCCGCACGGGCCGCCTCCTCGGCCTGCCGGGGGCGGTCCAGGTCGCGGTAGCAGTGCGCGAACTCGTCGGCGAGGTAGGCGCGGTCGAAGTGGGAGATCCAGATCGGGTCCTCCTCCGGCCGGGACCGCTCCATCGCGGTCTCGGCGCGCGCGAGCGAACTCTCGCAGGCGCGTACGTCCCCCAACTGCGCGTGCCCGCGCGCCTCCGCGGCGTGGAACATCGCCATCGTGGTCGCCGTCGCGCCTTCCCCGGTGGCGGCCGACTTGGAACCCTCCTGCGCGGCACGGGCCAACTGGGTTATCTCGCGCGGGTTCCCGAGGTTCCCGGCGAGGTGGCTCATGCCCGCGGCGAGTACGTAGCCGCCGTACGGCCGGTCCCCCGCCGCCTGCGCGAGCCGCAGGGCCTGGATGTAGTAGCGCTGCGCGAGTCCGGGCTGTCCGGTGTCGACGGCCATGTACCCGGCCAGTTCGGTCAGCCGCGACACGGCCGCGAACAGCGCGCGCCCGGTGTCGTCGGAGTACGTCCCGCCCAGCAGGCCGGACACCACCGACCCGAGGTAGTGCACGACCACCGGTCGGATGTGGCCGGCACCGAACCGGTGGTCGAGGACCGACAGCATCTCGGTGGTGGCGCATACCGCCTCGACGTCGGAGGCGCCGACGCGCGGACCGCCGATCCGTGCGACCGCGGTGTCCGGCTCGGTGATGAGCCAGTCGCGGCTGGGGGCCACGAGGGCGGCCACCGCGACCGACGAATTCAGCAGGAAGTCACGGCGGTTGACGTCGCTGCGCCACAACTCGGTGACGACGTCGACGGTGGCGGCGGGCGTCGGGGCGAACTGGAGGCCGATGTTGGTCGCGAGGCTCCGGCCGTCGGCCATGCCGATCTCGTCGACGGTGACGGGGCGGCCGAGCTTGCGGCCGAGTGCCTCGGCGATCAGGTTCGGCACCGAGCCGCGCGGCTGCTGGCCGCGGAGCCAGCGGGCCACGGACGTCTTGTCGTAGCGCAGGTCCATGCCCTGCTCGGCGCCGCACATGTTGACGCGTCTGGCGAGCCCCGCGTTGGAGCATCCGGCCTCTTGTATCAGCGAGGCCAGGCGCTCGTTCGGCTGGCGTGTCGCGAGCGACCGTGCGGCCATCGGAGTCCCCTCCCGTGAATGCTCCGGAGTCCCGGTGGTGCCGGCCCCCGCTGCGCGGGGCGACGAACTCCCTTTGCCGGGAAGCCGGTCCACCCATCACGCCGTCCGTAACGGACGGTAGCCAGTCGATCGCAGGCCCGGATAGGCCCGCGGCACCCTGCGCCCCCGCCGCTGCTGCCGTGCGCCCCCACTGCGCCGGTCGGCATCCGCCGACCCGGCGTCGGGCGGACAGCCCGCCGCGCCGAACTCCTCCCGCCGCAGACCTCTTCCCCACCTCGGCTGTCGCTTGCGGGTCCTGTGCGTGCTGCGACGCCTGGTGGGCAGCCGGCCCCGACGGGCCCTCCCTCCCGAGCCCTGCTCCTGGCGTTCGGGCGCACGAAGGAGAGGCATGCAGGCGCGGCGCACCGCGGGCGCCCCGACAGACGGGGTCCCGACGAGAGGGCCAGGCCGCGCATGGCACGGCCCGGCCGTACCCACTAGGGTCCGGCCACCCGGCCCCCCGACCGCTCGGCCCCGCGACCACCCGGCCCCCGACCACTCGGTCACCCGGCCACCCGGTCACCCGGTCACCCGGCCACCCGGCCACCCGGCCACGGGCCCGTCAGGCGTTTCGCGGTTCCCCCGCGCGGCCCCGCGTGCGCTCTCACCCCTGCGTGTGGGCCCGCTCCCCGGCTCGCGCGCCACCGCGCTTTCCCGTTCGGGTGAGATTCGTACCAGGGCGCCGATAACGCTCTTGTGCCCAGTAACCAACCCTTCGCCCGGGAGTTGTGAAGGCGTGGAAGAGATCCTTGGAGCCCGGCAGCTGGCCCGCGACACGCTCGTTGAGACAGCCGTCCGGTACGCGGAGGACCGCCACTGGGACGTTGTGCCGGGCACGTCCGTCGAGGACGGCGGTGCGGGCAGGCGTTGCAGCTGCGGCCATCCCGCGTGCAGCGCACCGGGCGCGCACCCCCTGCACCGCGACTGGGCCGCGCAGGCCGCCAGCGGGCCCGCGATGATCCGGCGCTGGTGGTCGGAGAATCCGGACTCGGCGATCTTGCTGCCGACCGGCCGGGTGTTCGAGGTGATCGACGTACCGGAGCCGGCCGGGTGCCTCGCGCTGGCCCGTCTCGAACGTCTCGGCCTCGCCGTCGGCCCCGTCATCGCGACGTCGACGCGGCGCATGCAGTTCTTCGTGCTCCCCGGCGCGCGCGACAAGATGCCGGAAATGCTCCGCCGGGCAGGGTGGGGTGCGAGCGCGATCGACCTGGTGTGCCGGGGCGACGGCGACTACGTGGTGGCGCCGCCGTCGCAGATGGGCCCGAGCGGCACCGCCACGTGGGCGCGGGAACCGACGGAGGCGAACCGCTGGCTCCCCGAGGCGCGGGAGCTGGTCAGTCCGATCGCCTACGCCTGCGGACGCGCGATGGTCGAGGCGTGACGCGGCGGTCCGGGCGGACCCTCGCCGCCTGAGCCGCCAACCGCCGGGGCCCCGACCGCATCGCTCGCGGTCGGGGCCCGGTGTGTGCGCCGACATCCTGCACCGGTGTCGGGTCCTGCGCGGGGGCGTCAGCCGGTGACCGCCGGCACCGGGGCGGCCGTACCCTCCACGGCCGTCGGCGTGCCGCCGCGGCGCACTTCGCCGACGCCGGGGAGGAGCAGGCAGCACAGCCCGGCCACCAGGGCCGCGATGCCGATCACCAGGAACACCGTCTGCGGCACCACCTGGAGGAAGATCAGGCTGGTGAACAGCACGCCGCCGACGTTGCCGTACGCGCCCACGAGGCCGGCGATCTGACCGGACTGGCGGTGCTGGATCTGCGGCACGATGGCGTACACCGCGCCGTTGCCGCCCTGGATGAACACCGAGGCGAGGGCGAGGAGTCCGACGCTCTGCCACACCGGCCAGCCGGCGTCGATGCGCCACAGGACCAGGTAGCTGAGGAACGATCCGGCCAGCAGGCCGAGCAGCGTGAGCTTGCGGCGCCCGGTGCGGTCCGACAGCCAGCCGCCGAAGGGCCGCGTCACCAGGTTGGTGCCCGCGAAGCACGCCGCGGCGGTCGCCGCGGTCGTGGTGTCCATCTCGAACAGCGTGCGGAAGAAGTTCGGCAGCCAGGCCGCCATGGTCAGTTCGGCGCCGAACGTGACCAGGTACGCCACCGCCAGCAGGCCCACCGCCGAGAGCCGGTAACTCTCCATCTCCGGCTTCTCGCCGCGCAGGACCCCGCGGTTCGACTTCACGACGGCATAGATCTGGTACGCCAGCCACAGCGCGACCAGCGCGTACAACACCGCGGCCGTACCGTCGCCGATCACGCCGTCGAACGTCTTCTTGCCGGTCGGCGTGCTCGCCGTGAAGTCGGCGTTGAGGCGGTAGACGACGAACCCGAGCGCCACCGCCAGCGGCACCTGAAGGGCCATCAGACCGAAGACCGCCGGCCGGCTGGTGACCTGCAACCCCGGCTTGCGGGCGGCGCGCTGGTACGTCTTGCCCTCCGGCACGTCGCGCGCCATCAGCAGGAAGAACACGCCGTACCCGGCCGCCAGCACGCCGGCGAAGCCGACTCCCCAACGCCACGCGCCCTCGCCGTCCGCGACCGCCGCGACGAACACCGGCAGCGTGAGCGCCGCGGCGGCCGAGCCGAAGTTGCCCCACCCGCCGTAGAAGCCCTCGGCGGTGCCCAGTTCGCGCCTCGGGAACCACTCGGCGACCAGCCGGATGCCGACCACGAAGCCGGCGCCGACGATGCTGACCATGAGGCGGCTGACGACGAGCATCGAATAGGACTGCGCCAGCGCGAAGATGGTGTTCGGTATCGCCGCGAAGATGAGCAGCGCGCCGTACACGCGGCGCGGACCGTACCGGTCGACCAGCAGGCCGATCAGCGTGCGCGCCGGGATGGTGAGAGCGATGTTGCACAGCGCGAGGGTGGCCTTCTGGCCCGCGGTGAGCCCGAACTCCTCGCCGATGTCGTCGATGAACGGCGCCATGTCGAACCACAGCACGAAGCTGGCGAGGAACGCGAGCGTTGCCAGGTGCAGCATGCGGTAGCGCCCGCGGAAGGAGAGCAGGGCACGCAGTCTGGGTCGGTCGGCGGCGTCGGCCTGTGGAGTGGCGGTGGCCATGGAGGCTCCTCCGTCGCGTGCTCCTGGCGGAGCATCGAACTGTCGGGATGCCTGTGACGGTGCCAAGCCTGTGTTTCCCGGGAACGTCACGGCGTTGCGCCGGAGGAAACATTCCGTTCATGACGGCCGGGGGGCGCCGTGAGAAAACGCTCGGGGCGGCGGCACACGGGTGTGCCGCCCCCCCCCCCCA